>NZ_CP117452.1:5075000-5692500 GCF_030687895.1 Pseudomonas sp. FP198
CAACAGGCACCGGCAATGGAACGTTTACACCGACCATCCCGACTTCGATCTCATCGCAGAACAACCGTGCCGCCTCCCCGTCGCGGGTAAAGATACAAGTACCGTTGCCATACTCGTGATCATTGATCAGTTGCATCGCCTCTTCCAGGCTGTTGACCCGGACGATACACAGCACCGGCCCAAAGATTTCCTCCTTATAGATACGCATCTCGGGCGTTACGCGATCAAACAGGCAACCGCCCAGGAAAAACCCTTCTTCATGCCCAGCCACACTCAAGCCGCGACCGTCGACAATCAGCGAGGCGCCTGCCGCCACACCCTCTTCTATATAGCCGCTGACTTTGTCCCGATGCTGGCCGGTCACCAACGGCCCCATGTCCAAACCGCAAGACGTACCGGCACCGATTTTCAGCGCCTGGATCTGCGGCACCAACTTGGCCACCAGCGCATCCGCCACCTGATCACCGACACACACCGCCACCGAAATTGCCATGCAACGCTCACCGCATGAACCGTAAGCTGCACCCATCAGCGCGCTGACGGCATTGTCCAGGTCGGCATCCGGCATCAACACCGCATGGTTCTTGGCACCGCCTAGCGCCTGAACGCGTTTGCCGCGACGTGTACCTTCGGCATAGATGTACTCGGCAATCGGCGTCGAGCCAACAAAACTCAGCGCCTTCACTTCCGGCGCTTCGATCAGTGCATCCACGGCTGCCTTGTCGCCATGGACCACACTCAACACCCCCCTGGGCAGACCGGCTTCCAGCAGCAGCTGGGCGATCAGCAGCGTCGAACTCGGATCACGCTCGGATGGCTTGAGGATGAAGCAGTTGCCGCAGACGATCGCCAGCGGATACATCCACAGCGGCACCATCGCCGGGAAGTTGAACGGCGTAATGCCTGCCACCACGCCCAACGGTTGAAAGTCTGACCAGGCGTCGATGTTCGGTCCTACGTTACGGCTGTATTCGCCCTTCAGTATTTCCGGCGCCGCACAGGCAAACTCGACGTTTTCGATACCGCGCTTGAGCTCACCGGCGGCGTCTTCGAGGGTCTTGCCATGTTCTTCGCTGATCAACTGGGCAATGCGCGACTCGTTCTGCTCCAGCAACTGCTTGAAACGAAACATCACCTGGGCACGCTTGGCCGGCGGCGTGTTGCGCCAGGCCGGGAAAGCAGCCTTGGCGGCATCGATGGCCTGCTGGACAGTTGCGCGATCCGCCAGCGGAACCTTGTGGATCGCTTGCCCGGTGGATGGGTTGAACACGTCGGCCGTGCGTGCGTTGTCGCTCAGCAATTCGCCATTGATCAGATGCGGGATGAGGCTCATGGGGACTCCAGACAATTCGCTCGCCAGACGCTCTTGAACGAGCGTCTCTATATAAGAAAGAAATCAGTCGATTTTATTCAGCACGTCACCGACCGCATCGAACAGACGATCCAGATCCTGCGGCTTGCTGTTGAACGTTGGCCCGAACTGCAGGGTGTCGCCGCCGAATCGCACATAGAACCCGGCTTTCCACAGGGCCATCCCGGCCTCGAACGGACGCACGATGGCGTCGCCGTCGCGCGGGGCAATCTGGATCGCCCCGGCCAGGCCGAAGTTGCGAATGTCGATGACGTTCTTCGAGCCTTTCAATCCATGCAAGGCATTCTCTAAATGCGGCGCGACCTCGGCCACGCTTTGCACCAGGTTTTCCTTCTGCAACAGATCCAGTGCCGCCAGGCCAGCCGCACAGGCCACCGGGTGCGCCGAATAGGTATAGCCGTGGGGAAACTCCACCGCATATTCGGGCGTCGGCTGGTTCATGAACGTCTGGTAGATTTCCGAACTGGCAATCACCGCGCCCATGGGGATGGCGCCGTTGGTGACCTGCTTGGCAATGCACATCAGGTCCGGAACCACGCCAAAGCTATCCGCGCCGAACATCGAGCCGGTGCGACCGAAACCGGTAATGACCTCGTCAAACACCAGCAGGATGTTGTGCTGGTCGCAGATCTGCCGCAGACGCGTGAGATATCCCTCAGGCGGGACCAGGACCCCGGCGGATCCGGCCATCGGCTCGACAAATACGGCCGCAATGTTGGACGCGTCGTGCAGCTCGATCAATTTCAGCAGCTCATCGGCCAAGGCGATGCCACCTTCCTTCGGCATGCCACGGGAATAGGCATTGCTGGCCAGCAAGGTGTGGGGTAGATGATCGACGTCCATCATGGCCTGGCCGAACAATTTACGGTTGCCACTGACGCCGCCCAGGCTGGTGCCGGCGATGTTCACGCCGTGATAACCACGGGCACGGCCGATCATCTTGGTCTTGGTGGCCTGCCCCTTGAGGCGCCAGTAGGCACGGACCATCTTCACTGCCGTATCGGCGCACTCGGAACCGGAGTCGGTGAAAAACACATGGTTGAGGTTGCCCGGGGTCAGGCTGGTGATCTTTTCCGCCAGCTGGAACGACAGCGGATGGCCGTACTGGAATCCCGGGGAATAATCGAGGGTGCCCAACTGCTTGGCGACCGCCTCCTGGATTTCCTTGCGGGTGTGCCCGGCGCCACAGGTCCACAAGCCCGATAACGAATCGTAGACCTTGCGCCCCTTGTCATCCGTCAGCCAGCTACCCTCGGCGGCGACGATCAAGCGGGGATCGCGTTGGAAATTACGATTGGCCGTGTAGGGCATCCAGTGGGCATCCAGCTTGAGCTGGCTGGCCAGGGAACCGACAGCGTGTTCGGGCATGTTCATCGACAAAACCTCGCAGGGTATGAGCGGCATGAAGCCAAGGCGTTCTTGCGGCTACGTTGCCACGACGATAAAGTCGGTGAAATCCAGCTTTTCTAACCTTCAGTCAGCGGATCACTAAACTATGAGCGCTCGTCGTCCCGATCCACTGGCCCAAGTCAGCGACTTCGATATCCGCTTGCTGCGTATTTTTCGCAGCGTGGTGGAATGCGGCGGATTTTCGGCTGCGGAAACCGTGCTTGGCATCGGCCGCTCGGCTATCAGCCAGCAGATGAACGATCTGGAACAGCGTCTTGGCCTGCGTTTGTGCCAGCGTGGGCGCGCGGGTTTTTCACTGACGGAGGAAGGGCGCGAAGTCTATCAATCGGCATTGCAGTTATTGAGCGCGCTGGAGAGCTTTCGCACCGAGGTCAACGGCCTGCACCAGCATTTGCGCGGTGAGTTGACCATCGGCCTGACGGACAATCTTGTCACCCTGCCCCACATGCGGATCACGCACGCCTTGGCCCAGTTGAAAGAACGCGGGCCGGACGTGCAGATCCAGATTCGCATGATCGCTCCCAACGAAGTCGAACAAGGCGTACTCGACGGGCGCCTGCATGTCGGCGTAGTGCCCCAGGCCAGCGCCCTTTCCGGACTCGAATACCAACCGCTCTACAGTGAACGCTCGCTGCTGTATTGCGCGGTGGGACATCCGCTGTTTTATGTGGACGACCAACAGCTTGAAGACGCTCGGCTCAACAGCCAGGACGCCATCGCGCCAACCTTTCGCCTGCCCGCCGACATCCAGGCTCACTACCAGGCACTCAACTGCACCGCCAGCGCCTCGGATCGCGAAGGCATGGCGTTCCTGATTCTCACCGGACGTTACATTGGTTATCTGCCGGATCACTACGCCAATCTATGGGTTCAGCAGGGACGGCTGCGAGCCCTCAAGCCCTTGGCACGCTTTTATGATCTGAGCCTGGCGTCGGTCACACGCAAGGGTCGCCGCCCGCACCTGGTGCTGGAAAGTTTTCTCGAAAACCTGGCGGCAACCCGCTGACATTTTTGCAGTACACGGCTTTTATGGCAGCAGCACTTGTCGGATGCGCGCCGGTGCGCTATGAACGCACTTGCCCGCCCCCACAGACCCAGCCCGGAAACGTCCATGACCTTTGAAGTTCCTGCCCATGGTGGCAAGCCTACCGGCCGTATTCGTCAGAAAAACGAGGAAACCATCCTCAGGGCCGCCGAGGATGAGTTCGCCCGTCACGGCTTCAAGGGCACCAGCATGAACGCCATCGCCTTGAAGGCCGGACTGCCCAAGGCGAACCTGCATTACTATTTCACCAACAAGCTCGGCCTTTACGTCGCCGTGCTGAGCAACATCATCGAGTTGTGGGACAGCACTTTCAACTCCCTGACCGCCGAGGACGATCCAGCGCAGGCATTGACCCGCTACATCCGCGCCAAGATGGAATTCTCACGGCGCCAGCCCCAGGCATCGCGAATTTTCGCCATGGAAGTGATCAGCGGCGGCGAATGCCTGAGCGAGTATTTCAACCAGGATTATCGCGCCTGGTTCAAGGGCCGCGCGGCCGTGTTCCAGGCCTGGATCGATGCGGGCAAAATGGACCCGGTCGATCCGGTCCACCTGATTTTTCTGCTGTGGGGCAGCACCCAGCATTACGCCGATTTCGCCACCCAGATCTGCCGCGTGACCGGGCGTAGCAAATTGACCAGGCAAGACATGATCGACGCCGGCGACAATCTCATCCGCATCATTCTCAAAGGCTGCGGCCTGACACCAGACCTCTAGGACTCCATGCCTTATACCCTTGCCGGCTTTTGCGAATACCGTGAAGAAATCCGCAAAAGCCGTTTCATCACCTTCGCCGCCCCCATCACCAGCCCCGCCGAGGCCCAGGCCTTTATCGAGCGGCACAGCGACCTGGACGCCACGCATAATTGCTGGGCATGGAAACTGGGCGACCAATATCGCAGCAGCGACGATGGCGAGCCGGGTGGCACCGCCGGGCGCCCGATACTCGCGGCCATCCAGGCCCAGGATTGCGATCAGGTGGTGGTGCTGGTCATACGCTGGTACGGCGGCATCCAGCTGGGTACCGGCGGTTTGGCCCGCGCCTATGGCGGCGGTGCGAACAAATGCCTGCAAACCGCCGAGAAGGTCGAATTGATCAGCCGCGTAGCGCTGCGTTGCCTGTGCGGTTTCGCCGAGCTGGCCCTGGTGAAACTGCGGATAGCTGAATGCGGCGGTCTGGTCCTCGCCGAGGATTTCACCGCCAACGGCGTGGAACTTCAATTGGCAGTCGGTGAAGAACACATCGAGAGCCTGCAAACGCGACTGGCCGACTTGAGTCGCGGACAGATACGACTTGAGCGCCCGGCACCCTTATGAAAAAAGGCACAGCTTTGCCCACATGCGCTGTGCACCTGCCTGTGGATAACCTGGGCGCATCCTGCTGTAACCCTTCTGTCATGCGGGTTTTCAAGCATTGCTCGCTTTTCGTACAAAAATTCGCCGATACCGCGAATCCATCAAAAAACAAATGGTTGCGATGCTTTATCACCTTTAGAAGAAAGCCGCACAGGGCTTATGCCCGAGTTTCAGGCTTGCGCACAATAACTGTGGAGCAACCTGTGGATAACCCGTTCATGGCTCCAGCGGCCCCAAGAACAGCATGGCTTGCAGCCGCCTGATCATTTTTTAACCAGACATTTATAAGGACCTGAACCTGATCGAAACCGCATGACCGCTCCCGACGCGTTGTGCCGCAGGCTGAAACAACCGCCCGGGCAACGTTGTCCCATTGACTCCGTGACTTTTCTTTCAAGGAAGCATTCATGAATTCGGCAAAAACCGCATTGATCATCGGCGCCTCTCGGGGACTGGGCCTCGGCTTGGTGAAGACGCTTCTGAGTGATGGCTGGAACGTGATCGCCACGGTGCGTAACCCGCAGAACGCCGAGGCCTTGAAGGCGCTGGGGCCGGTGCGAATCGAACAGCTCGACATGGACGACCAGCAAGCCGTCATCGCCTTGAGCCAGCAGCTCAGGGACCAGACCTTCGACCTGTTGTTCGTCAATGCCGGCGTCAAAGGCCCCGACAACCAGAGCCCGGGCGGCGCAACGCTGGCTGAGGTCGGTCAGCTGTTCTTCACCAATGCCGTGGCACCGATCAACCTCGCCCAACGCTTCGTCGGGCAGATCCGCGACGGCAGCGGCGTGCTGGCCTTCATGAGCTCGGTGCTGGGCAGCGTGACCATGCCCGACGCCCCCGAACTGGCGCTGTACAAGGCCAGCAAAGCCGCGCTCAACTCCATGACCAACAGTTTTGTCAGCCAACTGGGCGAGCAGGTATTGACCGTGCTGTCGCTGCATCCGGGCTGGGTAAAGACCGACATGGGCGGCGAAGGCGCGGCCATCGATGTCGAGACCAGCACCCGTGGGCTGATCGATCAGGTCAATGCCTTTGCCGGCAAGGGTGGGCATCACTTCGTCAATTACAAAGGCGAGACGATTCCCTGGTAATCAACCCGGTATCCTTGGAGCATCCATCCTGCAGGACTTTTGTCGGGCACTGGAAATGTGTCCGGCAACCTGAGTACACTCCGAACCGCGCCCTCCAAGGCGCCCCTGGATCAGCAGACAGGGCATCACTGAGCTGGCTAACCTGAACCCACTTTCAGAGGAGCCGGCCACCATGCCTGCGACCCGTACCTGGTTAAAAAATCCCCTCGCCATTTTCACCGCCAACGGTCTCGATGCCCGTGGCGGTCTCGTCCTGCAGGACGGTGTGATCGTTGAGCTGCTCAGCGCCGGGCAACAGCCCACACAGCCTTGTGACACCGTGTTCGATGCTCGAGAACATGTGATCCTGCCAGGTCTGATCAACACCCATCATCACTTCTACCAGACCCTGACCCGCGCCTGGGCGCCGGTGGTAAACGAACCGTTGTTCCCATGGCTGAAAACCCTTTATCCGGTGTGGGCTCGGCTGACTCCGGAGAAACTCGCGCTGGCGAGTAAAGTCGCGTTGGCCGAACTGCTGTTGTCGGGCTGCACCACGGCGGCCGATCACCACTACCTGTTTCCCGAAGGTTTGGAAAACGCCATCGATGTGCAGGTGCAATGCGTCGGTGAGCTGGGCATGCGCGCAATGCTGACCCGTGGTTCCATGAGCCTGGGCGAGGCCGACGGTGGCCTGCCGCCGCAGCAGACCGTGCAGCAGGGCCAGGTGATTCTCGACGACAGCCAGCGACTGATCGCCCGATACCATGAGCGCGGTGCCGGCGCGAAAATCCAGATTGCGCTGGCGCCTTGCTCGCCGTTTTCGGTCACGCCCGAGATCATGCGCGCCAGCGCCGAGCTTGCGGAAAAGCTCGACGTACGCCTGCATACCCACCTGGCCGAAACCCTCGACGAGGAGGACTTCTGCCTGCAGCGCTTCGGCCTGCGCACCGTGGACTACCTCGACAGCGTCGGCTGGCTGGGCCCACGTACCTGGCTGGCCCACGGCATTCATTTCAATCCTGACGAAATCACCCGTCTCGGCGCCGCCGGAACCGGCATCTGCCATTGCCCCAGTTCGAACATGCGCCTGGCCTCGGGCATTTGTCCGACGCTTGAACTGACCGCAGCCGGCGCGCCATTGGGCCTTGGGGTGGACGGCTCAGCGTCCAACGATGCGTCGAACATGCTGCTGGAAACCCGTCAGGCGCTGTACATCCAGCGCTTGCGCTATGGCGCGCAAGCGATCACGCCGGAAAAGGTGCTGGGCTGGGCGACCCGGGGCTCGGCACAATTGCTGGGACGCAGCGACATCGGCGAACTGGCAGAGGGCAAACAAGCCGACCTGGCGATGTTCAAGCTTGATGAGTTGCGCTTTTCCGGCAGCCACGATCCGATCTCGGCCCTGCTGCTGTGCGGCGCCGATCGGGCGGATCGGGTGATGGTCGCGGGTCAGTGGAGAGTGATCGATGGACAGGTCGAAGGGCTCGATGTCCAAGGGTTGATTGCCGACCACAGCCAGGCGGCGCGGGAGCTGATCGCGGGTACCTGAACCAACCAAAAAACTGTGGGAGCGAGCCTGCTCGCGATGCGGTTTCATATCCGGCATTGATATTGACTGACCTGGCCCAATCGCGAGCAAGCTCGCTCCCACAGGGACTGTGACAGGTTCAAAGACCGAGCAACGACAACATGATAAACGTGGCAAACAGCACAAAGTGGGTCATGCCTTCGATGGCGTTGGTTTCGCCATCATTGAGGTTGATGGCGCTGACGATCAGGGTGATGAAGATCATCACCGTCTGCACCGGGGTCATCGCCATCTGGAAAGGCTGGCCGGTGTAAAGCGCCATGGCTTCCATCACCGGCACCGTCAGGATCACGGTGGACAGCGAGGCGCCCAAGGCGATGTTTACCACCGACTGCATGCGATTGGCCAAGGCTGCGCGCAGGGCGGTAAGAATTTCCGGCGCAGCGGAGATGACTGCCACCAGAATTGCCGTGACCACCGGCGGCGCGCCGGAGCCTTCCAGCCCGAGGTCGATAGCCTTGGACATGACTTCGGCCAGCGCACCGATGACCACCACGCCGAACACCAGTGCGCCGATGGAAAACGCCAGGCTGATGGGTTTCGGCTCGGCCTCCACCGGTTCTTTCCTGCGGCGTTTTTCCGGGTAGCTGTAGCTGAAGAAATAGCTGTGCGGCCCCACCTGCATGCGCAGAAACAACGTATACAAGACGATCATCGCACCGATGGTGAATGCCGAATAATGCTTCCAGTTTTCCTGCGGAATAAATTCCGGCACTACCATCGACACGCCCATGGCGGTGAGGATCATCACGCTGTAGGTACGCGCCGAATCGTCGTTATAGACCTGCTCGCCGTGCTTGAGCCCACCCATCAGCGCCGCTAGCCCGAGAATACCGTTGATATCGAGCATCACCGCCGAATAGATCGTGTCCCGTACCAGGGTCGGCGACGCCTCGTTACTCATCATGATCGCCAGGATCACCACTTCCACCAGCACCGCCGACAAAGTCAGGATCATGGTGCCGTAAGGATCGCCGACCTTTTCCGCCAGCAACTCGGCGTGATGGGCCACGCGCATGGAGGCGGCGACGATGAAGCCGATCAGCACCAGGCCGCCAACCAACGCCACGACCTGCCCGCTGCCCAGCAGCCAATGCTCCAGCGGATAGGCGACAAAAGCGGCAAGCAGGGCCAGCAACAACAGTTTTTCTTGCTTGATCAACGTCAGCATCGTGGGCCTATCGCCATGGACGGGTCATGAGCTACTAGACTGTGACGTGCCGGGAACGTTTCCTTCGGATGTGCCGTATCTGGTGTTCAGGCTTGCGCGGTTAGTGGATCAGCCGGTCAGGTTTTAGCCGACATCGGCGTCCACAGCTGTAGAATGCCCGCCATTGATTCGCTGATGAGAAAAAACCATGTACGACTGGCTTAACGCCTTGCCCAAGGCTGAACTGCACCTGCACCTGGAAGGCTCGCTGGAGCCCGAGTTGCTGTTTGCCCTGGCCGAGCGCAACAAGATTGCCCTGCCATGGAACGACGTGGACAGCCTGCGCCAGGCCTACGCTTTCAACAATCTGCAGGAGTTTCTCGACCTGTATTACCAGGGCGCCGACGTGCTGCGCACTTCCCAGGATTTTTATGACCTGACCTGGGCCTACCTGCTGCGCTGCAAGGCACAGAACGTGATACACACCGAACCGTTCTTCGATCCGCAGACCCACACCGACCGGGGCATTCCATTCGAAGTGGTGCTCAACGGTATCGCCGCCGCCCTCAAGGACGGTGAGCAACAACTGGGCATCACCAGCGGCCTGATCCTGAGCTTCCTGCGTCACCTGAGCGAAGAGCAGGCGGAAAAAACCCTCGACCAGGCGCTGCCCTTCCGCGACGCGTTCGTGGCCGTGGGCCTGGACAGCTCGGAGATGGGCCACCCACCGAGCAAGTTCCAGCGGGTGTTCGAGAGGGCGCGCAATGAAGGCTTCCTGACCGTCGCCCACGCCGGCGAAGAAGGCCCTCCCGAGTACATCTGGGAAGCCTTGGATCTGCTCAAGATCCAGCGCATCGACCATGGCGTGCGGGCCATCGAAGACGAGCGGTTGATGCAGCGGATCATCGACGAACAGATCCCGTTGACGGTTTGCCCGCTGTCCAACACCAAGCTATGCGTGTTCGATGATATGTCGCAGCACAACATCCTCGACATGCTCGAACGCGGTGTGAAGGTGACGGTGAACTCCGATGACCCGGCTTACTTCGGCGGCTATGTCACCGAGAACTTCCACGCGCTGCACACACATCTGGGCATGACCCAGGACCAGGCCAGGCGGTTGGCGCAGAACAGCCTGGATGCGCGGTTGGTGAAACCTTAAGACTGGCGATGATCCTTTGTGGGAGCGAGCCTGCTCGCGAAAGCGGTGAGTCAGTCGACATCATTTTCGATTGTCGGACCGCCTTCGCGAGCAGGCTCGCTTCCACCTGGATGAGGTTCAATCGACGGCCGTACCCTCGCTCAACTCCTCCAGCGTCTTGCCCCGCGTCTCCATTCCAAACAACCAGACCACGCCCGCCGCCACGGCAAAACACAGGGCGCCAAGGGCGAACACTCCGCCCTGCCCGGTGATCGGAAAGACCAAGCCGGTCACCAACGGTCCAAGCAGCGAACCGATGCGACCGACCGCCGAGGCAAAGCCCGATCCCGTGGCTCGCGCCGAGGTGGGATACAGTTCCGGGGTGTAGGTGTAGAGCACTGCCCACATGCCGAACAGAAAAAACTGCATCAGCAGCCCGGAACCGATCAGCAGCGTGACATTCCCGCCAAACACCGCGCTCTGGCCATAAAGAAACGCCATGACCCCGCCGCCCAGCAGCGTGATGACACACACCGGCTTACGCCCCCAGCGCTCCACCAGCCAGGCCGCCATCAGGAAGCCGGGAATCCCGCCGAGGGAAATCAGCACGGTGTAATAAACCGACTGGGTCACTGCAAATCCCGACTGCTGCAGCAGCGCGCCGAGCCAGGACGTCAGCCCGTAGAACCCGAGCAACGCAAAAAACCAGACGCTCCAGATCATCATCGTGCGCTGGCGGTACAACGGTGACCAGATCTGCGCCAGGGCCGAAAAGAAATTGCCGGGCGCCGTCGACAGCGTCGGCAGGCGAATCGGTTCGGGCAGGTCCTGGCGACCCAGCGAGGCCCGGACCTTGTCTTCGATCCGCTTGAGTACGGCATCCGCCTCGGCGCCCCGCCCCGCCTGCTCCAGCCAACGTGGCGACTCTGGAATGAAGAAGCGAATCACCAGGACGAACACCGCCGGCACCGCCAACACCAGGAAGATGTCGCGCCAGCCGATCAACGGCAGCAGGAAATACGACAGCACCCCCGCTGCCACGAAGCCCAGCGGCCAGAAGCCATCCATCAAGGCGATGTAGCGTCCGCGCTGCCTCGCCGGGATCAGCTCCGAGAGCATCGACTGGGCAATCGGAAACTCCATGCCCATGCCGACGCCCAGCAGGATGCGAAACAGCGTCAGCGTCTCCACGTCCTGGGCGGTGGAACACAGGTAACTGGCGAGCCCCCACAAGACGATGCTCCACTGGAACACCGGTTTGCGTCCGAAGCGATCGGCAAGCAGTCCCGACAACGAGGCGCCCAGCACCATGCTGAAAAAGCTTGAACTGGCCAACAAGCCGGCCTCGGCGGCGCTCAAGCCGAACTCGGTTCTGATCGAGCCCAGCAGGAACGTCATCATGGCCAGATCCATGGAATCAAAGAAAAAAGCCAGCGCGATAATAATGAAGATGACCCGGTGATAGCCGCTCATGGGCAACCGCTCAAGGCGTTCCGCTGCACTGTAAACGTGAGTGTCCATTATTGCGTTCCCCCCATCCGATAGAACCCCGGACCGAGTGTGCGCGAACCTCACGGGCAGCTATTGCTGATAACGACCTGTGTACCGCCCTAGAGCGCCATTTCCAGAGCCTCTTGCCTGGCGAATCGATGGATTTCCTGTTGGCCAAGCGCGGTTACCTGCAACGCCCTGGAGTCGTTGGGCAGGCTGAGCCAGCCGGACTGCATGAACAATTGCAACAATGCCGCCCCCAGCGCGCCCCCCAGATGCGGACGGCGTTCGCTCCAGTCGAGGCAGGCGCAGGCCATACGCGTCTCGCGATGAGCCAGTGCCTGGATGAACAGACCTCGCCCGGCCAGTTGGCTGGCACCTTTATGAGTGACGACCAGCCGATGCTCAAGCTGTTCGAGCCAGCCGGCCTCCAGCAGCCGCTGATACAGGTCCGCCGCCAGTGTGCCTCCCAAGTGGTCATCGCAAAGCCTGGCCCGCATCAACGAAGCGGGTGCCGGCGGCGTCCTGTTAGGCATGAGGCTGCGCTTGAAGACTTCCGGAACCTGTCGCGGCGTGCTGGCCAGGGTTGCGCTCGCCAATGCATCGACGGCAGCGCCGATCTCGGGTGCCGCCAGGCGAAAAAACCGCTTGCGGCCACGGATTTCGACCTTCACCAGGCCACCGGCAGACAGACGTCCCAGATGGGCATTGGCCGAGGATGGCGAAAGCCCGGCCAGCAGAGCCAACTCTTCAGCTTGCCGGGCCGTACCGTCCATCAACGCCCACATCATTGCGCTGCGCTTGGGGTCGGCCAGCAGCGTGGCGATCTGGCTGATGCAAGGTGCATGTTCCATGTATTCACTCCCTGTTGAATCGTTCGTCTACAGCTCTGGGCGTACTGAGCCGTAATGAGGTGCCGGCCGGTTCCTGGCCGGTTGCAGCCGTGCTCGATGCCATGCCGATACACTCGGCCGCTAGTATAAGCGCGCGGATCACGGTTGCCTGTCCTCCGGAAACCTTTGGAGGCGATTGTTCGTGAGGGAAAAGTCTCTATTTATCCGCGACTATGGCCATTATCAAAAAATCATTGAAAGAGCCTGTCGCTCAAGCCGCTTTAATCTCGCGCCTGAATAGCCAAACATGGACTTCTCGAACCACCTACGGAGCTGCTGTATGAAAGCCATCGCGTATTACCAATCGCTGCCTATCACCCACCCACAGTCGCTGCAGGACATCGAGCTGCCCGAACCGGTTGCGGGTCCCCGAGACCTGCTGGTGGAGGTCAAGGCCATTTCGGTCAACCCCGTCGACACCAAGGTCCGCCAGAACGTCCAGCCCGAAGCCGGCGCGGCCAAGGTGCTGGGTTGGGACGTGGCCGGCGTGGTCAAGGCCGTAGGCAGCGAAGTCACGCTGTTCAAGGCCGGAGACAAGGTGTTCTACGCCGGTTCGATCGCCCGCGCCGGAGGCAACAGCGAGTTGCACGTCGTCGACGAGCGCATCGTCGGTCATATGCCGCAGACCCTCGGTTTCGCCGAAGCCGCCGCACTGCCGCTGACCGCTATCACCGCCTGGGAATTGCTCTTTGATCGACTGCAGATCAAGGAAGGCCAGAACGATCTGGGCCAGAGCCTGCTGATCGTCGGCGCCGCCGGGGGTGTGGGTTCGATCCTGACACAACTGGCCCGCCAACTCACCGGACTGCACGTCATCGGCAGCGCTTCCCGGCCGCAGACCCAGGAATGGGTGCGAGACCTGGGCGCCCACCTCGTGGTGGATCACAGCCAACCGCTGAGCGATGCACTCAAGGAGGCGGGCCAGGCCCAAGTGACCCACGTTGCCAGTCTGACGCAGACCGATCAGCACCTCGACCAACTGGTCGAAGCCCTGGCGCCCCAAGGCAAACTGGCACTGATCGATGATCCCAAATCGCTGGACGTGACCAAGCTCAAGCGCAAGAGCCTGTCGTTGCATTGGGAGTTCATGTACACCCGTTCACTGTTCGAGACCGCCGACATGCTCGAACAACACAAACTGCTCAATCGCGTGGCCCGACTGATCGATACTGGCACGTTGAAGACCACGGTCGGCGAACACTTCGGCGTCATCAATGCCGAGAACCTGCGCCGGGCTCACGCATTGCTGGAAAGCGGCAAGTCCAAGGGCAAGATCGTCTTAGAGGGATTCTGACTGCCCGGGCAGTTGCCCCGCAGGCAATCTTGTGGGGGCAACTGCACCGTTAGTCCGACAATTGACCGTCGTCACAACTGCGCTGGCATTCGGGTCTACACTCGAGGCCTTTGCAACGCAATCTTTTACGTGAGGAGGTCAGCAATGAAGATCCTGATAAAAGAAGTGGCAAAATCCCAATGGCAAGTGCGTCTTGACCAGCACGTCGTGACCTTTCGCTCCGAAGCCGAAGCCCAGGCTTTCGCCGCGACCCTGCAAGCGCGCATCCATGCGCCGCATCAATTTCCTGAACATCAGCAGCGTGCCGCCAGCTGACTCAGCTCTGCTGGCCCGCCTGAGCGAGCGCCCGGGCGTTCTGCAGCCGACGGGTCAGCAACGCTGCCCCCACCACCAATAGTCCGCACAGGCTGATTACCATCGCCATCGGCACGGCCGTGCCGTCATGCAGCGCCGCCACCAGTGCGGCGGCCCCGGCGGCCACGGAAAACTGCAGGCACCCCAGCATCGCCGAAGCGCTACCGGCCCGGGCCCCCTGCCCGTTCATGGCGCAAGCCGATGCATTGGGAAGGATGCAGCCAAGGCTGGCGATGCAGATGAACAATGGGATCAGTAACGGCCACAAACGCTCCGGCTGCAAGGCGCTGACAGCCAGTAAACTGAGCCCGGCTATCCAGTAGACCCAGACGGCGCGAGCCAGCAAAAATGCCGGGCCTCGCCTGGACAACAAGCGGGCATTGACCTGGGCTACCAGAATGAAACCCGCCGCATTGGTACCGAACAACCAGCCGAAGTGTTCGGCCGGTACGCCGTAAAGCTTGATGAAGACAAATGGCGAACCGGCGATGTAGGCAAACATCCCGGCAATCGCGATGCCCCCCGTCAGGGCATGCCCCAGGAAGATTCGGTCTGTGAGAAGCCGACCGTACTGACGCAACGCGCCGGATAACGGTTGCCGAGGTACGTGGGCCGGCAGGCTTTCCGGGAGCCACAACGCGACGGCTGTCGCCGCGAGCGCGCTGAACAGGGTCAGGCCGATGAAAATCGATTGCCAGCCGTACAGGTTCACCAGCAAGCCGCCGAGCATCGGCGCGAGGATCGGCGCCAGGCCCATCACCAGCATCAGTTGCGAGAACACCTTGGCCGAGCCCACCGCGTCGCATTTGTCGCTGACTACCGCCCGGGAGATCACCATCCCGGCACAGCCGCCCAACGCCTGGACGAAGCGCGCGCCAATCAGCCATTCGAGACTGGGCGCATAGGCACAGGCCAGCGATGCCACGGTGAACAAGCCGACGCCTGTCAGCAACGGGATACGCCGTCCAAAGCGATCCGCCACCGGCCCGTAGGCCAGTTGCCCGAGGGACAGCCCGAGGAAATAAGCGGCCAGGGTCAATTGGACATGGTTTTCATCGGTGCCGAAGGCAATCGCCATTGCCGGGAACGCCGGCAAATAGAAATCGATCGCCAAGGGACCAAAAGCGCTCAAGGCGCCAAGAATCAGAATGGTACGGAGGTTCATGGGCGTCCAGCTCAGGCGTCAGTCGGCAGCCCGACAGTCTAGCCGGGCTGGGCGCTCTTGAACATTCCGATAGGTCGCTAACGATTGAAAAGTTTCAAGCAGGGCTGGCTTCGTATCCCTCTTCCCTGATTGCCCTGATCACGGTCTCGGACGACAAATTGCTTTGGACCTCAACAGTCTTGGCGCCCAGATCGACCTTTACCTCGGCGTTCGGGTCCTTGGCTTGAAGAGCCTGGGTGACAGCCTTTACACAATGACCGCAGGACATGCCCTGAACATTGAAGATCTGCATGAGAATGACTCCTTGGTTTGAGGTTGTGCGCAGTTTCAAGCTTGCCATCATGGCAAGGTCAAGTTCTGACAGAAACTGCCGGGCTGGCAATTGGCGTCGCGCTCGGCCAAGCTTCACCTATCAAGGATTTCACACCGGAGGTTCAGCCATGCGCTGGTCAGCGTTCAGCCTGTTTTGCATGCTCGGTTTTTCAGCACTGGTCCCCCCGGCATCGGCTGTTGGCGAAGACTACGGGGTGTTGATCATTTCCCGCGAGCGCCTGGAAGTGCCGACCAGCTGCGAAATCGGCATCTACATTCAGGACCAGCTCGCGGCCAGGCTGTTCCAGGAGCAGACCACCTCGTTCAATCTGCCGCCGGGCCAGTTCTCCTTGCGCTTGAAATTGCTGCCAGGCCAGGCGCCGGGTTGCAGTCCGGGCATGCTCGCCCCCGGCTCACAGGACATCACGCTCAAGGCCGGCGACATCCTGAAGTACCGCATCGCCATGACGCATGAGGGCATGTACCTCAAGCAGGCTGATCTCGGTTATTGACACTGCGAACCCGTGTGGGAGCGAGCCTGCTCGCGAAAGCGGTGTGATAGTCGATGAAAATATCGGCGCTTTCCCGGCCTCTTCGCGAGCGGGCTCGCTCCCACAAGGGGCAAGGGTCTTCGCAAGCTTTTGCATTGGTGCTTGACCTTGCCCGCGTGGCAAGGTTGATCCTGTAGTCACTCACTACAGGGAGCCTGTCCGATGTCCGAGTCCACCACCTTCGATCTGCCGATTTCCGGCATGACCTGCGCAAGCTGTGCCGGGCGAGTCGAGCGAGCCTTGGTCAAGGTCGCTGGCGCCAGCGCCGTCAGCGTCAACCTGGCAACGGAACAGGCGCGGATCCAGGCCCCGCAGGGAAGCCTGCCTGCGTTGGTGCAGGCCGTCGAGCAGGCAGGTTACAGCGTTCCCGTCCAGACCCTGGAGTTGAGCATCGAGGGCATGACCTGCGCCTCTTGCGTTGGCCGGGTCGAACGGGCGCTGGGGAAAGTTGCCGGGGTGAACCGCGCCAGTGTCAATCTCGCCAATGAGCGAGCCCACCTCGAATTGCTCGGGCAGGTCGATCCGCAAAGTCTGATCGATGCAGTCAAGCGCGCCGGTTACGACGCCAGTGTCTGGCAACTCGAGCAGCCTCGAAAAACCCGAACCGATCAGTTGAGCCGCGAGCGCGTCGCCCTGGTGCTGGCGATTGTGCTGTCGATCCCGCTGGTATTGCCGATGCTGTTGCAGCCGTTCGGCGTGCATTGGATGCTGCCGGCCTGGGCGCAATTCGCGCTGGCGACGCCAGTGCAATTCATCTTCGGTGCGCGGTTTTACGTCGCGGCGTTTAAAGCCGTCCGCGCCGGTGCCGGAAACATGGACCTGCTCGTTGCCCTGGGCACCAGCGCCGGCTATGGCTTGAGTCTCTATGAGTGGGCGATGGCCAGACCGGGGAGCATGCCGCACCTGTATTTCGAGGCATCGGCCGTGGTGATAGCCCTGGTGCTGCTGGGCAAGTACCTGGAAAGCCACGCCAAACGACAGACCGCCAGCGCCATCCGCGCCCTCGAAGCCTTGCGACCGGAGCGGGCGATCCAACTGATCGACGGTCAGGAACGGGACGTCGCTATCAGTGCGCTGCGCTTGAATGACCTGGTGCTGGTCAAGCCCGGCGAGCGCTTCCCGGTGGACGGTGAAGTGCTCGAGGGCCAGAGTCACGCCGACGAGGCGTTGATCAGCGGCGAAAGCCTGCCCGTGCCGAAGCAGCCCGGTGATCAGGTCACTGGCGGCGCGATCAATGGCGAAGGGCGCCTGCTGGTGCGCACCCGGGCCCTGGGGGCCGAGACCGTGCTGGCACGCATCATTCGCCTGGTGGAAGACGCACAGGCCGCCAAGGCGCCGATTCAGAAGCTGGTGGACAAAGTCAGCCAGGTTTTCGTGCCGGTCGTATTGATCCTGGCACTCGCAACGTTGCTTGGCTGGTGGCTCTACGGTGCGCCGTTGGAGACAGCGCTGATCAACGCCGTCGCCGTGCTGGTGATCGCCTGCCCCTGTGCCCTGGGCCTGGCGACGCCGACGGCAATCATGGCCGGCACTGGCGTGGCCGCCCGTCATGGCATTCTGATCAAGGACGCCGAGGCGCTGGAGCGCGCCCATGAAGTCGGCACGGTGGTGTTCGACAAGACCGGCACCCTGACGTCCGGCACGCCACGCATCGCTCATCTGGCCGCGCTTGATGGTGATGAGAACACGCTGCTGAACATGGCCGGCGCCTTGCAACGCGGCAGCGAACACCCGCTGGCCAAAGCGGTGCTGGACGCTTGCGCCGAACGCGGCCTGAGCGTAGCGGATGCCAGCGATAGCCAGTCCCTGACCGGACGCGGTATCGCCGGTAGCCTCGACGGGCGCCGCCTGGCCTTGGGCAATCGTCGCCTGCTGGAAGAGCTGGGCCTGGACCCCGGTTCGCTGGCCGAGTCGGCGCAAGCCTGGGAAACCGAAGGCCGAACCCTGTCCTGGCTCGTCGAGCAAGGCGCAACGCCTCGGGTCCTGGGCCTGTTCGCCTTCGGCGATACCCTCAAGCCCGGCGCTCTGGCGGCGGTCGAGGCCTTGAAGCAACGCCACATCGCCAGCCACCTGCTCACGGGCGACAACCGGGGCAGCGCTCGGGTCGTTGCCCAGGCATTGGGAATCGCCAACGTCCACGCCGAAGTGTTGCCGGGCGACAAGTCCGCCATCGTTCAACAATTGAAAGCCGACTCGGTGGTGGCGATGGTCGGCGATGGCATCAACGACGCTCCGGCCCTGGCCGCCGCCGACATCGGCATTGCCATGGGCGGCGGCACCGACGTGGCGATGCAGGCCGCCAGCATCACCCTGATGCGCGGCGATCCGCGCCTGGTACCGGCGGCGCTGGACATCAGCCGCAAGACCTACGCAAAAATCCGTCAGAATCTGTTCTGGGCGTTCGTCTATAACCTGATCGGCATTCCGCTGGCGGCGTTCGGTTTGCTCAACCCGGTGTTGGCCGGCGCAGCCATGGCGCTGTCGAGCGTCAGCGTGGTGAGCAATGCATTGTTGTTGAAGTTCTGGACACCCGCGCATCTGGAGGACAAGCGATGAACATTGGCCAGGCAGCCCGCCAGAGCGGCCTCAGCGCAAAGATGATCCGGTACTACGAATCCATCGGCCTGCTCAGGGCAGCCCATCGCACGGAGAGTGGCTATCGGATCTATGGCGCCGATGACTTGCACACATTGGCATTCATCAAGCGCTCCCGGGATCTGGGGTTTTCCCTGGAAGAGGTCGGCAAGTTGCTGACCTTATGGCAGGACCGTCAACGTGCCAGCGCCGACGTAAAGGCCCTGGCCCGGCAACATATCGAAGAACTGAACCAGAAAATCCGCGAACTGGCCGAACTGCGCGACACGCTCCAGGACCTGGTGGAGCACTGCCAGGGCGATCATCGCCCGGACTGCCCGATCCTCAGGAAATTGGCGTCGGGGTGATGTAGGAACTGATGCTCCCACAAGGATTCAGGCTGATCATCAAAAGCCCGGCCTCGGCCTGATGCGATTCACTCAAGGCATCGACAAACCCGTGGCGAGGGAGCTTGCTCCCGCTGGGCCGCGAAGCGGCCCCAAAAACCTGCCAAATGCGGAGCATCAGATACACCGCACCCGCAGATTCACGGCTGCTTCGCAGCCGAGCGGGAGCAAGCTCCCTCGCCACAGGGCCATCACTTTCTATGTGGACCGCATTTCGGCCATGGCCGGGTTTCAGGTCAACCGATCACTGCATCCACGGCGGAGGCGGCTCTTCGGTCTTGCCGGGTGGCGCATCGTCGGCGGCGCGTACGGCCTGGCGGCGCTCTTCATCCAGGCGCGCGGCCTCGATTTCGCGCATGATCCCGCCGACATCCGCCAGTTCTTCCGGCTCGTCGAACTCACCGGTCAGCACGCTCGCCGGGTGCAGGGTGCCTGCTTCATACAGGGCCCACATTTCCTTGGCGTATTTGGTGCGTTTCAGCTCCGGGGCAAACCGACCGAAGTAGGAGGCCATATTGCCGACGTCCCGCTCCAGCATGCTGAACGCGTGGTTGTTCCCGGCAGCGTCCACCGCTTGCGGCAGATCAATGATGACCGGCCCCGTCGGCGTCAGCAGCACGTTGAACTCCGACAGGTCGCCGTGCACCAGACCGGTACACAACATCAACACAATCTGGGAAATCAGAAAGGCGTGATACTCGCGGGCCTGATCCGGCTCCAGCACCACGTCGTTGAGACGCGGCGCCGCATCGCCGTACTCGTCGGCCACCAATTCCATCAGCAGCACGCCCTCGAGGAAGTCATACGGTTTGGGAACTCGCACACCCGCGCTGGCCAGTCGGAATAGCGCGGCCACTTCGGCGTTCTGCCAGGCGTCTTCGGTTTCCTTGCGGCCAAACTTCGAGCCTTTCGCCATGGCCCGGGCCTGACGGCTGTTGCGCACCTTGCGGCCTTCCTGGTACTCGGCCGCCTGGCGAAAACTTCGCTTGTTCGCCTCCTTGTAGACTTTGGCGCAACGTAGCTCGTTGCCGCAGCGCACCACATAAACAGCTGCTTCTTTACCACTCATGAGTGGGCGCAGCACCTCGTCGACCAGACCGTCCTCGATCAGGGGTTCAATGCGTTTTGGAGTCTTCATCAGCTTTTATTCTGGGTCCTTTATTACCAAACACGCGAATGACAGGTCGTTATACGGCAATCCTCCCTCCACGGGGAGGGGGTCCGACCTATGAACCCTGAATGCACACACTGTGCCGGGTCAGAACAACCGAGCCAAATCATAGTCGAGACCGAGCGTGGGTTGCTCAGTGAATGGCAAGCAGTTGCGACAACAGCCAAGCGAGTCAGCGCTTGAACAGCTCCCCCGGCGTAAAACCGAACAGCCCCTTGAATGCCGCAATGAAAGCGGACGTCGAATCATACCCACAGGACAAAGCCGCGCCGGTCACGCTATCGCCCCGTTCCAGCGATTCCAGGGAAGACAACAGGCGCATACGCTGGCGCCACGCACGGAAGCTCAAGCCGGTTTCACGCTGGAACAGGCGCATCAAGGTTTTTTCCGACGTGCCCAGGCGCTCGGCCCAGGCTTGCAGGGTCACGCTGCCTTCGGGTTGCTCGATCAATTCGTTGCACAGTTCCAGCAAACGAGCATGACGGGGCAATGGCAGGGAAAAGCCCACTTCCGGCAGCGCCGCCAGTTGGTCCAGCAGCACCTGGACCAAGCGTGTTTCCTGGGTCTCGCCCTGTGGGTAAGTGGCGGGAAACTGGCAGAACACTTTGATCAGCTCCCGCGCCAGCGGTGTAACTTCGAGCACCCGGCAACGATCTTCGGCCCACGGGCACGCCTGGCGATGGACGTAAAGACTGCGCATTTCCGCGCGCATGGACGTCACGACTTGATGCTCTAGGTCGGCCGGGATCCAGATGCCCCATTGCGGTGGCGCGAAGAAGCTGCCTTCGGCCGTATGGACGCCTAGCACGCCACTGATCGCGTAGGAAAATTGCACCCAATCGTGGCGATGAGCCTGGGTCCACGAACCGGCATTCAGACTTTCGACCCGGGCATAAAGCGGCCGAGGCAGCTCCGTCAGGTCCGGAATGCGTCGTTCGAGCTGTTGGTGTCCGTTAGTCGGCATTGATTGGCCTTATGTCGCAAGACGACTGGGTAGGCCGACGTTAGGCTAAGACGACTCTTCTTACAATCCGCGGTGCCCTATGCACATCCTCAGACACCTCAAGCGCATGGCGACCGACTGGTTCCTGTGCGGCATGTTGCTCGCCACGCTGCTGGCATATTTCTTCCCCCGCTTCGGCGCGACCGGCGGCGCCATGCATGCCGAATGGGTCGTCAACATCGGCATTTTCGTGGTGTTTTTCCTCCACGGTGTCAACCTGTCCGGCGAGCAGATCCGCCATGGCCTGAAAAACATCCGGCTGCACCTGATGGTGCAAGGCTTTACCTTTGTGGTGTTTCCATTGATCTGGCTACTCGGCAACTGGACACTGGGCAGCCATGTGCCGTCCTTGTTGATGCTGGGGTTCTTTTACCTGTGCGCGTTGCCTTCGACCATTTCGTCCTCGGTGGCCCTGACCGGCAGCGCCGGCGGCAACGTGCCCGCGGCGATTCTCAACGCCAGCTTGTCCAGCGTGCTGGGGGTTCTCCTGACGCCGCTGCTGGTGAGCCTGGTGGTCGGCCGCGGTGCCGATGGCATCGACCTGGGCTCGACGCTGCTCGACCTGTGCATGATGTTGCTGTTGCCGCTGGTGCTTGGGCAGTTTCTGCGGCGCTGGCTGGCCGGCTTTTTCGCGCGCTACAAGCGCTATACCAGCATCATCGACAAACTGGTCATCCTGCTGCTGGTCTACGCGGCATTCTGCAATTCGATGATTTCCGGGATCTGGCAACAACAAGGTCATGGCGTGCTGCTCAGCGCCGTGCTGGGCAGTGCGGTGTTGCTGGTTGTCATTCTGTGGATGACCACCCGCACCGCTCGCGCCCTGCGTTTCAACAACGCCGATGAAGTCGCCGCGGTATTTTGCGCGAGCAAGAAATCCCTGGCCGCCGGAGTGCCGATGGCGGCGCTGATTTTCGGCAACAACCCCGGCCTCGGGCTGATCCTGCTGCCGATCATGATCTATCACCCGCTGCAACTGATCGTCTGCTCGATCCTCGCCGAACGTTATGCAAGCCGACAACGGGCGCAGGCATCGCAAAAGAGCGAGGCCATCGTCAGCGCTCGATAATCGCCGTCACCCCTTGGCCGGCGGCTGCGCAGATGGAAATCAGCCCCCGGCCCTTCCCTGCCGCGTCCAGCAGTTTGGCCAGGTTGGCGACAATGCGCCCGCCAGTTGCGGCAAATGGATGTCCGGCGGCCAGTGAGCTGCCCTTCACGTTCAGCCGGCTGCGGTCGAGAGTCCCCAGCGGCGCATCAAGGCCCAGGCGGGCCTTGCAGTAATCCGGGTCTTCCCAGGCTTTCAAGGTGCACAGCACCTGGGCGGCGAACGCCTCGTGAATCTCGTAATAGTCGAAGTCCTGCAAGGTCAGGCCGTTGCGCGCCAACAGCCGCGGCACGGCATAGACCGGCGCCATCAGCAGACCTTCGGCGCCGTTGACGAAGTCCACTGCCGCCGTTTCGCCGTCACGCAGGTAAGCCAGAATCGGCAGCCCACGAGCCTTGGCCCACTCCTCGCTCGCCAACAACACCAGCGAGGCGCCATCGGTCAGTGGCGTGGAATTGCCCGCCGTCAGCGTGCCCTTGGCGGTTTTTTCGAAGGCCGGTTTCAGGGAAGCGAGTTTCTCCAGGGTCAGGTCCGGGCGCAGGTTGTTGTCGCGGGTCAGGCCGAGAAACGGCGTCATCAGGTCGTTGTGCCAGCCTTCGGCGTAAGCGGCGGCCATCTTTTGATGACTCTCCAAGGCCAACTGATCCTGCTCTGGCCTTGGAATCTGCCAGGTTTGCGCCATCAATTCGCAGTGCTCACCCATGCTCAGGCCGGTACGCGGCTCGTTGATGCGCGGCAGGGCAGGTACCAGGTGTTGGGGGCGCAGTTGCAGGAACGTCTTGATTTTATCGGCGGTAGTTTTCGCGCGATTGGCTTGCAGCAGGATCCTGCGCAGCCCTTCGTTGACGCCGATCGGTGCGTCGGAGGTGGTGTCCACGCCGCCGGCGATGGCGCTGTCGATCTGCCCGAGGGCGATCTTGTTGGCCACCAGCAGCACCGTCTCAAGCCCCGTGCCGCAGGCCTGCTGCACATCATAGGCGGGTGTGCTGGGCGACAGCCGCGAGCCGAGCACGCACTCGCGGGTCAGGTTCATGTCCCGGGAAAATTTCAGCACCGCCCCCGCGGCCATCTCCCCGATATGCACGCCGTGCAGGTTGTAGCGCTCGATCAAGCCTTCAAGCGCAGCGGTGAGCATCGCCTGGTTGCTGGCGGTGGCATAGGGCCCGTTGGAGCGGGCGAAAGGAATGCGGTTACCGCCGATGATCGCGACGCGGCGTAGCTGTGCCATGTAGAACTCCCCTTTGTATGTCCAAATGTGCCGTCAGCGTTGACCCATCACCCACGGGAGCAGGCTTGTTCCCATGTGAAGGCGGTGCTCTGGAACACAGCTTAGGCTTTATCCCGCCGATCGAACGACTGATTGCCAAACATGGTCCACACTTGGAACCTCATCAGCCGGAGTGTGTTCCATGTCAGACCGTTACATAGACTTTGCCAATTCGCCCATTGGCCTGCGTCTGGTTGGCGCTCTCGGCTTGCCATCACCGGTACGCCTGGAGCGTTGGCAGGCCGGGCGCCTGCGGCCAATCGAGGGTGCCTTGCTGCTGGGCGGCGGGCCGCTGACCGAACAGGTCGGCACATTCGCCAAGCGCCTGACCGACGCCATTTTCATCTACGGTGGCGAACCGACGCTCGCCACCGAATGGATCCCCGGGCACGGCCCGAAAATCAAGGCCGTGGTGTACGACGCCAGCCACCTGGCGCAGGTCGACCAGCTCAAGCAGTTGCGCGAGTTTTTCCAACCGCTGATGAAAAATCTCGACCACAGCGCTCATGTCGTCATCCTCGGCCGCGCTCCGGAAAACCTCGACGACCCGTTCGCCGCCAGCGCCCAGCGGGCTTTGGAGGGTTTCAGCCGTTCCCTGGCCAAGGAGCTGCGCCATGGCGGGACGCTGCAGTTGCTGTACGTTGGCGAAGGCGCCGAAACCCAGTTGGAAGGCGCCCTACGGTTTTTCCTGTCGCCCAAGAGTGCCTACGTTTCCGGGCAAGTGATTCGTCTCAAGGCCTGTGCAACCCAGGTCCAGGACTGGACCCGTCCGTTGACGGGGCTCAAGGCACTGGTCACCGGCGCTGCCCGTGGCATCGGCGCCTCCATTGCCGAAACACTGGCCCGCGATGGCGCCCATGTGATCCTGCTGGACGTACCGCCAGCCAAGGCCGACCTCGATGCCTTGGCCGCACGCCTGAGCGGGCGCAGCCTGACGCTGGACATCTGCGCAGAAGACGCAGCCGCGCAGTTGATCGAACACCTGCCCGACGGCGTCGACATCGTTGTACATAACGCTGGCATCACCCGGGACAAGACCCTCGCCAACATGACCCCGGAATTCTGGGACGCGGTGCTGGCAGTCAACCTCAATGCGCCGCAAGTGCTGACCAAGGCCCTGCTCGACAGCGGCACCCTGCGCGATAACGGCCGGGTCATCCTGCTGGCATCCATCAGTGGCATCGCCGGCAATCGCGGCCAGACCAACTACGCCGCGAGCAAGGCCGGGCTGATCGGCCTGGCTCAAGCCTGGGCGCCAACCCTGCAGGCCCGAGGCATCAGCATCAACGCCGTGGCGCCAGGCTTCATCGAAACCCGCATGACCGCAGATATTCCTTTCGCCCTGCGCGAAGCCGGGCGACGCATGAGCTCGCTGGGCCAGGGCGGCCTGCCCCAGGATGTCGCCGAAGCCGTGGCCTGGCTCGCGCAACCGGGCACCGGCGCCGTGACCGGACAGGCGCTGCGCGTGTGT
This sequence comes from Pseudomonas sp. FP198, assembly GCF_030687895.1. Classification (NCBI taxonomy): domain Bacteria; kingdom Pseudomonadati; phylum Pseudomonadota; class Gammaproteobacteria; order Pseudomonadales; family Pseudomonadaceae; genus Pseudomonas; species Pseudomonas sp. FP198. Next base: position 5,100,197 of record NZ_CP117452.1, read on the forward strand.
GGACAAAGCCTGCTGGGGGCCTGATCATGACGATCCAATGGCATGAAATACACGCCTCGCCGTCGATGTCCGGGCTGTACGCCAAGGCCGCGACACGCCGCAAGATCACCGGCACTACGTTGCCGGACGTTGGGCTGCGCCAAGTGATCCAGGTCGATCAGCAACGCCTGGCGGCCTATCGCAAGGTCTGCGGCTTTACCGAAAACGGTCTGTTGCCACCGACCTATCCCCATGTGCTGGCGTTCGCCCTGCAAATGCAGCTGCTGACGGATCGGGATTTCCCGTTCCCGCTGCTGGGGTTGATCCATCTCAGCAATCGCATCCGCATACTGCGGCCCATGGGCGGGGTCAGCCAGGTGCGCGCCAGCGTCAATGTCGAGAAGCTCCAGCCACACGCCAAGGGCGCGGTGTTCGATCTCGTGACCCGCATTGAAGATCAGTTGGGACCGCTGTGGGAGGCCGAAAGCCAGATGCTGTGCAAAGGCGTCCAGCTTGATGGGGCGCTGGTGGAGGAACCGGCGAGCGCCGTCCTCGAGTTGACGGAAGTGGCACACTGGACAGCACCTGCGGACATCGGCCGGCAATACGCCAAGGTGTCCGGCGACTACAACCCGATCCACCTGAGCGCCGCCAGCGCCCGGCTGTTCGGCTTTCCCACCGCCATCGCCCACGGCCTGTGGAACAAGGCCCGGACGTTAGCGGCGCTGGACGACCATTTGCCCGAGGCCAACATCGAGATCGAAGTGAACTTCAGGAAACCGGTGCGCCTGCCCAGCGAGGTTACGCTGCTGGCGAGTGCCGCGGGGTCCAGTGGAAAACTGCGGCTGGTGGGGGCTGGAGAACTGGAGCACATGCTCGGCAGTTGGCAGCCGGTTGCCTGAATAAAAACGCCGTCCCTGTGAGAGCGAGCCTGCTCGCGAAGGCGATGGTCCTGCCTGCGCTGCTGCTGAATGGGACGGCCTCTTCGCGAGCAGGCTCGCTCCCACAAGGGCCATTCGTCAACGCGGGGGATAATTCGACAGGATCCGCCCCACCGTCTCGCGCACCTTGGTGCTGCGCTCCGTCGGGTTGGGCGACTCGCTGAGCAGCTGCTCATCGCTGCCACGCCACACCAGCTTGCCGTCCTTGCTGTCGAGCAGGTCGATCTGCACCGTGGCGACCTTATAGCTGACGTTGCGGGTTTCGTTGTACATCGGCCCGCCCCAATAGCCATTCCAGGGGCCGCCCCAGCCGCCGCCGTAGTTTGTCGTCACCTGTTGCTGACGGTCTTCGACGATCAGGTAGGCCTGGACTTGCACATCGCTGCGGGTACCGGACGGAGCCGGGCGCAAGCCGCGCTGGTCAAGCTGATCGGCGACGGCCTGGCGGATCCGCTGTTCGGTCAGGTCGCTCTTGATGCGGGGGTCATCCGGACGGTACTGCAACGCTGGCTCTTTCCAACTCCAACTGCGGTACGCCGCGAAATCGCGGGTGGTGTCGAAGTCATGATTGACCTGATTGGACGTACAGGCGCCAAGCAACGAGGCCAGGGCAAATGGGGCGATACGGCGAAACATGGTTTTTCTCCGTTGCGTAATCAACTGGGAGGATAAGCCGAAAGAGCCTTTTCCACCGCCTCACGAATGGCATCGCTACGTTCGCTCTGACTGCCTCGCTGGCTGGTCTCGGCGCTGGCACTCCATACCGGCTGGTTGTTGCGGGCATCGAACAGATCAACCCGAACCACCACGACCTGCTCCCGGTAAGTGCGTACCACGGGGACGCTGTTGTACATGCCATAACCCGGCCCGTATCGGTTGTAACCGCCGTAGTAGCCTGAATCATAATCGTCGCGAACCTGGCGTACGCGGGTCTCCAGGCGCAGGTCGGCACTGACGAAGAGGTCCGCCGGCCGATTGTCATGCAGCGGGCGCAGGCCGCGCTGGTCCAGGGCATTGCTCACCGCTTCTGCCACCTGCGCCGAGTCCGCCCAGGCCGTGCCCGGTGGCAATCGGCCATTGAGCCAGGCCCAGCTGCGATAGCGTCCATAATCCCGGGGCGGTGCGGGATAGGCGCTGCGATCGAATACCGTGGCGGCCTCGGGTGGGGCTGGCGGCAGCGGCCTGGATGTCGCGACATAAGGGTTGCTGCCCTGACAGGCCGCCAGCCCCAGGCACAACACCATTAACCCTGAACGACCTTTCATTTCGCTCTCCGATTGCTTTGCGGATCAGAGGGGACGGCAAACCCAGTGCAGATAACGTCCCAAGCCGGCAAAGGCCGGATGGCGACGGTGGGCCAGTTCCATCTCCAGCAGTTGCGCAAGCTCTGCACGACCCTGGAACTCCACCGGCATATAGTCGTGAAAAACTCGCACCCCACTCTGGGTTTCGACCTGCCACAGGCCTTCAAGTTGCGCCGCCAATTCTCTTGGATCAAGCGGTTGCTGAGGGGTCAGGCTTTGTTTCTCGCCGGCCATGTCGTTTTTACGCAGTTTGCGAAAGTGCCCCTTGAGCAGGTTGCGATAGACCAGCGCATCGCGGTTGTAGAACGCCAGGGACAACCAGCCGCCAGGCACCGTCAACTGATGCAGCACCGGCAGGATCGCATGGGGCTCGGCCAGCCATTCGAGCACCGCGTGGCACAGCACCAGATCGTAAGGTTCGGTGAGCTGGCCGAGCAGATCCTGCCACGGCGCCTGGATGAACGTTGCGGCCTGGCCCGCCGCGGCAAAGCGTTGGCGAGCGCCTTCGAGCATCGGCTCGGCCGGTTCGGCCAGGGTGACCTGATGCCCGCGCTCGGCCAGCCACAGCGACATGTGGCCCAGCCCCGCGCCAATATCCAGCACTCGCAAGGGGCGGTCCGGCAACGCTTCAAGGAGATCGGCCTGAAGCACGGCAAGCCGAATCGCCCCCTTGGCACCTCCGTAGATTTTTTCGGCAAAACGCGTGGCGAGTTGATCGAAATGGCGATCGCTCATTGGCCGAACCGCCGTTCGCTGTCGGCCAACTTGTTGCGCACCACGGCGTCCATGTCCAGGCCCAGCTCGCTGCACAGCAGCAACAGGTACAAGACGATGTCACCGATTTCCTGCCCGGCGTGGGCAAGTTTTTCCACGGGCAACTGGCGTGACTGCTCCTCGGTCAACCACTGGAAAATCTCCACCAATTCAGCCATTTCGACGCTGGCGGCCATGGCCAGGTTTTTCGGGCTGTGAAATTGCCGCCAATCGTTACGATCACGGATGGCATGCAGGCGTTCGGTCAGTTCAACAAGGTTCATCGGGCTCTCCTGGATGCGCATAGCTTCGAGGGGATGACGAGGTAAGGCAAGAGTCTCGATACAAAGCGCCGGTTTGCCCCATAATCGAACGATCCCGGCCCGGACCGCTCCTACATTCAGGAGCAAAAGGCTCAACGTAGATCCCTCTCATCAGGACGCACACATGCAGGTAGAAAGCTTTTTCGAATGGCTCGGTCAGGCGCTCGGTTCGGTGATCCGTTTTATCGTCGATCTGCTCAGTGGCCTGTTCAACACCCTGGCCAATGCCGGCGGCAATTTTGTCGAAGGCCTGTCCCGGACGCTGGGAATGGATACTTCAATCATCAGCATCATTGCGCTGATCCTCGGGCTGATGCTGTTGTACTCGGCGATCCGCGCCTTCATGCGGGCGTCAATCGTCATGGGCATCATCTGGCTGGTGCTGGGGTTGTGGCTGTTGAGCTGGATTATTCATTAAGGCATTCACCGCCAGACACCTGTGGCGAGGGGATTTATCCCCGTTCGGCTGCGTAGCAGTCGCAGACCGGGCGGCACGGTTCAACTGATGTAGCGCAGTGCCTGGTTCTGGGGCCGCTGCGCAGCCCAGCGGGGATGAATCCCCTCGCCACGATGAATCCGAACGCTGAGAGAACGATTATCAGGAACCCGCTACAATCGCGCTCCTTCAAGGAGCCCGCATGCCCAAGCTGATTACCGACTGGCGCGACCGCCTTACTCATCGCCGGGTCTGGGCGCTGGCTGCGCCGATGATTCTCTCGAACATTTCCGTGCCGCTGGTGGCGCTGGTGGACAGCACCGTCATCGGCCATTTGCCCCATGCCCATCAGTTAGGCGCAGTGGCGGTCGGAGCGAGTCTGTATACGGTGCTGGCATGGGCCATGGGTTTCCTGCGCATGGGCACCACCGGGTTCGCCGCCCAGGCGGCCGGGCGTGCCGACGGCGCGGCGTTGCGCCAGGTGTTGTTGCAGGGCCTGCTGTTGGCGATGGGGCTGGCGGTGCTGCTCGGTGCCATCGGTATTCCCTTGAGCGACGTGGCGCTGCACTTCATGCAACCGTCCGCCGAACTCAACCAGTTGACCCGCGATTTCTTCCACACTCGCCTTTTCGGCTTGCCGGCGGCGCTGGCCAGCTATGCGCTGGTCGGCTGGTTCCTCGGCGCCCAGAACGCCCGCGCGCCGCTGGCGATCCTGCTGGTGACCAACCTGGTGAACATCGCCTTGAACCTCTGGTTCGTGATCGGCCTGGACTGGGGCGTGACCGGTTCGGCCCGGGCGTCGGTCATCGCCGAATGGACGGGAGCGCTGGTAGGCCTGGCCCTGGCGCGCAACACCCTGCGCAACTGGCCTGGGCAGATAGCCTGGGCGGCGCTGGGCTTGTGGCAGAACTGGCGACCGTTGCTGGCGGTGAACCGGGACATTTTCATCCGCAGCCTGGTGCTGCAATCGGTGTTTTTCCTGATCACGGTGCAAGGCGCGCGCCTGGGCGATGCGACCGTGGCCGCCAATGCCCTGCTGCTCAACGGCCTGCTGCTGACCGCCCACGCCCTGGACGGCCTGGCCCACGCCGTGGAAGCACTGTGCGGCCACGCCATTGGTGCTCGCGACCGCCTGGCCCTGCGCCGTGCGCTGGTCGTTGCCAGCGGCTGGTCATTGATTGCCAGCCTCGGGTTTGCCCTGCTGTTCCTTCTTGCTGGGCATTTGTTCATCGACATGCAGACCGACATCGCCGAAGTGCGGAACACCGCATACGACTACTTGCCTTATCTGGCGGCGTTACCGTTGATTGCGGTATCGAGCTATCTGCTCGATGGCCTGTTCATCGGCGCCACCCGCGCCCGGGAAATGCGCAACGGCATGCTCCTGACCCTGCTACTGACGTTGCCGTTCGCCTGGGTCCTGCAAGGATTGGGCAATCACGGCCTGTGGATCACTTTCCTGCTGTTCATGGCCTTGCGCAGCCTGACGCTCGGTACCTTCGCCTGGCGTTTGCAACGACACGACAGCTGGCTCGGTGGCAATGCCCGGTGAGGCCTTCAATCCTGGTTGCCTTGCCATAGCTGCCGCAACTGCTCCAGACGTTCGTGTTGCGAGCCGCCAGCCAGCCCCGGCGCTGGCTGAGCATCAGGGTATTGCAAGCGTAGCCACAACCAGCCGTCGAGTGCGCTCTGTTCGCTGAACCCCAGCGCCAACCCTTGCTGCAAATATTCCCAGAGCGACCAGTAGTCATGCCCAATGGAGCAGGACCAACGCCAGACATGACGCTCCAATACACACGCCTGCAACTGGCTTTGTTGCCTGTCACTGAGGCCCGGCTCGTTCTCCAGCGCCGACACCGGCAAGCCGGGATTGGCGAGCTGTTGCCAGCCCTCCGAGCCCATGGTCCGATCAGCCCAGGTGCCTCCGAACCAGCGCAGAATGCTGATCGGCCCCATCCAGCAACTGAGTTCGCGAGGGTCGCAACCATCAAAAAAATAACTCGCGGTGTGCGGGTTGTAATAGCTCAACAAAGCCTTGTAGTGCAGGCCCAGCGTGACCGTCAGCATCCGCCGCAAATGCGTCAGCAGCGCCTCGACAGGCGCAGCGCTCACGATCAACAACCCCGGCCAGGACCGGCTATCGAGATGGCACAGGCTGGCCAGCGCTGGCGATCGCTGCAGATCCACCAACAGCGGGCCATCGTCCCTCAATTCGTGAAGATCGGTGTCTTCGAACAGAAGAAAGCGCCGTGCCTCGGCAAATTGCTCCCGCAGGCGCTGCGCGGCTCCGGAGGCGTCCGGCGCGTCGAGCAGCAGCCATTGCGGCGTGACCCCAGGCATGGCGGCAGCGTTCATGGCGCTGCGCCCGCACCACGTTGCGTCACCAGGCGGCAGACGCACACCGCCCGGGTGCAGGGGTTGAACGCCCCTCCGCCGGGCAACAGGCACAGCAGGAACAGCGGCTCGCCACCGCGCACTGCAGACAACAGGTGGTCATCGACGCCAGGCGTCCCGGGTGTTTCTGACAAGCTCGCGCTGGCTGGCGCTGGCTGTGTGCCAATGAGCGGCGGTGGGCCGAGAAAGGCGCAGATAAGCGGGCGATCCGGGTCACCCTCGATAAAGCTCACCAGGACCTCGGTGCCCTCACGAATCCGATCGCCTGCGCAGGCCGCCAGCTCAGGCGCCAACGGCAGCCAGCAATGGCTGGCGCTGGCCCCTTCCCCTTGATAGACCCAGTCGAACTGCACCGCCACTCGCCCAGGCACCTGGTCCGCAGGCTCATCCACGTCTACCACCCATCCGCGTTGCCGGCTCACCATGACCGGCTTCGCAGGCACCTTTTCTGCCACAAACGACAGCCCGAAGGGAATGGCCCGGAACCGGTTGGCATATCGACCTGACTGGCCACGATGCTCGACCCTGGTCAATAACCAGCGCCGGTTCCAGTCCTTGAAAGAGTGAGCGGTCAGGGTCAGGGTCTGGCCGCTGTGCAAGTGCATCAGATCGCTCTGGCCCTCGGCGGCCTGTATGCCGATGCCCTCGGAGCCAGCCTGAACGCTGAAGGCGTGCACGGCGTCAGCCTGGCCGTCACCGCCGTAGATGACTTCGCCAGCGGAAAAGACACTGCCCGGCGCATCGGAGAAAACCAGGCAGTGCCCATCCCGGGCATGCTCGAAATGGAACCGGATGCCAGCCTGGAAGCATATCCTTTGCAGAAATTGCAGGTCGGATTCCCGATATTGGCTACAGACATCCCGCGTCGGAAAATCACCGCTCAAGTCCAGGCACAGCCCGCGCCCGCCGATGCCGTGCCCGCTCAAGACCTGGCGAATGATCTGCGGTATCGAGCGGCCACTGAATACCCGCTGGCTGAAGCGCTGCGCCAGGTAGGCAAGCTTCGGCTCGATGCGCACATCGCAATTGCCGCCATGACGGTGCTGCACAACTTCGTGGAGCTGTCCGTGAATGCCCCGGCCGCAGCTCCCGAAACTCAACCAGACGCTGCGGTACAGCAGGCCCGCCAGGTCCAGCGGCGTGTCACTGGTCACCAGTTCCACCTCGAACAGGAAGGGTTCGCTGATGCTTTCATTGCCGGTGAAGGCCACGACAACAAAGGACTCGGGCAGACCGGTTATCTCCAGACGAAATGCTGACTCGCGGGCTGGACAGGACATCGGCGTTTCTCTACAGGAGGGGGCGACCGGGCATTCTGGCCGAGAGCCCGGGTCGAGTAGAGGGGCCAAGTACAAGTAAGGAACGGGACTACACGAAATAAGGACCTTTCCGATTAGCTGCCCCCGAGTGAGGAAATTTCCACAGCGCAAATCAAAACGCCCTCCGGAACTGTCCGAAAATACCCGCGGCATGCGGCGTATTTTCTGACAGTCCCGGAGGGCGTTGCGCTTGGCGCTATTGCCCTGTCAGGAAGACAGGTAGGAAGAACGAGTCAACCCGAGACGCAGGGCATCCAGGAACTGGGTGCGTTCGGCCGCCGTGATCCGGGCGCTGGCGCACTTGTCACGGTAATGAGTCATCAGTTCCTCCGGCGACAGGTGCACGTAGCGCAACATGTCCTCGATGGTGTCGTGGGTTTCGATACCGGCGTGGTACACGCTGCCGTCGGCGTTCTGGTAGATGTTCACCGAATCGGTGTCACCAAACAGGTTGTGCATGTCACCGAGGATCTCCTGGTAGGCACCCACCAGGAAAATGCCCAGCAGATAGTCTTCGCCCGGATTGAGCGAATGGACCGGCAGGCTGGTCTCGATGCTCTGCTCATCGACGTATTGCTTGATCTTGCCGTCGGAATCGCAGGTCAGGTCTTGCAGCACGGCGCGGCGCAGTGGCTCTTCATCGAGACGATGCAACGGCAGGATCGGCAACACCTGGCCGATCGCCCAGGTGTCCGGCAAGCTCTGGAACACCGAGAAGTTGCAGATGTACTTGTCGGCCAGCTTGTCGTTGAGCTCATCGAGCACTTGACGGTGCGAGCGCTGACGGGCCTTCAGCGAGTTGTGCAGACGACGGCAAACGGCGAAGTAGCACTGCTCGGCCAGGGCTTTCTCCGCCAGGGTCAGCTTGCCATCGGCGTACTGCGCAGCCACGTCGCTCATGTAGTGGGTGGCACGCCAGTAGGTCTCGGTGACCATCTCGATATCGGTCGGACCCAGCAGGTCCACCAGCCATTGCACGGTTTCCGGCAGGCTTTCCTTGTTTTCGATCACCGGCACATCGTCATGGTGCTTCTCGACGTCGGTGACCTGGACCACCAGCATCGCGTGATGGGCGGTCAACGAGCGGCCGCTCTCGGAAAAGATGTGCGGGTGCGGCAGGCTCTGGGCATCGCAGAACTCCTTGAGCATCCCCACCACGACCCCGGCGTAATCGTCCATGTCGTAGTTGATCGAGCTGGCGTTGCGCGAGTGCGTACCGTCGTAGTCGACGCCCAGACCGCCGCCGACATCGATGTGATCCACCGGCAGGCCGAGGTTGCGCAGCTCACCGTAGTAACGGATCGCTTCCTTGAAACCATGCTGGTAGTCCGCCAGGTTGGCGATCTGCGAGCCCATGTGGAAGTGCAGCAGGCGGATGCCTTGGTCCAGGCCGGCGCCGCGGAAGCGCTCGACCACCGACAACAGCTGCGCGGCAGATAAGCCGAACTTGGATTTTTCGCCGCCGGTATCGGCCCATTTGCTCGATGCCAGGGACGACAGGCGCACCCGCAGACCGACCTGCGGCTTGACCTTGAGCGACGCAGCCTCTTCGATCACCAGGCCGACTTCGGACTCCTTCTCGATCACGATGAAGACGTTGTGGCCCAGCTTCTGGCCCATCAGCGCCAGGCGGATGAACTCGCGGTCCTTGTAGCCATTGCAGACGATGGTCCCGCCCTTTGGCGCCAGGGCCAGCACCGCCAGCAACTCGGGCTTGGAACCGGCTTCCAGGCCGATGGAGACATTCTGGGTGGCGATGATGTTTTCGATCACCGCTTCCTGCTGGTTTACCTTGATCGGGTAAAGCGCGGTGTACTGGCTCTGGTATTCCAGGCGTGCAATGTTGCTGTCGAACGCGCCGGTGAGCTGACGCACCCGATCTTGCAGGATATCGGGGAAGCGCACCAACAGCGGCAACGAAAGGCCACTCTGGCGCAACTGGTCGACTTGCTCGTACAAATCGATCGGCGAACTGTCGGGGCCGTTCGGACGGACTTCGACGCGACCGGCTTCATTGATCGCGAAATACCCGGCCCCCCAATGGCGGATCCCGTAAACGCTGCGGCTGTCCGCAACTGTCCATTGGCTGCCATCGTCTTTGCGTGTGCGTCGTACGGACATCGAAGTCCCCTATAAAGAAGTCAAAATGCACCATCCGGTCGGAGGCTGGCGCAGTCTAGAGAATGGAAATGACGATTTGCCTGTAAGCAAGGTAGACCCTGCCCGCAGCGCTGAGTTTAGAACCCCGTTCAGAACAGGTTCTGTGAAAACCATGTGGGCGATCGCAAACCGAGGTCCGGATCAAGCCAGGGTGGGTTTCACAGAAGCTGCTAGCCGCCGGATTTCTTTGCCTTGAAACCGTGTCGGGTAAGTTCCGCCAGCAAGAGCTCGACATGATCGCCCTGGATCTCGATGACGCCGTCCTTCAACGCGCCACCGGTACCACAGCGTTTTTTCAGCGTCGTTGCCAGCTCTTTGAGCGCGTCCTCGGCCAGCGGCACGCCGGTGATTGTGGTCACCGTCTTGCCACCTCGACCTTTGCTTTCGCGGCGTACGCGAGCAATGCCGTCCCCGGCGGGAATGGCTGTCTGTTTGCAGATGCAGGCATCCACCGGCTGGCGGCAATCAGGGCAATGACGACCGGCGTCGGTAGAAAATACCAGGCCGCCCAGGGCGGCGAAGGATGCGGCTTTTTTGGCCACCGGCAATCCTCTTCGGAGGACAAAGACTGGTCGAGGGGCGAAAGTGCCTCGACCGCGAAGCCCCACTCAGGCAGGGGCAGCGCAGCTGGACCGAACGAAGTCGGCCAAGCTTGAAAAGTCGCGCAGTGTAACGACAAAAAGCCCACTTGCTAAGGGCCAATCAGCGCCAATTTACAGCTTCTTTGCGACACCGCGGTCACGGGCGCGCAAATAGCGCCCAAGCGCCGCCAGGGAGTCCGGGCAATACGGTTTGTGGCGGATTTCATCGAGCACCTGCTCGACGGGCAGAAAGCGTGCTTCCAGCACTTCTTCCGGTTGCAGGACCAACGGCCCGTCCCACACGGCGGAAAACGCCGCGCACCACAGGCGACTGCCGGTGTCCTCGAAATAGAAATGATCGTGGGCGACCAGTTCGACGCCGCTCACGCCTAATTCTTCGGCCAGCTCGCGTGCGGCCGACTCGGCGTACGTCTCGTGGGCCTGGACCATTCCCCCTGCCGCGACATCCCAATAGCCGGGGTAAATAGCCTTGCTCAAGGTTCTTCGATGAACGCAAAGCTCGCCCGCCGAATTGAACAGCATGATGTAGGTGCCGCGTCCGATCAGGCCTCGCTCGCGCAGATCCGAGCGCACCAGGCTGCCGAGCAGATTGTCGTCTTCGTCGACCCAAGCGATCAGCTCGGCATCCGAGGCCACTCGGTGAGCGTCCTCCCGGGTGCTTTCGTCCATCCTTCAGCCCTGATTGAGCAATTGCCGCAGGTCAATCACCGCCGCATTGGCCCGAGAAATATAGTTGGCCATGACCAGCGAGTGGTTCGCCAACACCCCGAAGCCGCTGCCGTTGAGAATCATCGGGCTCCAGATCGGCTCCTGTGAAGCCTCCAGTTCGCGAATGATCTGCCGCACGCTGACCGTCGCGTTCTTCTTCGCCAGCACGTCTGCGAAATCCACCTCGATGGCGCGCAGCAAGTGAGACAGCGCCCAGGCTTGGCCACGAGCCTCGTAGAACACGTTGTCGATTTGCAGCCAAGGTGTCTCGACAACTTCTTCGTCAACCTGCGGCACCTGCCCCGGCGCCGGGACCTCGGTCTTCAGCGAGGTGTTGAGCTTGACCCGGCCGACGCTGGCGGACAGGCGCTGGGACAGCGACCCCAGGCGCGTACCGACATCCCCCAGCCAGTTGTTCAGGTTGTCGGCGCGGGCGTAGAACAACGCGCTTTTCTGACTTGGATCGGACAGGCGCGCCTGATAACGGCTCAAGGAATTGATGCCTTCCTGGTATTCCGATTCGCTGGACGGGAGCACCCAGCTGCGGTTGTCGAAGTTGAAGCGCGGCTCGGCCTTGGCCAGGTCGGCGTCTTCGGCGGACTGCGACTGGGAACGGGCGAAGTCCTTGCGCAGGGCACGGCTCAGGTCGCGGACCTGCACCAGCACGCCGTATTCCCAACTGGGCATGTTGTCCATCCACAGGCCTGGCGGAAAGCGGTCGTTGGAAATGTAGCCGCCCTGCTTGGTCAGCAAGGTTCCGGCGACGGTCTTGAGGGTTTCCACAGTGGTGTAGCCGACCACCATCTGCCGGCCATCCTTCTCGGCCGCTGCCTGGGCGTTCTGCTGTACCGGAAACAGCTCGGGCTCCTGACTCCAATACCAGCCGACTGCAATAGTCGCCAGCAGGTACAGGCCAATGAGCGTGGCCAGCGCCCGACTGAAAAACAGCCCACCCAGATAGCTGCGGGTGTCCGATTTCGGTTCGGCGGCGCGTTCAGGCGCGCTGCCCGCGCGGTTCTTCCAGTCCAGCATGGCGATGTCCCTTCAATCACTTGAGTTCACGGTTCGACCACAACCTTACATCAACGTGCCTTGGCCGGCATCCGTCGTTGGGCTTATCGGAGAATTACCGCCACGAGACAACGCCCCGCCTAGGGGAATCCCTGAACCTCATCGGCTGGAAAATCGAAGAAACCGCGTCGTTAGAAGCGAAGATAACGCCACGCAAGCGGCGTCGTTACGCCGTACCGGAAAAGCCTGTATCGGCTGTTGGATATCACTGTAGCCCTTTATTTATATGAGCCGAGACCCGGTCCGCAAAGGCAATTCCAGACCGACAGGTCAGAAACTGAATGGCGCCTCCTGGCAGATTATTGATGTAGAACACTCATGTAAGGGAAAAGAGGTGCTAGCATAGAGCCACCAGTCGATCTCAGCATGCCCCCTAACTAGTAGTCAGGATATGACCGAGCCAGAAGACCCCAGCCGCGAGCGCCTCAAGCACCACTTTGCCCAGCGGGTAATTCATCAGGCTCGCCAGATCCTGGAGATATGGCAGCGCCTGCAACGCAGCGAATGGTCCAGTACCGATCTGTCGGAGCTCAGTGAAGCCAATCTGCGCCTGCTGCGCTTTGCCGAGCGCTTCGAGCAACCTGAGCATTGCCAGCTTGCCCAAGGTATCGGTCAATCGTTGCAAGCGGTGGACGCCAATCGCGGGCGCTTGAGCAGCCAGCTGATCACCGAGATCAATCGCTTGATGCAACGCCTGTCCCGCACCGGCTTGCGCCATGGCGACCAGCTCGAGCAAACCTTCCTGCCGCCGCTACGCAAGCCCATCTACATATTGCTGCAAGACCATGACCGTGCCGAACGGCTGGCCAAGCAACTGGAATTCTTCGGCCTCAGCGCCCTGTCCCTGGACAGCGTCGCTGCATTCCGGGCCGCGATGGTCGAGCGTCTGCCTGCGGCCATTGTCATGGACGTGGATTTCAGCGGCCCGGGCGTGGGCCTGAAGCTGGCGGCCCAAGCCCAGGAAGGCCTGGATCAACCCCTGCCGCTATTGTTTTTCAGTTTGCTGGAAACCGATACACCAACGCGGCTGGCCGCCGTGCGCGCCGGCGGGCAGGAGTTTCTCACCGGCACGCTGGAGGCCTCGAGCCTGCTGGAAAAAATCGAAGTGCTGACCTGCGTCGCCCAGTACGAACCCTACAAAGTGTTGATCATCGATGACTCCCGCGCCCAGGCCCTGCACACCGAACGCCTGCTCAACAGCGCCGGCATTGTCACGCGCACGCTGATCGAGCCGATCCAGGCCATGGCCGAGCTGGCGGACTTCCAGCCCGACCTGATCATCCTCGACATGTACATGCCTGCCTGCACCGGTACGGAACTGGCCAAGGTGATCCGCCACAACGACCGCTACGTCAGCGTGCCGATCATTTACCTGTCCGCCGAAGACGACCTGGACAAACAGCTCGACGCCATGAGCGAGGGCGGTGATGACTTCCTGACCAAACCGATCAAGCCCCGGCACCTGATCACCACCGTGCGCAACCGTGCGGCCCGGGCCCGCAATCTCAAGGCACGGATGGTGCGCGACAGCCTCACCGGCCTGTACAACCACACCCATATCCTGCAACTGCTCGAAGACTGCAGCTTCCGCGCCCGCCGTGAGGGCAAGCCCTTGAGCTTCGCCATGCTCGATATCGACCATTTCAAACGGGTCAACGACAGCCACGGCCACCCCATGGGCGACCGGGTGATCAAAAGCCTGGCGCTGTTTCTCAAGCAACGCTTGCGCAAGACCGATTTCATCGGCCGGTACGGCGGCGAAGAGTTCGCCATCGTCATGCCCGACACCGATATTGATGCCGCCTGCACAGTGCTGGACGAAATCCGCCAGCGCTTTGCCGAGATTCACTACCCCGCCCAACCTCAGGACTTGTGGTGCACCTTCAGCGCCGGGGTGGTGGAGATGAGCGAAGAATCCGACAGCCTGATGATGGCCAGCCAGGCGGACGAGGCGCTGTACCGTGCCAAGCACGCCGGGCGCAATCGGGTGCAGAGCGCCAGGCAATCAAAGCAAAGTGCCACTTTTTCATCGGAATCGACTGATTCGGTCATAAACGTGTAACGCAAACGCAATAACTTCAGGCACTTACGATTCTGCCCCCGGTAGACCCTTGATGCGCCTGAAGCTGCTGACCAACCTCAACACTGTTCTTTTAGTTGCCGTATGCCTTGGCCTCGGCGCCACCCTGTGGTGGTCGCAGATCGCCTTGGAGCGTCCATATCTGCTGATGGAACGCTACCTGGGCCTTTCGCGGCAGTTCCAGGGCGAAGTGGCGCGCAACATCGAAGATTACCTGGCCAGCGGCGACGCCTTGCGCCTCAGCGCAGCCACCCAGGCCTTGGAAACCCTGCAAAAAGATCTGCACCAGTTCCCGCCGGACCTGGCCAGGACGCTAAGCCCGAGCCTGTCGAACCTTGACGGTTTCAGCAAGACCGACCTGCTGGCCGCGGGCAAACTGGCGGCTGATCCACAGGCCCTGTTGTTGCAGGCTGAACGTGAGCTGAGCGCCAGCCTGGACCAACTTGCCCAGTACGCCAACGGCGCGCCGGCTTATCTGCCGCCGCTGTTTGCGGCCTCACAGCATTTGGGCCGGTTGTCCCTCGCCCGGGACAAACTGGTCAGCAGCGGCCGCAGTGAACTGGCCGCCGATGTCGAACGGGAACTGGCCAACATCCGCACCCAGGCCCAGCAGCTGGACAGCCTGCCGCTGCTCGGCGTCACCGCCAGCAACGAATCGGGCAGCGATGACTTTGCCGCGTTGATGGGTCTGGAAACCGAGGAAAAGGCCGCCGCCGAAGACGCCGGGATTGCCCTCAAGCGCGAACTCAACAGCCTGCTCGGGCGTTATCCCGCCGAACTGGCGCGCACGCGCGAACTGATCCAGAAACGCACCGAGCTGGCCGATGCCACGCACTTGAAAACCACCGATGTGCAACGGGCAATCGACGCCATGGAGCCTGCGGTCCGCGCCCAACATGGGCAGATCCAGGGCGAAGTGCGGGTCATCCAAGGGGTGATGATCGGTCTGATTCTGCTGATCGCCCTTCTTATCGATACCTTGCAGCGACGCCTGGCCAGGACCTTGACCCGCCTGGCGCCGGCCCTTTCCACTTGGGCCGAAGGCGATTTCAGTGGCGATATCCGTGTCGGCGCCAGCAACCGTGAACTGCAGGACATCGAAGCCTCGCTCAATCGCCTGCGCGCCTATCTGGTAGATCTGGTCGGTACCATCCGCCTGAACGCCGAACAGGTGGCCGGCAGCAGCCGGACCCTGGCCGAGCTCAGTGGCGAACTGCACAGCGGTGCCGAAGACCAGGCCGGTGACACGGCATTGATCCGCGACTCCCTCAGTGAGCTCGAAGCGACCATCCAGCAAGTGGCCGGCGATGCCAGCCAGGCCGCGGATGCCAGTCGCAGTGCGGGGCATGCCGTGGAGCAAGGCCAGAAAGTGATCGGCATGAGCCTCGCCGGCTTGCACTCGCTCGTCGGCGAAGTGCAGGGCAATGCGCAAATGATCGAACAGCTGGCTGAGGAGTCGGCGACCATCGGCGGCGTGCTGACCGTCATCCGCTCGATTGCCGACCAGACCAACCTGTTGGCACTCAACGCCGCCATCGAAGCCGCCCGCGCTGGGGAAATGGGCCGCGGCTTTGCGGTTGTGGCCGAGGAGGTCCGCTCCCTGGCTCAACGCACCGCAGGCGCCACGGCCGAGATCCAGGCGCTCATTGCCCGTTTGCAGCAGGCTGCACGCCAGTCCGTGGAAGGCATGCGCGCCCAGGTCGAACACGCCGAAGCCACCGCCAGCCAGGCCCAGGCGGCCGATGGTGCACTGGATAAAATCGTCGAGGCGATCCAGACCATCGCCGATACCGCAGTGCGCATCGCCGATGTCACCGCCCAGCAAAGCGGCGCCGTCAGCGAAATCCGCGATCACAGCGAGCGGATCCACCAACTGGGCGGGGATAACCTGCAGCGCATCGGCCAGGGCCGGGAACAGGGCGACAACCTGCTGCTCCTGGGCGGGCGGTTGCACACGGCGGTGCAGGCGTTCCGGGTGTGATTTCAGAAGCCCACTGAACCTGCGGCGAGGGAGCTTGCTCCCGCTGGGTCGTGCATCTGCCGTAGAACCCGCCAGCGTTTCTTTCGATGCGCCATGTTGAAAGTCACAGGGCTCCTTGGGCGGGCCCTGATAGATGTTGTCGCATGAAAAGGTTACGGATTTTTTGACACCCCCCCCTCATGCTAGGCTCCCGGCCCTTCAAGAAATTGCAAAAGGAACATGCAATGAGGGTACCTTCGTCGCCACCCGGTGTTTCTGTCGAAGAAAACATGGCCGTGGCACACCATAAGAAAAATGTTCTGAAAGCCGGATCGGCTTTTATCTACTCTTGGTTTTATACCCAAGTAAGAAATCGTGGCCCTTGGGACTACAAGAAACTATCCGCGGAATATGAAGCCTTTGGAAATTTCAACTACGGCGCCACCGGAACCGCGGCAGGCTTCAGCGAAGACGTTCTTTTACGGGCAGCAGGTCTGGCCCAAAGTCGAGCAGGAACAACCACGGCAGAATTCGGGACATGGTGGGGGCAAGCCCCTTTCGGCGACGATCCGGGAGACCAGCGATGGATCAAGGAAGGGGTGAAATATGCCAAATTCAGAAACTACTAAAAAACCGGCCCTTCTCGCTGTCTTGTGCACAGTGCTTGCCCTCGTGCTGGCTTACACCAGTTGGACATGCTTCTTCCGTCAAAATACGCCTGAGTTGACAGAGGTCGTATTACGAAAACCCTTGTCTCAGGGTGCATTTATCTACGGCGTGAAGGTTGAGCGTGGCGGAGCGACGGTTCCTTTCAGTTACCGCTACTACGTCTATCGGACCCTGGCAGCGGACGGTGACATACTTTCCGAACTGAAAACCGCGACGCCATTTCTTGTCACCCGGGATGACTCGATAACCATAGACATCCAGGAACAGACGATTACGGTATTGGTTGACAAGGAAATCTACGCCTACCACAGCAATACCCTCTACCGAAACGCCGATGGCGAAGACTACACGACGGTGAATATCTATTTGCGTTCAGCTCCAGCTGAGTAAGGGCCGAGAGCTCGTTCACGATAGCGGTGGCGCAGCTTGCGTCATCGCTGAATGTGCCATCGTCATCGCGAGCAAGCTCGCTCCCACAGTGCTCAACTGCAGTCTCATGCCAGTGATGACCGAATCCAGATACATGGTCACAAACTTCGCGCAAACATCGGTCAACGTGCCGGCTATTGCCGGGAACTGGACAGTCACAAAGACTTTGCGGCATAGTCTCCGGGTTCTGACACCTGCTCACAGACAACAAGGAACAGCAGATGGCGACCCTTCTGGTCCTGCACGGACCCAACCTGAACCTGCTGGGCACCCGTGAACCGGGCGTCTATGGCGCCGTGACACTGGCCCAGATCAACCAGGACCTGGAGCAACGGGCCCGTAGCGCCGGCCATCATTTGCTCTACCTGCAAAGCAATGCCGAATATGAATTGATCGACCGCATCCATGCCGCGCGTGGCGAAGGCGTGGACTTCATTCTGATCAATCCCGCGGCTTTTACACATACAAGCGTCGCATTACGTGACGCGCTGCTGGCAGTGAGCATCCCATTCATCGAAGTGCATTTGTCCAACGTGCACAAACGCGAACCTTTCCGCCATCACTCCTACTTCTCCGATGTAGCAGTAGGCGTGATCTGCGGCCTTGGCGCCAGCGGTTACCGACTGGCCCTGGAGGCCGCTCTAGAGCAGCTTGAAAAACAGGCAACAGCTTGAACAACAAGCGTTAAACGCCCCTGACCGACCCTTGGGAGTTGATGATTCATGGATATCCGTAAAGTTAAGAAACTGATCGAATTGCTGGAAGAGTCCGGCATCGACGAGCTCGAGATCAAGGAAGGCGAAGAGTCCGTACGCATCAGCCGCCACAGCAAGACCCCGGCCCAGCAGTTCTATGCACCGGCACCGATGCAAGCGCCCGCCGCTGCTCCTGCTCCGGCAGCTGCTCCAGTTGCCGCCGCGGCACCAGCCGCACCGGCCGCGCCGACGCTCAACGGCACTGTTGCTCGCTCGCCGATGGTCGGCACGTTCTATCGCAAGTCTTCCCCGACCTCACCGTCCTTCGTTGAAGTTGGCCAGACAGTGAAGAAAGGCGACACCTTGTGCATCGTCGAAGCCATGAAGATGATGAACCACATCGAAGCTGAAACCAGCGGTGTGATCGAGTCCATCCTCGTCGAAGACGGCCAGCCGGTTGAGTACGACCAACCGCTGTTCACCATCGTTTGAACCGCGGAGAGCCTTTGATGACTGCGAAGTTGGAAAAAGTTCTGATCGCTAACCGCGGTGAGATCGCCCTGCGGATTCTGCGTGCCTGCAAAGAGATGGGCATCAAGACCGTCGCCGTTTACTCCAAGGCCGACAAAGAACTGATGCACCTGGGCCTGGCGGACGAATCCGTCTGCATCGGTCCGGCGTCGGCTGCGCACTCCTACCTGCATATCCCGGCGATCATCGCCGCCGCCGAAGTGACCGGCGCTACCGCCATTCACCCTGGCTACGGTTTCCTCGCGGAAAACGCCGACTTCGCCGAACAGGTGGAAAACTCCGGTTTTGCCTTCATCGGTCCGAAAGCCGAAACCATTCGCCTGATGGGCGACAAGGTTTCGGCCAAGCACGCCATGATCGCTGCCGGCGTGCCAACCGTTCCAGGCTCCGACGGCCCGCTGCCTGAAGACGAAGAAACCGCTCTGCGCATCGGTCGCGAAGTCGGTTATCCGGTGATCATCAAGGCCGCCGGCGGCGGTGGTGGTCGCGGCATGCGTGTGGTGCACAAGGAAGAAGACCTGATTTCCTCGGCAAAACTGACCCGCTCCGAAGCAGGCGCGGCGTTCGGCAACCCGATGGTCTATCTGGAAAAGTTCCTCACCAACCCACGTCACGTCGAGGTCCAGGTACTGTCCGACGGCCAAGGCCAGGCGATTCATCTCGGCGACCGCGATTGCTCGCTGCAACGTCGTCACCAGAAGGTCCTCGAAGAAGCGCCGGCACCAGGCATCGACGAGCAGGCTCGCCAGGAAGTCCTGGCCCGCTGCGTCAAGGCCTGCATCGATATCGGTTACCGCGGCGCGGGTACTTTCGAGTTCCTGTACGAGAACGGTCGTTTCTACTTCATCGAAATGAACACGCGCGTTCAGGTGGAGCATCCGGTTTCGGAAATGGTCACCGGTATCGACATCGTCAAGGAGATGCTCAGCATCGCCGCTGGTAACAAGCTGTCGTTCACCCAGGATGACGTGGTCATCCGCGGTCACGCGCTGGAATGCCGGATCAACGCCGAAGACCCGAAAACCTTCATGCCAAGCCCAGGCACGGTCAAGCATTTCCATGCCCCGGGCGGCAACGGCGTTCGCGTCGATTCGCACCTGTACAGCGGTTATGCCGTTCCGCCGAACTACGACTCGTTGATCGGCAAGCTGATCACTTACGGGGCAACCCGCGACGAAGCCATGGCGCGCATGCGCAATGCGCTGGACGAGATCGTGGTGGACGGGATCAAGACCAACATCCCGCTGCACCGCGACCTCACCCGCGACGAAGGCTTCTGCAAAGGGGGCGTGAACATTCACTACCTCGAGCACAAGCTGGCGGGCGAAAAGCACTAAGCTTCAACCGCACCAGACAAAGCCGCCTTCGGGCGGCTTTGTCGTTCCTGCAGGTTTCGCAAACCCTCCCACAAAAGCTTTGCGCTCGCGTAAACTTGCGCGCTTCGCTGGCCGCTAGGCTGCAATCATCATTTTTCAAAGGTGCCCGCCATGCCTTGGCTGCAAGTACGTCTGGCCATCAGCCCGGAACAAGCCGAAACCTATGAAGACGCCTTTCTTGAAGTTGGCGCCGTTTCGGTCACCTTCATGGATGCCGAGGACCAGCCGATCTTCGAGCCGGAACTCAACACCACCCCGCTGTGGTCGCACACCCACCTGCTGGCCCTGTTCGAGGGTGGCACCGAAGCCACCAGCGTGCTTGCTCACCTGGAGCTGCTGACCGGCGGCCCGCTACCCGAGCACCACAGCGAAGTGATCGAGGACCAGGATTGGGAACGCAGCTGGATGGACAACTTCCAGCCGATGCGCTTCGGCCAGCGCTTGTGGATCGTGCCGAGCTGGCATGCCGCACCGGAGCCGGACGCGGTCAACCTGCTGCTGGACCCGGGCCTGGCGTTCGGCACCGGCACCCATCCGACCACCGCGCTGTGCCTGGAGTGGCTCGACGGCCAGGACCTGAAGGACTGCCACGTACTGGACTTCGGCTGCGGTTCGGGGATCCTGGCCATTGCCGCGCTGCTGCTGGGCGCCAAGGAAGCGGTCGGCACCGATATTGATGTCCAGGCCCTGGAAGCGTCCCGCGACAACGCCGGACGCAACAACATTGCCGAAGCACTTTTCCCGCTGTACCTGCCCCAAGACCTGCCCCAAGTACAGGCCGACGTACTGGTGGCCAACATCCTCGCCGGCCCGCTGGTGTCGCTGGCACCGCAGCTGTCCAGCCTGGTCAAGCCGGGCGGACGCCTGGCGCTGTCGGGCATCCTGGCGGAACAGGGCGAAGAAGTCGCCGCCGCCTATGCCGGGGATTTCGACCTGGACCCGATTGCCAATCGCGATGGCTGGGTGCGCATCACTGGACGTCGGCGCTAGAATGGCCGCCTGTATCGACCGGATTGCCGCATGACCGACAGCTTCGTCACCCAGTGCCCGCATTGCCACACCAGTTTTCGTGTCAGCCATGCTCAATTGAGCGTGGCACGCGGGGTGGTTCGCTGCGGCTCGTGCCTGCAGGTGTTCAACGCCGCGCGACAATTGCTCGAGCAGCGCACGGCCAAGACCGTTGCGCCCCCACTCGCGCCGCTCGCCGCGCCAGTCGTCGATACACCGCCGCCCCGCGCCATCAGCCAGAAACAATGGAGCGCCGCCGAGCTCGACCTCGATGACCTGGACAAGGAGCTCGCGCGCCTGGAGCGCCTTGAAAAGCGCGCCCCGGACAGCTTTGGCCGGCGTCGCGAAGACAACCTGAGCGCCCAGCGCGAGCAGCTTCCGGACGAGCCGGAAGCCTGGTCCGACAGCCTCTACAGCGAATCCCCCAGCGAACGCGCCGAAGGCGCTCTGCAAATACCGGTCGAGCCGTTCGAGCCTCATGAGCCCGCCCGGCCGCCACGGACCGAACCCTCCTTGTCCCTGGCCCTTGAGCCCCTGGAGCCGGACGACGAACTTGTCGCCCCGCTCAGCCTCACGCCGGACGACGAGCCGCACGAACACCTTGAGCGCCTGTCCGCCACCGACGACCTGGATGACGAACCGGAGCCTGCGACAACGCCGCGCAAGAAGCGCGAGCGCCATGAGCCGGGGATACGCGCCGAAGCGCTGCAGGACCTGGACGACGACCCACTGCAACTGGACTGGCGCAAACGCCGCTCGCCCTGGGGCCGTCGCCTGCTCTGGAGCCTGTTGATATTGCTCGGCGCGGCAGCGCTGGCCGGCCAGTACATCGCCTACCATTTCGAAGAACTGGCCCGCCAGGACCAGTACCGTCCGTGGTTCCTGCAAATCTGCCCGGTCATCGGCTGCGATGTCCCGTCTAAAGTGGACATCGCCAAGATCAAGAGCAGCAACCTGGTGGTGCGCAGCCATCCGGAATTCAGCGGCGCCCTGGTGGTGGACGCGATCATCTACAATCGCGCGCCCTTCTCCCAGCCGTTCCCCCTGCTGGAGTTGCGTTTTGCCGACCTCAACGGTCACCTGATCGCCAGCCGTCGCTTCAAGCCAGGCGAGTACCTGGGCGGCGATCTCGAAGGCCGGGGGGAAATGCCGCCGCAGACGCCGATCCATATCGCCCTGGATATCCTCGATCCGGGGCCGAAAGCGGTGAACTACAGCCTGAGCTTTCATTCACCCGAATGAAGCCACCAGGGCCGATTGATTGACGGCAGCTTTCTGACTCGACCCACCCAGACCAAACCGCTGGCGATAACAAAATAGCTGTTCAGATTTTATCCAATTCGACCTTTATCCAGTCATCGAGAGCGGGTATCATGCCAACCCTTTTTCGAAGTCTCATGATCCGGCCCCACTTCAGGGAAGTCCTATGTCGGCGGTACGCATCGGCCCATATACATTGCAGAACGGTCTGGTCCTCGCCCCGATGGCGGGCGTTACCGATCAGCCCTTTCGTCAGTTGTGCAAACGATTGGGCGCCGGCCTCGTGGTCTCGGAAATGGTCACCAGCGACATGAGTCTGTGGAACACCCGCAAATCGCGTCTGCGCATGATCCACGAAGGCGATCCCGAGCCCCGCTCGGTACAGATCGCCGGTGGCGACGCACAGATGCTGGCGGAGGCGGCCCGGGCGAATGTCGAGCTGGGGGCGCAGATCATTGACATCAACATGGGCTGCCCGGCGAAGAAGGTCTGTAACAAGGCCGCAGGCTCGGCGCTGTTGAAGGATGAAGCCCTGGTCACCGAGATCCTGCAGGCGGTTGTCGCCGCAGTCGATGTGCCGGTGACCCTGAAGATCCGCACCGGCTGGGACCGGGACAACAAGAACGGCCTGACGGTGGCGAAGATCGCCGAACAGGCAGGTATCACGGCGCTGGCGGTGCATGGCCGCACCCGTGCCGACCTGTACACCGGCGAAGCCGAGTACGACACCATTGCCGCGATCAAGCAGGCGGTGTCCATTCCGGTGTTTGCCAACGGCGATGTCGATTCGCCCGAAAAGGCCCGGTACGTGCTGGACGCGACCGGTGCCGACGGCCTGTTGATCGGCCGGGCCGCCCAGGGGCGGCCATGGATTTTTCGTGAGATCGAACATTTCCTGCGCACCGGTGAAAAGCTCGCTGCGCCGCAATTGTCCGAGGTGGAACGTATTCTGCTAGAGCATCTGGCCGCGCTGCACGCCTTCTATGGCGACGTCATGGGCGTACGCATCGCTCGCAAGCATGTGGGCTGGTATCTCGCAACCCTGCCGGGCGCCAGGGAGTTTCGCGCCCGTTTCAATCGTTTGGATGGTACGCAAGCACAATGCGCCGACGTTCAGGCGTTTTTCGCCGAACGTTACAAGAGCCTGACAGGGGACGAAGGGGTGGCCGCATGACGATGATGACCGAGACTTTAGTGAGTGGAATAACACCCGTGAGCGACAACGTGAATTTGAAACAGCACCTCAACACGCCCAGCGAAGAAGGCCAGACCCTTCGCGGGAGCGTCGAGAAGGCGCTGCACAATTATTTCGCCCACCTTGAGGGCGCTGCCGTCACGGATGTGTACAACCTGGTGCTTTCCGAAGTCGAGGCACCGCTGCTCGAGAGCGTGATGAACTACGTCAAGGGCAACCAGACCAAGGCCAGTGAGCTGCTGGGCCTGAACCGCGGCACCCTGCGCAAGAAACTCAAGCAGTACGATCTGCTGTAAGCATTCAATCAAACCAGAAAGGCGCCCGCGTAAAAAACGGTCGCCTTTTTTGCTGACTTCCCTTGCTTTTGATGGAAATTGAAATGACCGACCAGACCACCCGCCTGCCGATCCGCCGCGCCTTGATCAGCGTCTCCGACAAGACCGGGATCCTTGAATTCGCCCGCGAGCTGCAACAGCTGGGCGTCGAGATCCTCTCGACCGGCGGGACCTTCAAGTTGCTGCAGGACAACGGCGTCGCCGCAGTGGAAGTTGCGGACTACACCGGCTTCGCGGAAATGATGGACGGTCGGGTCAAGACCCTGCACCCGAAGATCCACGGCGGGATCCTCGGTCGTCGCGGCATTGATGACGCCATCATGAACGAACACGGCATCAAGCCGATCGACCTGGTGGCGGTCAACCTCTACCCGTTCGAAGCGACCATCAACAAGCCCGGCTGCGACCTGCCGACCGCCATTGAGAACATCGACATCGGTGGCCCGACCATGGTCCGCTCGGCGGCCAAGAACCATAAGGACGTGGCGATCGTGGTCAATGCCAGCGACTACGCCAGTGTCCTGGAAAACCTCAAGGCCGGTGGCCTGACCTACGCCCAGCGCTTCGATCTGATGCTCAAGGCCTTCGAACACACCGCCGCCTACGACGGCATGATCGCCAACTACATGGGCACCGTGAACCAGGCAGCCGAGACCCTGAGCACCGAAGGCCGCAGCGAATTCCCGCGCACCTTCAACACCCAGTTCGTCAAGGCCCAGGAAATGCGCTACGGCGAGAACCCGCACCAGAGCGCGGCGTTCTACGTGGAAGCCAAGCCCGCCGAAGTCGGCATCGCTACCGCGACCCAATTGCAAGGCAAGGAACTCTCGTTCAACAACGTGGCCGACACCGACGCCGCGCTGGAATGCGTGAAAAGCTTCGTCAAGCCAGCCTGCGTGATCGTCAAGCATGCCAACCCGTGCGGCGTCGCGGTGAGCCCGGACGCCGAGGGCGGCATCCGCCAGGCCTACGAACTGGCCTACGCCACCGACACCGAGTCGGCCTTCGGCGGCATCATCGCCTTCAACCGCGAGCTGGACGCCGAGACCGCCAAGGCCATCGTCGAGCGCCAGTTCGTCGAAGTGATCATTGCCCCTTCCGTCAGCGATGAAGCCCGCGCCATTGTTGCCGCCAAGGCCAACGTGCGCCTGCTCGCCTGCGGTCAATGGTCGGCCGACCGTGCGCCGGCCTGGGACTACAAGCGCGTCAATGGCGGCCTGCTGGTCCAGAGCCGTGATATCGGCATGATCGGCAGCGAAGACCTCAAGGTCGTGACCCAGCGCGCGCCAAGCGAGCAGGAAATCAACGACCTGATCTTCGCCTGGAAAGTCGCCAAGTACGTCAAGTCCAATGCCATCGTCTACGCCAAGAACCGCCAGACCATCGGCGTCGGCGCCGGCCAGATGAGCCGCGTCAACTCGGCGCGCATCGCTGCGATCAAGGCTGAGCACGCCGGTTTGCAGGTACAGGGCGCCGTCATGGCCTCCGATGCGTTCTTCCCGTTCCGCGACGGCATCGACAACGCGGCCAAGGTTGGCATCACGGCGGTGATCCAGCCGGGTGGTTCGATGCGTGACGCTGAAGTGATTGCCGCGGCTGATGAAGCCGGCATTGCGATGGTATTCACCGGCATGCGCCACTTCCGTCACTAACAAGACAACGGCCGCACTGAAGCCGATATCTGCTGCGTTGGAGCCGACCTCGATGATGCTCATTGCCAAAAGGCAACTCCGCTCATCGAAGTCGGCTCCGCCTTGCATCTACCGACTTCATTGCGACCTCCTACGGCGCAAAATGCCTTAGGTTCCGAACAGAATCAGCGTCATCCGAGGTTTTTGAAATGAATGTTTTGATCATTGGCAGCGGTGGCCGTGAACACGCCCTGGCCTGGAAAGTGGCTCAGGATCCGCGCGTGCAGAAGGTCTTTGTCGCACCGGGCAATGCCGGCACCGCCATCGAAGCCAAGTGCGAAAACGTTGCCATCGACGTACTGGCCTTGGAGCAACTGGCCGACTTCGCCGAGAAGAACGTCTCGCTGACTATCGTCGGCCCGGAAGTGCCGCTGGTCGCTGGCGTGGTCGACCTGTTCCGCTCTCGCGGCCTGGACTGCTTCGGCCCGACCGCCGGGGCCGCACAGCTGGAAGGTTCGAAAGCGTTTACCAAGGATTTCCTGGCACGTCACAAGATCCCGACCGCCGACTACCAGAACTTCACCGAAATCGAACCGGCACTGGCTTACCTGCGCGAAAAAGGCGCACCGATCGTGATCAAGGCCGACGGCCTGGCCGCCGGCAAAGGCGTGATCGTTGCCATGACCCTGGCCGAAGCCGAAGACGCCGTGCGTGACATGCTCGCCGGAAACGCTTTTGGTGACGCCGGATCGCGGGTTGTCATCGAAGAATTCCTCGATGGCGAGGAAGCCAGTTTCATCGTCATGGTCGACGGCAGGAATGTCTTGCCGATGGCCACCAGCCAGGACCACAAACGTGTCGGCGACGGCGACAGCGGCCCGAACACCGGCGGCATGGGCGCCTACTCCCCCGCTCCGGTAGTCACCGCCGAGGTACACCAGCGCGTGATGGACCAGGTGATCTGGCCGACCGTGCGCGGCATGGCCGAGGAAGGCAACGTCTACACCGGTTTCCTCTACGCCGGCCTGATGATCGACAAGGCAGGTAACCCGAAAGTCATCGAATTCAACTGCCGTTTCGGCGATCCTGAGACCCAGCCGGTAATGCTGCGCCTGCAATCGAGCCTGGTGCTGCTGGTCGAAGCGGCCCTGGCCCAGGCGCTGGACAAGGTTGAAGCCCAATGGGATCCGCGTCCAAGCGTTGGCGTGGTGCTGGCGGCGGGTGGTTATCCAGGCGACTATGCCAAGGGCAGCGCCATCAAGGGCCTGGACGCCGCCGCGCAATTGGAAGGCAAGGTGTTCCACGCCGGCACGGCATTGAAGGATGGACAGGTGGTCACCGCCGGTGGTCGCGTGCTTTGCGCCACGGCCATGGGCGCCAGTGTCGATGCTGCCCAGCAGCAGGCCTACCGGCTTGCCGCACAGATTGATTGGGAAGGTTGCTTCTACCGCAACGACATTGGCTACCGAGCCATTGCCCGTGAGCGTGGCGAAAACCAGGAATAACCCGGCCGTTCAGCCAGGCAGAGGCCCATGGCCCTTGCCTGGCTGCCGGGGCGCCGCGCATAGTTATAATCTGGCATCAACCTATGAAGGGATTTCGCCGTGCGCTGGCTCAGGATTGCCATAGGCTTCACCGTTACCCTGCTGACACTGCTCTGCATGTTCCCGGCCCAGGCCGCGCCAGGCAGTGGCTGGGCGATATTGCTCGACGAACAGGGTAACCTGAAGCTGAGCGATATCCGCTCCGCCCGCTACACCAATCAATTCAGCCCGATAGACCTGGACCACCTCAAGGCGGCCGAACCCGGCGGAGCATTATGGCTGCGTTTCCGGCTGGCGCCTGACCGGCATGAACAGATTCTGCGCATCTTTGCACCAGACCTGTCGCGCCTGAATCTTTATGTGCTGGACGGCGATACGCTGATTGATCAACAGATCAGTGGCAATGCCACGCCAGATACCGAACAGGCCGCTCCCAGCAGTGATCTCATGCTGGCACTGCCGCGCAGTGACAAGCCCCTCGACGTCTACCTGCGATTGGCCTCCCGGTACGAACTGCGCCCCTACGTCACACTGCAACCGGCCATAACGGCGGCGGCCAATCAGAACCAGACGCTGATCTACGGCCTGCTGTTCGGCTGCATCGCCATGTTGATCCTGCACAACCTCACCCGTTACGCCTATACCCGCTCGCGCAGTTGCCTGTGGCTGGCAGCCTGTGAAGGGCTGCTGATGCTCAGCCTGATCCTCTTGCTGAACCTGGCCGGGGCCTGGCTGCCTGACTGGCCGGCGATCCAGACGCCGGGAGCGTACCTGGCGCTGTTGCTGACCGCGCCCTGCGGCTTGATGTTCGCTTTTCGTTTCTTCGCGCCGCTGGGCGAGCATCCGCTGAACCGGCTGCTGGTGGGGGAAATCGTCTTCATCGTGCTATGCAGCCTGCTGCTGTTGTTCGTCAATACGCTGCCGCTCAACATCATCACCTATGCACTGGTGGCGCTGGCCGGGCTGAGCATGTTGTTCGTCAGCGCCTGGCACTGGCAGAAAGGCTACCGCCCGGCACGCCTGTTCGTCGCCGCCATGGTGGTGTTCAACCTCGGCACGCTGATTATCCTCCCGGCCTTGCAAGGGCTGACGGAAGTCGCGCCGCAAGGCCTGATCGTCACGCTGCTGGTCTTCATCTGC
The DNA here is from genome assembly GCF_030687895.1 of Pseudomonas sp. FP198. Lineage (NCBI taxonomy): Bacteria > Pseudomonadati > Pseudomonadota > Gammaproteobacteria > Pseudomonadales > Pseudomonadaceae > Pseudomonas > Pseudomonas sp. FP198. Next base: position 5,128,040 of record NZ_CP117452.1, read on the forward strand.
ATCAGCGGCCTGTTGATGAGCGTCGCCCTGGGCGAACGCCAGCGGTCGATCAACGAGAGCCGCTTCAGCATCAGCCGCGACCTGGCGGCAAGCAATGCCGAGATCAACGCCAAGGCCGAGTTCCTGGCCAAGATCAGTCATGAGATCCGCACCCCCATGAACGGCGTGCTGGGCATGACCGAGTTGCTGCTGGGCACGCCATTGTCGGTCAAGCAGCGTGACTACGTGCAGACGATCCACAGCGCCGGCAACGAACTGCTCACACTGATCAACGAAATCCTCGATATTTCCCGTCTCGAATCGGGCCAGATCGAGCTGGACGATGTGCAATTCGACCTGAATGCGCTGATCGAGGACTGCCTGAGCATCTTCCGCGCCAAGGCTGAACAGCAGAATGTCGAGCTGATCAGTTTTATCCAGCCCCAGGTGCCACGTGTCATCAGTGGTGATCCGACGCGGCTGCGCCAGGCCCTGCTGAGCCTGCTGGAAAATGCCCTGAAGAAAACCGACGAGGGCGAAGTGCTGATCGTCGTCGCCCTTGATGAACGCAGCAACCAGCCACGCCTGCGTATCGCGGTGCAGGACAGCGGTTCGCCCATGGACGCCGAGGAGCGCGACACGCTGATGCACGCCGAGCTGCACAGCAAGAATTTCCTCTCCGCCACGCGACTGGGGGGCAACCTGGGCCTGGTCATCGCCCGCCAGTTGATCATGCTGATGCACGGCGAGTTCGGCATCAAGAGTGGAAGCAGCCAGGGCAGCACCTTGTGGCTGACCTTGCCACTGGACCCTGACCGCCTCGAACACCCGACTTCCGACCTCGACAGCCCGCTGCAAGGGGCGCGGGTATTGGTCGTCGACGACAACGACACCTGCCGCAAAGTACTGGTGCAACAGTGCAGCGCCTGGGGCCTGAACGTCAGTGCGGTGCCGTCGGGCAAGGAAGCCCTGGCGCTGCTGCGCACCAAGGCGCACCTGCGCGATTATTTCGACGTGGTGCTGCTGGACCAGAACATGCCCGGCATGACCGGCATGCAGTTGGCGGCCAAGATCAAGGAAGACCCGAGCCTGAACCACGACATCCTGTTGATCATGCTCACCGGTATCAGCAACGCGCCGAGCAAGATCGTGGCGCGTAACAGTGGCGTCAAGCGCATCCTCGCCAAACCGGTGGCCGGCTATACGCTCAAGACTACCCTGGCGGACGAACTGAACCAGCGCAATAAAGGCCAGGCTCCGACTGCCCCGGTGAATGCCGGCCCGCTCCTGCCGGTGAAAGTGCCCAGCGACTTTCGTATCCTGGTAGCCGAAGACAACAGCATCTCCACCAAAGTCATCCGCGGCATGCTCGGCAAGCTCAACCTGCAACCCGATACCGCCAGCAATGGCGAAGAAGCCCTCAAGGCCATGAAGGAGCAGCGCTACGACCTGGTCCTGATGGATTGCGAGATGCCGATACTCGACGGTTTCTCCGCCACCCAGCAGCTACGCGCCTGGGAAGTCGGCAACCAACGGACCCGCACCCCGGTGGTCGCGCTGACGGCGCACATCCTGGCCGAACACAAGGAACGCGCGCGCCAGGCCGGGATGGACGGGCATATGGCCAAGCCGGTGGAGCTGTCACAGTTGCGCGAGCTGATCGAGCATTGGGTGGCCCAGCGTGATCATCAAAACAAGACCGCGACGCATATTTCTTGAAGAGTCGCACGGCAATCGGCTGGTGCTCGCAGCTCTATTAAAATTCCAATGCATGAATATTACGCGCTGTTTCATCCAAAACCGCAGCCGCGACTTTCTTCCTGAACGTCCCGTAATGCAGCGTACTGAAGGTGATGAGTGCCATTTGCTCCAGACTGGTGGCGACGACTTCTTCCATGGGCCAGAACAGAAACTTCGAGACGGTCCTGCGAGTACTGAATTGTTTGTGGTAGAGCGCGATCTCTATTTTTCCGGGAGACTTCAGGACACAAGGAATCACTTGGAAAAAACCCCTATCGCGCCGCAGGCTGGCCCCTTCGAATATTTCAATCGCATCCGGGCTGTTTTCCAAAGCCCCTAACGCTTGACTTGCCTGCTGCGAAAAGCGCCCGGCCAATGACAGGGACAGCTGTCGGGAAACGCTATCGGCCATCAATCCCTGTCCAGCTTCCATGAGTCGGACAGGGCGCGCAGTATCCCACCCCAGAAACCTGAGCTTATTCTTGTAATAGTCGAACCAATTGCCTACCAAGCCGTCCCGGTATGCCGAGCGGGTGGCTAGTTGCGCGTACAGGTTGCTTAGATAAATGTCTTCGCGATCCTGAGGAGACAGCCCCCGTTCGAACGACACAATGCTTGAGCCCACTACGGCAGCCCTCGACGCAGAGCTGCTGTGAAGCAAACCTTCGCCAGCTGGCAGGCGCTCAATATTCATTACAGGGTCCCTGTTCAATGTCGCCGGAAACATCAAAAACATGCTTCGCGGGCTTGTCCCCGAGCTTTCGTACGATCGCACTGCGCATAGGGTTGTATAGCTCTTGGGATAAGCGGGCCTGGAAGCACCTGGACTGAAGATTTCCCACCACGTTGGCAACGGACAGGCACTGCCCGAGCGGGTTTTGAACGGCCGGTTGCGTAGTTTCATAGCTCAGGGAGACGCTGCTCAGCAACGGACCTTGTCGGGCCAGAATCACTTGCAAGCAGAGCCTGCCTATAGCCTGACCGGTCGAACGAAACTGTACAGGTTCGCTGCGCTTGCAGGCCTGTTCGCGCAACTGCTCGATGGCCGGCAGAGTGTCGGGTAGTTGCGCAATACGGCTCAACAAGCGAGTGATTTCATCGGCGCCCGCGAGGTCGATAGATCCCGCCAGCCGACGCCCTATCCAATGCGCTGCATTTAAGTTGGATTGCTCATCAAGTTTGAAGTTGTCCCATGCGGCGGCTTCCTGCAACCAGCCATTCTTCAATACGTCACGGTACTCGTCATACCGTTCCTGTGCCTGGGTATAAGCTGGGTATTTTTTATTGGCAACCAACTGCGCAAATAATATCGATTCCAACACATCGCTTTTCTCCTGCCCCGTCATATCTCGGGACAACAGCACTACAACCCCGGCGTTAATAAAAGCCGAATAATGGTTATCCATTGCACCACCTTATTCTTTTTAGGGTTGACGACTAGCTGCTAGTCGCCAAGTGGTTATCTCAATCAGAGTTCGTACGCCTCGATTTTTTGCTGTGCCCGATCGCCGAGCTTCTCGATAATGATCGCGCGCGTACGGTTAATGACAGTCGGCACCATGGTCATGTGGCTTTCACCACGGTAAAGATCGACCGAGCTGCTGTCCCAGTTAACAAACAATACTTGGGTCTGGTTCGTACGTTTGATGAAACGTACCGCCCCCAGCGCCATGATGACTTCACCATGAGGCGTCTCATGGCAGGCGGCTACGCCGAACCCTCCCGTGCCAGACTCCTGGATGTTCTGGTTAAACACCCGAAGTGGCTTGTCACGAGCTGCAAGAGATGCGACGGCGTCGCTGGCGACCTTGAGCATTAGCAAGGACGCAGGCCCGGGAATCGCGGCTGCCGTCAGCGCCGAACCGAGGACTTTGAGCACCAATTCATCCATCGTGAAACTTTTCCCCGAGGCGGCCGTCGAGTCGTAGTACTTTTGCAGAATTATCCAGCCGCAATCCTGCATCACTTCCAGGAAAAGTTGATACCACTCTTTGCCCTGTTCATCTTTTGGATAGCGCTTGTTAGCCACTAATGATGCGAACAAATAAGAGTGCTGGACATCCGCCTGCTTTTGTTCGGACATCCCCGAAACAAAAGTCAGGATGCCGTTACCGACAACCGAGGCCCGATCCGGCTTCTCGGGTTCGCCAGCCGTCTTCCCGGAAGAAACAGCATACGTACGCGACGACAGTTCGAACTCTTCCGGCGCAACATCATGAGCGCCCAGACGCTCAAGACGATCAGCCATGGTTACAACAGAATAATCTTTAACACTCATACCATTCCCTTATTTAATAAAGATCCTCCGTGGATCCGCGAGACAAACTTACTCAACCGACCTCATAACAACAAGCGCGCAACTGTAACAGCGAATAATCAAACTCAACGTCTTACAAGTAACGGTAATAATCAAGTGACCTCTTCCGGTACTTGCATTCGCCCTTGCCACGAGCCGACAGATACCCCGCTGCCTGATAGACTCCACGTCAATTTCATTCGTCGCGAGCCTCCACCATGCTCCATGTGCTGTTCAGCGTTTATCTGAAAATGCTGGTGCTCTATAGCCCGTTCTTCGTGCTGTCGTGTTTTATCAGCCTGACCCGCGGCTATTCGCGCAAGGAACAACGTCGCCTGGCCTGGAAGGTCGCGACCGCGACGCTGGTGTCCAGCGTGTTGCTGTACCTGTTCGGAAGAGTGATTTTCAGCGTGTTCGGCATCACCGTGGATGCATTCCGTATCGGCGCCGGCAGTGTGCTGTTCATTTCGGCACTGGGCATGGCCCAGGGCAAGTCGGCGGTACAGACCGATAATGTCCAGCAAGACGTAACCATCGTCCCGCTGACCATTCCATTGACCGTCGGCCCCGGCACCATCGGCGCCTTGCTGGTGATGGGCGTAAGCCAGCCGCACTGGGACGACAAGCTCATGGCGATCATCAGCATCGCCCTCGCCAGCTTCACCGTTGGCGTCGTGCTTTACCTGTCCAGCCGCATCGAACGGATCCTTGGCGATCAAGGCCTGCAGATCGTCAGCCGCCTGATGGGGCTGTTTGTCTGCGCACTGGCGGCGCAGATCATTTTTACCGGGGTAAAAGGATATTTAGCCCCGTAGCAATTCAACCGCCTGCTGGGACTCTAGACGTGACGGATGTAAAAATACTTGGAGCGATTCGACCTCAGCCAGAACCGCCCCATGAAAAATTAAATCACCTGACACCCTGACGCTACTCATGCCCCTGGCTTGTCGCCATACCAACGTGGCGTATACACCCAGTCGCCACCTTCAGCGCGCGGAAATACGCAGGTGGTGGAAGAGCCGATCAGCACCATGGTACGCATGTCCACCTGGTCTGGGGTCAGTTGCCCGAGCGTGGTGACGCGCAGGGTCTGGCCTGGTCGACCGATGTCACGCCCCAGGACCACCGGAGTGTCCGCTGTACGATGTTGTGCGACGATTTCCAGCGCCCGCCCCAGTTGCCATGGACGGGAACGAGAGATCGGGTTGTAGAACGCCAGGGCCAGGTCGGCCTCGGCCGCCAGGTCCAGGCGTTTCTCGATGATCGACCACGGCTTGAGATTATCCGACAAGGACATCACGCAGAAATCATGGCCCAGCGGCGCGCCGGCCTGGGCCGCCGTGGCCAGGGAGGCCGAGACGCCCGGCAGGATTTGCAGGTCGACGTTGTGCCAATCGGCATTGGTCGATTCATGCAGCGCCTCCAGCACGGCGGCAGCCATGGCGAATACGCCAGGGTCACCGGATGACACCACCACCACCGACCGGCCCTGAGCCGCCAGTTCGAAGGCATGTCGGGCGCGCTGCATTTCTTCGCGGTTGTCGGTGCAATGCTGCACCTGGTCGGCTCGCAAAGGCCCGGCCATGCGCACGTAAGTCTCGTAGCCGAGCACATCGTTGGCGCGATCGAGTTCGGCACGCACGGCCGGGACCATCAACTCTGCCGCTCCAGGGCCAAGGCCGATCACCGCCAGACGTCCGCGCGCACGGCCAAGCTGCAGCGGGTCGACGGGCCGCTCAGCCACGGCGATGACCACACCGCCCATTCGTTGCAACGAAGCCGGTTGGCCCAACGCATCATCCAGCCATTGCTCACTGTCATCACTCGCCTGGGCGAAGCGCAGCGGCACGCCCAGCGCCAGCGCGGCGTGGTGCAACTCGACGCGGGCCATGTCATTGTCCGCCGCCAGCAGGCAGGCCAGAGATTGCCCGGCGAGGCCGGCTCGGTGCAGCGCGTCGCTGACCGCAGTCGACACGTCCGGCGTGCCGGCACTCACCGCGACCACCACATTGCGCGGATAGATCCGCAATTCATCCGGCGCAGGCACACCCGCGGCGCTGTCGATGCGTATCGCCAACCGTGCCTGCGCATCCTGGGGCAACTGCGCCTGGTCCAGCCACGGCGCCGCGCCTTCGACCCGCACCGGCTCGCCGGCCAGCAGGTCGGACACGAAGCGTTTGCCCTGCTCCAGATCGCCCAGGCTGTAGCCGCTCGGTGGATTGAGCAGGCAGGTGCCAAAACGCAACTCGCCGCTGGTGGTGATCGCCGGAACGACTTGCAGCGCTGTCGCGATTTCCCGGGCCATCACATTCACGCCGCCCAGACCGCCCAGCAGCGGCACCACGGCGCTGCCATCCTCGGCCACCGCCAGCACCGGCGGCTCGACGCCTTTTTCCAGCAACAGCGGCGCGAGGGTGCGAATGACGATGCCCGCCGCGCACAGCGCAATGATCGGCGTGTCCAGTTGATAGAGTTCGCGCAACGTGGTGCCGAATTCAAGGTATTGCCGATCGCCCTCCACCCGCCCGACGAGGCCATGGATCAGCGCATCGGGATAGCACTGCTGGATTCGTCGGGCCGTCGCAAGGCTGCCCGGGCCGAGGATGACAATTGCCGCCGGTTTCCTCATCCCTGCCACCGCTCGCCCGGGACGATGATCAGCGAGAAGTACGGCGAAGACATCGGCTCGACTTCATCCAGCGGCACGATTTTCTGGTTGGCCATGGTCGCGCGCTCGACGTACAGCGCCCGTCCGTCCATACCCAGTTCCTCAAGCACCTGCCGAACCTTGGGGAAGTTGCGCCCCAGCTTCATGATCACCGCCGCATCGGCGTCGGCCAGCCGACGCTTGAGATCGTCGTGGGGCAGGACGCCGGAGAGCACCGACAGGCTCTGGTTGCGATAGACCAGCGGGGCTCCCAGCACCGAGGCACCACCGAGCATCGAACACACGCCGGGAATGACCTCGGCCTCGTAGCGCTCGGCCAGGCGATCGTGCAGGTACATATAGGAGCCGTAGAAAAACGGATCGCCCTCGCAGATCACCGCCACGTCGCGACCGGCATCCAGGTGCACGGCCAGTTGCTCGGCGGCGGTGTCATAGAAGTCGGCGATAACTTCTTCGTAGGACAACGGCGCCGGCAGCACTTCGGTGGTGACCGGGTAGACCAGTGGCAGCAAGGTCTGCGCGTCCTGCAGATGGGCCTCGATGATGCCGAAGGCGTTGCCCTTCTTGCCCTTGGCGACGAAGTACGCCACCACCGGCGACTCCCGCAGCAGGCGCAAGGCCTTGACCGTGATCAGTTCCGGGTCACCCGGCCCGACGCCGAGGCCGATCAAGCGTCCAGGCTGCTGCATCATTCAACCTCCGTGGCGAGGGCATTGACGGCGGCGGCGGCCATGGCGCTGCCGCCCAGGCGGCCTTGCATGATCACGAACGGCACGCCACGGCTGTCGGCCGCCAGCGCGGCCTTGGACTCGGCGGCGCCAACAAAACCCACCGGGAAGCCAAGGATCAGGGCCGGTTTCGGCGCGCCGGCATCGAGCATTTCCAGCAGATAGAACAGCGCGGTCGGTGCGTTGCCGATGACCACGACGCTACCTTCCAGATGTGGACGCCACAGCTCCAGCGCGGCCGCCGAGCGAGTGTTGCCCAGCTCGCGGGCCAAGGCTGGCACGCTGTCGTCGCGCAAGGTGCAGATCACCGGATTGTTGGCCGGCAGGCGCGCCCGGGTCACGCCCTCGGACACCATCCGCGCATCACACAGGATCGGCACACCGGCCGCCAGTGCCTGGCGCCCCGCCGCGCCTGCGCCTGCGGAAAACTGCAGGCCATCGACCGCCTCGACCATGCCGCAGGCGTGGATCACCCGCACCGCGAGTTTTTCCAGATCGGCAGGAATGCGCGCCAGGTTCGCCTCGGCGCGGATGATCGCGAAGGAGTTGCGATAGATCTCCTGACCGTCGCGGATGTAATCAAGCATCAAGGGGGCTCCGGGGATGAGCGTCGAGCCAGTGGCCGAGCGCTTCGATTGTCAGATTGTGTGCTTGCAGCGCGCCGAAACCCGGCAACGCGGCATCACGAAAATAGAGGTCATAACGACCGGGGGCGACCGCCAGCAACGTCGCCGGGGCGATGTGGGCGGCCGCGCACGATCGCTGGCAGCCGGACAGATGAATGCTCAAAGCCTGGCCCCGACGTTGCAGCAGATCCGCCAATTGGCGGGCATCGCCCTTGGTGTCGGCCAGGCCTTTGCCACAGCCACTGGAGCCGGTGCAGGCGATGAGTTGCGCCAGGGAGTGATCGAGCGAACACAACAGGCCTAGCGCGTCGAGCTGCGTCAACACGGCATCCGCATCCTCGCGGCGCACGTTGGGCAGCAACAGGCTTTGCCAGGGAGTGAAGCGAAGATTGCCGTCGCCCTTCTCCCGCGCCAACTGCGCCGCGCCGCGCAGCATGACCGTATCAAGCCGGCCGAGGGGCGCCGCCGCGCCGACATAGACCCGTTCGTCGTGCTGGGAGTGAATACCGATGTGCAAGCCGCCGGGCGACGCACTCCGCCGCCAGTCAAGGCAAGGTTGCAGCGGCACGCGGCCGGTCAACCGGGTCATGAGTTCATCCACGGCACCTTCAGCCAGCAGTTGGCGCATGCGGTTCTGGTCCGGGCGGGCCAGTTCGAGAAATAGCTCCAGCACCGCTACCACCAGGGCATGCCCTTGGGCCAGGGGCACCTTGCCCGCCGGCGTGTCCAATGGCGAACCGGCCAGGCCAAAGGCAAGCCAGGGCTCGCCGTGCTGGACAAGCGCCGAAAGCCACAGGTCATGATGATGCTCGAGCATCGCCAAGGCTTCGCCACCGTCCAACTGCACGGCGAACTTGGCCGAGAGTTCGTGGAAGCGCTCATGGGTTTGCAGGGTGAAGAGGATCTGTGCCGCCAGCGGACGGGTGTCGAACAGCATCTGCCGGTCGATGCCCGCCGAAGGGCTGAGCATCAGGTTGCGCACGTCATCGCCGGCCGTCGTGCGCGGGCCAAGCCCGGCGGCCAGCAACGGCTCGATCAACGCGTCCGGCTCAGGGCCGATACCGCGGATCTGCAAGTTGCCGCGGTTGGTGGCCTCGATCACGCCCCCGGCGAACTGCTCGGCCACCCACGCGACGGTTTCGGCCTGATCCGCGTGGATGACGCCGCCATCAAGCTTGATTCGGCAGATTCCTCCGTCCAGTGCCTGGACGACACGCAGCAACCCCGGACAACCCGAGGGGCGAATGACGTTGGAAGATGGACGTTCGTTCAAGGCAGGACCGGTAAATAGGAAACGCCGCAGCGGCGACAGCCGCCATTATGCCTGCTTTGCCTGCGGTCATGAAAAGCTTGCCGGTCGGATTGCTGATGGTGGGCACATAAATCCCATTGTCACCGCGAATCCCCTGTGGGAGCGAGCTTGCTCGCGATAGCGGTCTGTCTGAAAAGCTAATGTTGAATGTAACGCCGTCATCGCGAGCAAGCTCGCTCCCACAGGGGATGGTTCACGTCAGATCCGTCGAGGCACGGTATGATGGCGACCCGTTTCGCGACTGCACAAGCGTGGCGATCAACCCATTTATTCGAGGAACAGAGATGACCCCCTGGCTGACCGTAGTGGGCATCGGTGAAGAAGGCTTCAAGGGCCTGGGCCGAACGGCTCGCCATGCCTTGCTGCGGGCGTCGCGGATTCTGGGCAGCGCCCGTCAGTTGGAACTGCTGCCGCTGTGTATCCGCGGCGAGCGGGAGCTGTGGCCCAGCCCATTCTCCCTGGAACCGCTGCTGGCTCGACGGGGCGAGCCGATGTGCGTGCTGGCCAGTGGTGATCCGATGTTCTATGGCGTCGGCGCCAGCCTGGCGAAACAGCTGCCGGCCGAGGAAATGCAGGTCATCCCCGCGCCATCCTCCTGCTCGCTGGCGGCGGCGCGCATGGGCTGGCCGTTGCAGGACGCGGTCACGCTGTCGCTGGTGGCCCGCCCCCTGGCGGCGCTCAATGCCCACTTGTCGAGTGGCGTCAGGCTGTTGCTGTTGAGTAACGACCGCCACAGCCCCGGCGCCGTGGCGACACTGCTGCGCGAGCGCGGATTCGGCCCGAGCGCCATGACCGTGCTGGAGCATTTGGGCGGTGCGGCAGAACGAAGGATCGACGGTTGCGCTGCGCACTGGTCCGATGAAGCCGGCGCCGACTTGAACCTGATTGCCATCGAATGCCGGGCCGATCCGTCGACACAGCGCCTGTCACGCCTGGCCGGCCTGCCGGACACTGCTTTCGAACACGACGGCCAGCTGACCAAGCGCGACGTGCGCGCCGTCACCCTGGCCCGCCTCGCCCCAACCCCCGGCGAGCTGCTCTGGGACGTCGGCGCCGGCAGCGGCTCGATCGGCATCGAATGGATGCGCGCCCACCCCAGTTGTCGAGCCCTGGCCATCGAAGCCGACGAAGGCCGCCAAGCCTTGATCGAACGTAACCGCGACACCCTTGGCGTGCCCGGCCTCCAATTGATTCGTGGCAGCGCCCCGCAGGCGCTGGAGAACCTGGAGCGTCCGGACGCGGTGTTCATCGGTGGCGGCGTCACCCGCGAAGGCGTGCTTGATGCCTGTTGGGCCCGGCTCAAGCCTGGCGGTCGGCTCGTCGCCAATGCCGTGACCCTGCAAAGCGAGATGACACTGATGAGTTGGCGCGAACGCCACGGCGGTGAGCTGACCCGCATCCATGTCGCCCAGGCCCAGCCTTTGGGCGAATTCGATACCTGGCGCCAAGCCTTGCCAATCACCTTGCTGGACCTGACGAAACCTCTCGATGCGTGACGAAACCGCCGAGCAACCCGCCCCCCTGCGCAGCGGCCTGACCACCGGCAGCTGCGCCACCGCCACCAGCCTGGCGGCGGCGCGATTGCTGCTGTGCGGCACCGAGGCCGATGCCGTGGAAATCGTCCTGCCCAAGGGCAAGCAGGTGCAGATGCGCCTGGAGTTCTGCCGGCTGACCGAGCAAGGTGCCGAGGCCGGAACGATCAAGGACGCCGGTGATGACCCGGACGTGACTCATGGCGCGCTGTTGTTTTCCCAGGTGCGCCTGATCGCCGAACCTGGCGTGCGTTTTGTTGCCGGTCGTGGCGTCGGCACGGTGACGCGACCGGGACTGGTCCTGGCTGTCGGTGAGCCGGCGATCAACCCGGTGCCGCGCAAAATGATCAACGATCACCTGGGTCGCCTGGCCGATGAAAACGGTTATGCCGGAGGGTTCGAAGTCACGGTCAATGTCGAGGGCGGCGAAGCCCTGGCGCTGAAAACCATGAACCCGCGACTGGGTATCCTCGGCGGTCTGTCGATCCTCGGCACCAGCGGCATCGTCCGACCGTTTTCCTGCGCCGCCTACATAGCGTCGATCCACCAGGGCATCGACGTGGCGAAAACCAACGGCTACCTGCACATCGCCGCGTGCACCGGCAATGCCAGCGAAGACACCATGCGCCGGGTCTACAACCTGCCGGAAATCGCCCTGATCGAAATGGGCGACTTTGTCGGCGCCGTGCTCAAGCATGTGCGCAAGGTGCCGGTGGAAAAGCTCAGTCTTTGCGGCGGCTTCGGCAAGATCAGCAAACTCGCCGCCGGGCATATGGACCTGCACAGCCGCCACTCAAGCATCGACCTGCCACAATTGGCCGAATGGGCGGCGGCGATCGGTGCCGATGAGACGTTGCAGCACGACATTCGTCAAGCCAACACCAGTCAGCAAGCCCTCGCGATGGCCAGCGCCGTCGGCATCGCCCTCGGTGACGCCGTGTGCGAGCACGCCCTGGCATTCGCTCGCAGCGTGGTCCCGGCCCAGGTCCAGATCGAAGTCTTCGCCATCGACCGCCAGGGCGGAATCGTCGGCCACGCTGGAGCCTTGAAATGAAACGCATCCTGCTCCTCGGTGGCGTCACCGAGGCCCTGGCCATCGCTCGCACGCTCGGCCCCGAACACATCTACAGCCTGGCGGGCATCGGTCGCGTCCCCACCGACCTGACCTGCCAGGTGCGCGTCGGCGGCTACGGCGGCGCCGAAGGCCTGGCGCAATTCATTCGCGCCGAGGGCATCGACCTGCTATTGGACGCAACCCACCCCTACGCCGCGCAAATCAGCTACAACGCCGCCCGTGCCGCCCGCGCCTGCGCCATCCCCTGCTGGGCCCTGCGCCGTCCGGCCTGGCGCCCACGGGCCGACGATGACTGGCGCGAAGTGGCCGACTGGGACGAACTGATCCAGGCCTTGCAGCCTTTCCACCGCCCCTTGTTCACCCTCGGCCGTGAGCCGCTGCAGCATCTGCATGAAATTCCCGCCGAACAGTTCTGGACCCTGCGAGCACTGGACGTTTACCCCGGCAACGAACGCTGCGAAGTCATCGGCGCCCGTGGGCCGTTTCATATTGACGGTGAACGCGAACTGTTCGAACGGCGACAAATCGATGTGCTGGTCAGCAAGAACAGCGGCAGCACGGCCACCGAGCCGAAGCTGGAGGTGGCCCGGGAGCGGGGAGTGCCGGTGCTGGTGTTGAAGCGGCCGGTGTTGGCGGGGGTGGATCGGGAGTTTGCAGCGATCAATGAGGTGCTGGACGCTTTATCCGTACCCAACGGCTTTTGAACTCAGCAGATCAGCGAGACATTTCTCACAGGTTTTCCAGACGCAGCCGGCTGTTTCGTCCAAGACGTTCAACTCTATAGTTCCGCTCCTTGATACCCACCGCAGCGTCTGGCAGTCATCAAGCATGAGCGATGCGTCTCGCGCCTGGAAAAGCGCTGCTTGCCACAGCGTATCCCAAGGAATACGATCCAATGATCGAATTTGTACAGTCCCGAATCTTCTCAAGCTGGCTTGACGGTTTGAGAGACGTCACAGGGAAAGCTCGCATCATTGCCAGGATTCGATCTGCTGAGCATGGCAATCTGGGTGATTGCGAACCGGTCGGCAACGCAGTGTATGAGATGCGCATTCACTCGGGCCCAGGCTACCGAGTGTATTTTGCCCGTCGAGATTCCGTGCTTTACCTGCTGCTTGCGGGAGGTGATAAGTCAACTCAGAAACGGGACATCAAACGCGCTGTTCAAATAGCGCAAGCCATGGGTGATGAGGAGTGAATCATGACCGCAGAATTCACACGTTTCGATGCAGCCAGCTACCTCAAGACGCCGGAGGAGATGGCCGCTTATCTGGATGCCTGTTTTGAAGAAGATAGCGGTGACGGCGCACTGGTTCGCGCAGCTCTCAACGATATCGCCAGGGCAAAAGGCATGACGCAGATCGCCCGTGATGCCGGGCTCGGGCGAGAGAGTCTTTATAAAGCCCTGGGCAGTGCGGGCAATCCAGAATTCACAACTATCATCAAAGTCATGAAAGCTCTGGGCTTGAAGTTACGAGCGACGACCATTTGAAGATCCATTGCTACTGTTAACACCAGCCCTGCGACCCTACACCGCACGTGGCCTTTTTACTTCTCGACACCGATCAGGCTAAATACCGCCACCTGATCGCCCAACCGAGCGGATTGCCCCATGTCCCGACAACGGCTTGCATTTGCCTGGATCGCCTGCTTCGCAGTGCTGTTCAACATGCTTGCCATGCCGCTTTCCAATAGCGCCGGTGCAGCCGCCAGTACGCCAGCGGAACAAATGCTGTGGGGCAGTTTCTGCTCATCCAGCGGTACGAAGATGCTGGCGGTTTCCCTGGGCAAGCTGGAACAAGGCACGCCACAGAAAGACAATCACTCGACGATGCAGCATTGCTGGTGCTGCTCAGGCCCGGCGCCGCTGATGGCGCTCGGCGGGCACGCCCCGCAGTTGTATCTGGACGCACAACGGGCCGATCGCGGTACGGCCCACGCAACGCTCGACAGCCCGACCCCGCGCCAGCAATGGCCCAGCCTCAACCCCCGTGCTTCGCCTCTGGCCTGATTCTTCCCGCATGAAACTGCGTCCTGAATCGTTCCGGAGAATTGCCATGTTGAACCGACTCATCCTGCTGGCCGCCCTGCTGCTCCCGGTTGGCTTCGCCCAGGCTCACCAGTACCAGGCCGCCGAGCTTGAAATCGCCCACCCGTGGTCCCAGGAGTTGCCACCCAACGCGCCAACCGTGGCCGCGTACTTCGTGATTCACAACGGCGGCGCCACCGCCGACAAACTGCTCGGCGTCGACTCGCCGATTGCCGGCAAGGCCGAGCTTCATGAACATGTGATGCAAAACGACCTGATGAAAATGCAACCGGTGCCCGTCGTTGCCATCGCCCCCGGTGCGACCGTCACCTTCGCGCCGATGGCCTATCACGTGATGTTGCTGGACCTGAAGGACCGTAGCTTGCTCAGCGACGGCAAACGTTTCCCCATGACCCTGCATTTCGAAAAGGCCGGGGACGTGACGGTGGATGTCGCGGTGCAGAAAAAAGCACCCGACGGCACCCAGACACACCAGCACGCCCAGTAGACGTAGCCGCCTATGCAACCTCGTCGCGCCAGCCCATCCAAGCACCGCCGTCAGCCCATGAGCCTGACACGCGGCAGCTGGATCAGCCTGTTCGCCATGCTGATGATCTTTATCGGACCACTGGTTTCCCAGTCGATGCCGATGGATCAGCGCATGTCCATGCCTGTGTCCGTGAGCATGGATATGGAAATGAGCATGGACATGCCGGTGCACGAAGCGCCGGCCACCGAGCACTGCGCGCCCCAGAGCGAACACCACGCGTTGTGGGAAAAATGCGGTTATTGCAGCCTGCTGTTCAACTGCCCGGCGCTGCCTGGCGGCCACATATTCGCCGTCTTCGATACCCCTCCCAGCCATACCTACACCAGCCCTTCCCCGCGCCTGGGTCATGCCCGGCCGACGTTCTTTCCGGGCGCCCGCACCCGCGCACCGCCCCTCGACGCATAAGCCCGCACCTGCTCACCCGGTCGCAAAGGACAGCCCAACGCTGCCCTGGACACGGATGAGTGCCTGACGACGCAGGCAAGACCTGACACCTGACCTTGTGGCGAGGGAGCTTGCTCCCGCTCGGTTGCGTAGCAACCGCAAAAACCAAGGGCCGCTGCGCAGCCCAGCGGGAGCAAGCTCCCTCGCCACGGGGTCTGTGTTTAGTCAAGGCTCACCTGCTATCGGCTGCCCGGCAGCCGCACAACATGACAACCGAATTTGCCCTGCGGAGCGCTTTGCAATGAGCCAACCGAAACCCAATTTCTACAACCTGGCCTGGCGCTGGCATTTTTATGCCGGGCTGTTCGTGGCGCCGTTCATGGTGATGCTGGCCCTGACCGGGATCATCTACCTGTTCAAGCCGCAACTCGATCCATTGATGTACGGCAACCTGCTGAACGTACCGGCCGGGCATCACAGCCTGGCGGCGGACGACCTGCTCAAGCAGGTCCGCCAGGCCTACCCCGAAGGCCAGGTCAAACAGTACCTGCCGCCGATCAACGCCGAGCGCAGCGCGCAATTCGTGGTGGTCGACAAGGGCCGGGAGCTGAATGTGTTCATCGACCCGTACCACGGCGACGTGCTTGGCGAGCAGGACGCGAAAGACAACCTGCAAGCCATGGCCCGGGCGATTCACGGCGAATTGCTGATCGGCACCGTCGGTGACCGGCTGGTGGAAATGGCTGCCGGCTGGGGCGTGGTGCTGGTGGTTTCCGGACTGTACTTGTGGTGGCCGCGCGGGCAATCCTCGGCCGGCGTGCTATGGCCGCGCTGGAGCGCTCGCGGTCGGGTGTTCTGGCGCGACTTGCACATCGTTGTCGGTTTCTGGGGCGCGGCGTTCCTGCTGGTGATGCTGCTCAGCGGCATGACCTGGACCGGCTTCTGGGGCAAGCAATACGCCGACCTCTGGAACCGCTTCCCGGCGGCGATGTGGAACGACGTACCGAAGTCCGACATCGAGGCCGGCAGCCTCAACAATGCCCACCGCCAGACCGTGCCCTGGGCGGTGGAGAACACGCCAATGCCGATGTCCGGCGACCACGCCGAGCACATGGCCCATGGCGGCAGGCACGAAGGTCCCGCCGCACCCACCGTCAGCCTGCAAGCGGTGCAGGACATCGCCACCGAGCGCGAGGTCGAACCCGGCTACAGCATCACCCTGCCGACGACCGCCTCGGGTGTGTTCACCATCGCCGTGTTCGCCGATGACCCGCGCAACGACGCGACCCTGCACGTCGACCAGTACACCGGAAAAGTCCTGGCCGACGTGCGCTGGGAGCACTACAACCTCGTTGCCCGTGCCACTGAAACCGGGGTGATGCTGCACGAAGGCAAGATGTTCGGCCCGGTGAACCAGATCATCGTCCTGCTGGTCTGCCTGATGATCCTGCTCAGCGCCGTAAGCGGCATGGTGATCTGGTGGAAACGCCGGCCCCAGGGCAAGTTGGGCGTGCCGCCACTACGCCACGACCTGCCGACGTGGAAGACCGGGGTGTTCATCATGTTGGCCCTGGCGGTGGTGTTCCCGTTGGTGGGGGCGTCGCTGGTGGTGGTGTGGCTGCTGGACCGGCTTGTTACCCGGTTCAATCGCCAGCCTGAGGCCGCTTCATCTTCAAGCTGAGAATTGCGCGTTAACGGAAAGCGGCGGGAAAGCTCTACAATCGCGCCCGCCTTTCGAACATAAACACTATCCCTGTGGGAGCGAGCTTGCTCGCGATGGCGGCAGTACTCCAACAATGATGCAAGCTGAACCACCGCTATCGCGAGCAAGCTCGCTCCCACAAGGGACCCGCGCGCCGCCCATGATTTGAGTAAATGCATGACCTCGCTAACCCTCTCCCACCTCGCCTGGACGCCGCTGGGCCATGGCCACTGCCATCACCAGTTCCAACTGCGTGATGCCACGTTGCAAGTGGCTGCCGGGGAGTTTGTCGGGTTGATCGGGCCCAACGGCAGCGGCAAGACCAGCCTGTTGCGCTGCGCCTACCGCTTCAGCCGGCCAGAAAGCGGCGAGGTCAGACTCGAACACCACAACGTCTGGAAACAGCCCTCGCGCTGGTGCGCCCAACGCATCGCCGTGGTGCTGCAAGAGTTTCCCGACGCCTTCGGCCTGACGGTGGAAGAGGTGGTCGCGATGGGGCGCACGCCGCACAAGGGTCTGTTCGATGGTGACAATCCAGAAGATCGCCGACTGGTGCTCCAGGCATTGGAGTCGGCCGGGCTTGCAGGCTTTGGCGACCATGCATTCGCCACGCTCTCGGGCGGTGAGAAACAACGGGTGATCCTCGCTCGCGCCCTGGCCCAGCAGCCGCAGTTGCTGATCCTCGACGAACCGACCAATCACCTCGACCCGCGCTATCAATTGCAGTTGCTGCAACTGATCAAGGGCCTGGGCATCGGCACCCTCGCCAGCATTCATGACCTGAACCTTGCCGCCGCGTTCTGCGACCGCCTGTACGTGATCGAACACGGACGTATCGTCGCCAGCGGCACGCCCAGGGACGTCCTCACTGTCGACCTGTTGCGCGAAGTGTTCGGCGTCGCGGCCCTGGTGGACGAACACCCGCTGGCCGGCTACCCACGAATCACCTGGATAACCCAACCATGATCCTGCGTCCCCTGCTGTTGCTTCCGTTATTGCTGGCAAGTTTGCATGTCCAGGCCGAGGCCAGCCGCTACCCGCTGACAATCCAGAGCTGCAACCGCCAGGTGGTGTTCAACGAGGCCCCTCGGCACGCCGTCAGCCATGACATCAACATGACCCAGATGATGCTGGCCCTGGGGCTCAAGCCACGCATGGTCGGCTACAGCGGCATCAGCGGCTGGAAATCGGTGACGCCGGAGATGGCGAAAATCCTCGATGGGCTGCCAGAACTGGCCGCCAAATATCCCTCGGTGGAAACCCTGCTCGACGCCAACGTCGATTTCTTCTTCGCCGGTTGGGACTACGGCATGCGCGTCGGCGGCGACCTGACTCCGCAGACCCTGCAACCGCTGGGCATCAACGTCTACGAACTGACCGAGTCCTGCGCGTTCGTGATGAAACGCCCGGCAGCCTCGCTGGAGGACACCTACAACGACCTGCGCAACCTTGGGAAAATCTTCGACGTCCAGGATCGCGCCAACGCGCTGATCGCCACGATGCAGGCCCAGGTGGCCGAAGTGCGCAAGCACCTGCCAACCCGACAACCGCGGGTGTTCCTGTATGACAGCGGCGAAGACCGGGCCATGACCTCCGGCCGCCTGGGCATGCCCCAGGCCCTGATCGACGCGGCCGGGGGGCGCAACATTCTGGATGACGTGGACGCCAGTTGGACCCGCGTCAACTGGGAAAACGTGGTGGAGCGTAATCCCCAGGTCATCGTGATCGTCGATTACGGCGAAGTCAGTGCCGAGCAGAAACAGCAGTTCCTGTCGAGCAACCCGGCCCTGCAATCAGTCGATGCGATCAAGCACCAGCGTTTCGTCGTGATCCCTTACGTGCAGGC
Source organism: Pseudomonas sp. FP198 (assembly GCF_030687895.1). Classification (NCBI taxonomy): domain Bacteria; kingdom Pseudomonadati; phylum Pseudomonadota; class Gammaproteobacteria; order Pseudomonadales; family Pseudomonadaceae; genus Pseudomonas; species Pseudomonas sp. FP198. The sequence continues at coordinate 5,146,507 of NZ_CP117452.1, forward strand.
CACGCCGGGTATCGATAACGTGCTGGCGGTGCAAACCCTGGCGCGGGGTTTCCACGGCCAATGAACGATCGTCGCTATGGTGCACTGCTGCTACTGCTCGGCGCGCTGTTACTGGTGTCGTGCGTGGTGTCGCTGGGTTTCGGGCCGGCGCGGGTACCGGTGGCCGTGGTCTGGGACCTGCTGCTGCACAAGGCCTTCGGTGTCGGCGAGGTGTATTGGACGGCCGGCCAGGAACACATCGTCTGGCTGATCCGCGTCCCGCGCCTGCTGCTCGGGGCGCTGGTAGGCGCAGGATTGGCGTTGATCGGCGCGGTGCTGCAAGCGGTGACACGCAACCCGCTGGCCGATCCGCACCTGCTTGGCGTCACCTCCGGCGCCACCCTCGGGGCGGTCATCGTGGTGTTGCATGTCGGCGAGATCATCGGCTTGCTGACCCTGCCGCTGGCCGCCTTCATCGGCGCGCTGTTGAGTATGTTGCTGGTGCTGGCCATCGCTGCCCGCCAGGGTCGCCTGGAGAGCGATCGCCTGCTGCTGTGCGGCGTAGCGGTGTCGTTCGTGATGATGGCGGCCGCCAACCTGCTGCTGTTCCTCGGAGACCATCGCGCCAGTTCGGCGGTGATGTTCTGGATGCTCGGCGGCCTGGGCCTGGCACGCTGGGAACTGCTCGCGGTGCCAGCCGCCAGCGTATTGCTGGGGCTGGTGTTGCTGCTGGGCATGGCCCGGCCGTTGAACGCGCTGATGGCCGGGGAGCAGACCGCCGTGACCCTGGGGCTGAACGCGGCAAAGGTGAGGCTATGGATTTTCCTGATCGCGTCCTTGATGACCGGCGTACTGGTGTCCATCAGCGGCTCGATCGGTTTTGTCGGGCTGATGGTGCCCCACATCGCCCGACGTCTGGCGGGCGCCGAGCATCGTCGGCTGCTGCCGGCCTGCGTGCTGCTGGGCAGCCTGTTCCTGGTTTGGGTGGACGTGGCGGCTCGCACGCTGATCGCGCCGGAGGATTTGCCGATCGGGGTCGCTACAGCCGCTATCGGTGGGCTGTTCTTTATTGGTCTGATGCGCCGTCGCTGAAAAGATGCTTCCTCTTGTACACGCCGAACAGCTCGGTACCAAGGCCGCCATTTCGAAAATGCTCCAGCTCCGCTCGAACCATAGCAATGACCAATGCCCGGTCCTCGGCTTTCGCAAGATCAAAATTTCCACTGTAGGCGAGATTGACCATTCGCCAGAGGAAGCAGTTGGTACGGTAAACATCCACCGGCTTGAGCCAACGTTCGAGGAGCGCGGTAATTTCCTCACTTCGAATGCCCTCGAAGCACCCGATCGAGTGGTCCTTGTCTGGAATGACCGCATCGACAACCTGGGTATCGGCGTTTAGCCGGTAGCGTGCCGGCAATGCCGAGAACGCTGCATCAGCTGCAATTATTGCCTCAGGCCACAAGCGATTGCCATTGCGCCCCACGGCCTCACCCACACTCCAGAACTCGCCATCGTTTTTCAAACTATGGGAGATAAAGAGCATCACTTTTTCCAGCTCGATCAAATGGTGCAATGCCGAGACGCAGATAATAACGTCCCACTGCTCACCGGTAGGCACCAGGTTATTCGCATCGGCCACGATCAGATCGAGGCCAACCCCTGAAGAAAACTGCTTCGCCGCGATGTGAAGCAGGTCTTCATTGATATCCAGCAGTGACCATTCAACGCCTTCGGGAACAGCCGCCGACAAACCAGCTTCGATCCGCGCGGCACCACTGCAGATCGACAGGACTTTTATTGCACCGTGATCCCTGACTTTCCGACGCAGCCTCGCTTGAAAATCGGGCGGCGTTTGCGGGACGTTCGCCCTCAGCATACGAGTGGCATAGGAGTAGGCGACCTCTCCTTCAAACGGCTCCAGAATCACCATCTCGGACTGGGCACCCTGCCCTTGCGCCGGAGCCAGTCCATTCAATCGGCGAACGTTGCGAGCAACGCCCATGGCCGCTTCACGCTGTCGCTCCTGAACGTTCGAGTAAAACTCGTTCCGGTAGACGCTGCTGAAGTGTGCTATCTCGTTTTTCACGCGCATCCGATGGTGTGTTTTCGCCAGGAGAAGCTTCATCACTCCTTCCCTGGCAACACACAAGTCAGCTATCGCCAACCAGTCGGCTGTAGGGTCATTTTTTGCCCCTGGCCCGCACGTTACCAAGAGACGGCCACGTTTCCCCGCCAACCAGGCCAGATCCAGATCGACCAACCGCCATTCCGACGGCGTAGATCCTCCGCAGATATGAAAGATTCCGAGTGGGTATTCGGCTTGACCTGGATCATCGACAAAAACAACTGAACACGTGAGCCCGTCGACACTGATGCTTGGCAGCGCCGCCGAAAAACGCATGTAGAGTCTGGAATCGGAAAACACATCCAGCGGGCTACTTCGCAGATGTTCCCCGGCGGTGAGAATCAGCGAATATCTCGCTTCGCGCAGATGCGTCACGTGCATCCATTGCGGATGCCCGGCCGGTTTGACTTCAGGCAACACGGCAAATACTGCCGTCTCGTCGAGAAGAAAATAGCTTGCAGCGCCAGAGTAATTCAAACGGTTTTTCCCACTTCGCAATGGCAGAAGAGTCAGCATAGACGGGCGGGCGATAATTTCACCTTGGGTCAACCTCATCCGCGCCCCAATGCGGAGCGCCATCCTGCACCAGCACCAACGATGTGTTCGCTGATGGTGCATCGTCACTTCCCTCTCTCACCGTCGACCCCGCATTTCAAAGCCTTTCCCCGACCGGGCACACCCCTTGCAAAAGCGCTTTCAGCGTTTGCATCTGCCATCCAGAAAAACATAAAGACCACGGAGATCGCACAATGAAGCGTCGTAGCTTGATCAAGGCTTTTACACTCTCGGCAAGCATTGCCGCGATGGGCATGGCCTGGACCGTCCAGGCCGCCGAGACCATCAAGGTCGGCATCCTGCATTCGTTGTCCGGAACCATGGCGATCTCCGAAACGTCCCTCAAGGACATGGCGCTGATGACCATTGACGAGATCAACGCCAAGGGTGGCGTGAACGGCAAGAAGCTTGAAGCGGTGGTCGTGGACCCGGCATCGAACTGGCCGCTGTTCGCTGAAAAGGGCCGCCAGTTGCTGACCCAGGACAAGGTCGCCGTAGTGTTCGGCTGCTGGACCTCGGTGTCGCGCAAATCCGTGTTGCCGGTGTTCGAAGAACTCAACGGCCTGCTGTTCTACCCAGTGCAGTACGAAGGCGAAGAGATGTCGCCGAACGTGTTCTACACCGGCGCCGCGCCAAACCAGCAGGCGATCCCGGCGGTGGAGTACCTGATGAGCGAAGAAGGCGGCAGCGCCAAGCGCTACTTCCTGCTGGGCACCGACTACGTCTACCCGCGCACCACCAACAAGATCCTGCGTTCGTTCCTGCACTCCAAAGGCGTGGCGGACAAGGACATCGAAGAGGTCTACACCCCGTTCGGCCACAGCGATTACCAGACCATCGTCGCCAACATCAAGAAATTCTCGGCCGGCGGCAAGACCGCCGTCATCTCCACGGTCAACGGCGATTCCAACGTACCGTTTTATAAAGAGCTGGCGAACCAGGGCCTGAAAGCCACCGATGTACCGGTCGTGGCCTTCTCGGTGGGCGAAGAGGAACTGCGCGGCATCGACACCAAACCGCTGGTGGGTAACCTGGCGGCGTGGAACTACTTCGAATCCGTGGATAACCCGGCAAATAAGAAATTCGTCGATTCGTGGAAAGCCTACGCCAAGGCCAAGAACCTGCCGGGCGCCGACAAAGCGGTAACCAACGACCCGATGGAAGCCACCTACGTCGGCATCCACATGTGGGCGCAAGCGGTGGAAAAAGCCAAGTCCACCGATGTCGACAAAGTCCGCGAAGCCCTGGCCGGCCAGACCTTCGCCGCGCCGTCGGGCTACACCCTGACCATGGACAAGACCAACCATCACCTGCACAAGCCGGTGATGATCGGCGAGATCCAGGCCGACGGTCAGTTCAACGTGGTCTGGCAGACCGAAGGGCCGATCCGCGCCCAGCCATGGAGCCCGTTCATCGCCGGCAACGACAAGAAGCCTGACTATGCGGTGAAGAGCAACTGAGCCCATGGGTGTCGGTCCGAGGACGACGCTCAGGGCCGACACAACTCCCTGTGGGAGCGAGCTTGCTCGCGATAGCGGACTCACATTCAACATTGATGAAACTGAACCACCGCCATCGCGAGCAAGCTCGCTCCCACATTGTCCGCGTAAGGCGACTCGCTATGCCCACCGCCCTTTACCGCCTCATCCTCGCCCTGGCACTGCTGTTGCCATTGGCGACCCACGCCGGCGAAGCCGAAGACTTCGTCGCCGCCAACCCGTCCCAGCAGGCCAAGCTCCTGGAAACCTGGGCCGCGCAGCCCGACCCGGCGCGCGTCGAGCTGATCAATGCCTTGCAGCAAGGCCAATTGACCATCGACGGCCAGCCAAAGACCCTGCGCCTGAACAACCGTTTGCGCGGGCTGATCGAAACCGCTCTCGCCAGCCACCAGCTACTCGCCGTGGACGCCCGTGTGCGCCTGGCTGCCGCGCAGCAATTGCAAAAAAGTGCCCGCCCCGCGCAACTGGCGTTCCTTGATCGGCAACTGGCCGGCGAGCAGGACGAAGACGTGCATGCCGCACTGAGCCTGGCCCTGGCGAACCTGCAACTGGTCGATGCCAACCCTTCCGTGCGCCTGGCCGCCGTCCGCCTGCTGGGGGAAACCGGCGACCCGCTGGCCCGCACCCGCCTGGAAACGCTGCTCGAACCCGGCGTCGAAACCGATGCCTCCGTGCGCACCGCCGCTGAAACCAGCCTCGGCCAGGTCAAGCGCAAGCTGCTCATCGGCGAGTTGCTGGGCCAGGCCTTCAGCGGCATGTCCCTGGGCTCGATCCTGCTGCTCGCCGCCCTCGGCCTGGCAATCACCTTCGGCCTGCTCGGGGTGATCAACATGGCCCACGGCGAGATGCTGATGCTCGGAGCCTACTCCACGTACGTGGTGCAGATGCTGTTCCAGCGCTTCGCCCCGAACGCCATCGAGTTCTACCCGCTGATCGCCCTGCCGGTGGCGTTTTTCATCACCGCGGCCATCGGCATGGCGCTGGAGCGCACGGTGATCCGCCACCTCTACGGGCGCCCGCTGGAAACCCTGCTCGCCACCTGGGGCATCAGCCTGATGCTGATTCAGCTGGTGCGCCTGGTGTTCGGCGCGCAGAACGTCGAAGTCGCCAACCCGGCTTGGCTCTCGGGTGGGATCCAGGTGCTGCCGAACCTGGTGCTGCCGTACAACCGCATCGTGATCATCGCCTTCGCGCTGTTCGTGGTGGTGCTGACCTGGCTGCTGCTGAACAAGACGCGCCTGGGCCTGAACGTCCGCGCGGTAACCCAGAACCGCAACATGGCCGCCTGCTGCGGCGTGCCCACCGGGCGGGTCGACATGCTCGCCTTCGGCCTCGGCTCGGGCATCGCCGGGCTCGGCGGCGTGGCTTTGAGCCAGATCGGCAACGTCGGCCCGGACCTGGGACAGAGCTACATCATCGACTCGTTCCTGGTGGTAGTACTCGGCGGCGTCGGCCAGTTGGCCGGCAGCGTATTCGCCGCCTTCGGCCTGGGCATCGCCAACAAGATCCTCGAACCGCAGATCGGCGCCGTGCTCGGCAAGATCCTGATCCTTGCGCTGATCATTCTGTTCATCCAGAAGCGTCCGCAAGGCCTCTTCGCGCTCAAAGGACGGGTAATCGACTGATGAACCAGCCCCTGATGCTCACGGCCACACAAAAGGCCGGTCCCAAACTCACCGTTGCCGTCGGCGCGGTGATCCTCGCCGTGCTGCTGAGCCTGCCGTTGCTGTCGTTGCTGGCGGCGGACAATCCGCTGCACGTCTCGGCCTACACGCTGACCCTGGTCGGCAAGATCCTCTGCTATGCCATCGTCGCCCTGGCGCTGGACCTGGTCTGGGGCTACGCCGGCCTGCTCTCCCTCGGCCACGGCCTGTTCTTCGCCTTGGGCGGCTACGCCATGGGCATGTACCTGATGCGCCAGGCCGCCGGTGACGGCCTGCCGGCGTTCATGACGTTTTTGTCGTGGACCGAACTGCCCTGGTACTGGGCCGGCACCGACAGCTTCCTCTGGGCGCTGTGCCTGGTGGTGCTGGCACCGGGTCTACTGGCGCTGGTGTTCGGCTTCTTCGCGTTCCGCTCGCGGATCAAGGGCGTGTATTTCTCGATCATGACCCAGGCCCTGACCTTCGCCGGGATGCTGCTGTTTTTCCGCAACGAGACGGGTTTTGGCGGCAACAACGGCTTCACTAATTTCCGTTCGATACTGGGCTTTGGCATCACCGAGCCGGGCACCCGCGCGGTGCTGTTTTTTGCCACGGTGCTGTTGCTGGTGGCGAGCCTGTTCATCGGTTGGCGCCTGGCCCGCAGCAAGTTCGGACGGGTACTGACGGCCCTGCGCGATGCGGAAAACCGCCTGATGTTCTGCGGCTACGATCCGCGTGGTTTCAAGCTGTTCGTCTGGGTGCTCAGCGCAGTGTTGTGCGGCCTGGCGGGGGCGCTGTACGTGCCGCAGGTGGGCATCATCAACCCCAGCGAAATGTCGCCGACCAACTCAATCGAAGCGGCCGTGTGGGTGGCCCTTGGCGGGCGCGGCACGCTGATCGGACCGCTGCTGGGCGCTGGCGTGGTCAATGGCATGAAGAGTTGGTTCACCGTGGCGTTTCCTGAGTACTGGCTGTTCTTCCTCGGCGCGTTGTTCATTGTCGTGACGCTGTATCTGCCCAAGGGCGTGATCGGCTTGCTGAAGAAAAGGGGCGAATGATGCGAATCACACCCACGGCGGACTTCATGCTCGAACCGATTATTGAGCCCCCTGTCGATGCCAATCGGGACCAGGGCAGCAGCCGCGATGCGATCGGCCTCGGCCAAGCTGCTGGCGTAGGCCTGAACACCCGCCACGGCACCATCCTGACCCTGGAAGACATCAGCGTCAGCTTCGACGGTTTCAAGGCGCTCAACGATCTGAACCTGTACATCGGCGTCGGCGAATTGCGCTGCATCATCGGCCCCAACGGTGCCGGCAAGACCACCTTGATGGACGTCATCACCGGCAAGACCCGACCCAGCCACGGCAAGGCCTGGTTTGGCGAAACCCTGGACCTGACCAGCATGAGCGAAGTGCAGATTGCCCAGGCCGGTATCGGCCGCAAGTTCCAGAAGCCGACGGTGTTCGAAGCCTTGAGCGTGTTCGAGAACCTGGAGCTGGCGCTCAAGACCGACAAATCGGTATGGGCCAGCCTGCGGGCGAAACTGACCGGCGAGCAACATGACCGTATCGGCGAAGTGCTCGAAACCATCCGCCTCGCCGCATCGGTCAATCGCGCCGCCGGGTTGCTGTCTCACGGGCAGAAGCAATTTCTGGAGATCGGCATGCTACTGGTCCAGGACCCGCAACTGCTGCTGCTCGACGAACCGGTGGCGGGCATGACCGACGCCGAGACCGACTTCACCGCCGAGCTGTTCAAATCCCTGGCCGGCAAACATTCGCTGATGGTGGTGGAACACGACATGGGCTTCGTCGGCGCGATCGCCGATCACGTCACCGTGCTGCACCAGGGCAGCGTGTTGGCCGAAGGGTCGCTGGAACAGGTGCAGGACAATGAGCGGGTGATCGAGGTGTATCTCGGTCGCTAGAACGACACATGCTGTTCCCTGTGGGAGCGAGCTTGCTCGCGATAGCGGTAGTTCAGCCTGCACATGTGTTGAATGTGCCGCAGTCATCGCGAGCAAGCTCGCTCCCACAGGGGACTTGAGGAGAGTCTGGAACATGCTGCAAGTCGACAAGCTGCACCAGTACTACGGCGGTAGCCACATCCTGCGGGGCCTGTCGTTCGACGTGAAGGTCGGCGAGGTGACGTGCCTGCTGGGCCGCAACGGTGTGGGCAAGACCACCCTGCTCAAATGCCTGATGGGCCTGCTGCCGGCCAAGGAAGGCGTGGTGAGTTGGGAAGGCAAGGCCATCACCGGCTTCAAGCCGCACCAGCGGGTACATGCCGGCATCGCCTATGTGCCCCAGGGCCGGGAAATTTTCGCTCGGCTGACGGTGGAAGAAAACCTGCTGATGGGTCTTTCGCGTTTCCCGGGTTCCGAGGCCAAGGAAGTACCGGCCTTCATCTATGAACTGTTCCCGGTGCTGCTACAGATGAAGCAACGCCGCGGCGGTGACCTGTCTGGTGGCCAGCAACAGCAGCTCGCCATTGGCCGGGCCCTGGCCAGCCGGCCGCGCCTGCTGATTCTCGACGAGCCCACCGAAGGCATCCAGCCGTCGGTGATCAAGGAGATTGGCGCGGTGATCAAGAAACTCGCGGCCCGGGGCGACATGGCGATCTTGCTGGTGGAGCAGTTCTACGACTTCGCCGCCGAGCTGGCCGATGAGTACCTGGTGATGTCCCGGGGCGAGATCGTCCAGCAAGGCCGCGGCGAAAATATGCAAGTCGAGGGTGTGCGCGGGCTGGTAACGATCTAGTCTTGGCGTCCCGACGATAATCAGAAAATCATGAACCTACCTGTATCGCCATCCGCCCTGTTCACCCCCAGCTGGCACGCCGAGCTGGACTTGGGCTATGCCCGATTCGGCGACTGCACGCGTCCGGTCCAGCGTCGCCACAAGGGTCCATTGCGGGTGCAGAAACACCTGTACGCCGAAGGTCCCGAAGTCTGCCAGCACATCATCGTCCACCCGCCCGGCGGGATTGCCGGCGGTGATCGGCTGGACATCTCGGCCCACGTCGGCCCCGGTGCCTGGGCGCAACTGACCAGCCCCGGCGCGGCCAAGTGGTACCGCGCGGCCAGCCCGGCGTACCAGCAACTGAAACTGAGCGTGGCTGGCGGTGCGACCCTGGAATGGCTGCCTCAGGAAACCATCGTCTTCAGCGCGGCCCAGGCCGAACTCAGCACCTGCATCGATCTGCAGGGCGACGCCCGGCTGTTCTACTGGGACATGGTTGCCCTCGGCCGACCGGCCAGCGGCGAACGCTTCGATCTCGGCCACTTTCAATCGCGGCTGGACATTCGCCGCGACGGCCAATTGTTGTGGCATGAACGCCAACGCATTGTCGGCGGTGACGGCTTGCTCGATTCCCCCATCGGGCTGGGCGGCGACCCGGTGTTTGCGACGTTGCTGGTGACCGGCGAGATCGACAGCGAGCTGCTGGAGCGCTGCCGATCCCTCGGCCATGCCGTGCGCGGCGACCTGACCCAGTTGCCCGGCCTGGTCGTCGCCCGCTGCCTGGCGAGCGAGGCATTACTGGCGCGCGGGTGGTTGATTGAATTGTGGCGCTTGCTCAGGCCCGCGCTGCTCGGACGAGAAGCCGTGCCACCGAGAATCTGGAGTACATGAATCTGCTTTCCTGTGGGAGCGAGCTTGCTCGCGATAGCGATGGAACTTTCAATATTGATGTCGACTGAAACACTGCTATCGCGAGCAAGCTCGCTCCCACAATGATCTCCTGCCACAGGGGATCGGCGTTTACAGCGAAATTATTTATCTGCCCTTACTGGACTGCACATGGACCTGACCCCACGCGAAAAAGACAAGCTGCTGATCTTCACCGCCGGCCTCGTCGCCGAACGGCGCCTGGCTCGTGGCCTGAAGCTCAACTATCCGGAAGCCATGGCCTACATTTCCGCCGCGCTGCTGGAAGGCGCTCGTGACGGCCAGACCGTGGCCGAACTGATGCACTACGGCACCACGCTGCTGAGCCGCGAGCAGGTGATGGAAGGCATCCCGGAAATGATCCCCGAGATCCAGGTCGAGGCGACATTCCCCGACGGCACCAAACTGGTGACCGTCCACCAGCCCATCGCCTGAGGTCGCGGCATGACTTATCACATTCGTGACGCCCGCCCTGCCGACCTGCCGGCGATCCGTGACATCTACAACGATGCGGTCCTCAACACCACGGCGATCTGGAACGAACAGGCGGTGGACCTGGGCAATCGCCAGGCCTGGTTCAGCGCCCCGGCAAAGCCAGGGTTATCCGGTGCTGGTGATCAACGACGCCGAAGGTGACGTGCTCGGCTACGCTTCATTCGGCGACTGGCGGCCGTTCGACGGTTTCCGCCACACCGTGGAGCATTCGGTGTACGTACGCAGCGATCAACGTGGCAATGGCCTCGGCCCGTTGCTGATGAGTGCGCTGATCGAGCGCGCCAGGGCCTGCGGCAAACACGTGATGGTTGCGGCCATCGAGAGCGGCAACACGGCGTCGATTCGCCTGCACGAGCGGGCCAGTTTTGCCATCACCGGGCAGATGCCCCAGGTGGGCACCAAGTTTGGTCGCTGGCTGGACCTGACCTTCATGCAGTTGGTCCTCAATCCCGGGGCGCCACCGCCCGCCATCGACAAGGAGTGATACCGATGAACGCCGCCCAGTTGCGCCGAGTCCACGCTGAAAGCTTCGCGCATTACCGCCAGGGCTTGATTGATCTGCTGCTCGACGCCGTGGGTTATGGCGCCAGCGTGGGGTTCATGGCTGACCTCGATGCCGTCCAGGCCCGCGCCTATTTCGACGAGGTCCAGGCCAGCCTCAACCAGGGCCATCTGCTGCTGTGGGTGGTGGTCAAGGACGAGCAGGTGCAAGCCAGCGTCCAGCTCGCGCTGTGCCAGAAGCCCAACGGCCTCAACCGCGCCGAAGTGCAGAAGCTGCTGGTGCGCGGCGATGCCCGCCGCCGCGGCCTCGGCCAGCAGTTGATGAATGCCCTGGAGCTCGGTGCGCGCCAGCACAAGCGCGGCCTGCTGTACCTCGACACCGAGGCCGGTTCCGAGGCCGAGGCGTTCTACCGCGCCATGGGCTACACCCGCGTCGGCGAACTGCCCGACTACTGCCAGAGCCCGGACGGGACCTACAGCCCGACCGCCATTTACTACAAGACTTTGGGGCAACCGCAATGATTCCAGGCCAGTACCAGGTCCAGCCCGGCGACATCGAGCTCAACGTCGGTCGCCGTACCCTCAAGCTGAACGTCGCCAACAGCGGCGACCGGCCGATCCAGGTCGGCTCGCACTTTCATTTCTTCGAAACCAACGACGCCCTGGCCTTCGACCGCACCGCCAGCCGAGGCATGCGCCTGAACATCCCGGCCGGCACGGCGGTGCGCTTCGAACCGGGCCAGAGCCGCGAGGTGGAACTGGTGGACCTGGCCGGGCACCGGCGGGTGTTCGGGTTTGCCGGGCGGGTCATGGGCGATCTGGACTGAAATGCCTCTGTGGCGAGGGAGCTTGCTCCCGCTCGGTTGCGCAGCAACCGCAAAAAAGCGAGGGCCACTACGTAGCCCAGCGGGAGCAAGCTCCCTCGCCACAATGGACTGCATACGACTTAAGAACCTCAAGGCGAGCACATGAAGATTTCGAGACAAGCCTACGCCGACATGTTCGGCCCCACCGTCGGCGACAAGGTTCGCCTGGCCGATACCGAGTTGTGGATCGAAGTGGAAAAGGACTTCACCACCTACGGCGAAGAAGTGAAGTTCGGCGGCGGCAAGGTGATTCGCGATGGCATGGGCCAGAGCCAGTTGCTGGCCGCCGAGGTGGTCGACACGTTGATCACCAACGCACTGATCATTGACCACTGGGGCATCGTCAAGGCCGATGTCGGCCTCAAGGACGGACGCATCGCGGCGATCGGCAAGGCCGGCAACCCGGACATCCAGCCCGACGTGACCATCGCCATCGGCGCGAGCACCGAAGTGATCGCCGGCGAAGGCATGATCCTCACCGCGGGCGGCATCGACACCCACATCCACTTCATCTGCCCGCAGCAGATCGAAGAAGCATTGATGAGCGGTGTCACCACCATGATCGGCGGCGGCACGGGCCCGGCTACCGGGACCAACGCCACCACCTGCACCTCCGGGCCGTGGCACCTGGCGCGCATGCTCCAGGCCGCGGACGCGTTCCCGATGAACATCGGTTTCACCGGCAAGGGCAACGCCAGCCTGCCGGAGCCGCTGATCGAGCAGGTCAAGGCCGGGGCCATCGGCCTGAAGCTGCATGAAGACTGGGGCACCACGCCGGCGGCCATCGACAACTGCCTGAGCGTGGCCGACCAGTACGATGTGCAGGTGGCGATCCACACCGACACCCTCAACGAATCCGGCTTCGTCGAAACCACCCTGGCGGCGTTCAAGGGCCGCACCATCCACACCTACCACACCGAGGGCGCCGGTGGCGGACATGCGCCGGACATCATCAAGGCTTGCGGCTTTCCTAACGTGTTGCCCAGCTCCACCAACCCGACCCGACCGTTCACCCGCAACACCATCGACGAGCACCTCGATATGTTGATGGTCTGCCATCACCTGGACCCGAGCATCGCCGAAGACGTGGCCTTCGCCGAAAGCCGCATCCGCCGTGAAACCATCGCTGCCGAAGACATTCTCCACGACCTCGGCGCGTTTTCGATGATCAGCTCCGACAGCCAGGCCATGGGCCGCGTCGGCGAGGTCATCACGCGCACCTGGCAGACCGCCGACAAGATGAAAAAGCAGCGCGGCGCCCTGCCCGGTGATGGCGCCGACAACGACAATTTCCGCATCAAGCGCTACATCGCCAAGTACACCATCAACCCGGCGATCACCCATGGCATCAGCCATGAGGTGGGCTCCATCGAAGTCGGCAAATGGGCCGACCTGGTGTTGTGGCGCCCGGCGTTCTTCGGCGTCAAGCCGACCTTGATCCTCAAGGGTGGGGCGATTGCCGCCAGCCTGATGGGCGATGCCAACGCTTCGATTCCGACACCGCAACCGGTGCACTACCGGCCGATGTTCGCCAGCTACGGCGGTTCACGACACGCCACCAGCCTGACCTTCATCAGCCAGGCCGCCGCCGAAGCGGGCCTGCCGGAGCAATTGGGCTTGAAGAAACGGATCGCCGTGGTGAAAGGCTGTCGCGATGTGCAGAAGACCGACCTGATCCACAACGACTACCTGCCAAGCATCGACGTCGACCCACAAACCTATCAGGTCAAGGCCGACGGCGTACTGTTGTGGTGTGAACCGGCGGATGTGCTGCCGATGGCGCAGCGGTATTTTCTGTTTTGAGTGGATAACCGGCCGAACGCAAACTCCGTGGCGAGGGAGCTTGCTCCCGCTGGGGTGCGAAGCAGTCCTCGCTTTTTGGCGGTTGCTGCGCAACCGAGCGGGAGCAAGCTCCCTCGCCACAGGGTTTTATGTCCGCACCTGCCTCATTCGACCAACCGCCCCAGCCGCTGCTTGAGCATGCGGTTTTCGCTGCGCAGTTGCTGCACCTCTTCCAGCAGGTCCAGCGCCAGGGCGACACCGTCCCACTCCAACTCCAACTCGCGCCGCAGCCTGGCGGCGCGCCGGGCAAGGACCAGTTCGTAATCAGTGAATCGCCAGTCGGTCGGGGTCGCACCGTGGGGCTCGAGAATGCCGTGTGCCACGATTTCAATCACATGGACATCGGCCAACGCGGCGGCCTCACAGAATTCCATCAGGTTCAGTTCAATGATCGGGTTGTTCATGGTCTGCTTCTCCCAATGCTTCAACTGTCGAGTCTAGCCATGATCCTCGGTTCAGAAGTTCTCCCGCGGATCGAACGCGGCTTTCTTCGCCAGCTCCGCCCACAGCGCCTTGACCGACTCGTCGCTGGCCTTGGGCATCACGGCCTTGAGCTGCACGAACAGGTAACCGCGCTCGCCGGCCTTGTTACGCAGGCCGTGGCCCTTGGCGCGCATGCGCTGGCCGTTCTGGCTGCCGGCCGGCACCTTGAGGTTGATCTTGCCGGTGAGGGTCGGCACCGCCACCTCGGTGCCCAACGCCAACTCCCACGGCGCCAGGGGCAAAGTGATGATCAGGTCCTGGCCTTCGACATCGAACTTGGGGTGCGGGGCGAAACGAATGGTCAGGTACAAGTCGCCATTGCCGCCGCCACCGATGCCGGGCGCGCCCTGGCCCTTGAGGCGGATGCGCTCGCCATCGGTCACTCCCAGCGGGATCTTCACGTTCAGGCTTCTGCTGGTATTGCTCACATGCTGGCCCGCGGCGTTGTACTGCGGCACCTGGAAGCTGACCTTCTTCGATTCGTTCGACAGGGTCTCTTCCAGGAAGATCGGTAATTCCATTTCCACGTCTTGCCCCCGACGGCCGGCGCTGCGACCCGATTGTCCGCCACCGAAACCCGGCCCGCGATTGCCAAAGATCGAACTGAAGAAATCCGAGAAATCGCCAGTGTCCTGTCCGCCAAAACCACCACGGCTCTGCCACCCCGGCGGTCCTTGGAACGGCTGGCCGTGCTGGCCATAGCGACGCAAGTCGTCGTACTCGGCGCGTTTGTCCGCACTCTTCAGCGCTTCATACGCCTCGGAGACGTCCTTGAACTTGGTCTCGGCGTCTTTCTCCTTGCTCACATCCGGGTGGTATTTGCGCGCCAGTTTGCGATAGGCGGCCTTGATCGTGGCGTCGTCGGCCGTCGGCTCCACACCCAGGATCTTGTAATAGTCTTTGAAATCCATCTAAGCATCACCATCCGTTATCGATGTCGCACCGCCACGCACGGCATGCCCGGATGACCGGACAGCGGGTTGACCGGCCTCAAGATTGTGACCGGACGGTGCATCAGAAGTTTATCGGCAGCTGGCGGCGGATCTTGTACCGCCCTGTGCCACCAGACCCATGCCAGCAAGTTTGGGGGGCCGACGCGGTCTTTCAAGGCCGGGGTTTGCGAATTAGTGGACAACCGGCCTTCGAATCCGCGTCGCACTGGCATACACTGCGCGGCCGTTTTTACGACCGGAACTGAAAGACATGAAAAACCCATCCCCGGCGCGTGCCTGCGGTATCGACTTCGGCACGTCCAACTCCACCGTCGGCTGGCTGCGCCCTGGCATGGAAACGTTGATCGCGCTGGAGGACGACAAGATCACCTTGCCCTCGGTGGTCTTTTTCAATCTTGAGGAACGTCGCCCGGTCTACGGTCGCCTGGCACTGCACGAATACCTGGAAGGCTACGAAGGCCGGCTGATGCGCTCGCTCAAGAGCCTGCTGGGTTCCAAGCTGATCAAGCACGATACCAGCGTGCTCGGCACGGCGATGCCGTTCAAGGATCTGCTGGGGTTGTTCATCGGCCAGTTGAAGAAGCGTGCCGAAGCCACCGCCGGGCGGGAATTCGAAGAAGTGGTGCTGGGGCGTCCGGTGTTTTTCGTTGATGACGATGAAATGGCCGACCAGGAAGCCGAGAACACTCTGGTGGACGTGGCGCGGGCCATCGGTTTCAAGGAAGTCTCCTTCCAGTACGAACCCATTGCGGCAGCGTTCGATTATGAATCGACCATCGAAAAAGAAGAGCTGGTGCTGATCGTCGACATCGGCGGCGGTACTTCGGACTTCTCCCTGGTGCGCCTGTCTCCCGAGCGCCGCATGCACGACAACCGTCACGCCGACATCCTCGCCACCGGCGGCGTGCACATCGGCGGCACCGATTTCGACAAGCAGCTCAGCCTGCAAGGCCTGATGCCGCTCTTCGGCTACGGCAGCCGAATGAAAAGCGGCGCCTACATGCCCACCAGCCATCACATGAACCTGGCGACCTGGCACACCATCAACGCCGTGTATTCGCAAAAGTCCACGCTGGCCCTGGGCAGCATGCGCTACGACATCGAAGACACCGGCGGTATCGACCGGCTGTTCAAGCTGATCGAACAGCGTGCCGGGCATTGGCTGGCAATGGAAGTGGAGGAAACCAAGATTCAGCTGACCCACGCCGACCAGCGCCACGTGGCCCTGGACCGGATCGAGCCGGGCCTGAGCGTGGACCTGAGCCGCGCCTTGTTCGAATCGGCGATCGACGGCCTGCTGGAGCGAGTGCGCAACAGCGTCACGCAACTGCTCAACGATGCCAACGTGCGGGTTGATCAAGTCGACACGGTGTTCTTCACCGGCGGCTCCAGCGGCATTCCGGCGCTGCGCAACAGCGTCGCGGCAATGCTGCCCCAGGCGCGGCACGTGGAAGGTAATATCTTCGGCAGCATCGGCAGTGGGTTGGCGATCGAGGCGATGAAGCGGTACGGCAGCCAGGTCTGATCTGAGACCGAGGCGCCTGAATCGCGAGCAAGCTCGCTCCCACACTTGACCGCATCCTCCTGAAAAACCCGGTTAACTGTGGGAGCGAGCTTGCTCGCGATGGCGCCAGATCAGACAGCACATCCTTTGGATCAAACCATCCCCACCTGCTTCAACTCGCTCTTGAGATACGCATAGTAGATCGGCCCCGCCACCACACCCGGCAGGCCGAACGCGGCTTCGAACACCAGCATCGCCATGAGCAGCTCCCACGACTTGGCGCTGATCTGCCCGCCGACGATGCGGGCGTTGAGGAAATATTCGAGCTTGTGGATCACGATCAGGTAACCCAGCGCCGCCACGGCCACCCAGATCGACAGCGACAGGGCGACGATGGTGATCAGGGTGTTCGACATCAGGTTGCCGATCACCGGTAACAGACCCAGCAGGAACGTCATCACGATCAGGGTCTTGGTCAACGGCAGCTGAATGCCAAACAGCGGCAGCACCACCGCCAGGAATATCCCGGTGAAGAAGGTGTTGAGCAGGGAAATCTTGATCTGGGCGAAAACGATGTTGCGAAACGCCTTTACCAGCAGGTTCAGTCGGTCGAACAGCGCGGCGGCCAGGGGCTTGCGCTTGGTCAGGTCGGGGATGCGCTGCAAGGCGATGATGGCGCCCAGCACCATGCCGATCAGCAACGTCACGAACATGTGCGCCGCGTCCTTGCCCACCAGTTGCAGGTCACTGAGGTGCTTGCTCACCCAGTCGCCGATCGCCACCCGGAACTCGGCGGCGCTGGCCGGCAGGTAGGCGTCGATGAACGGCGGCAATTGCCCACGGGCGCGGTCGACCACACCCATGAATTTATCCAGGGAGGCGCCCGGGTTTTCCGCTTCGTGCAGCAGGAAACTGAAGGCCCCGGCGAAAATCAGGCTCAGCACACTGACCACCAGCGTGCCCAGCAACGCTACTGCCAGCCAGCGGGCACGCCGGCCTTCGATCAGTCGTTGCAGCTGCGGGGTGAGCATGTTGACCAGCTCGAACACCAGCAGCCCGGCCAACAGGCTCGGCAACAGGCGCAGCGGCAATACCAGCAGCAACCCACCAAAAATGATCACCCAACTGATCACCAACAACACATGACGCTGAGAAAACGTTGGCATACAGCCCCAGGACAAAAAAACGACATGAAAGGATCGGCAGTCTGCCAGCGTTCCGCTGGCAGCACTAGGGATTGTATCGGCCGACCTGGGTCCTGGTTCAGGCGTTTTTTTGTTTCTCGCACCGGTCTCTTCGCGAGCAGGCTCGCTCCCACCTCAGACCGAGCACTGCAAAGCCGCTGTGGGAGCGAGCCTGCTCGCGATGAAGCCTCCTCGGATTCAACGCTTACTTTTTCTTCAGGCAATCACTCATGAACGCTTTGCGCGCATCGCCCTTCAAGGCCTGGGTCGTCGCCGTGGCATTGCAGGTCTTCATGCGTTCCTGCGGGGTGCTGGGTTCAGCAGCGGCCGGAGTGGCCTTCAGGCAGTTGCTCATGAAAGCCTTGCGCTCGTCACCCTTGAGGGCCTTGGCGGTGGCGTCGGCGTTGCAGGTGGTCATCTTGGTCTGTTGGGCGGTGGCGGCGAAGCCCTGGGAACACAGCAGCAGGCCGATCATCAACAAAGGGACACGCAGCATCTTCATGGTGTTTCTCCTGGTTGCCGCCCGAGAAGGACAGCGATGAAGTGCAGTGTAGACAACGCCTGTTACACCTTCATCGCCGGATCTCCATTGCATGATCTACCGCTTTCGCGAGCAGGCTCGCTCCCACAAGGGGCACGGCGCAGAGCCACTGTGGGAGCGAGCCTGCTCGCGAAGAACGATAACGCGGTCGTGCTGATGCCCTACACCCCGGCATCCTTCAACCGCTGCGCATGCTCGACAAACAACCGGATCGGTTCCGCCCCCCTGCCCACCAGCCCCAGCGACTGATTGACGACGTCGAAATGGTCCAGGGGATAATCATCACGAATCACCGCGCCCAGGTGCGAGCTGTAGCGCCCGACCATGCCGTCGCACTGCCCGGCTTCGCGCACGAAGGTGCGCGCGAACAGCCGGCAGCTGCGATTGGTACCGTCGAGCAGGTTGCGGCCCCTGTCGGTCTTGCCCGGCTGCAGAGTCCCGGACCACGAGTAATAACGCACGCCATTGACTTCTTCCGGCCCCTGCCCGCCCCAAGTCTGCGGCAGGCCTTGTGGATAACGCTCGTTGAACAACGCCACGCCGGCAGTCGTCAGCGAGGCGTGGGAGGCGCGAATGTCCACCGGCAATTTTGGTCCGTGATAGCCGGTGTCGAGCAGGCTCATCAACGCGTTGATCAGCCGCAGCAAAGCGCTGAGCAACCGCCCTTTGGCGCTGTCGGCCGGATAATGGTCTTGCAGGTAATCGGCCAGTTCGGACCCGTGGTTGGTGCCCGCCACCGATGTGACCGAGGCCACCAGATCCGGGCGCAGGGCGGCTGCGTAGCGGGCAGTGAGGGCGCCCTGGCTGTGGCCGATCAGGTTGACCTTTTGCGCGCCGGTTTCCCTGAGAATTTCCTCGATCCGTGCCAGCAATTGCTCGCCGCGAACTTCGGACGAATGCAATGGCGAAACCTTCACCGCGACCACCACGGCTCCACCCCGGCGCAACGCCTCGACGATGCCATACCAATACGGATACAACACCAGGCGAATGAACCCGAGCATGCCCGGGACCAGCACCAGCGGGTAGCGAGTGGCGCAGCGTTGCGACATGGCGACGTCCTTGTGATCAAGAGGTGGTCAGCATCGGTACCGATGATGACCAGTCTATGACACACCCGCCACTTCGGCCCGCGCCGTCAATTTAAGGCGCCGGCGCCAGCTCCCATTGAACCGATCGAGCCCCGCTCAGAATGTCCGCGCCAGCGCCAGCAAGCGCTGCTCGGCCTCTGCATAGGACCGTGCGAAGCTGTGCTCGGCCGACTCCTCTCCTTCAGCGGCCACCACCGTCACATCGCTGATGCCGATAAATCCGAGGACCGTGCGCAGCAGCGTATCGGCGTGGTTCATGGATTCCAGCGAGCCTCCAAGGCCGAAGCCGAAATCGCCACGGCTGGTCACGATCAGGGCCTTCTTGCCCAACACCAGCGGTTCATATTGCGAGACGCCGTTATCCAGGCTGTGGTTGAACGTCACGCCAATGCGCACGATCTGGTCGATCCAGGCCTTCACGCCGCTGGGCACGCCGAAATTATGCATGGGCGTGGAAATCACCAGCCGGTCATGGGCCTGCAGCTCCGCCACCAACGCATCGCTCAAGGCCAGGTCGGCCTGCATGGTCAACGGCCGCGCCTGAGGCTCGGAGTGGAACGCCGCGGCGATGAAGGCTTCGTTGACCGGAGGAATGACGGTCCGGCCGACCTCGCGGCGAGTCGGTTGGGTATGTGGATTGGCGGCCTGCCAAGCCGCTATGAAAGCCTCCGTCAGACGCCGGGAATGGGAACGCTCGCCGCGAGGGCTGCCATGCACTACAAGAATCTTGCTCATCTGAAACTCCTGGATTGTGACTACACTGGAAACCACGAATGGCTTGCAGACTGAAGCCCAAGCCTGCATCAGCTCAAATGAGCGTTAGTTGATCGAGATGAACTGTTCTCATCTATTGGAGATTCCAGATGTTTGCTGCCCTACCGCTCAATGCGTTGCGTGCCTTCGAATCCGCTGCACGATTGCTCAGTTTCAAGGCCGCGGCGGCTGAGCTATCGGTAACGCCCACGGCGATTTCCCATCAGATCCGCTCACTGGAAACCTGGCTAGGCGTGCAACTCTTTGAGCGCCTGCCTCGTCAGGTGCGACTTACCGACGGTGGCCAACGCTTGTTCCACAGCCTGCACGGTGCCTTGCTGGAAGTGGCGCAAACCGTCGATACCCTGCGCCCGCAACGCAGCACCGCGCATCTGACGATTTCCACCACCGCAGCGTTCGCGGCGCTTTGGCTGGTGCCGCGCCTGGGTCGGTTCTACGCGCGCCATCCCACCATCAATGTCCGCCTGGACACGCACTGCGAAGTGATCGACCTGCACCAGGACGCCAGCGTGGACATGGTGGTGCGCTATAGCCTGGAGAACTACCCGAACCTGTATGGCATGTGTCTGTTCGACGAGTACTTCGGTGTATACGGTTCACCTGAGCAAATAGCCGCTCTGGCGACCCGACAACCGACGACGTTGATCAGTGTGCGATGGCACAACACCAAGCTGTATGCCCATGGCTGGGACGCCTGGTGTGCGCGGGCGGGAGAAACCTGGCTGACCCGTCAGCCCTGCATACGCGAATACGACGAGGAGCATTACGCCCTGCAAGCGGCGATTGCCGGGCAAGGCCTGGTCCTGGCGAGCAACGTCCTGGTTTCCGAAAGCGTCGCCAGCGGTTTGTTGGTCGCTTACCGCCCGCACCTCCAAGTCAACGGCGCGGGCTACAGCGCCTTATGCGTTCCGGGCCGGGAACGCCATCCGCCAGTACGAGCGTTTTTCAAATGGCTGGAGGAAGAGGCGCGGCAGTCCGGGCACGCCCTGACGAGTTCGATAAAACTGTTCCAGGACCGTATCAGCCAGAACCAGAGCAATCATGCGGGCAAAGTTTGAGGCTCTGCAGTGCCCGCTGAAGCAAGCTCGACAATCAATGAGTCCGCGGTGGCCGGCAGGCCGCGCCGCACCTTTTGTTCAATTCCGTTTCTTTCGTAACGGGCTGTACTGAGTTGCCTTGTGGAAACATTCACACTGACCTGTCCCATTACATGCTTGCCTGCGAAGCGCTGCTGGAAAAAAAGCTCATCAACATATTGCGAGGTGCGAAACCTCACAGATACCGTATAAACAACAAGGCCGACGCCTATCAGGCTGATATGCACAAAAATAGTCGTATCGGAGTTGTCCTTCCCCTGAGCAGCTGAAAGCAACTGCTCCCTGATCGCAGCACCCAATGCCTCTGAACCCAGCGCATCCTCAACACTGGCTACCAGCCGATCAAGCTGCGCCTGCGGCTCGACATCTGATATCAATCTTTCCCTGAGCAAGTCGCTCAGCACAATGACCGCCTCGTCCTTCGGCGCGAAACTGGACGCTTTATTCGCCAGGGTCGCCCATTCCAGATTTTCCATGGCGCGGGAATAACCCGAGCGCCACTTCCCCGGAGCAACGAACTTATCACCGGTCGAGCGAGCATACAGATGCGAATAGAGCAACGAATATTTCAACTTCTGCCGCCATTCCTTCGGCACCCCTGACGAAATCGACAACAGCCCTTCCGGAAGCAGCAGAGTTTCCTCATTCAACATGACAACCACCTTCTAAGACGGGTTGCTCATTCGACAACCCCATGGGCGCTTATAAGCTGACCCCGTTGAAAAAATCTTCGGAGCTCTTATCCAGTTTCTGGTAGATCATGTCCCTATTCCGATCATGCAAGCCCATATTGAGCTCGACCATCGTAGCCACGCGTTTCATTCGAAGCCGCGACACTTTCCACTTCCAGAACCAAGCTCCACCTTGACGGGAAGAAAGACTGCAGTCGACAGCCAGAAAAGCGGTTATCGCTGTTCCAGTTGCGGATTGGATGCAGGGCACAATCCTGAAATCCTTGTCCGCACCTTTCTGACTGTTTTTATCAAAAAGACTGACCAGCTTTTCATCGGATTGCAACCGACCGAATACGTCACTCAGAAGTTGCAGCATCGCCGGAGCGTTTCGTCCCGCCACCGCCTGGATAATATTAAGAACGATGGCATCCATCGTCAGGCTTGTTTGTGAAGTCGTGAGTTCCTGATATTTGCTGCTGGTCATCGTCCATCCGCAATGCCTCATTGCAGTAGCATAGTGCGCGTGCCACTGGACGGGGTGCACGTTCTTGTTGAACTGGGAAGTGGCATAACGCTCAGCAAAATGAATACTGTCCGCCGCCGCCTGCTTTTTATCTTCATCCAGATTGTCGGTGAACCCGATAATGGCGGGATGCTCATTGGCCAATAACACGTCCGCCTTGGAAACCGACTGAGTTGCCGAATCTGCAGCCTTTGTAAAGCGGGCATTTTTTGGTGCATCAGCGGAAAAATCGGCAAGAGCGACGGGCGCAAGCCTTACCGAATCAAAAAAGCGCCTGCTCTCATCGGCGCCGGGCAATAAAATACTCATGACACTTATCCTTTTAATAGGTGGTTGTTGTGCAGCCACATGGCTGCACAACAACAACTTAATCACCCAAGCCCAGACTTACCACACTTCATCCATGACCGCTTATTACCAACACCCAGGCATACGTATGCAACCCTATCCGATTCGTTAAAAATCAAGATAGCGTTACAATTCGATTAACTAACTAACCAACTAACCAACCGCGCCTAATACAATCGGCAAATTTCTCCTGCCCGCCTTCGGCGCGGTTATCCGCTACTTCACAGGCGCAATCAATCCTTTACTGTCTTCGGCGCCTTGCCAGCCTTCATCTGTTCAAGCAACGGTGCACACTGGTTCGGCTCGCCGCCGCTGGGAGCGACCAACGCCAGCAACCCCGCCGCCGGCGCGGCGATGACACCCAGCGCGACCATCCCGGCCCCACGCAACATCAGCGGCACGGCCTTGACCCCGGCGGCGGGCTTGGCGAAGGTGCCTCGTACATACAGCGGCGAACGCAGGGAAATCAACCGCCAGCCCTTGGACTCCGGGGTGACGCTCAGGTCCAGTTGCTCCGTAGCCATATTCGCCGTGCCATCGATATAGATGATCGCGTTCTCGGTATCGAATACGAACAGGCGAGTGGTCGCCAGGCCGGTCTTGATGCCGAAATCAGCCGCCGCGCAATTGATCTTCACTTCCTTGTCGCCGAAGATTTTTCCCACCACATAGTTGCCAACGTTCAACCCAGCCAGCTCCATCAACTCCCGACTGATAGCGCCGTCATTGATGAGCATCTTCAAGTTGCCATTGGCGGTGCCCAGCAACGCCGCTACCGAATTACCTCGGCCGGACAGATCGGCGTCGCCATTGAGCTCGCCGAAACTGGTTTTCATCGGTTCGAAACCCGGGAAAAGCTGCTTGAGCTTGAAGCCTCGCGCGGTCAGTTTCGCCTGGCCTTCGAGGGGCCGGGTCTGTCCATTTAGGCGAATCTGCGCATCGAGACGACCACCAGCCACGCCAAAGCGCAAGGGTTCAAGGCTCAACTGGCCATTGTTCAGCAGCAAATGAGTGTAGAGGTCGGTAAAGGGCAACTGCTCGCTGTGGACGATGCGCTTGCCGGTGAACTCCACGTCGGCATCCATTACGCTCCAGCGCTCAGTGCGGAATTCCTCCACCGGCAAGACCTTGTCGGACGGTTGTTTGCTGGCGCCGCCACGCGCCTTCTGTTGCGTGTTGGAGTCGGCGCCGATAAGCGGCGCCAGGTCGCTGAACAACAGCTGATCGGATACCAGCGCGCCAGTGAGTTTCGGCCTCGGCTGGCTGGAAACATAAGCCAGGTCGCCGTGAATATCGCTTTCGCCAATCTTGCCGTTGAACGCCTCGTAGCGGAACTGCGCCCCCTCCGGTTCGTGGAGCTTGGCGATCAGGCGACCATCGGTGGCATAGGGTGGAGAATCCGGCAGTGTCACGCCAGTCAACGGGTAAAGATTGGCCAGGCTTTTACCGGCCAGTTTCAGACGCAGGTCCAGGGCACCAAGGTTCTTCGGGTCGGTAAGGATGCCGGCCAGCTCGATGCGGGTGTCGGCAATCTTCGCCTGGGCCTGCAGGGGAAAGGGTTGCGATGCATCCTGCAAGGCCAGCAAGCCACCGACTTTGCCGGAACCGCTCAGGTTCTGTCCTTGATACTGCCCGTCTACCTTGAAAGCAAAGGCGTAGTCCTGTGGCGCCGCACCTTGTTCCCGGGCTTTGTTCGCGGTCTTTTCACCGACGATATCGCTGAACGGAATGGGCTTGCCCAACGGGTCGATCAACACCTCGAGCCTGGTCTTGAGCGTCTGGTCATCCAGCGTGACATGCCCCTTGTCAAAGCCGATGGCACCAATATCGACCGACCAACTGGACGGTTCGGCGTCCGGGTCCTTCGGATCGAACTGGAAGGTCCAGTTGGCACGTCCATCAGCCAGGCGCTGCAGGCTGGCGTTGGGTTCGGTCAGGTCGATGCGCGGGATCGCCACCCGCCGGGCCAACAGGGCCAAGGGCGAGATACGTAGCTCGACGCGCTTGAGCGTGACCATTTGCGGGGTTTTCGACCAGTCCGGGTTTCCCAGGCTCAGATCTTCGGCCACGACATGGGGCCATGGCACAAAGGCGCGCCAGCCGCCTTCCTGCGGTTCGCGCTGCCAGATCACCGCCAGGTTGCCATTGATTGCGAATGGACGATGCAACTCCTCGGAAACCTTCGCGTTGAGCGTGGGCTTGAGGCGGTTCCAGTCGAAGAAAGCGATGACCAGCACAAGCGCGGCCAGCAGGGCGATGAGGCAGGCAAAGCCCCAGGCGAAAATTTTTGAGGTGCGCGTCATGCACAAGGCTCCTGACAATATGGCGTGCGGACCGCGACGCCTGGGGCAACACGAACCGCTACTGGCTCACTGCCGATAAACGATTGGACTGCCGAAACGGCCGACAGGTTTACCACCAAGCGCGACGACCGGCACGAAAAAACGCCTCGGAACCTGACCGTTTCGACAGCTACCTGTTACCGCGCCCGCACTTTTGCTGGGCGCGAGTGGGTACAAACTACCCACTCCAGGGCAAAACTGCCCCTCTGAAAGGCCCGTTCTAGAGCCTTCCCGCAGAACAATCAATTCCGTTGATTATTACCATTGTGTTTATGAACTTTTATATCGACTTATCGAGAGTAGCATTGCCCTCGTACCCACTTTCCAGCCCTCTCGAGGAGCAACGATCATGAAACGCCAATTACTGATGAGCCTTTCCCTTTCCCTGCTGGCTTCTACCGCCTTCGCCTTGCCAGCTTCCGAACAGGCCACGCCACAAGTCAAGGACAGCCATTCTGTCTATAGCCAGACCGTAGCCGAAGGTGGCCGTGACCGCCTGGAAGAGAAAGGCCTGGTCGAAGGTGGTTCCGACCGCACCCCACAAGGCCAGACCCTGGCAGCTGACGGCTCCGACCGCACTCCACAAGGCCAGACCTTGGCGGCTGACGGCTCCGACCGCACCCCACAAGGCCAGACCCTGGCAGCTGACGGTTCCGACCGCACCCCACAAGGCCAGACCCTGGCTGCTGACGGTTCCGATCGCACTCCACTGGGCGAAACCCTGGCCGCTGACGGTTCCGATCGCACTCCACTGGGCGAAACCCTGGCCGCTGACGGTTCCGATCGCACTCCACAAGGCCAAACCCTTGCCGAAGGCGGTGGTGACCGTGTAATCGAACGCAACAGTGCAGTGAGCTGAGCCCATGGTGGCCCGCAAAAAAGCCCGATTCCCTGAATCGGGCTTTTGACTTTTCAAGCCTCTCGTTTTCCCGACTGATCCCTCCCTATCGTTCGACGCCGCCAAAGACGATTTGCTAGAGTGCATCGCTCCCATGACCTGGAAGTCAGCCTGCAATGCTTCCCCGCGCCGAACAGAAACAACAGACCCGAAATGCCCTGATGGATGCAGCGCGCCATTTGATGGAGTGCGGCAGGGGATTCGGCAGCCTGAGCCTGCGCGAAGTCGCCAAGACAGCCGGCATCGTACCCACCGGGTTCTATCGACACTTCGACGACATGGACCAGCTTGGCCTGGCGCTCGTCAGCGAAGTCGGGCAGACGTTTCGCGAAACCATCCGGCTGGTGCGCCACAACGAATTTGTCATGGGCGGCATCATTGATGCGTCTGTGCGTATTTTTCTCGACGTGGTGCATGCCAACCGATCGCAGTTCCTGTTCCTGGCCCGCGAGCAGTACGGCGGCTCCCTACCGGTACGCCAGGCCATCGCGAAGCTGCGCGAAGACATCAGCTCGGACCTCGCCGCCGACCTGGCATTGATGCCCAAATTGCAGCACCTGGATCTTGCGGGACTCAGCGTGATGGCCGACCTCGTCGTCAAAAGTGTCTTCGCCACCCTGCCGGACATCATCGACCCGCCCGCCAAAGCACTTCCCGAACATCTCACCCCCCAGGCAAAGATCACCCAGCAACTGCGGTTCATCTTCATCGGCCTCAAGCATTGGCACGGGTTGGGTAGCACCGAATAATCGCCCACCCCACCACCTTCCATGTGGGAGCGAGCCTGCTCGCGAAGCGCTGGGTCAGCCAGCATTGAATTTCCCGGTGCACCGCTTCGCGAGCAGGCTCGCTCCCACGATGTTTTGTGCGTGATTCGAAGTGGTGCACGATTTCGCCAGGCGCACCATAACGGCACGAAACCCGCCCCATTCAGGAACGCCATCCCCGCCATTTCCTACATCCCCTTCGATTGGCAAGCCCCTTGCTCTAAACACAGCACCGTTCATTGCTGGAAGCACTCCGATGCTGGTTATCCACCGCAGAATCGACACTCAACCGCGCTGGGACGCCGAGCTGCACCTGACCTTTGACGCCCGCAGCAAAAGCCGTCTGCGCTGTTTCAGTGCCGCGGGGGAAGACGTGGGATTGTTCTTGGAGCGAGGCCAGCCGCCGCTGTACGACGCTGAATGCCTTCAGGCCGAGGATGGGCGCATCGTGCGTGTCTGCGCCCGCCCTGAACAATTGCTCCACGTTACCTGTGCCAATGCGTTCGAACTGACCCGTGCCGCCTACCACTTGGGCAATCGCCACGTTGCCTTGCAGGTGGGCGATGGCTGGCTGCGCCTGCTGGACGATTACGTGCTCAAGGCGATGCTCGAACAATTGGGCGCCAGCGTCGAATCCATTGAAGCGCCGTTCCAGCCGGAACACGGCGCCTACGGCGGCGGCCATCATCATTCCCGGCACGGCGACGAAGATTTCAATTACGCACCGCGCCTGCACCAGTTCGGCGTGCGTTCATGAACCCGGCCTGGGCGCTGCTGCGCCTGGCCAGTCCGCAACTGCCGATTGGCGGCTACAGCTACTCCCAAGGCCTGGAAATGGCTGTAGATAACGGCCTGGTCAAGACGCCCGATGAAGCACGCCGCTGGATCAGCGATCAGATGCTACTGAACCTCGCGCGTTTCGAAGCGCCCTTGCTGCTGGCTCATTGCACGGCGGCCGCTGCCGACGATTGGCACGCGCTGCTGGAACTCTGTGAACAACACCGTGCCAGCCGGGAAACCCGCGAGCTGTACCAGGAAAGCCGGCAGATGGGCTACTCGTTGCAACAACTGCTGGCGGGCCTGCCGGAACTCGACAGCGCAGCGCGCAGCTTCCTTGAACAGCGCAGCGAACCGCACCTGGCGTTGGGCTGGGCCCTGGCGGCCCGTGCCTGGGACATCAAGCCAGAGGATGCCCTCGCCGCCTGGTTGTGGAGCTGGCTGGAAAACCAACTGGCGGTGCTGATGAAAACCCTACCGTTGGGCCAGCAAGCCGCGCAGAGGTTGACCAGCGAACTGCTGCCGTTGCTGCAACAGGCCCAGCAGATCGCCTCGAACATCGACCCCGACCATTACGGCAGTGCCGCGTTTGGCCTGTCCCTGGCGTGCATGGCCCATGAGCGCCAGTACAGCCGCCTGTTCCGTTCATAGGAGAGACACATGAATACACAACCTTTGCGCGTCGGTATTGGCGGCCCGGTAGGCTCCGGCAAGACCGCACTGACCCTGGCTCTCTGCCTGGCCTTGCGCGAGCGCTACAACCTGGCCGTGGTCACCAACGATATCTACACCCGTGAAGACGCTGACTTCCTGGTGCGCAACGAAGCCCTGGCGCCGGAGCGGATCATCGGCGTGGAAACCGGCGGGTGCCCGCACACGGCGATTCGCGAAGATGCCTCGATCAACCTTGAAGCGGTGGACCAGTTGAACCGGCGCTTCCCGGGCCTCGACCTGATCCTGGTCGAGTCCGGTGGCGACAACCTGTCCGCGACCTTCAGCCCCGAGCTATCGGACCTGACCATTTACGTGATCGACGTATCGGCTGGCGACAAGCTGCCGCGCAAGGGCGGGCCGGGCATCTGCAAATCCGACCTGCTGGTGATCAACAAGATTGACCTGGCGCCATTGGTGGGCGCCTCCCTGGAACTGATGAACAGCGATACCCAGCGGATGCGCAACGGCAAGCCCTTCGTGTTCAGCAACCAGAAGACCGGCCAGGGCCTGGACGACATCATCGCCTTCATCGAGCGCCAGGGCCTGCTGAGCGCCGCGTGACTTTTCCCATTCGAACAAGGAAGCCTATCCATGACATTCAAACGTATCCTCGGCGCCCTCGCCTTGCTACTGACTCCGGCTCTGGCCTTTGCCCACCCCGGTCACGGCGATAACGGCCTGATCGCCGGCCTGGGCCACCCCATCGGCGGGCTCGACCATCTGCTCGCGATGTTGGCGGTCGGCTTGTGGGCGGCCCAACAACAAGGCGCCGCGCGCTGGGCACTGCCATGCACTTTCGTCGGGACGATGCTGCTCGGTGGTTTGCTGGGCTTCGAAGGCCTGAATCTGCCAGCGTTGGAAAGCGGCATCGCCGCCTCGGTGCTGGCCCTGGGCCTGGCGGTGGCGCTGGCGGTGCGTCCGCCGCTGAGCCTGGCAGTCGGTGCGACGGCGATATTTGCGCTGTTCCATGGCGTGGCCCATGGCTTGGAGCTGCCGGACATGTCGAGTCCGTGGGCCTATGCGGTGGGGTTCGTCGCCGCGACGGCGGCGCTGCACGGCGCGGGCTTTGCGCTGGTTCGCGTGTTGCCACGCGCGGCGGCGCCAGTGATCAGGTTGGCCGGGGCTGCTTCGGCGGCGGCTGGGGTCTGGTTGTTGGCTAGCTGAATCTCTATCGCCCGCACGGGCCTCATCGCGAGCAATCTCGCTCCCACAGTTTGATCGGCGTATGCCGCCCCCTGTGTTGGAGCCTGCCCCCACAGTCTGATCGGTGTGCACCGGCCCTTGTGGGAGCGAGCTTGCTCGCGATGACGGACTTACAGGTGCCACCTATCTAGAGTCGGTCACTCTGCTACCATGTCGCGCAAACGCCCCCCGCCGTGACGACGTCCGCCAATGCCTGAAGCCTCCCGCTCCGCCCTTCTACCCGAATTGACCACGCTGTTCGCCACGGTGCATCAGCAGTTTCACGATGTGATCGTGCCGATGTGGCAAGGTCCGGGCTGGAATGCCGAGCTGGCGTTGCCCTATGAGTCCCTGGATACCCAGCACAAGCCGCTGCCGCCCCAGCGTTATCGCGCCATGGCCTGTGCGCGGCAGTTGTATGTGTTCGCCAGCCTGATCGGCGAAGTGCCGCAGGCCGAGGAGCGGGCCGCCGCGCTGTTTCGCTCGCTGCAACGGCACTTCCACGATGCCGAGCATGGCGGCTGGTTCTACAGCATCGACCCGCAGGGGATACCGCTGGATACCGGCAAGGATCTGTACACCCACGCCTTCATCCTGTTCGCCTGCGCCCATTACTGGGGCAAGGTTCGCGAGCCGCTGGTGGAGTCGGTGCTCAATGCGGCCCTGGAAATCATCGCGCGACGCTTCGCCACTGGCGACGGTCTCTACGAAGCCAGCCTTGGCCGCGACTGGTCGACAGCCGAAACCGGCCCGCTGCAGAACCCGCTGATGCATCTGGCGGAGGCTTTTCTCGCGACCCTTGCGGTTCGCGACGATGCCGCTGTTCACCAAGCGTTGCTGAGCCTGTGCGAGGGGATGCTCAAGTGCTTCGTTGATCCGCAACGGCAAGTCATGATGGAGAAACCGCTCAAGGCTGTGGATAACTGGTTCGAGCCGGGACATCAGTTCGAGTGGTATTTCCTGCTGGCCTCATCGCCCTTGTTGCGTGGCGGCAAACTGCACATGGCCCTGGAACGCAGCTTCGGCGATACCGAACAACAAGGCGTCGATCCGGGCACCGCTGGCGTTTGCGCCATGCTGGCCCTGGAGCCGCAGACGGCTCCGCGCGATGCAACCCCACGCATCTGGGCCCAGGCGGAATACCTGCGGGCACTCACGCTGCGCCCTGGCAGCGAAGGGACGTTGCTGCGCCAGTTACGGGCGTTGCAGCAACATTTCCTGCATCCCCTGGGCTGGAACGAATGTCTTGATGCCAACGGCAATGTCAGCCGCCGGGATATGCCGTCCACTACGCCTTATCACCTGCTGACCTGCTATCGCGGGCTGGCTGACTATCTGGCCTGACACACCTTTGTGGTGAGGGAGCAACTCCCACACCACAAAAAGCTATCTCGAAAACCCGTCAGGCCTTGTTGCGCTCGATGGCAAACCCAGCCCACGTCTGGCTCACCGGCATCAGCTCCAGGCTGTTGATGTTGATGTGCGCCGGCGTGTTGAGCACCCAGAAGATGGTCTCGGCGATGTCCTGCGGCTGGATCGGCTCGGCGCCGGCGTAAGTCGCGTTGTAGCGCTCCTGATCACCACCGAAGCGCACCAGGGAAAACTCGCTCTCGCACAGCCCCGGTTCGATATTGCTCACCCGCACGCCGGTGCCTTGCAGGTCACAGCGCAGGTTCAACGAGAACTGTCTGACGAACGCCTTGCTCGCGCCATACACGTGGCTGCCCGGATACGGGTAGTTGCCGGCAATGGAGCCCAGGTTGATGATCCCGGCGCCACGACCATGGGCGATCAGCCGCGGCAACAGCAGGCGAGTACTGTAGATCAGGCCCTTCACATTGGTGTCGACCATGGTGTCCCAGTCATCGAGGTCGCACTTGGGCGCGGGGTCGACGCCCAGGGCCAGGCCGGCGTTATTGATCAGGCCGCGCAATTTGGCGAACGAAGACGGCAGGCTAGCGATGGCCTCTTCCATGGCCTTGCGATCACGCACGTCCAGGACCAGGCCATGGACCTCGGTCTGCTTCGATAACTCGGCACAGAGGGCGCTGAGGCGCTCTTCACGACGACCGGTCAGCACCAGTTTCCAACCGGCCTCGGCAAAACGACGGGCACAGGCTTCACCAAAACCGGACGTCGCGCCGGTGATAAACAGGGTGTCGGACATCGTGTTCTCCTTGCTTGGGCTTCAAACCATTAATGGAAATCGGCCCACAGCATGCCCGCCCTGACACGCCATGGGCAAGGCTTGAGGGCGCGTTTTTGCCTGCACTGCTGCTCATAAAATAACCAATCGAGTCCAGGCCTTGCCAAACAAGGGCTGCAGAGGGTTGCGCGCATCTTATCCACAGGCACGTCCACAATAATCGGGGGCAAGTACAAACACTGGAAGCCGCTGTGTATAAGGCTTTGCGGGACATTTGGAAATTTTTTTCGCTTGACCCACCAAGTGAGGTTGTGCAGCCGAAGTTATCTGCTATAAGCCGAGGCGAG
The DNA here is from genome assembly GCF_030687895.1 of Pseudomonas sp. FP198. Lineage (NCBI taxonomy): Bacteria > Pseudomonadati > Pseudomonadota > Gammaproteobacteria > Pseudomonadales > Pseudomonadaceae > Pseudomonas > Pseudomonas sp. FP198. The sequence goes on from NZ_CP117452.1 coordinate 5,178,028, forward strand.
ATAGACGATGGCGCCAAGCCAGCAACGACGCTGCTCCGCGCGGTCTTTCCAGAGTTTAGTCACAGACTTATCCACAGGCTCGCTGACAGTTTTCCGAACGCCAATGACGCTCAGAAAACTGTTGACAACTGCCGCTTCCGAATGACCAAAACCGCCTGATCAAAAAATGCTCACCACGCTGAAAGCCGCGTAATCAAAGGGTTACAGCCAAGTACACCCACGTTACCCACAGCCAGTTCCACAGCAAACGGGGACAAGTCAAAACCGTGACAAAACAACTGTTTGCGGCGACTTTATGTCGCGGTTTCGCAGAGCTTCAAGATTGTTGTCCACAATTTCGAAAAATACATAAAAACCCTGTGGGAGCGAGCTTGCTCGCGATAGCTTTGGTTCAGTCAGCATCGATATCGACTGATCTACTGCTATCGCGAGCAAGCTCGCTCCCACAGGGTTTGTGGATATAGATAAAAAACCGGCGATCACTCGCCGGTTTTTTTCATTGCAACTGCCGCCTCAATGCCCGCCAAGATACGCGTTGCGCACCTCTTCGTTAGCGAGCAGTTCCTTGCCGCTGCCGGTCAGGCGGATTTCTCCGTTGACCATCACATAGGCCCGGTCGGACAGCTTGAGCGCGTGGTTGGCGTTCTGCTCCACCAGGAAGATAGTCATGCCGGTGGACGCCAGTTCCCGCAGGGTCGCGAAGATCTGCTTCACCACGATCGGCGCCAGTCCCAGGCTCGGCTCGTCGAGCAGCAACAACTTCGGCCGGCTCATCAAGGCCCGGGCGATGGCGAGCATCTGCTGCTCGCCGCCGGACATGGTCATGGCTCGCTGGTTGCGGCGCTCCTTGAGCCGCGGGAACAGCTCGAACATGCGCTGCATGTCTTCGCTGGCGTATTTGTCACCGATAGGAATGGTGCCCATCAGCAGGTTTTCCTCGACGGTCATGTCGGGGAACACCCGGCGCCCTTCCGGCGATTGAGCGATACCGTTGGAGGCGATGTAGTGCGACGACTTGTGGGTGATGTCCACGCCCTGGTAGATGATCTGCCCACCCGCTGCGCGGGGCTGGCCGAAGATCGACATCAGTAGCGTGGACTTGCCGGCACCGTTGGAGCCGATCAGGCTCACGGTTTCGCCTTCGCCGATGTGCATCGAGACTTTCTTCAGGGCCTGGATCGGCCCGTAGAACACGTCCAGCTCCTTGAGTTCGAGGATAGGCCCACTCATACCAATTCCTCTTCATCGGCGCCCAGGTAAGCCGCGATCACCTTCGGATCGTTGCGAATCGCCTCGGGACCGCCCTCGGCAATCACGTTGCCGTGATCCAGCACTACGATGTGATCGGAAATACTCATCACCATGCCCATGTCGTGTTCGATCAGCACCACGGTCAGATCGTGCTCGTCGCGCAGCAGCCGGATCATCGCGCTCAGTGCTTCGGTTTCCTGGGGATTGAGGCCGGCGGCCGGTTCGTCGAGACAGATGATCTGCGGACGCGTACACATCGCCCGAGCGATTTCCAGGCGGCGCTGCTGGCCGTAGGAAAGCTCACCGGCCAGGCGGTTGGCGCAATCCACCAGATCCACCACTTCCAGCCAGTAGAAGGCGTGATCCAGGGCATCGCTTTCAGCCTGGCGATAACCCTTGGTGTTGAGGATGCCCGCCACCAGGCTGCGATTGACCCACATGTGCTGGGCCACCAGCAGGTTTTCCAGCACCGACATTTCCTTGAACAGGCGAATGTTCTGGAAGGTTCGCGCCAGGCCGGCGCGGTTCACCAGGTGGGTGCCGCCGAACATCTTGTAGTACAGCCGGCTGGCGAAAGACCTTGGCGAGACAAAGTCCGTCGGGCGAAACGCTTCGCCCAATAACTTGATCACGTTGGTCTGCTCGCCACGCACGTTGAGTTCGATCTTGCCGCCCGAAGCCTTGTAGAAACCGGTCAGGCAGTTGAACACCGTGGTCTTGCCCGCGCCGTTGGGGCCGATCAGGGCGAAGATGGAGTTGCGCTTGACTTGCAGGCTGACGTCGCTGAGGGCCTTGATGCCACCGAACTGCATCATCAGGTTTTCGACTTTCAGTACGACTTCGCTCATGGCGCTACCCCCTTGCGCGGCGTCACACCGGTACGGCTGATGCGGATCAGGCCGCGTGGGCGCCAGATCATCATCAATACCATCAACACGCCGAACAGCAGCACGCGGTACTCCGCGAAACCGCGAAGCAGTTCCGGGGCCACGGTCAACACGAAGGCCGCAATCACCACCCCGATGGTCGAGCCCATGCCGCCCAGCACCACGATGGCGAGAATCAGGGCCGACTCAAAGAAGGTGAATGAGGTCGGGTTGACGAAACCTTGATAGGTGGCGAAAAACACACCGGCCAGGCCAGCCGTCGAGGCCCCGATGGTGAACGCCGAGAGCTTGACCAGCACGTGATTCAGCCCCATTGAGCGGCAGGCGATTTCATCCTCGCGCAAGGCTTCCCAGGCACGACCGACCGGCATCCGGGTCAGACGGTGCTTGATATACAGCACGGCCAGCACGACGAGAAACAACACCGCATAGATGAAGTAGTACTTCACGTCCGGGTTGTAGGCAATGCCGAAAAACTCATGGAAGGGTATGCCGCCATCCTTCGCCCTTTTTCCAAGTTCGAGACCGAAGAAGGTTGGCAATGGCGCCGGCATACCGTTCGGGCCACCGGTCAGGCTCAGCCAGTTGTTGAGGACCAGCCGGATGATTTCACCGAACCCCAGGGTCACAATCGCCAGATAATCACCGTGCAGGCGTAGCACCGGGAAGCCGAGGATGCAGCCGGCCAGCCCCGCCGTGATTGCCGCCAGTGGCAGCACCGTCCAGAACCCCAACCCCAGGTACTGGTAACCGAGCGCCAGCCCGTAGGCGCCGATGGCGTAGAACGCCACGTAACCCAGGTCAAGCAGGCCGGCCAGGCCGACCACAATGTTCAGGCCCAGGCCCAGCAGCACGTAGATCAGCCCAAGGATGACCACGCCCAACAGGTACGAGTTGGAGAAAAACGGGAACACCACGGCGATGACGACTACCAGCGGGATGATCCAGCGCAACCGGGTTTTGTAATCGGGGGGCAGGACATGAACCCCGGAGCCGGTGCTTTCAAAACCTTCAAGAATTTTCAGACCCTTGGGCGTTTGCAGGAACAAGCCCAGGGCAAAGCGACCAGCCATGACAATGGCAACAATCCACGCCACCCGGGTCGTTTCCAGATTGAAGCCGTAGCCGTCGAGGACCACGCCAACAATCGGACCGAACACAATAAGGGCAACCAGACCGGTAAGAATCGCGTCAACCAGACTTCTTTTGATATCAATGGTTTTTTTGGTGGTTGAGGACATCGCTTACACCTTCGACACAAGAGGACGGCCAAGCAGGCCTTGGGGCCGAAAGACCAGAACGAGAACGAGCAGCGAGAAGCTGAAGACGTCTTTGTAGTCCGAATTGACCAGACCGGAAAACAGCGACTCGGAGATCCCGAGAATGATTCCCCCAAGCATCGCGCCAGGCAGTGAGCCGATCCCGCCGAGTACCGCCGCAGTGAATGCCTTGATGCCGATGATGAAACCGGCATAGAAGTCGAACGTGCCGTAGTTCATGGTGATCAGCACGCCGGCCAGGGCCGCCATGGCCGCACCAATGATGAACACGTAGGAAATCACCCGGTCGGTGTTGATCCCCAGGATCGAAGCCATCTTGCGGTCTTGCTGGGTCGCGCGACACATGCGGCCGAGCTTGGTGTACTTGATGATGTAGGTCAGCAGGGCCATCCCCGCAAACGCGGCGATCAGAATGAAAACTTTTGTGTAAGTCAGTTGCACGAATCCTGTGCCGACTTCGACACGCCAAGCCCCCGTCAGCAAGGTTGGAACGCCTTGTTGCTTCGCGCCCTGGGCAATCTGTGCGTAGTTTTGCAGGATCAGCGAAATACCGATGGCGCTGATCAGCGGTGCCAGTCGGGTGGAGTTGCGCAGAGGTTTGTAGGCGACACGCTCGATGACCCAGCCATACACCGCCGTAACGACGATGGTAAAGATCAGCGTACCGAGCATCAGCAGGGGAAAGGATTCAATACCGAAGTATGCCAGCAGAGCCAGACTGATCGCCGCGAGGTACGCAGAAATCATGTAAACCTCGCCATGGGCGAAGTTGATCATGCCGATGATGCCATAGACCATTGTGTAGCCGATGGCGATCAGGCCATAGACCGACCCGAGGGTCAGGCCGTTGACCAGTTGCTGCAGGAAAATACCATCCATAACGCAATCTCACGCAGTGAGAACCTGCACACTCTTGAGTGTGCGGTTCTTCTAGGGAAAATACAGATTTACGTCGGAGCAATGTCAGTCAGAGCACTGCATCCCCCTTGTAGGAGCTGGCCTGCCAGCGATGAGGACTGACATTCAACAAAGATGTCGCCTGTCAGTCCGCCATCGCGAGCAGGCTCGCTCCCACATGAATCAGGGGATCTAGCCGATCGCGTTTACTTCTGTTTTTCCAACTGGTGGTACTTGCCGTCCTTGTCCCATTGGTAGACCACGTAGTCGGAGACTTTCAGGTCGCCCTTGCTGTCCCAGGTTTTCTCACCCATGACGGTCTTGACCGGGTTAGCCTTGAGCCACTTGGCCGCAGCTTCGCCATCGTTTTTCTTGGCGCCATTGAAGGCAGCCGCGAGGGTCTGAACCGAAGCATAGGCGTACAGGGTATAGCCTTCCGGCTCAGTGCCCGTGGCACGGAATGCGTCCACTACAGCCTTGCTGTCTGGCAGCAGACGCGGGTCGGCACCGAAAGTCATCAGGACGCCGTCGACAAATTGCGGACCGCCAGCGGTGGTGACCAGTTCGTCGGTCACGATACCGTCGTCGGACATGAACTTGACGTCTTTCAGACCTTGCTCACGCAGTTGACGAACCAGCGGACCGGCTTCCGGGTGCAGACCACCGAAGTACACGACATCGGCCCCAGCGCCGCGGATCTTGGTGACGATGGTGCTGAAGTCTTTCTCACCACGGGTCAGGCCTTCGTACAGCACTGGCGTAACACCGCGCTTGGCCAGTTGAGCCTTGGTCGCATCCGCCAGGCCCTGCCCGTAGGTGTCCTTGTCGTGCAGCACGACGACTTTCTTGCCCTTGAGCACGTCAACGATGTAGTCGCCGGCGACGATGCCCTGCTGGTCATCACGCCCGCACATACGGAACATGGCGCTCAGGCCGCGCTCGGTAACAGCCGGGTTGGTCGAACCCGGGGTGATTGCGATGATGCCGGCTTCGTCGTAGATCTCGGAAGCCGGGATGGTCGAGGAAGAGCAGAAGTGACCGACAACTCCCGCCACTTTCTGATTGGCCAGATCCTTGGCTACCGTAACGGCCTGCTTCGGCTCGCAGGCGTCATCGCCTTTGACCAAGAGGATTTTCTCCCCGTTCACGCCGCCCTTGGCATTGATCTCGTCTGCCGCCGCTTGCGCACCTTTCATGTACTGCTCGCCAAATGCCGCGTTGGCGCCTGTCATGGGACCCGCTACACCGATCTTGATGTCAGCCTGGGCAAACGCAGAAACACCCAGCGCAGCTGCCACTGCGAGGGCCAGAAAGCCTTTCTTGTAAAACGTCTGGGACATGAGGTGGTGCTCCAAGGTTTTTTTTAGTTGGCACTGCGACTTCACTTCACTGAAAAGCTAAGAGCAAGGGCCGTGCCATCGGTTTTTTATTCTTAAAAAAGTCGCTGCTTTATTGTTATTTCGACTGTTTCGGGCCCTTTTTCACAGGGCGTGCAACCGTCTAAACCGGACGAGGTGCAACCGTTTTTACAAGTAGGTGAAACCCTCCATGAGCCATCATTGCAACCGCCATACGAAACGGCGTGCAACCACTGTGTAACAACCTGCGTCACCTAACTGCACACTGCCGGTGCGCGGCTGCTACAGCCCGCACCATAACAGGCTAGCCGCTGTGTTGAAAAACGCCGCTGCCCGTAACACTTTTCAACAATCAGATGACGATTCGCAGGCACTGGCCCGCGTGATACAGGGAAAAGCCCGCCTCATACAGGCAACTGCGCAGGCCCACGCCGGCCAAGGGTTGCATGGGCGCGAAAGGGATCGGCAATGCCTTGGCATCGCCGTGGCACAGATAGTCGGCGAATGCCTTGCCGACCACGGTGCCGGTGGTCACGCCTCGACCGTTGTAGCCGGTGACTGCCACCAGGCCTGGCGCCGGCTCGAACAGGCGCATCAGATGGTCGGGCGTGAACGCAATGCAACCGGTCCAGGTGCACTCCCACTCCACAGGCTTGAGGTAAGGGAAATAATGCTGCTGCACCCGGTCCGCCCAGGCCTTGAGAAACCAGGTTGGCTTACGGTTGCCATTGCCCAGGCTGCCCAGCAGCAAGCGACCGTCCTTGTCCCGGCGGATGCTGCTCAATACCTGGCGAGTATCCCAGGAACCTTGCCCACCCGGCAGAATGCGGTGGGCGGCCGCGTCGGTCAGTGGGACCGAAGCGACCTGATAGTAATATCCGGGAAAGAAATTGCGCCGCAGTTCGGTCCAGTCGCCTTCGGTATAGGCGTTGGACGCGATCACGACTTGCTCGGCCAGCACCGAACCCTGGGCAGTCTGCACTGACCAGCGCTGGCCCTGGCGCTCCAGGCGCGTGACCGGCGAATGATCGAACAACTGGCCGCCAAGGTCCTTGGCCGCCTTGGCCAGCCCGCTGGTGTAGGCCATCGGGTTGAGCGTGCCGGCGCGGCGATCAAGCAATGCCGCGGCGATCCTGTCGGTGCCGGTAGCCTCGGCACAGGCTTGGCCGGTCAGCAGTTCCACCGGCGCGCCACGGCGTTTCCATTGTTCTTCGCGGCTGCGCAGGTCCGCCTCGCCCCGGGCGTTGTGGGCCATATGCAGGGTGCCTTCGCGGCGCAGCTGGCAATCGATGTTGTATTTGTCGACGAGACTGAACACCAAGGCCGGCGCGGCCCCGAGCATGCGGTTGAGCTGGCTGCCCACCGCCTCGCCAAAACCGGCCTCGATATCATCCGGCGGGATCCACAGGCCGGCGTTCACCAGCCCGACGTTACGCCCCGAGCCGCCATGTCCGGCCCGATGGGCTTCCAGCACTGCCACGCGTTTGCCCTGTTCGAGCAAGTGCACCGCCGCTGACAGACCGGTAAAACCAGCGCCGATCACACAGACATCTACCGTGACCTCGCCTTTGAGCGCGGTGTTTTCGGGCCTTTGTGGCGTCAGCTTTTCCCACAGACATTCTTCGCGTAACGGCATTGCCAGACTCCAACAGAAACCTAACAAACACTGAATTCAATTGTGGGAGCGAGCCTGCTCGCGAAGCGGTTTCATCTGCCAACCTTCATATTGGCTGATCCGACGCTTTCGCGAGCAGGCTCGCTCCCACAGGGGGACTATTTCCACAGAGAGCTTTCGCTGACCGGTTCTCAGTCGAAAGTAATCCCCTGCGCCAACGGCAATTCCAGCGAGTAGTTCACGGTATTGGTCTGACGACGCATATAGCCGCGCCACGCATCGGAGCCGGACTCGCGACCGCCGCCGGTTTCCTTTTCGCCACCAAAGGCTCCGCCGATCTCCGCGCCGCTCGGGCCGATGTTGACGTTGGCGATGCCGCAATCGCTGCCCACCGCCGACATGAACTGCTCGGCCTCACGCACATCAGTGGTGAAGATGCACGACGACAGGCCTTGGGGCACGGAGTTGTTCAAATCCAGCGCTTCAGCAAAATCCTTGTAACCGACCACGTAGAGGATCGGCGCGAACGTTTCGTGGCGCACCACGTCGCTTTGCTCGGGCATTTCGACGATGGCCGGCGAAACGTAGTAAGCGTTCGGGAACTGGTCTTCGAGCTGGCGCTTGCCGCCAAACACCCGACCGCCTTCGCTCAGGGCCTGTTCCAGCGCATCCTGCATGTTGTCGAAGCTCTGCTTGTCGATCAGCGGCCCTACCAGGTTGCCTTCCAGCGGATGACCGATGCGCACTTTCGAGTAGGCGGCCTTGAGGCGCGTGACGATCTCCTCCTTCACCGATTCATGGGCGATCAAACGGCGCAAGGTGGTGCAGCGCTGGCCGGCGGTGCCGACGGCGCTGAACAGGATCGCCCGCACTGCCATGTCCAGGTCGGCGCTCGGGGCCAGGATCATGGCGTTGTTGCCACCCAGTTCGAGGATGCTGCGGGCAAAACGCGCCGCGACTTTCGGTGCGACTTCGCGCCCCATCCGGGTGCTGCCGGTAGCGCTGATCAACGCGACGCGGGGGTCATCCACCAACGCTTCGCCAGCATCGCGGCCACCGATGATCACTTGGCTCAGGTACGGCGGCGCATCACTGAAATTCTCCAGTACGCGCTCGAACAATGCCTGGCAGGCCAGGGCGGTCAGCGGGGTTTTCTCCGACGGTTTCCAGATCACCGAATTACCGCACACCAAGGCCAGCGTGGTGTTCCATGCCCACACCGCGACCGGGAAGTTGAAGGCGCTGATCACCCCGACCACCCCCAGCGGGTGCCAGGTTTCGCGCATGTGATGGCCCGGACGCTCGGAGGCGATGGTCAGGCCATACAACTGGCGGGACAGACCGACGGCGAAATCACAGATGTCGATCATCTCCTGCACTTCACCCAGGCCTTCCTGAGTGATCTTGCCGGCTTCCCACGACACCAGTTCGCCGAGGTCGGCCTTGTATTCGCGTAGCAGGTCGCCAAACTGACGCACCAGTTCGCCGCGACGGGGCGCCGGCACCTTGCGCCACAAATCGAAGGCATGTTCGGCACGGCTGACCTGTTGCTCGACTTCAGCGGCGCCTTCCCAGTTCACCGCGCCGATGCGACTGCCGTCGATGGGCGAATGCACGGGCTGTTTGCCGTTCTGGTACAGGGCCGGGTTGACGCCCAGACGATCAAGCAATGCAGCAACCATGGGTAAATCCTCATGCGAAAGACAAAGATTTGGCAGCCGGGCAATCACGGCTGATCAGACCTGTAGTTGTAGCTGGCCCGAGACTTGCCAACAAACGACCTTTAAGCGAGATATCATTCCGTTTATTCATGCTGCCACTCAAGCAGACTCTTCAGCACAAAAGCAGAGCGACAAAAATAAGGCTCCATCATGCTCAATAAGCGTTATTTGCCGTCGATCACCGCGTTGCAGTGCTTCGAAGCGGTGACCCGTCACCTGAGCTTCACCCGCGCCGCCGAAGAATTGAACCTGACCCAGAGCGCTGTCAGCAAACAGGTCGCGCAGCTTGAAGAATTGCTGCAACACCTGCTGTTTCGCCGCGTTCGCCGACGCTTGCAACTGACGCCCGCCGGGGATCTGTATCTGGGGGAGGTGCGAAAAATCCTTTCCCAGGTAGAGATGTCGACCCATTACCTGCGTTCCTACGGTGGCGACACCGAAGTCCTGCGAGTTTCTACGCCTCCGACCTTCGGCGCCCGCTGGCTGGTCCCGCGGCTCAAAGGCTGGCGCCTGCGCCATCCCAGCATTCATCTGGACCTGTGCAGCGAGCAGGAGGCCGACGACCTGCAGCAGGGACGCAGTGACCTGGCCTTCTATTTCGGCCAGGGCTCGCGGCCGGGCACCGAATCCCTGAAGCTGTTCGGCGAAGAACTGGTGCCGGTCTGCGCACCCGGCAGCCTGCCGGACGAGCCTTTCACCGATCCCACGCAACTGACCGGGCTGGTGCTACTGCAGAACGCCTCCCGGCCCCAGGCATGGCACGACTGGTTCGACCATCAGGGTTACCACACCGAACACAGCTATCACGGACCACGCTTCGAGACGTTTTACATGTGCATCCGCGCCGCCCAGGTCGGCTGTGGCGTGGCCCTGCTGCCAAGATTCCTGGTGGAGGAAGAACTGGCTGACGGCAAGCTGGTCATCCCTTGGCAACATCCGATGCCCAGTACCAATGCCTACTACCTGGCGTACCCGGAACATTCGGCGGAAGTGCCCAAGGTGCGGTTGTTCGTGGAATGGATGCTGGAGCAGATCGCTAGCCCTGATGCGCCGCTATAGCGACGGTTGCCCCCGTGGCGAGGGAGCTTGCTCCCGCTGGGCTGCGCAGCGGCCCTAAAAATTCTGTCAGATGAAAAATTCTGCGTCGGCTTCGCAGCCGAGCGGGAGCAAGCTCCCTCGCCACAAAAGACCTGCGAACGCTAAAAAATACTGGCAATAACCATCCCGGTTATGCGCCACTAGACCTTTCAACACGACTGCCGCACGCCGCAGCACCCGTCTGGAGATTCCCATTATGAGCGAGAGCGTGTTTGCCGATCGCATCGTGCAGAACCTGCTCGACACCGACTTCTACAAGCTGACGATGATGCAGGCGGTGCTGCACAACTACCCCAACGTCGAGGTGGAATGGGAGTTTCGTTGCCGCAACAGCGAAGACCTGCGCCCTTACCTCGCGGAAATTCGTTTCCAGATCGAACGCCTGGCCGAACTGAGCCTGAGCGCCGACCAGCTGGGTTTCCTCGAGCGCATCAGCTTCCTCAAGCCGGATTTCCTGCGCTTCCTGGGCTTGTTTCGCTTCAACCTGCGCTATGTGCACACCGGCATCGATAACGGCGAGCTGTTTATCCGTCTGCGCGGGCCCTGGCTGCACGTCATCCTGTTCGAAGTCCCGCTGCTGGCCATCGTCAGCGAGGTGCGCAACCGTTATCGCTACCGTGAAGTCGTCCTGGAACAGGCGCGAGAGCAGCTTTATCGCAAGTTCGACTGGCTGACGGCCAACGCCAGTGCCGACGAATTGTCCGAACTGCAAGTGGCCGACTTCGGTACTCGCCGGCGGTTTTCCTACCGTGTCCAGGAAGAAGTGGTGAACGTGCTCAAGCACGACTTCCCCGGCCGCTTCGTCGGCACCAGCAATGTGCACCTGTCCCGAGAACTGGACATGAAGCCCTTGGGCACCATGGCCCACGAATGGATCATGGCCCACCAGCAACTGGGCCCGCGCCTGATCGACAGCCAGATCGCCGCGCTCGACTGCTGGGTTCGCGAATACCGAGGCCTGCTGGGCATCGCACTGACCGACTGCATCACCATGGATGCTTTCCTGAAGGACTTCGATCTGTTCTTCGCCAAGCTGTTCGACGGTTTGCGTCATGATTCGGGGGACCCGGTCATCTGGGCTGAAAAAGCCATTGCCCACTACCACAAACTGGGCATCGACCCGATGAGCAAGACACTGGTGTTCTCCGACAGCCTGACGTTGCCCAAATGCCTGGATATTTTCCGCGCCTTGCGTGGTCGCATTAATGTGAGCTTCGGTATCGGGACCAACCTGACTTGCGACATTCCAGGCGTGGAGCCGATGAGCATCGTGCTTAAAATGATCAGCTGTGACGGGCAACCCGTGGCCAAGATTTCAGACGAGCCCGGCAAGACCCACTGCAAGGATCCGAATTTCGTCGCCTATATGCGACATGTTTTCCAAGTACCTGCCGCCCTTTCCGGCACATCAAGCAAGGAGTGAATTCATGCAAGCCGTACAGCGTGAGATTGCTGAACAGCTCAAGGTCCAGCCACCATTCGCCGATGACGCCGCCCTCAAGGCCGAAATCGCGCGCCGGGTGAGCTTCATTCAGGACTGCCTCGTCAACTCGGGTCTCAAGAGCCTGGTGCTGGGAATCAGCGGTGGGGTCGACTCGTTGACCGCCGGCCTGCTGGCCCAACGTGCCGTGCGCGAGCTGCGGGAAAAAACCGGCAATTCGGCGTACCGGTTCATCGCCGTGCGCCTGCCGTACGAAACCCAGTTCGATGAGCACGAAGCCCAGGCCTGCGTCGATTTCATCGAGCCGGACGAGCGCCATACCGTCAACATCGGTCCGGCGGTCAAGGCACTGGCGAAGGAAGTCCTGGCATTCGAAGGCAAGGCGCCAGGTTCGCGGGATTTCGTGTTGGGCAATACCAAGGCGCGGATGCGCATGGTGGCGCAATACACCATCGCCGGCGCGGAGCAAGGCCTGGTGATCGGCACCGACCACGCGGCCGAAGCGGTCATGGGTTTCTTCACCAAGTTCGGTGACGGCGCCTGCGACCTGGCCCCGCTGAGCGGCCTGGTGAAAAACCAGGTCAGGGCCATCGCCCGGGATTTCGGCGCGCCAGAGTCGCTGGTGGAAAAAGTCCCCACCGCTGACCTGGAAGACCTGTCGCCAGGCAAGCCGGATGAAGCCGCCCATGGCGTGACCTACGGCGAGATCGACGCCTTCCTGCATGGCCAACCGATTCGCGAAGAGGCGGCCAGGATCATTTGCGACACCTACCGCAAGACCGAGCACAAGCGAGTGATGCCGTACGCGCCGTAATCACCGCGGTGGTCTGATATCACCTGTGGGAGCGGGTTGTTTGCCCGGCATGAAAAAAGCGCCCTGCTTGGGGCGCTTTTTTTTTGTGCCTGAAATTTGATTACTTCAGGGTAACCGTGCCTTTCATCATCGAGATGTGGCCCGGGAACGAGCAGAAGAAACCGTACTTCTCGGAAGCACTCAATTTCGAAACATCAAAGGTCACCGAGTCGGTTTCCTTGGCGCCGATGATTTTGGTGTGGGCGATGACGCGAGTGTCACCGTCCTTCAGGTAGCTCTTGTCGATACCGGCGGCCAGACCGTCAGTGGCGATCGGCTGCATGTCAGCCTCTTTGCTCAGCACCCAGTTATGACCCATGACGTTTTTTGGCAGGTTGCCGGAATGAGTCAGCTCAACGGTGAAGGTCTTGCAGCTCTTGTCGATTTCGATGGCCTTGGTACTGAAGGACATCTGATCGGTGGAATCGATGGTGGTCTTGCATTCCGCTGCCATCAGTTGGCTGCTGGCCAGCGTCAACAGGGATACTGCTACAAGTTTGGCGAACATCATGAATCTCCAAGGCATGGTTAACAAAATTCCGTCAAGGGGAAGACTGCCTGATTTTCCAGCAAGTTCCTATGACCTGTGTCAAAGATTGTATACAACTTAAGACTATCAGCCTGATGGACAGAATCAACCAGCCACAAGTATGACTCGCCCGTTACGATCGGCTCCATCACCTCTCTGGAGCAACCGTCATGAACCTCAACAGCCTGTTATGCAGCCTGCTCGCCGCCTACGCCTGCGGCGCCAGCGGCACCTACGAAAAACCCCGGCGCGAGGTTTAATTCTTTGCGCCACAAGGGGCAGGCTTTACTCTGGACCGGTTAGCGATCACGGAGTAAAGCCACGCTAAACCGCTGGGGCTGCTGGAAGTGAATGGTTTCTACAGCAAACTCACCGGTTTTCTCGATCACATCGTCGGTGAAGGCTTCGTCCGCGCGCCGCATCGTGACATGCTGCAAGTGAGCGACTCGGCCCATGACCTGCTCGATGCGCTGGATGAATGGCAACCCTCGGTGCCACCGAAATGGGCCGAGCAAAAACCCAGCTAACGGCTCGACCCCGATACAGGGCAGAATACGCGCCGCTCAACCTCACCTTCGACCCCAGAGGATCGCCCATGGCCAAACCCAATTATTCCTTCGCCAAACGTCAGAGAGACCTGGCCAAGGAGCAGAAGAAAGAGGAAAAGCTCCAACGCAAGAAAGCCACCGCCGATGAAGCAGCACTGAACCCCGATGCGGAAGGTGAAGTGGCGGCAGACGATGATCCAGATGCACCGAAAGACCAGGCCCCCGACGCCTGACTCCTCCAGGGCCCGATGATCCGATCCGGCCCCACGGTTTTGTGTCCAGGGCCGGCAGCCTCGCTGCCGGCCCTCACAACCCCAGCGCGTTGATAATCGACAAGCGATAACCAGCAGGCAGGTTCGCTGGTAACTGGCTTGGCTCGAACAGCCCGATCTCCTTGTGCTCATGACTGATCGTAGGCACGAAACCGCCCAGCAACTGGCAGCGGTAAGTGGAGATGAACACGTGTTTGCCGGGAATCACCTCGAACAGATACGAATCCAGCGGTTCGCCCACGCTGACCTCGACCGCCAGCTCCTCGGCGATTTCCCGTGCCAGGCATTGCGGCGGCGTTTCGCCCAGCTCGATCCGCCCACCGGGCAGTTCCCATTCGTCCCGCTCGTTGAGCATCAGCACGACCAGGCCGTCGGGAGACTGTAGTACGCCTTTGATGGAAACCGGGAACATGCATTTTCCTCTCAATTAAATACAAACCCTGTGGGAGCGAGCTTGCTCGCGATAGCGGCGTATCAGTCACATCGAGGCTGACTGAACCTGCGCTATCGCGAGCAAGCTCGCTCCCACATTGGTCCCACTACACTCACGACTCCAACGGCATCACCGTCACCCGTACTTCCGGATCATGGGTACCGCCCCCCAGGATCACCCCGCGCAAAGGCGACACATCGGAAAAATCCCGGCCCCAGGCCAGGGTGATGTGCTCCAGGGACGGTTGCACGTTGTTGGTCGGATCGAAATCCACCCACCCCAGCACCGGGCAAAACACTGAGATCCACGCATGAGAAGCGTCTGCACCAATCAATCGAGCCTGGCCGGGGGGTGGCTGGGTCAGCAGATAACCGCTGACGTAACGCGCCGCCAATCCGCGAGAACGCACGCAGGCCAGCATCAGGTGGGCAAAATCCTGGCAGACGCCCCGGCGTCGCTCCAGCACTTCCACCAGCGGTGTCGCGACCTGGGTGGCCTCCGCGTCGAAAGTGAACTCCTCGAAGATTTTTTCCATCAATGCCTGGACGCCGAGCATCAACGGACGACCGACCGGGAAACAACTTTCGGAAAACTCGACGAAGCTGCGCTTGAGGTGCACATAGGGTGACTCGAAACGATAGCGGCAGGCATCCAGCAACTGCGCCGCCAGCGGTCGACCGCTGTAGGTCAATGCATGACGAGTGGATTCCCAGGCGGGCGATGAACTGAAATCCAGTGACGGGCGCGCCTGCACCTCGACGCTCAGGCGGGCATTGACCAGCAGCTCATCGTGGGGCCGCTCGAAGGCCAGGCGGGTCAGCGGATTGCCGAACACATCCTGTTCATCGCGACGGGTCGTGGGCTCCGGGCTGATGGTCAGTTGTCGCTCGGTACAGCGCTGCCATTCACAGGGCCGCGGCCATAGATGCGCCAGTTGCTGGGCGAGGGACACCGGGCTGTCGTAGTGATAGTGGGTGTCGTGAAGGATCTGGTAACGGGCATTCATCAGACGGATACCGTGCGCTGGCTGACGTCGTCAACATGGGCGAAATGGCGCAAGGCCAGGCGATCGGACACCTGCCCGCTGACATCGGCGACTTCCTGCAGCAGATCGGCCAAACCGTCGAGCGCCGCGCGCAGGCTGGCTTCGCCAAACAAAAAACTCTCCAGGCAGCGCAGGTCAAAGCGCGACAGTCGCGCCACCAGTTCCGGCAGGGCGGTTTCTCTCGGCGCGCCAAAATCGTCGTTCAAGCGCTTGACGGTGCGCGCCACCAGTTTCAACTGGAAGAGCACCGCGTGAGGGTTCTGCTCGTCCAGCAACAGAAGATCGAGCACCGGGATCAGCTGCGCCACCGCCAGGTATCGCGAACGGTAGGTGATGCTGCTGTTGCCCAACTCCAGCAACCATTCCAGCCCGGCCTGATCGAAAACCGCCTCGCCGCGCAGGAATGCCGCCAGGCTGCTGCTGAGAAATTGCAGACGCTCCAGGCGCCGGCCGATCATCAGGAAACGCCAGCCCTCGTCGCGGGTCATGTCGTCCAGGGCGAACCCGGACAATGCGGCCAGGGACATTACCAGTCGATTGAGAAAATCCAGCAACTCACCGAAGTCCGGCTCGCTGGTTTCCAGTTCCACGGCTTCGCGTTGCAGTTCCACCAGTGCCTGCCAGTTCTCCCGGGACAGCTTGCCACGGACCTGCGAGGCCGCCCACTGCAAGCGCTGCAGATTGGAGCGCAGGCTGAACGACCAGTCATCCCCGAGCATGGCCGCCAGCAGGCGCTCGGGCAACTCGCCCTCCTCCGGCAACAACATCAGGCTCTCGCCCAGGGCGACCGCCGATTGCAAGGCTTGCGGATCATCGCCATCGACATAGCGCGCCAGCATGATCCGCAGCAGACGGGCGCTGTCGTCGCAACGTTCGCAGTAGCGGCCAAACCAGAACAGGTTTTCCACCACACGAGACGGCAGATAGGGATCGCGGCGCACCAGATCATGCACGCCCACGGTTCGCTGGGCCTTCCATTGCTCACCGCCGGGCGCCTGCTCGCCCAGCACCCAGGTGTCCTTGCTGGCGCCACCGCGCTGCATCGACACCACTTCGGCATCAGCCTCGGCGGCCACGCGGGTCAGGCCTCCCGGCAGCACCCGATAATCGTCTTTGCCGGACACCGCATAAACCCGCATGCCAATGGCTCGAGGCTGGACCTGGCCATCTTCGGCCTGCCATACCGGCGCCTGGGACAGTTGCGCCAGTTCCTGAGCAACATAGGCATAGGGCCGCGCCTGCATGCGTGCGGCCAATTGAGCGCGCTGGTCTTCGTCCAGGTCCCGACCGAATACCGGCGTGAAGCTCTGGGACGGAAACGCCGGCTTGATCAACAACTGCGGCAGTTTCTCCAGGGCCTGGGCCAGCACCGGCGGCTCTCCGCACCACCAGGTGGCGATGGAGGGCAGCATCAGCTCTTCACCGAAAAGAAACTGGCTGATTTTCGGCAGGAACCCCAAGAGCCCGGGAGACTCCAGGACCCCGCTACCCAGTGCGTTGGCCACCAGCACCCGCCCCTGACGCACCGCCTCCAGCAATCCGGGCACGCCCAGGGCTGAATCGGTGCGCAGCTCCAGCGGGTCGCAGAAATCATCATCGAGCCGACGCATGATCGCGTGGACCCGACGCAGCCCGCTGAGCGTCTTCAGATAGACCGTGGCGTCGCGGACGGTCAGGTCGCCGCCTTCCACCAGCGGGTAGCCGAGTTGCCGCGCCAGGTAGAGGTGTTCGAAGTAGCTTTCGTTGAACCGACCGGGCGTCAGCAGTACCACCAGCGGCGGCTCGCCGTTGCTGGGAGCCTGTCGCGCCAGGGTTTCTTGCAACGTACGGAAGAAACCGGACAGGTGTTGCACCTTGAGGTCGCGATAAAGGTCGGGAAAGGCCCGCGACACGATGGTGCGATTTTCCAACGCATAACCGGCGCCCGAGGGCGCCTGGGTCCGATCCGCAGTCACCCACCAACGGCCATCGGGCGCGCGCGCCAGATCCACGGCATACAAGTGCAGGAAGTTGCCGTCTGGCGGTGTGATGCCCTGGCAGGGCCAAAGGAAATTGTTGTGCCCGAACACCAGCTCCGCCGGCAACAGCCCCTCGCTGATCAGCCGCTGCGGCCCGTACAGGTCGGCCAGCACGGCATTGAGCAAGCGTGCCCGCTGGGCAATGCCGGCCGACAGTTGCGTCCACTCCCGAGCGTCGATGACATGGGGCAGCAGGTCCAGCTCCCAGGGCCGATCAGCTCCCTTGGGGTCTGCATAGACGTTATAGGTGACGCCATTTTCCTGGATCTGCCGGGCGAGCAATGCCTGGCGCTGGATCAACTGAGCCGGCGTGCTGCGCTGCAATTGGTCGAACAGCCGCCGCCAATGCGCACGCACCGCACCGCTGTCATCCAGCAATTCGTGATAGGTGCCCGTCGTCAACGGGTAACGGTCAAGCAGGTCAGGCATGGAAAGCTCGGCAGGACGGCAATGAAAGGTGAGACTAGCGCAGGCAGATGACACCCGGATAGGTATGTTTGAGCTGAATCCGGCAAGAGGCCTCAGGGGCAACAGTCGTGGCGAGCGAGCTTGCTCCCGCTGGGCTGCGCAGCGGCCCCGGAATTTTACGGTCGCTGCGCAACCGAGCGGGAGCAAGCTCCCTCGCCACAGGGTAAATCTATCGCTTCAATACCCCTTGGAACCGTCGCAGATCGAGTGTGAAGGGAAATTCGTCATCCGTTGCCAGCTTCGGTATCGGAAGTTTCCCAGGCGTGTGTCCGATCCGGAAGAAACGCGCCATCCGCCGGCTCTCCGCTTCGTTGGCGTTGACCGGCAGGCTGTCATAGTTGCGCCCACCCGGATGCGCCACGTGGTACTGACAGCCGCCCAGCGAACGTTGCATCCAGGTGTCGAGCACATCGAATACCAGCGGCGCATGGACCGGGATGGTCGGTTGCAGGCAATTGGCCGGTTGCCAGGCGCGGAAACGTACCCCGGCGACGAACTCACCGACTCGGCCGGTGGGTTGCAAGGGCACCGGTACGCCGTTGCAAGTCAGCAGATAACGTTGTGGCGCCAGGCCGCTGAGCTTGACCTGCAAGCGCTCCAGGGACGAGTCCACGTAGCGTACGGTGCCGCCCGCCGTGCCCTCCTCTCCCAGCACATGCCAGGGTTCCAGGGCCTGACGCAACTGCAGCTCGATACCATTGACCGCGTAATCGCCAACCTTGGGGAAGCGGAACTCCAGGTGCGCGGCGAACCACTCGGCCTGCAGCGGATAACCGGCGACATTGAGATCGTCGATGACATCGGCAAAATCCTGCTCGATGAAATGCGGCAGCAAGAAGCGATCGTGCAGCTCGGTACCCCAGCGCGCCAGTTTCGCCGGCGCGTAGGGTTCACGCCAGAACCGCGCCACCAGCGCCCGCAGCAGCAACTGCTGGGCCAGGCTCATGCGGGCGTGGGGCGGCATTTCGAAAGCGCGCAGCTCCAGCAAGCCGAGACGCCCGGTGGCGCCGTCCGGTGAATAGAGCTTGTCGATGCAGAACTCGGCGCGGTGGGTATTGCCGGTCACGTCGATCAACAGGTTGCGCAGCAATCGGTCTACCAGCCAAGGCGGACACGCTTCGCCAGGCTCGGGCATTTGCGCGAAGGCGATCTCCAGTTCATATAACGCGTCGTTGCGCGCCTCGTCCACGCGGGGCGCCTGGGATGTCGGGCCGATGAACAGTCCGGAAAACAGGTAGGACAACGACGGATGGTTATGCCAGTAGCTGATCAGGCTGCGCAGCAAGTCGGGACGACGCAGGAACGGCGAGTCAGCCGGCGTCGCGCCGCCCAGGACGAAATGGTTACCGCCGCCGGTGCCGGTGTGTCGACCGTCGATCATGAATTTTTCGGTGGTCAGCCGGTTCAGCCGCGCCTGCTCGTAAAGAAACTCGGTGCGCTCGACCAGCTCATCCCAGGTCGCCGACGGTTGCACGTTGACCTCGATGACGCCCGGGTCAGGCGTGATGCGAAAATTGCTCAGGCGCGGATCGCTCGGCGGCTCGTAGCCTTCCAGCAGCACAGGGCAGCCCAGTTCTTCGGCTGTCGCCTCGATGGCACTGACCAGTTCCAGGTAATCCTCGACCCGCTCCAGCGGCGGCATGAACAGATAGAGCCGCCCGTCCCTGGCCTCGGCACAGAACGCGGTGCGCGTCAGCCAATCGGCCGATTCGTCGATCTTCGGCGCGCGCTCCTGTTCCAGGGCCGGCTCGCCGTGATGGGTGAGTTGCTCGGTGCCAGGCAACTCGGGCAAGTCCTGGTTCGGGTCGGTGGGATGGATGAAGGGATACTCGGCTGCGGTCACCCATGGCTGCGACGCCAGCGGCAGGCGATAGCCCAGCGGCGAATCGCCCGGCACCAGCCGACAATGGTTGTCGCGCAAATACCAGCGGCCGCTTTGCCATTGATCGCCCTTGGCGGTGCGCGCCAGCGGCAGGACCTGGCCGACCACTTTGTCCAGGCCCTGGCTGAAGACCTTGCGCAACCGCGCCCGCTCCAGGGGATCCTCGAGCCGAGGGTCCTCGGCTGTCACGTTCGAAGGCAAATTGCCCTCGCGCCAGAGGTAATGGAAATTATCCTCGTAGGCCGCGAAGACGAACCGCGCAGGGATATTCAGGCGTTCGGCGACACTCGCCAGGAAACGCCCGGCCAGTTCGCCATCGGCGCCGTAGTCCTGTTGTTCGTCGGCGATCAGCGCGTTGTCGCGCCAGATCGGCACGCCGTCACGCCGCCAATAACAGTTGAGCGACCACCGCGGCAATTGCTCGCCGGGGTACCACTTGCCCTGGCCGAAGTGCACCAGCCCCTCGGGCGCGTAGTGCTTGCGCATGCGCTGGAACAACTCGGCGGAGAGGCGACGCTTGTCCGGGCCGAGCGCTGCGGTATTCCACTCGGCGCCGTCCGGGTCGTCGATGGAAACGAAGGTCGGCTCGCCGCCCATGGTCAGGCGCACGTCGCCCTCCAGCAGGTCGCCGTCGATCTGCTGGCCCAACGCCTGGATCGCCTGCCATTGCTCTTCGGTGTATGGCTTGGTGACCCGTGGCGCCTCCCAGATTCGCTCGACGGACATTTCGTGGCTGAACTGGCACTCGCAAGGTTCCACCAGGCCGCTGATCGGCGCTGCCGAGGACGGATCGGGACTACACGCCAAGGGAATATGCCCTTCACCGGCGAACAACCCGGACGTGGCGTCCAGGCCGATCCAGCCGGCGCCGGGCAGGTACACCTCGCACCAGGCGTGCAGGTCGGTGAAGTCCACTTCCGTACCGGACGGGCCGTCGAGGCTTTTCACATCGGCGGTCAGCTGGATCAGGTAACCGGAGACAAACCGCGCTGCCAGGCCCAGATGACGCAACAGTTGCACCAGCAGCCAGGCCGAATCCCGGCAGGAACCGGAGGCGTGCTCCAGGGTGTGCTCCGGCGTCTGTACGCCGGGCTCCATGCGGATCAGGTAACCGATGTCTTCGCTCAGGCGCTGGTTCAACGCCACCAGGAAGTCCACCGCCGGCAGCGGCGTGCGGTCGATGCCGTCCAGATAAGCCTTGAATCTCGGCGTCAGCGGCAGCTTTTCCAGATAGGGCATCAGTTCATGTTTCTCGTCGGCCGCGTAGGCAAACGGAATCTTCTCGGCGTAGGGCTCGAGGAAAAAGTCGAATGGATTGAACACCGCCATCTCGGCGACCAGATCGACCTCGACCCGCAGCTCATCGGTCTTTTCCGGGAACACCAGCCGCGCCAGGTAATTGCCCTGGGGATCTTGTTGCCAATTGATGAAATGCTGATCGGGCGAGACTTTGAGCGCATACGAAAGAATGCGCGTACGGCTATGGGCGGCCGGGCGCAGGCGCACGATCTGTGGACCGAGTTCGACAGCGCGCTCGTAGCGATAATGTGTGACATGGTGCAAAGCGACATGGATCGACACGGCGTGCCTCCTGCGGAGCCTGGGCGTTATCGAAAGCGGCGCAAGACTTATGCCATGCAGGCAGGTCGGACACTTTCTACGTCTACTCAGGGCAGTAGAGCACTAAAACCGCGCGATGCCTGTATTGATCTGCAAAGGCCGCACATAAATGCGGCGTGGGCGGTAGCAAATCGACTCAACGGCGCGGGCGCGAGGCCTTGGCGGATTGGATGATGCGCTCGCGCTGGTGGCGGATTTCGACGAGCTTGCGGCGCATTTCCCGGTGGCGTTTGCTGTTGATCAGGAGCAGTCCCAGTAGCGGTAACAGCACAGCGAAGATGTACACGCCTTGGTGCGGTCGATAGGCAAACGTCGGCACCGCCGTCGCCAGACAGGCTAGGAAATAACCCGCCACACCCCAGATTGCCCAAGCGCGCCCGCGTGCAATCAGGAGATTGCCCAAGACCAGGACACTCACCAGAGCCAAAGTGCCGAGACCAACATAGTTGCTCCTGACTGAAGGCTCCAAGGCACGCCAATAAGTAGCTCCGGACAAAACGAGCAGCGCGGCCCCGGAAAAGCAGCCGAGGAAGATCGTCCCCATGAACACCGGAAAATAACGGGCCAGGAACTGCTTCAATGATCCGCCGCCGATCATGGCGCAATCTCATAAAAGCTGACAACGATAGCGCGCGCCTTGACGGGAAATGCTCGCAGCATCACGCAGGCCTCGTCGGGAGCCACCCAAAGCCTCCTGTATTTGGGAATAGCGACACGGCCACCGGGCAATGCCTATCGGGCTTTGTGCTTGGCGATTGCGGCTTCGCGCAGATAACGGACTTCCATCAGCTTCTGGCGCATTTCGCGGTGGCGCCTG
Organism: Pseudomonas sp. FP198; assembly: GCF_030687895.1. Classification (NCBI taxonomy): domain Bacteria; kingdom Pseudomonadati; phylum Pseudomonadota; class Gammaproteobacteria; order Pseudomonadales; family Pseudomonadaceae; genus Pseudomonas; species Pseudomonas sp. FP198. The sequence continues at coordinate 5,200,061 of NZ_CP117452.1, forward strand.
CTGTTGAGCAGCAACACAGCAACCAATGGAAAAAACAAACTCAAACTGTAGATCAGCGAATCAGCTCGATATTCGATAGTGGGTAATACACATAAAAAACACAACCCAGACATCCCTACCAACGGCCATACCCAGAATGGACGTCCGCGCGCGATCATGAAGTTGCAATGCACCACAACAAGCGTAAGCGTGATGCCCCCCCAAAAAGACCACTTCACGTTATCCGCCATTGATAGCGTCCCAAAATAGCTATCAAAAAACAGTGGAACAGCAAAAACCAAAGAAAAAATCGATGCGAATATCGCGCCCATGAAGACCGGAAAATATTGCGACAGAAATTGGCGGATGCTGGGCTGGCTACTCACTCCTCAATCTCCTCATACAGCCCTACAGCAATAGTCCGGACATTCCCAGAAATCGCGCTTCCGGTGAAGCCGATGGCAGCTCCCAAAGCATCCCGAATCTGCGTGACCGTGGCATGCCTGATTTGAGTAGACGTAAAACGCTTGGGTAGCTCGCCAGACAGTTGCTTCAATTTGAGCAATTTGGAGGTCAAGCGCGGGTCATTGATACTCAGCAATTCTTTGGTGAGTTTGGCTCGCTCCTGACGATTCAATCCCCGAAGTACTTCCCGCACACTTTTGCCCGTCGCAGCTTTGTTCAATCTAACCAGTTTGAGCGTCGTCAGCGACGATGCTCCAACCCCAACCAACGACGCAGCGTCCAATGCGATCATGGTGTACTGGTACCACTCTTCACTATCGAGCTGATCATTTCGGGCGGGGTTAACCATTTCATTGCGCATGCGATAACCGCTGGTAAAACACTGCGCCGTGCTGGCCGCAGCGGCGGTGTAACCCAGAACAGCGATCGCAGTGCTTGCTCCCGCTGAGAATGGAATAGCAACGGAGCCGCTGAGTACCACTACCCAACCGATAACGGCCCCTGCGCAAGACAACGAGGTATTGATCGCTTCGCCAACCAGTCGTGATTCCCGTGGATTGTCCTGCACCTGCTGAGCAAACTGAGCCGGCGCAATATATTTCTGCGCCTCGCGCAAAATGATTCGCTTTGGCTTGATGCTGCAAATCGGCTTGAACTCACGCAAAGTCACTACATTGAACTCAGCATCGATATACACCACCCCGGCACCGACGATGCCGGGATCGGCGTCAATGGCGGCGAACAACCGTGGCAGGTTGATCTGGCTTTCGATGCGTTGGCGAGCCATTCGCTGGGAGATGCTGTTGTCCATGCCGATGCCCGGCAAAGGGGTACTCATGTGAATCGTCCTTGAGAATCGGAAAGTGGGCCTTTATCTACATTGAACACCTGTGGCGAGGGAGCTTGCTCCCGCTCGGCGGCGAAGCCGTCGTAAACCGGACGGCACGGTCTGCCGGGGAACATTGCATGGGATTGTTTGGGGCCGCTTCGCAGCCCAGCGGGAGCAAGCTCCCTCGCCACAAACGCTATGCATCCGCCGTTACGCCGTTGGCGGTCGCCACGATAACAAACGGCCAGCACCGCCGCTAGAAAGCAAAACGCCAGCACTTAAGGCTGGCGTTTTGCGAGGTGGCGGGGCGATCAGCGCGGCACAACCGGCTTGCGCGCAGGCTTCGGCCCCTTGCCCTTGGCCGCATCCTTGCGCTCCTTGGCAGCCTGCTGATTACGGGCGAACGCAGCGGCCTTGGCTTGCTCGCGTTTATCCCAGGCATTGCCGCCGTCACTGGCCCGCGGCGGCAGGCCGGTGTGCTGGGTCAGGATCTTGGTAGTCTCCTTGCCCACCTTATGGCTGCCAGCCGGGGTCGAGTTCTTGCGACGGGCGCTCTGGTAGCTGTCGGTGGCAGGCTGGTGCAGCGGAATCAGCTGATGCTTGCCCGGCCCGATCAGGTCGGCGCGGCCCATGCGGGTCAGTGCTTCGCGCAGCATCGGCCAGCCTTTCGGGTCGTGATAACGCAGGAACGCCTTGTGCAGGCGGCGTTGCTCTTCGCTCTTGACGATGGTCACCGCGTCGCTCTTGTAGGTGACCTTGCGCAGCGGGTTCTTGCCCGAATGGTACATCGCGGTGGCCGTGGCCATCGGCGACGGATAGAACGCCTGCACCTGGTCGGCCCGGAAGCCGTTGCCCTTGAGCCACAGCGCCAGGTTCATCATGTCTTCGTCGGTAGTGCCCGGGTGAGCCGCGATGAAATACGGAATCAGGTACTGCTCTTTCCCGGCTTCCTTGGTGTACTTCTCGAACATCCGCTTGAATTTGTCATAGCTGCCGATGCCCGGCTTCATCATCTGGTTGAGCGGGCCTTCCTCGGTGTGCTCCGGGGCGATCTTCAGGTAACCGCCGACGTGGTGGGTCACCAGCTCCTTGACGTACTCCGGCGACTCGACCGCCAGGTCGTAACGCAGGCCGGAGGCAATGAGGATCTTCTTCACCCCAGGCAACGCCCGGGCGCTGCGGTACAGCTGGATCAGCGATGAGTGGTCGGTATTGAGGTTCGGGCAGATGCCGGGGAACACGCAGGACGGCTTGCGGCACGCGGATTCGATTTCCGGGCTCTTGCAGGCGATGCGGTACATGTTCGCGGTCGGGCCGCCGAGGTCGGAAATGACCCCGGTAAAACCAGGGACCTTGTCGCGGATCTCTTCGATCTCGCGAATGATCGACTCTTCCGAGCGATTCTGGATGATCCGGCCTTCGTGCTCGGTGATCGAGCAGAAGGTGCACCCGCCGAAGCAGCCGCGCATGATGTTCACCGAGAAACGGATCATCTCGTAAGCAGGGATTTTTTCCTTGCCATACGCCGGATGCGGGACACGCGCGTAAGGCATGCCAAACACGTAGTCCATTTCCTCGGTTGTCATCGGAATGGGCGGCGGGTTGAACCAGACGTCGACTTCGCCGTGTTTCTGCACCAGGGCACGGGCGTTGCCCGGGTTGGTTTCCAGGTGCAATACACGGTTGGCGTGGGCATACAGCACCGCGTCGTTGCGCACCTTCTCTACCGATGGCAGGCGAATCACGGTCTTGTCGCGGGTCATCCTCGGGCTCGCCAGGATCTGTACGACTTTGGCTTCGCTCGGGTCATCGACCGGGCCCTTTTCCTGCTCGATGGCGCAGGCAGCGGTGTCCTGGGTATTCACGTACGGGTTGATGATCTTGTCGATCTTGCCCGGACGGTCGATGCGCGTGGAATCGACTTCGTACCAGCCTTGCGGCGTGTCGCGGCGAATGAATGCGGTGCCGCGCACGTCGGTGATGTCTTCGATCTTGTGGCCGTAGGACAGGCGCTGGGCCACTTCGACAATCGCCCGCTCGGCGTTGCCGTAGAGCAGGATGTCGGCGCAGGCGTCGATCAGGATCGAGTTGCGCACACGGTCCTGCCAGTAATCGTAGTGGGCGATGCGGCGCAGGGACGCTTCGATACCGCCGAGGACGATCGGCACGTGTTTGTAGGCTTCCTTGCAACGCTGGCTATAGACCAGGCTCGCACGGTCCGGCCGCTTGCCCGCCAGGCCACCCGGCGTGTAGGCGTCATCGGAACGGATTTTCTTGTCGGCGGTGTAGCGGTTGATCATCGAGTCCATGTTGCCGGCCGCGACACCGAAGAACAGGTTGGGCTCGCCGAGCTTCATGAAGTCGTCTTTGGACTGCCAGTTCGGCTGGGCAATGATGCCGACGCGAAAGCCCTGGGCTTCCAGCAGGCGGCCAATGATCGCCATGCCGAACGACGGATGATCGACGTAGGCATCACCGGTCACGATGATGATGTCGCACGAATCCCAGCCGAGCTGATCCATCTCCTCCCTGCTCATCGGCAGGAACGGCGCCGGTCCGAAACATTCGGCCCAGTACTTGGGATAGTCGAATAATGGCTTGGCTGCTTGCATGTCGATGACCGGTATGGAAGATGAAAAAACGCGGGCGCGGAATATAGCACAAAATTTAACCAATTGTGGCGAGGGAGCTTGCTCCCGCCCGGCTGCGTAGCAGCCGGATCCCCCACACACTTGGATTACATGTGCAAACTGGGGCCTGCTACGCAGCCCAGCGGGAGCAAGCTCCCTCGCCACAAAGGCGGATTGAGCGAACAGGTTTACTCATCATCATCAAAATTGTAGCTACCCGGCGCCAGGTTTTCGAAGCGCGTGTATTTGCCGATAAACGCCAGGCGGATGAAGCCGATCGGGCCGTTCCGCTGCTTGCCGATGATGATTTCGGCGATACCCTTGTGTTCCGTCTCAGGGTGATACACCTCGTCACGGTAGACGAACATGATGACGTCGGCGTCCTGCTCGATCGCTCCGGATTCACGCAAGTCGGAGTTCACCGGGCGCTTGTTCGGGCGCTGTTCCAGGGAACGGTTCAACTGGGACAACGCTACTACCGGGCAGTTGAATTCCTTGGCCAGGGCCTTGAGGGAACGCGAGATTTCGGAAATCTCGTTGGTCCGGTTGTCGCCGCTGGAACCGGGAATCTGCATCAATTGCAGGTAGTCGATCATGATCATCGCGATATCACCGTGCTCACGCACCAGGCGACGGGTTCGGGCGCGCATTTCCGACGGGCTGATACCGGCAGTATCGTCGATGAACAGCTTGCGGTCGTTGAGCAGGTTGACCGCCGAGGTCAGGCGCGGCCAGTCGTCGTCTTCCAGTTGGCCGGAACGGACCTTGGTCTGGTCGATACGACCCAGGGACGACAGCATACGCATGATCAGCGATTCGCCTGGCATCTCGAGGGAGTACACCAGCACCGCCTTGTCGCTGCGCAGCACGGCGTTTTCCACCAGGTTCATCGCAAAGGTGGTCTTACCCATGGACGGACGGCCGGCAACGATGATCAGGTCGGACGGTTGCAAGCCGCTGGTCTTCTCGTCGAGGTCGGTATAGCCGGTGGACAGGCCGGTAATGGCGTTGTCGGTGTTGAACAAGGTGTCGATGCGATCGATGGCCTTGGTCAACAGGTCATTGACGCTCACCGGGCCGCCGGTTTTCGGCCGGGCCTCGGCGATCTGGAAAATCTGCCGCTCGGCCTCGTCAAGAATTTCGGCGGCGGTTCGGCCTTCCGGGTTGAAGGCGCTGTCGGCGATTTCGGTGCTGATGCCGATCAGCTGACGCAAGGTTGCCCGCTCGCGAACGATCTGGGCATAGGCCTTGATGTTGGCGACCGACGGGGTGTTTTTCGCCAGTTCGCCCAGGTAACCGAGGCCGCCGACCTGGGACGTCTGCCCCTCCTTGTCCAATTGCTCGGCCAGGGTGACGACGTCGATCGGCATGTTCTGATCGGCGAGCCTGGCGATCGCTCGGAAAATCAGGCGGTGGTCATGCCGGTAGAAATCGCCGTCGGAAACTTGATCGAGCACGCGTTCCCAGGCGTTGTTGTCCAGCATCAGGCCACCGAGCACGGCCTGTTCGGCCTCGATGGAATGCGGAGGCACCTTCAGGGCAGCGGTTTGCAGATCGTATTGCTCGGGAGCGGTGATTTCGTTCATGGCCACTTGATTCTTCAGGTAAAGCAGGGGGTATGGAAATCAGGACTTGCAGAAAGACAAAGGGCACGACCTGTAGACAGGATCGTGCCCGATGTTACCGGTTGGCGCCCGAGGGTGCCAACCGACAGGTGTTGCTTAGGCTGCTACCACGACAACGCGTACGGTGGCTTCAACTTCGGCGTGCAGGTGCACGGCTACGTCGAATTCACCTACGTTGCGGATGGTGCCGTTCGGCAGACGAACTTCGCTTTTCGCAACTTCAACGCCGGAGGCGGTCAGTGCGTCAGCGATGTCGTGAGTACCGATCGAACCGAACAGCTTGCCTTCGTCGCCAGCGGTGGCAGTGATGGTCACTTCCAGCTCGGCCAGTTGGGCAGCACGGCTTTCAGCCGATGCCTTACGGTCTGCGGCGGCTTTTTCCAGCTCAGCGCGACGCTCTTCGAACGCAGCCAGGTTGGCAGCGGTCGCAGCGGTGGCTTTGCCGAAAGGCAGCAGGTAGTTACGGCCGTAACCGGCCTTAACGTTTACTTTGTCGCCCAGGTTGCCCAGGTTGGCGATTTTTTCCAGAAGGATCAGTTGCATGTGAAAATCCTCTAACTTTTAACCTTCACCGTTCGCGTTGTCGGCGTCTTTCGGCGCCATACGACCGCGAAAATCAATCAGGCTGTCGACGATGGCCAGGACCACCAGCAACGGATAGATCAGCTGCATGAACAGCAACAACGTGACGTACAACCCGACCAGCCAGAACCTGGCCAGTCGCTTTTGCGCCACAAGCCCGTGAATCAGGGCCAGGGCGGCAAACACCAGCGGTACACTGCACAACGGCGTGAGCATGGCCATCTGCGGACCGAAATTCGGCCCCAGGAGCATGCCCGCCAGCAGTAACATCGCCAGCCCGAGCGGGAAACGAATGGCGCGAAATTCGCGACCAAAACCACCCGGGTTGTACAACAACGCTTGCCAGTAGCGCCCGATAATCAGGCTCAGCACACTGACGATTTGCAACAAGGCCGCAATCAGGCCGGTCAGGACCGGTGCGATCAGGGACGCGAAACGCGCCTGCTCCTCTGCCGACATCTGTTGGTAGAGATCACCGAGGGCCTCGGGCAGGATTTTTATCAAAGCCTGCGAGAGCATCTCGATCTGGGGTGCGAAAGCCACCCCGAGCACCACTGAAAACACCACTCCCATCGCTATGCTGACCAGCAGCACGCGGTTCCAGGATTCGCTGGCGCGCAACACCAACGCCAGCGCCGAAGACCCCAGCAGCACCATCAGTGCCCGCGGGTCAGCAGAATACAACCACCAGAGCAAGGCCGGCAGCAGTCCCAGAGCAAGAACGCCAAGGGCGTCCCTCAATCCGCGCCGCAGGAGTACGAGACTCACCGCGGCAGCACCCAACCAATACAACAACGGCAATGCCGCGCATCCAGCCACTACGAGAGTGGCCTGCATACGACCGCGCATGATGAACTCAGCTAAGGCGCGCATGCATTCAATCCTTTGCTACGTATCGACTGCCCGGTCTCAGCGGCCGTGGCTGTCGGTGTAGGCCAGCAGGGCCAGGAAGCGGGCGCGCTTGATAGCGGTGGCCAGCTGACGCTGATAACGTGCTTTGGTACCGGTGATACGGCTTGGAACGATTTTGCCGGTCTCGGATACGTAGGCTTTCAGAGTGTTGAGATCTTTGTAATCGATCTCTTTCACGTCTTCAGCGGTGAAGCGGCAGAATTTACGACGACGGAAGAAACGTGCCATGTGATTGGCTCCTTAAAAGGTCCGTGGATTACTCGTCAGCGTTATCGCTGTTGTCGCTGTCGCTATCGCTGTCATCGCCATCGGCGCTGTCAGAGTGCTCAGGACGGTCGCGACGCTCACGGCGCTCACTGCGGTTTTCTTCAGCCTTGAGCATCTCGGATTGGCCGGTGACGGCTTCTTCGCGACGGATGACCAGGTTACGGATCACTGCATCGTTGTAGCGGAAGTTGTCTTCCAGCTCGGCCAGGGCCTTGCCGGTGCACTCAACGTTCAGCATCACGTAGTGAGCCTTGTGAACATTGTTGATTGCGTAGGCCAGTTGACGACGGCCCCAATCTTCCAGACGGTGGATTTTGCCGCCGTCTTCTTCGATCAGCTTGGTGTAACGCTCAACCATGCCGCCGACTTGCTCGCTTTGATCCGGGTGGACCAAAAAGATGATTTCGTAATGACGCATGAATGCTCCTTACGGGTTGTAGCCTGCCGCTCAAAAACGGTCAGACAAGGAGTGAATGACACTTATGGACTTGAGGACGCTAGACACATAAGTGCCTGCCATCACAGCAAGGGGCGCAATTGTAGAGAAGGGTCGAGGGCGGCGCAAGGCAATTGGCGATTATTTGAACAGCCATCGCTTTCAGTTACACACAGACCAATGTGGGAGCGAGCCTGCTCGCGAAAGCGGTGCGCCATTCAACATAGTTATCGAATGTCAGTCCGCTTTCGCGAGCAGGCTCGCTCACACAAGGGTGTACTGCGGTCAGGTTTTTTTGGCAGCAGCCTTGGCCCCACGCTGGCGCTGGGCTTCGAACAGGCACACGCCGGTGGCAACCGAGACGTTGAGACTGCTGACACTGCCGGCCATTGGCAGCTTGACCAGGTAGTCGCAATGCTCGCGGGTCAGGCGGCGCATGCCCTTGCCTTCGGCGCCCATGATCAGGATGGTCGGGCCGGTCAGGTCCTGGTCATAGATGCTGACCTCGGCCTCGCCCGCCGTGCCGACGACCCACAAGCCGCGCTGCTGGAGTTTTTCCAGGGTGCGCGCCAGGTTGGTCACGGCCACCAGCGGGATCACTTCCGCCGCGCCGCAGGCGACTTTACGCACTACCGGGGTCAGGGTGGCCGACTTGTCTTTTGGCACGATCACCGCCAACGCCCCGGCGGCATCCGCCGAACGCAGGCAGGCGCCGAGGTTGTGCGGGTCGGTCACGCCGTCCAGCACCAGCAGCAAGGGCGCGCCCTCGGTGCGATCGAGCAGCTCGTCGAGCATCGCCTCGCCCCAGACCTGGCTCGGACTGACTTCGGCCACGACGCCCTGGTGCACGCCTTCGACCCAGGCGTCCATTTCACGCCGCTCGGCCTGGCCGACCGCTACGCGATTCTCGCCCGCCAGCTCGACCAACGTCTGGACGCGCGGATCGCTACGCCCTTCCGCCAACCAGATCTGCTTGACCCGCTTGGGGTGGTGACGCAACAGCGCCTCCACGGCATGCACGCCGTAGATCTTTTCCAGCTGACTCATGACTTGCCCTTGGGTTTACGCGCCCCACCATTCTTGGCTGGGGACGAGCCCGCTTTCGGCGGACCTTTACGGTGCTTGCTCGGCTTGCTGGTCGCCTTGTCCGGGGCCGACCTTCCGGTCTTTCCCCCAGACGCCGCTTTACCACCGTTCTTGGCTTCGGCCAGCAACGCCTGTTTCATTTCACGGCTTTTGCGCAACTCGGCATTTTTCGCCGCCGCATCGCTCGGGCGATAGGCCTCGACGGCCTTCTCCTTGGCCGAACCGCGGCGCCCCGACTTGGCGGGGGCAGGCTCGGCGGCGGTCTTGGTTGCTGGCGCAGCCGTTTCGGTGCCGCGCTTCTTGCGACCGATCGGCGCGCTGATGGTTTTTTCCGCCATTTCGAAGTCGATCTTGCGCTCGTCCAGATCGACGCGCATCACCCGCACTTCGACGGTATCGCCAAGACGGAAGCTGCGACCGGTGCGCTCGCCCGCCAGGCGGTGGTGCACAGGATCGAAGTGGTAGTAGTCGCCCGGCAGCGCGGTGACATGCACCAGGCCTTCGACGTAGATATCGGTCAGCTCGACGAACAGGCCAAAACCGGTCACGGCGGTGATCACGCCCGGGAAAGACTCACCCACGCGATCCTTCATGTACTCGCACTTGAGCCAGTTCACCACGTCGCGGGTCGCTTCGTCGGCACGCCGCTCGCTCATCGAGCATTGCTCGCCGAGCTGCTCCAGGGCCGCCTCGTCGTACGGGTAGATACGCGCCTTGGGGATGGTCATCGCGCCGGCACGCTTGACGTGCGGGGTGTCCATCTTCGAGTGGATCACGCTGCGAATCGCCCGGTGCGTGAGCAGGTCGGGGTAGCGACGGATCGGCGAGGTAAAGTGGGTGTAGGCTTCGTAATTCAGGCCGAAGTGGCCCTGGTTGTCGGCGCTGTACACCGCCTGGCTCAGCGAACGCAGCATCACGGTCTGGATCAGGTGGAAATCCGGACGATCCTTGATGCTTGCCAGCAAGGCCTGGTAATCCTTCGGCGACGGACCTTCCTTGCCCTTGTGCAACGACAGGCCAAGCTCGCCCAGGAATGCCCGCAATTTTTCCAGACGCTCCGGCGGCGGACCGTCGTGGACGCGGTACAACGCAGGAATCTCATGCTTCTTGAGGAATTCGGCAGTGGCCACGTTGGCCGCCAGCATGCATTCCTCGATCAGCTTGTGGGCGTCGTTGCGAATCGTCGGACGGATCTCGGCGATCTTGCGCTCGGTACCGAAGATGATCCGGGTTTCCTGGGTTTCGAAATCGATCGCGCCCCGCACGTGACGCGCCGCCAGCAATACCTTGTACAGCGCATAAAGCTGCTTGAGGTGCGGCACGACGTCGGTGTATTCGCCGCGCAGCTTGCGCGATTCGGCGAGTTTCGGCGTTTCCAGCATCGCACTGACCTTGTTGTAGGTCAGGCGGGCATGGGAATGGATCACCGCTTCATAGAAGCAGTAGTTGGTCATCTCGCCGGATTTGGAGATATCCATCTCGCAAACCATGGCCAGGCGATCGACCTGGGGATTGAGCGAACACAGGCCGTTGGACAACTGCTCGGGCAGCATCGGCACGACGCGCTCGGGGAAATACACCGAGTTGCCGCGCACCTGGGCCTCGGCATCCAGTGCCGAGCCGAGCTTTACGTAGCTGGAAACGTCGGCAATCGCCACGTACAACTTCCAGCCGCCGGAGAACAAGCGCAACTTGCCTGGCTTGGCTTCGCAGTAGACCGCGTCGTCGAAGTCCCGGGCGTCTTCACCGTCAATCGTAACGAAAGGCAGATGGCGCAGGTCGATGCGCTTCTCTTTGTCCTTCTCTTCGACTTCCGGCTTGAGCTTGGCAGCTTCCTTGAGCACCGCCTCAGGCCAGACGTGGGGGATGTCATAGGTGCGCAGGGCAACGTCGATTTCCATGCCCGGGGCCATGTAGTTGCCGACCACTTCGACCACGTCGCCTTGTGGCTGGAAGCGCGGGGTTGGCCAGTGGGTGATTTTCACCTCGACGAACTGACCGACCTGGGCGTTGGCGTTGCGGCCCGGCGTCACCAGCACTTCCTGCTGGATCTTCGGGTTGTCGGCAACGACAAAACCGATGCCGCCTTCTTCGAAATAACGACCGACAATGGTCTCGTGGGCACGGGACACCACTTCGACGATCACACCCTCACGACGCCCGCGGCGATCCAGGCCGGAGACACGGGCCAAGGCGCGATCGCCGTCGAACACCAGGCGCATCTGCGCCGGGCTCATGAACAGGTCGTCACTGCCGTCATCCGGAATCAGGAAGCCGAAGCCGTCGCGGTGCCCGGCAATACGCCCCAGGATCAGATCGAGCTTGTCGACCGGCGCATAAGTGCCACGGCGGGTGTAGATCAGTTGAGCGTCGCGCTCCATGGCGCGCAGACGGCGGCGCAGGGCTTCGAGCTGGTCCTCGGTGGTCAGACCGAATTCTTCGACCAACTGCTCACGGCTAGCAGGCGAACCCCGATCGGCGAGATGCGCCAGGATCAGTTCGCGGCTAGGAATAGGGTTTTCATATTTTTCCGCTTCACGAGCGGCCTCGGGATCGAGGGACTGCCAATCGGCCATTAGAGAGTTTTCACCTTGTCTATATGCGGGTTAGTTTGGCATAGGCGTAATGAAACGGGAAATTTCAAGCGTCAGATGCCTTTTCTAAAGCCTTTTGACACGCCTTTGAAGCCTGTGATTGCGCCGCTCGTGAAATTTAGCTTTTTTTTTGCACCGAGGGGTTTACAGTTAAAAACACGCTCCGTATAGTGCGCGCCATCGACGACGCACACACGTTGACGATATCGCCCAGATGGTGAAATTGGTAGACACGCCAGCTTCAGGTGCTGGTGACCGCAAGGTCGTGGAAGTTCGAGTCTTCTTCTGGGCACCAATTTCAAGCAGCAGATACTATCTGCGAGCTTTTACAGAAACCCGCGAAAGCGGGTTTTTGCATTTTTGTCCCCGCCGTTTCGTTTTGGCAATTACCAAAACAAAAACAGGGGTTTACAGATCAAAACGCGCTCCGTATAGTGCGCGACATCAACAGCGGCAACGCTGAAGATACTGCCCAGATGGTGAAATTGGTAGACACGCCAGCTTCAGGTGCTGGTGACCGCAAGGTCGTGGAAGTTCGAGTCTTCTTCTGGGCACCAATTCAAGCTTCAAGGTCAGATGCCTTGAACCTCACAGAAACCCGCGAAAGCGGGTTTTTGCGTTTTCTGGATCCGGAAATTCCCTCTGTGGCGAGGGGATTTATCCCCGCTAGGCTGCGTAGCGGCCCCAAAAGCAACGATCTCAATCTTACTGGCACCGAGTTGTCGGGCCGGGGGCCGCTGCGCAGTCCAACGGGGATAAATCCCCTCGCCACAACGCACATGAGAAACAATATCGTTTATCATTGTTACAAGTTTTTGCTACACGACAGTGAGGAACCCCCGCGAATGATGTTTCGAACCACCCTGCGCCGCGCCCTGACCTGCACCCTGCTCGGCCTGACCCTCGCAACGCCCCTCACCCAAGCCGCCGACAAGGTGGAACTGACTCTCTACAACGGCCAGCACAAAGAAGTTGGCGATGAACTGGCCAAGGCCTTTGAGGCCAAGACCGGCATCCACGTCAACGTGCGCAAGGGCAGCAGCAACCAGCTCGCCAGCCAGATCGTCGAAGAAGGCGAGCGCTCCCCGGCCGACGTGATCTACACCGAAGAGTCGCCGCCATTGAACAAGCTCGGCGAGCAAGGGCTGCTGGCGAAGATCGACGATGCCACGCTCAACGTACTACCCAAGGATTATGTTGCGAGCAATGGCACCTGGATGGGCGTGACCGCCCGCGTGCGTGTGGTTGCCTACAACCCCAAACTGATCGACGAGAAAGATCTGCCGAAAACCGTCCTCGATTTCGCCCAGCCGCAATGGCAGGGCAAGGTCGGCTTTGTACCAACCAGCGGCGCGTTCCAGGAGCAAGCCGTCGCCATCATCAAGTTGCACGGGATGGACGCCGCCGAGGAATGGCTCACCGGGCTGCGCGCGTTCGGCAAGGTCTACAGCAACAACATGGTTGCCCTCAAGGCCGTGGAAAACGGCGAAGTGGCGACGGTCCTGGTGAATAATTACTACTGGTTCGCGCTGCAGCGAGAGAAAGGCCAGCTCGATTCCCGGCTGCACTATTTCACCGGTGGCGATGCCGGTGGCCTGGTGACCGTGTCCAGCGCTGCCGCGCTGAAATCCAGCAAGCACCCCAAGGAAGCCCAACAACTGCTCGCCTACATGGCCAGTGAAGAAGGCCAGCGCGTGATCACCCAGACGTCCGCCGAGTACCCTCTGCACAAAGGCATGGTGTCGGACCGCGGCCTCAAGCCGTTCAGTGAACTTGAACCGCCAAAAGTCACTCCGGCCGACCTCGGCAATGCTGAAGAAGCCCTGGAACTGGAACGTGAAGTCGGCCTGAACTGATGACACCGTCGCTGAACGCTCCCCCTGCCGCGGGGAGCTATATTCCCCGGCGCAAGCGCCCGTCGATCGGCCTGCTGCTCCCGGTTCTGCTGCTGGTGCTGCTGAGCGCGTTGCCACTGCTGTATGTCATCGCGAAGGCCTGGCAGGCCGGTTGGACAGAAGCATTGCACTTGCTCTGGCGGCCTTATGTATTCGGCCTGCTGCGCAATACCCTGGCGCTGATGATCGGTGTCACGCTGGCCTGTGGCGTGATCGGCCTGTCCCTGGCCTGGCTTTTGGAGCGCAGCAACCTGCCGGGACGCAGGGTCTGGGGCGTGATCCTCTGCCTGCCATTCGCGGTGCCGGCGTTTGTCAGCAGCTTCACCTGGGTATCGCTCAGCGCGCAATTTGAGGGCCTGGGCGGGGCCATCCTGGTCATGACCCTGTCCAAATATCCGCTGATTTTCCTGCCGGTGGCGGCAACGCTACGCAACCTCGACCCCTCCCTCGAGGAGTCCGCACGAACCCTGGGGCAAAATCGCTGGGGCGTGTTTTTTCGCGTCACCCTGCCACTGCTCTGGCCTTCACTGCTGGCCGGCTCACTGTTGATTGCCTTGCACATGCTGGTGGAGTTCGGCGCGTTGTCGATCATCGGACTGCAAACGTTTACCACCGCGATCTACCAACAATTCGAGCTGGAGTTCAGCAACGCCAATGCCGCCATGCTGTCGGCGGTGCTGTTGGTGCTCTGCCTGGCACTGTTGTGGCTGGAATTGCGCGTGCGCGGCAAGGGCCGCCATGTACGCACCGGACAAGGCGCGGCACGCCGCGCGGAGCAGGTACGGCTCGGCCCCTGGGCGCTCCTCGGCCAGCTGTATTGCGCGGCATTGACGGTCATTGGCAGCGGTATTCCGCTGGGGATGCTGGTGTATTGGCTGGCGGTGGGGACTTCCGCCGCTTTCCCGGTAGGCGAGATCGGCGAAGCCCTGCTGTCATCCCTGGCGCTGTCACTGGGCGGCGCCGCGCTCTGCCTCGTACTCGCGGTGCCGGTCGGCCTGCTGGTGGTGCGTCACAAGGGGCGCCTGGCGCTATGGGCAGAACGCCTGCCGTATTTGCTGCATGCACTGCCAGGCCTGGTGATTGCCCTGAGCCTGGTGTATTTCGCGCTGCACTATGTGCCGGCGCTCTATCAGACCTCGGGTTTGCTGCTGATTGCCTACGCGCTGCTGTTCCTGCCGCTGGCCCAGGCGCCGGTGCGTACGGCGCTGAACAAGGCCGCGCCGCAGCTGGAAGAAGCGGCTCGCACGCTGGGGGCTTCGTCTTTCAGTGCGTTTTGCCGGGTGACCTTGCCGATTATCTTCCCGGCGCTGGGGGCAGCATTTGCGCTGGTGTTCCTGGACGCGATGAAAGAACTGACCGCCACGCTGCTGCTGAGCCCAACTGGACTCGATACCCTCGCGACAGCGGTCTGGGCACACACTTCGAACGTCGAGTTTGCGGCAGCGGCGCCTTACGCGGCGCTGCTTATCCTGGTGTCGGGGTTGCCGGTCTATTTGCTGACGACGCGGATGTATCTGAGCCGCTGAAATCGCTTTCGCGAGCAGGCTCGCTCCCTCCCACAGGTGCCAGGTCTTGTAGACGCCACGCCAGAACCCCTGTGGGAGCGAGCCTGCTCGCGAAGGGCCAGCCGCAATCTCGATCAGGCCCTGAACTGCCCCAGACTCGCCTTCAACTGCGCCGCCAGACCGTCCAACACCTTGCCGCTGGCAGTGGTCTCGACCACCGCCTGGGCGGCTTTTTCGGCCTGGGCGTGGATGGTTTCCACCCGTCCGCGCACCGCTTGGGCGCCCTGGGCCTGATGCGCCGCTGCCTGGGTCGCCAGGCCGATGGCCGCATGGACCTGCTCGACCGAAACCTGCACTGATTGCTGCAGCCGTGCGCTGTCTCGCAGCACCGCCAGGCCCTCGTTCGCTTGTCGTCCAGCCTGGCCAATCGCAGCCACCGCTTCGCGCGCACCTTGTTGCAAGGCAACGATATGCGCCTGGATGTCGCCAGTCGAACTCTGGGTCTTGCTCGCCAGTGCCCGCACCTCGTCCGCCACCACCGCAAATCCGCGCCCGGTTTCGCCTGCCCGCGCCGCCTCGATGGCCGCGTTCAACGCCAGCAGGTTGGTTTGCTCGGCGATGCCATGGATAACCGTCAGGACCACTTCGATCTGCTCGCTCTGCTGCGCCAGCCGTTCGATGACCTTCGCCCCGGTGTCGACCTGTCCGGCCAGCGCTTCGATCAAGCCGCCGACCTTGGCCGCGGTGCGGGTCGTTTCATCGGTGGCCTGGCGGATCTCCACCACCTGCTGCAGGGCCGCCTGCATCGCCTGGCTTTCCGATTGCGCCTCATCAGCCATCTGCGACAACGCCCGCAGGCTCTCGGCCACTTCGTCGCGCTGCATGCCGGCCGCCGCGTCGGCGCCGGAGTTGCGCAGGGTCATCGCACCGATTTCCTGGCCGGTGCGCTGGGCCACGTCACCCGCTTCACGCACGATAGGTTGCAACTTGTCGACAAAACGATTGACCGCCGAAGCCATTTCGCCAATTTCATCCTTGCTGCTGATCTGTACACGCTTGGTCAGATCGCCCTCGCCTGCCGCCAGGTCGTTCATCGCTGCGATCAACAGCTTCAAGCGATTGACCACCCGCCGCCCCAGCACCACGGCCAGCAATGCCAGCACGCCGAACCCGACCAGCGCCAGGCCCAGACCGATGCGCCAGCGCAAAGTCCCCGCAGCCTCCTGCACGGTGGCGGCGGTATTGGTCTGCATTTGCGTGGCGGTTGCCTGCGCCGAGCCCAGGCGGCCACGCATGGCGGTGGCGCTGTCGGCGGCTGCGCCCTTGAGGCTGTCACCGACCAGTTGGTCGCTGCTGGCGATCAATGCGGAGAAGCGCTGGTCCAGCGCTTTCAGATCGGTTTCCACCGAGGCGGTGGAAACGCCCATCAGCACTTTGCCGATTTCCACACCGTTGGGGTTGATCGATGCTTCGAGGTAATAGACCGACGGGTCGTTCTTCGCCGCGTCCAGCACCTTGTCCAATGCCCGCTCGCCCTTGCCTTTTTCCAGGAGGGCCTTGTTGATCGGGTTTTCCCGGTTCAGATAACGAGTCAGGTGTTCGCCGGCAGCGTCGTCATAGATGACGAACAACACGTTGGGATTGCGCTGGGCGCGGCGGGCGAATTCGGAAAGGGTCGGCACGTCGCTGTCCCACATGGCGCGAGGCGCGACCGAGGCCAAAAGCTGCGCCATATCATTGGCGGAATCCCTCAGGTCTTTTTCCAGAGTCGCACGCAGATGGGCCTGCTCTTCCTTCAGCCGCGAGGACAAACCGGCGTTCAACCGTTGGCGGGTGCTGGCGGAAAGGCTATCGAGGCTCGAGGTGACTTCACGCCCGGCCTGCTCCAGCTCCCCGGCGAGTTTCTGGCTGTCAGCCCCCAGGCGCGCGTTCAGGTCGGCCTCCAGCGCGGTGACCGTGCTT
This sequence comes from Pseudomonas sp. FP198, assembly GCF_030687895.1. Classification (NCBI taxonomy): domain Bacteria; kingdom Pseudomonadati; phylum Pseudomonadota; class Gammaproteobacteria; order Pseudomonadales; family Pseudomonadaceae; genus Pseudomonas; species Pseudomonas sp. FP198. The sequence goes on from NZ_CP117452.1 coordinate 5,216,828, forward strand.
CGGGTCAGCGCAACGGCGACCAGTACCTGCACCAAAAGGGCGATACCGAGCGTAACGAAAACAGGCCGCAGCAAACGGCTTTGTAACAGTGAGAGAACGGCCGACACAGGGGAATCCCTCTACTAACGCCATTAAATTGATGGCACTTCACAAGAAGTACTTATTATCAAGGGTGCGAAGCAAAGGTCGTGCCGTCTGACAGACAGAGACGACAAAGGACCCAAACGAGGGTCCTTTGTGTGTTACATCAACGACTTATCAGGCGAAAGGATGACGCAGAACGATGGTTTCGTTGCGGTCCGGCCCCGTCGAAATAATGTCGATCGGCGCACCGACCAGCTCTTCGACGCGCTTGATGTAGTTGCGGGCCGCCACGGGCAGCTCTTCCAGGGTCTTGGCACCCACGGTCGATTCGGTCCAGCCTGGCATCTGCTCGTACACCGGCTCCAGGCCAATGTAGCTGTCTGCATCGGTCGGTGCGTCGATGACGGCGCCGTCCTGGTTCTTGTAGCCCACGCAGATGTTGATGGTTTCCAGGCCGTCCAGCACGTCCAGCTTGGTCAGGCACAGGCCCGAGATGCTGTTGACGTCGATGGCGCGACGCAGGATGACGGCATCGAACCAGCCGCAACGACGGGCACGGCCGGTGGTGGCACCGAACTCGTGGCCACGCTTGGCCAGGAAGGCACCGACGTCGTCGAACAGCTCGGTCGGGAACGGGCCCGAACCGACGCGGGTGGTGTAGGCCTTGGTGATGCCGAGAATGTAGTCCAGGTACATCGGGCCAAAACCCGAACCGGTGGCGATGCCGCCAGCGGTGGTATTGGAGCTGGTGACGTACGGGTAGGTGCCGTGGTCGATGTCCAGCAGCGAACCCTGGGCGCCTTCGAACATGATGTCCTTGCCGGCGCGGCGCAGCTCGTGCAGCTCGGCGGTGACGTCGAGCATCATTGGCTTGAGCAGCTCGGCGTACTCCATGCACTCGTCCAGGGTCTTCTGGAAGTCGATGGCCGGCTCTTTGTAGTAATTGACCAGGACAAAGTTGTGGTAGTCCAGCAACTCGCCCAGCTTGGCGGCAAAACGTTCGCGGTGGAACAGGTCGCCAATGCGCAGGCCGCGACGGGCGACTTTGTCTTCATAGGCCGGGCCGATGCCGCGACCGGTGGTGCCGATCTTCAGCTCGCCACGGGCCTTTTCACGGGCCTGGTCCAGCGCAACGTGGTAGGACAGGATCAGCGGGCAGGACGGGCTGATGCGCAGGCGCTCGCGCACCGGTACACCCTTCTCTTCCAGCTTGATGATTTCCCGCAGCAGGGCGTCGGGGGCAACCACCACGCCGTTGCCGATCAGGCACTGCACGCCTTCGCGCAGCACGCCCGAGGGGATCAGGTGCAGAACGGTTTTCTCACCGTCGATCACCAAGGTGTGACCTGCGTTGTGGCCACCCTGGTAGCGCACTACGGCGGCAGCATGTTCGGTCAGCAGATCAACGATCTTGCCTTTGCCCTCATCACCCCACTGGGTGCCCAGGACTACGACATTCTTACCCATAACACTTGTCCTCATTCGCGCAAACTTGGTGCCGGCGATGGCCGGCAGGAAAACTCAAGAAGCCAGCGGCAATACTTGCCAAAGCCCGTTCTGCTGAATCAATTGCCGGTCGCAGTCCGCTTCACGGGCGGCGGCCAAAGGTTGCCCAGGCAATGCCTGGACGACACGCTGACCCTCACTGCGCAACTGGCAGACCATCTGCCAGAGTGCCGCATCCGTACTGTCAGGCATCCAGATACCGCCAGACGGTAACTCGATCTCAGCACGCCCCAGGGTCACCAGGGTTTTCAAATCGGTAGAGAAGCCGGTCGCCGGACGGGCACGACCGAAATCGGCGCCGATGTCGTCGTAGCGACCGCCCTGGGCGATGGACTGGCCAACGCCCGGTACGAACACCGCGAATACCACGCCGGTGTGGTAGTGATAACCGCGCAGTTCACCCAGGTCGAAATACAGCGGCAGCTCCGGGAAACGCACCGACAGACGTTCGGCAATCGCCAACAAGTCATCAAGGGCCGCCAGCACAGGGGCCGGCGCACCGGCCAGACGCTCGCGAGCGGCACCCAGCACTTCACGGCCGCCACACAGGTCCACCAATGCCCGCAGCATGCCAGACAATTGTGTCGGCAGGCCTTCGGTCAGGCTGATGACTTCGTCGATGGCCTTGCGCTGCAAAGCATCGAACAACTGCTGCTCCACTTCACCGGACAGCCCCGCCGCCCGCGCCAGGCCACGGTAGATGCCGACATGGCCCAGGTCCATGTGGACATCCGGCACGTCAGCCAGTTGCAGCATGGCCAGCATCAGACTGATGACTTCCACGTCGCTGCTCGGGCTCGCGTCGCCGTACAGCTCGGCGCCCAGCTGGATCGGGCTGCGCGAAGACGACAAGGCACGCGGCAAGGCATGCAGGACACTGCCGGCATAGCACAGGCGGCTCGGACCTTCACGACGCAGGGTGTGGGCATCGATGCGCGCCACTTGTGGCGTGATGTCGGCCCTAAAGCCCATCTGTCGACCCGACTGCGGATCGATGACCTTGAAGGTGCGCAGATCCAGGTCCTGGCCCGCGCCGGTCAGCAGGGATTCCAGGTACTCGATATGCGGGGTCACGACAAACTCGTAACCCCAGCTCTGGAACAGATCCAACACCTGCCGACGCGCTACTTCGATACGCGCGGCCTCCGGTGGCAGTACTTCTTCGATGCCATCTGGCAGCAGCCAGCGGTCTACCGTTGCCATTACGCCATTCCCCTATGATCCGGGCGGCCAACTTTCGGGCTGGCCTTGAGTGAAGCAGAAAATGCCCGCGCCATGCGAAAAACCGCAAACCACGCGCAAGGGCGACGTGACGAATGGCCTTGAATCGGCCTCGCCAAGCATTTTCCTCGAAAAACCTGTCGGGTCATTTCACCCGACGCCTGCAACCAACACCACAATCGAACGTGCAGACGCAAAAAAGCCGGGAATTTCCCGGCTGCCGCATCATACACACGTTTTCCCAAAGGATCACCCCGCCCGACGTTTTAGCCGCCGGGCGGAGTGCTTCAGGTCAACGTTGCATCAAGGCTTGGCTTTTTCCAGGTAGTGGAAAAAGTCGCTGCTTGGGTCCAGGACCAGAACGTCGGACTTGTTCGCGAAGCTTTCACGGTAGGCCCGCAGGCTACGATAGAACGCGTAGAACTCCTGATCCTGGCCGTAGGCCTTGGCGTAGATCGCCGCAGCCTGGGCATCGCCATCACCACGGACTTCTTCCGATTCACGATAGGCTTCGGCCAGCAGCACACGGCGTTGGCGATCGGCGTCGGCACGGATGCCTTCAGCCAGCTCGTTACCCTTGGCACGGTGCTCGCGGGCTTCACGCTCACGTTCGGTGCTCATGCGCTCGAACACGCTGCGGTTCACTTCCTTCGGCAGGTCAATGGCCTTGACGCGGACATCGACTACTTCGATACCCAGCTCTTTTTCCGCCATCGTGTTCAGCGAACGGGTGATGTCGGACATGAGCGCATCGCGCTCACCGGAGACCACTTCATGCAGGGTACGCTTACCGAACTGGTCACGCAGGCCCGATTCCAGGCGACGGGACAGACGTTCGTCAGCGATCTGCTTGAGGCCGGACGTCGCGGTGTAGAAGCGCTCGGCATCCTTCACGCGCCACTTGGCGTAGGCATCGACCATCACGGCTTTCTTTTCCAGCGTCAGGAAGCGCTGCGTCGGCGCGTCCAGCGTCATCAGGCGGGCATCGAACTTGCGCACCTTGTTGACGTACGGCACTTTCACATGCAGCCCCGGCTGGACATCAGCCTGGACCACGCGACCGAACTGCAGCAACACCGCACGCTCGGTCTGAGCCACGATGTAGAAGCAGTTCCAGGCAGCGATCGCCACGACGACACCGACAATAAGGGCGATCAGCGATTTATTGCTCATCAGCGACTCTCCCTGGTACGTGCTTGCTGTTGCTGCAGGTCCGCCGCCGCGCGGGCATTGGCTTCATTGCTGGCGGCTGCCGCCGCTCCGGTTGACGGCGTGCTGGTGTTGCGACCGCTCTCGACCATCTTGTCCAGCGGCAGGTACAGCAGATTGCTCTGGCCGTTCTTGTTGCCGGTCACGAGGACCTTGCTGGTGTTGCTGAAGACTTCCTGCATGGTGTCCAGGTACAGACGCTGGCGGGTCACTTCAGGGGCCTTGCGATACTCGGCCACCAGTTTGGTGAAGCGATCAGCCTCACCCTTGGCGCGGGAAACCACTTCGTCGCGATAGCCGTTGGCATCCTCGATGATGCGCTGGGCCTGGCCACGAGCTTCCGGCACGACGCCGTTGGCGTAGGTTTCGGCCTGGTTGCGCGAACGCTGCTCGTCTTCACGGGCACGGATCACGTCGTCGAAGGCTTCCTGGACTTCACGCGGTGCCGCTGCGCTCTGCACGTTGACCTGGGTGACGGTGATACCGGTGCGATAGGTGTCGAGGAAACGCTGCAGGCGCTCCTTGATTTCGCTGGCCATCAGCTCGCGGCCTTCAGTCAGCACCTGGTCCATGGCGGTGGAGCCCACCACATGGCGCAAGGCACTTTCAGTCGCGTGTTGCAGGCTGATTTCCGGCTGGTCGACGTTCAGCACGAAGTCCTGCAGGTTGGTGATCTTGTACTGCACGGTCAGCGGCACTTCGACGATGTTCTCGTCTTCGGTGAGCATCTGGCCCTGCTTGGTGTAGGCACGCTCACGCGTGACGTTCTCCATGTACTTCTGGTCGATCGGCGGGAAATAGATGTTCAGGCCCGGGCCGACGGTTTCGTAGTACTTGCCGAAGCGCAGCACCACGGCTTGCTCCTGCTCGTCCACGACATACACCGCGCTGTACAGCCAGACAGCCGCAAGCACGACAAGACCGATGCCGAGCAGGCCGAAACCACCGCCTCTGCCCGCACGGCTGCCGCCCTCGTCACCGCGTTTCTTACCACCACCGAACAAACCGTTCAGGCTTTCCTGCAGCTTGCGGAAGGCCTCGTCGAGATCCGGTGGTCCCTTGCGGTCGCCGTTGTTACGACGCTTGCCGCCCCAGGGATCCTGGTTGTTCGAGTTGCCACCCGGCTCATTCCAAGCCATAGCGCTCTCCATCTGATAAAGCAAAGACGCACCCACGGCGCGCCGGCCAATGCTACAGAATGCCTGACACAGCTTTCTCAGGCTTTTATTGCAAAGTGTGTTGCTCGATGAATTCCATCGGTTGCAGCCCTTCACGACTGACCAGCCGGTTCAGTTCCGACCGAGGCAGGCGAACGGCCAGCAGGCAGACACCGTCTTCGTCGTGTTCTTCTTTCTGCACCGCCCCCAGCTCGAAGAACTGGGCACGCAGCCGGGCAAAATGCTGTGGCAGCTTCAGGGTGCCGACAAACAGGTCGTCGCCCAGCAGCTCCGCCACGGCCTCCTTGAGCAGGTCCAGGCCGCTGCCATCACGCGCCGACAGCCAGACCCGCTGCGGCTTGCCGTCGGCATCGCGCTGGATCTGCGGTTCCACGCCCTCGAGCAAATCGAGTTTGTTGTATACCTCGAGGATCGGCAAGTCCTGCGCCCCGATCTCGCCCAGCACCACCATGACCTGCTCGATCTGCAGCATCCGGTCCGGCTCGGCGGCATCGATCACATGCAGCAGCAGGTCGGAGTTGCTCGACTCTTCGAGCGTAGCCCGGAAAGCCTCGACCAGCTTGTGCGGCAAGTGCCGGATGAAGCCCACGGTGTCGGCCAGCACGATCGGCCCGAGGTCGTCCAGGTCGAGCCGGCGCAGGGTCGGGTCGAGCGTGGCGAACAACTGGTCGGCCGCGTAGACGTCGGACTGGGTAACGTGATTGAACAGCGTCGATTTGCCGGCGTTGGTATACCCCACCAGTGAAACCGTCGGGATGTCCGCCCGCTTGCGGCCGCGTCGCGACTGCTCGCGCTGGCTGCGGACCTTCTCCAGCCGCCCCTTGATCTGGCGCAGGCGAACCCGCAGCAGGCGCCGGTCGGTTTCCAGCTGGGTTTCACCCGGGCCACGCAGGCCGATACCGCCTTTCTGGCGCTCGAGGTGAGTCCAGCCGCGAACCAGCCGTGTGCTCATGTGCTCAAGCTGGGCCAGTTCGACCTGGAGCTTGCCTTCATGGGTACGCGCGCGTTGGGCAAAGATATCGAGAATCAGCCCGGTGCGGTCGATCACGCGACACTCGAAGACACGTTCGAGGTTACGTTCCTGACTGGGCGTAAGGATGTGGTTGAAAATCACCAGATCGATGTGCTCGGCCTTGACCAGATCGCGCAACTCCTCGACCTTGCCACTGCCGATCAGGAATTTGGCGGTTGGCCGATGACGCGGCACGTTGACAAACGCGACGGTCTCGGCGCCGGCCGAAATTGCCAATTCCTGAAACTCCTGCGGATCTTCGCGCGCCTCAGGGTCCTGTCCTTCCAAGTGAACGAGAATAGTCCGCTCACCACCACCGTGGCGCTCAAAGAACAAAGGAGGCTCCTATCAAGCGTTACCCGGCTCAGCGTCAGCGCCTTCGGATTCGGTTGCGCTAGGCAGACGAATTGGACGAACCGGCACCACTGTCGAGATAGCGTGTTTGTAGACCATCTGGCTGACGGTGTTTTTCAGCAGGATGACGAACTGGTCGAAAGACTCGATCGTGCCTTGCAGTTTGATCCCGTTGACCAGATAGATGGACACCCCAACTTTCTCTTTACGTAAAGTGTTCAAGTAAGGGTCTTGTAGCGAATGCCCTTTTGACATGTGCCGCACTCCTTTAAGGATCAATTATAAAAATCGGAATCAGATGGCTTGGGCCGTCACACCCCCAAGGATAGACGGCAATTGCAAGGACTCAGCTCAATATGGAGATGGTCCCGAGGTATTTCAAGGCGCGTGGCAGATTGTCGCAATCAAGGCTGTCGAGCCAGTGCAAGTCAGTCCAGCTGCGCAACCAGGTGAACTGGCGCTTCGCCAATTGGCGCGTGGCGATAATCCCACGCTCGCGCATCTCGGCTGACGTCAGCTTGCCGTCCAGGTAATCCCAGACTTGTCGATAACCTACCGCACGTATAGACGGCAACCCGGCGTGCAGGTCACTTCGCTCACGCAGGGCTACGACCTCGTCTATGAACCCCTGTTCCAACATCAATGTGAATCTTTGTTCAATACGCTGATGCAACACTTGCCGGTTCGCCGGAGCGATGGCCAGATTCGCGACAGTATAGGGCAATTGTTGCAGTCCCGAAGCGGCTGCTTCAGTACTTTGCGCAGATTGTCGCTGGCGCAGGGCCGTCATGCTCTGGCCGCTGACCCGATAGACCTCCAGCGCCCGGCTGAGCCGCTGCGGGTCGTTGGGGTGGATACGCGCCGCCGATTCCGGGTCAATGGCCGCCAATTGCTCATGCAGCGCTTGCCAGCCAAGGCGCGCAGCCTCTTCTTCGATCTGCGCGCGCACCTCGGGATCGGCCGCCGGCATGTCCGCCAGCCCGTCGACCAAGGCCTTGTAATAGAGCATGGTGCCGCCCACCAGCAGCGGAATCTTGCCCCGCGCGGTGATCTCGGCCATGGCCTGGAGCGCATCACGCCGGAAATCGGCCGCCGAGTAGGCATCGGCCGGGTCGAGGATATCGATCAGGCGGTGGGGAAATTCAGCCAGCAGTTCTTTCGATGGCTTGGCGGTGCCGATGTCCATGCCCCGATAGACCAACGCCGAGTCGACGCTGATCAACTCGCAGGGCAGCACCTTGGTCAGTTCGATGGCCAGGTCGGTCTTGCCGGCGGCCGTCGGCCCCATCAGGAAGATCGCCGGAGGGAGCTGGCTCATCAGCGACCGCGCAGGAACAGTTTGTCCAGGTCGTCCAGGCCCAATTGGGTCCAGGTCGGCCGGCCATGGTTGCATTGACCGCTGCGCTCGGTGTTTTCCATGTCCCGCAGCAGACCGTTCATTTCCGGCAGGGCCAGGCGCCGGTTGGCGCGGATTGCGCCGTGGCAGGCCATGGTGCCGAGCAGTTCGTTCAGGTGCGCCTGGATCCGGTCACTGGTGCCGTACTCCATCAGGTCGGCCAGCACGTCGCTGACCAGGCGATTGGCCTCGGCCTGTTTCAACAAGGCCGGGATCTGCCGGATCGCCAGGGTCTCCGGGCCCAGGCGCTGCAACTCGAAGCCCAGGCGCTGGAACCAGCTCACATGTTCTTCGGCGCAATCGGCTTCGCGCTGACTGACGGCCAGGGACTCGGGCACCAGCAGCGGTTGGCCGCTCAAGCCCTCACTGGACATGGCGATCTTCAGCCGCTCGTACATGATCCGCTCGTGGGCGGCATGCATGTCCACCAGGACCAGGCCCTGGGCATTTTCCGAGAGGATGTAGATGCCTTTGAGCTGCGCCAGGGCATAGCCTAGCGGCGGGATATCGCCCTGGCCATCGGGCAATGCCGCCGCACCGGCCTCCGGCAGCGGCTTGAAAAACTCGCGATAGGCGGCCTGGGCCTCCGCCGCCGGCACATTCGACTGAGGACGCGGTGTGTATTGGTATTGATAGCCGCTGCCGGCACCGTTGCCGGCCGTGTTATAGACCGGCTGGGGCTGAGGCTGCTCAAGCAGCGCGTTGGCCGCAAGGCGCATTTCGCCCTGGGGACCGAATTCGCCAGCTTCCAGTCCGCTTGGCCGGACCATGCCGGCCACCGCCGCCGGGGCCGCCAATTGATCTTCGGGACGCACGTCGCCCAGGGCGCGATGCAAAGTGCCGTAGAGGAAGTCATGGACCATGCGCCCGTCACGGAACCGCACTTCGTGCTTGGTCGGGTGCACGTTGACGTCCACCACCGAAGGGTCGACCTCGAAAAACAGCACGAAGGTCGGATGCCGGCCGTTGAACAGCACATCGCGATACGCCTGGCGCACCGCGTGGGCCACGAGCTTGTCGCGCACCGCGCGGCCATTCACATAGAAATACTGCAAGTCCGCCTGGCTGCGGGAGAACGTCGGCAAGCCGACCCAGCCCCACAGGTGCAGGCCATTGCGCTCCACCTCGATGGGCAATGCCTGCTCGAGGAAACCCGCACCGCACACCGCGCCCACGCGCCGGGCGCGGGCCGCATCATCGTGGGCCTCGTGCAGGCTGAGGATGGTCTTGCCGTTGTGGCGCAAATGGAACGCCACGTCAAAACGCGCCAGGGCCAGGCGCTTGATGACTTCCTGCAAATGATCGAATTCAGTCTTCTCGGCCTTGAGGAACTTGCGCCGGGCCGGGGTATTGAAGAACAGGTCGCGCACCTCCACCGAGGTGCCCACCGGATGCGCGGCGGGCTGGACGCGAGAAGCCATGTCGCGGCCTTCGGTCTCGACCTGCCAGGCCTGGTCGGCATCGCGGGTGCGGGACGTCAGCGTCAGGCGCGACACCGAGCTGATGGACGCCAGCGCCTCGCCACGAAACCCCAGGCTCATGACCCGCTCAAGGTCTTCCAGGTCGCGGATCTTGCTGGTGGCGTGGCGAGCCAGCGCCAGCGGCAGGTCGTCAGCGGGAATGCCGCGACCGTCATCGCGCACCCGCAGCAGCTTGACGCCGCCCTGCTCGACATCGACATCGATGCGCTTGGCCCCGGAGTCGAGGCTGTTTTCCAGCAGCTCCTTGATCACCGACGCCGGGCGCTCGACCACCTCACCGGCGGCGATCTGGTTCGCCAGCCGCGGGCTGAGCAGTTCGATGCGAGCGTTGCCGCCAATCACTTCATCCGTCATTGCTTGACCGCCACTTCGTTGCCGGGAATGGTCAGGGTCTGGCCGATCTTCAGCTCGTCACTCTGCAGGTTATTGGCGCTGCGCAAGGTAGCGGGCGACACCTGGTAGCGCACCGCGATCATCGCCAGGGTTTCGCCAGGACTGACGCGATGATCCCTGGGTCCCTGGGCAATCTTGCCCGAATCGCGCAGCCAGGCGATGTAGGTGCCCGGCGGCGGGTTCTGCTGGAAGAACTGCCGCACACCGCTGCTGATGGAACGGGCCAGGGCCTGCTGATGGCTCGCGGAAGACAGTTTCGAGGCTTCGTTGGCGTTGGAGATGAACCCGGTTTCCACGAGGATCGACGGGATGTCCGGCGACTTGAGCACCATGAATCCGGCCTGTTCGACGCGTTGCTTGTGCAACGGGGTAACGCGGCCGATGTTGCTCAGGACCTTTTGCCCAACGTTCAGACTTGACGTCAACGAGGCGGTCATCGACAGATCCAGCAACACGCCCGCGAGCATCCGGTCCTTGTCGTCGAGACTGACGTTGCCGGCACCGCCGATCAGGTCGGAACGGTTTTCACTGTCGGCCAGCCAGCGCGCGGTCTCGGAGGTGGCGCCACGATCGGACAAGGCAAATACCGAGGCGCCGAACGCAGCCTTCGAAGGCGCGGCGTCGGCGTGGATCGAGACGAACAGGTCTGCACCTTTCTTGCGGGCGATCTCGGTGCGGCCACGCAACGGAATGAAGTAGTCGCCGGTGCGGGTCAGCTCGGCGCGAAAGCCCTTCATGCCGTTGACCTGGCGCTGCAACTCCCGGGCGATGGCCAGCACCACGTCTTTCTCACGCTGACCGCGCGAGCCCGAGGCGCCGGGGTCTTCGCCACCGTGGCCAGCATCGATGACCACGATGATGTCGCGTTTGCCGGCCGGCGCCGGTGGCAGCTTGAGCGCAGGCTCGGTGGGTGTGACCGGCACGGCAGGCACCGTCGCGACCTTGGTCGGGGGCGGTGGTGCAGGCGCGGCGTCGGCCGGGTTATCGAACAGATCCACCACCAACCGGTTACCGTACTGGGCATTGGGCGCGAGGGTGAAACTCTTCGGGGTCACGGCCTGTTTCAGATCGATGACCACGCGCAGGTCGGTGGGCGTGCGCTGGGCCGAACGCATCGCGGTAATCGGCGTGTTCGCCGTGGGCACGTTCAGCGGCGCGCCCAGGGATGCACCGTTGATGTCGATCACCAGGCGATCCGGGGCCGCGAGGGTGAACACGCTGTGCTGCACCGGGCCTGTCAGGTCGAACACCAGCCGGGTGTTGTCCGGCGCCCGCCAGAGGCGAACACTGTTGACCTTTGTCTCAGCCACAGCATCGACGGCCAGTGCCGTAAGCAACAGTCCTACGACAGCAACCACCGCGCGAAAGCGCATACCAAACCCCATCATCAATTAGTTTTCCAGTGCCAGAGCGGCACACCACGACTCGCCACGCGAGCCTTGCGGCGTCAGTTTCAGCGAACGCCCGCCGTTCTGCGCGCCAATGGTAATGGTCAGGTCGGGCTTTGGCAAAAAGCCTGCACCCTTCTGAGGCCATTCGATCAGGCACAAGGCGTCATCTTCGAAATAATCACGGATCCCGAGAAACTCCAGCTCCTCAGGATCGACCAGTCGATACAGGTCGAAATGAAAGGCGCGGGTATTACCGATCTCGTAGGGCTCGACCAACGTGAACGTGGGGCTCTTGACAGAGCCGACATGCCCGAGGCCGCGAATGATGCCACGGGACAGGGTGGTTTTCCCCGCGCCAAGGTCGCCTTCGAGAAAAATCAGACCACGGCCTGCGGTGATCTGCGCGATGCGGGCGCCAAATTGTGTCATGGCTTGTTCGTCCGCCACGTACAGGGTTACTACAGACACGGTGAATGCTCCTCCAACAACTGACGAATGGCCGGAATCAGATCGGTCGCGGCCAATCCGCGGCCCGAGCGACCGACCTGCACCCCGGCATTGGCATGCAGCCAGACGGCCAGGCACGCGGCTTCGAATCCTTCCATTCCCTGGGCCAGCAAAGCGCCGGCCACGCCAGCCAGCACATCCCCCAGGCCCGCCGTGGCCATCGCCGGATGCCCCTGGCCGCAAACCGCCAGGCGCCCGTCCGGACTGGCGATCAGGCTACCGGCGCCCTTGAGAATCACGCAGGCTCGGTATTTTTTGCTCAATGCGTGGGCCGCCGCCGGACGATCGGCCTGCACCTGCACGGTGGAAATCCCCAGCAGCCGCGCGGCCTCGCCCGGATGCGGAGTGATGATGCACTGTTCCGGCAGACTGACCACGCCATGGCTCAACAAATTCAGCGCATCGGCATCCCACACCTGCGGCAGCGACGCATTGGCCGCCGCCGACAACAGGCTGCGCCCCCAAGCGGCCTGGCCCAGGCCCGGCCCCACCACCAGCACGCTGGCCTGCTTGAGCAACCCCATCAACTGGTTAGCCGAATGGGTGCCTTGCACCATCACCTCGGGCAAACGCACCAGCGCGGCGGCCACGTGCTCGCTGCGGGTCGCCATCGAAACCATCCCCGCACCGCTGCGCAAGGCGCTTTCGGCGCTCAACTGGATGGCGCCGCCAAAACCGCGGTCGCCACCAATCAACAGCACATGACCAAACTTGCCCTTGTGGGCTGAAGGCGCACGGGGCGGCAGACGCGGCAGGTTATGCGGCAAGAGCAATCGAGCGTTGGCCGGCGCCGCGTCAACGATGTCCGGGTCCGCGTGCAGGTCGTTGAATACCAACTCGCCCACCCGATCCGCCGCATCGCCGGTGAACAGGCCAAGCTTCAGGCCAATAAAGGTCACGGTCAGGTCCGCCGTCACCGCGGTACCCAGCACCCGACCGGTGTCGGCACACAACCCGGAAGGGATATCCACCGCAGCGACCGGTAACCCACTGACATTGATGGTGTCGATTGCCCGGACATACGGTTCGCGAACGTCACCGCTCGCCCCGGTGCCGAGCAACGCGTCGAGCAGAACACCGCGCAATTCGCAATCATCCGACCAGGGTTCCACCGGCACACCGACCGCCACGGCTTCGGCATGGGCATTGGCGGCATCCCCCAGCAACCGCCGGGGCTCGCCTACCGCCAGTACCCGGACCGACCAGCCGGCGCGCCGGGCCAAAGTCGCCACCAGGTAGCCATCGCCAGCGTTGTTGCCATGGCCGGCGAATACGGTCAACTCGCTGGCTTCAGGCCAGCGCCGGACGATCGCTCGCCAGGTGGCGCGGGCGGCGCGCTGCATCAATTCGAAGCCGCTGGTACCCGCCGCGATCAGTTGCGCGTCGAGGGCCCGGACTTGCGCGGCACTGTACAGCGCGTCGGGAAATTCATCTTTAGTCTGCGGCATGCGTCTTCGGGCTCCGATGTCTGGCAGAATTATACGCATCTCAGCTCCGGTTTCTCTCGCCTCATGCCTGCCATTCCCACAGACCTCCCCGCTCTCGCCCAATCCATCAAGGAGTGGGGCCGCGAGCTGGGTTTCCAGCAAGTCGGCATCAGCGGCCTGGACCTTGGCGAGCATGAGCAGCACTTGCAACGCTGGCTCGAAGCCGGCTACCACGGCGAAATGGATTACATGGGCGCCCACGGCAGCAAACGCTCGCACCCGGAAGAACTGGTTCCGGGCACGCTGCGGGTGGTGTCCCTGCGCATGGACTACCTGCCGGGCGACACCCGAATGGCGCAATTGCTTGGCGAACCGGAAAAAGCCTACGTCTCGCGTTATGCGTTGGGCCGCGATTACCACAAATTGATCCGTAAACGCGTGCAGCAATTGGCAGAAAAAATCCAGGCAGCCATCGGCCCCTTCGGCTATCGCGCGTTCGTCGACAGCGCACCGGTACTGGAAAAAGCCATCGCCGAACAGGCTGGACTGGGCTGGATCGGCAAAAATACCCTGGTGTTGAACCGCAAGGCCGGGAGTTATTTTTTCCTCAGCGAGCTTTTCGTCGACCTGCCGCTGCCGGTGGACTCGCCCCATGGCACCGAGCATTGCGGAAAATGCACCGCCTGCCTGGACATCTGTCCGACCAATGCTTTCGTCGGTCCTTACGTACTGGATGCCCGACGCTGCATTTCCTACCTGACGATCGAACTGAAAAACGCTATCCCCGAGGAGCTGCGGCCGCTGATCGGCAATCGGGTGTTCGGTTGCGATGACTGCCAGATCGTCTGTCCCTGGAATCGCTTCGCCCGGCCGTCCGCGGAAGGCGACTTCAAGCCACGCCACAACCTGGACAATGCCGAACTGGCCGAGCTGTTCATGTGGGATGAGGACAGGTTTCTCAGCAGCACCGAAGGTTCGCCATTACGCCGCGCCGGTTATGAGCGCTGGCTGCGTAACCTGGCGGTGGGACTCGGCAACGCGCCGACGACAATTCCCGTGCTGGAGGCGTTGAAGGCTCGACAGGACTATCCGTCAGCCCTGGTGCAGGAACATGTGCAATGGGCGCTGCGCCAACATGCCGAGCGTCAGACTTCGTCGTTATAGACGAACTTGGGCATTTCCCAGTGGAACCGGATCGCCAGGAGCCGCAGCAGGAAACCACCGAACAGGGTGATCAGGATCGCCTGCTCGCTGGGCAATTGCAGGTAGACGCACAGCAGGTAGCACCACGCGGCGGCGAACGAGACGCTGGCATAGAGTTCGCGACGGAAAATCAGCGGGATATCGTTACAGAAGATATCCCGGAGAATGCCGCCAAACACCCCGGTGATCACCCCACTGACCGAGGCCACCAACATGCCATGGCCCATTTCCAGCGCGGTCATGCAGCCGATCAAGGTAAACGCCACCAGCCCAACGGCATCGAGCACCAGGAACAACGAGCGCAGGTGACGCATCCAGCGTGCCAGGAATACTGTCAGCATGGCCGCCGCGGTGGTCAGCACCAGGTATTCCGGATGCTTGACCCAGGTCAGTGGGTAATGCCCCAGCAGCACGTCGCGCACCGAGCCGCCACCCAGCGCCGTGATACAGGCGATCAGCACCACGCCGAACCAGTCCATGCCACGCCGCCCGGCAGACAAGGCGCCGGTCATGGCTTCGGCGGTAATGGCGATCAGATACAGCATCAGCAGCATGGTGGCAGTCCTTGCGGGAAGGCGCGCAGTCTAGCCAGTTTGGGCTGGCACCAAAAGGGGGCGCGGCGCCGACCCTGGCTGAGAGGATCCCCTGTGGCGAGGGAGCTTGCTCCCGCTCGGCTGCGCAGCAGTCGCAAACCAGACAATTGAGTCTTCCTGGAAAACTGCTGGGGCCTGCTTCGCAGGCCAGCGGGAGCAAGCTCCCTCGCCACAAAAACAATCTCGCCAGTCGCTGGGTGCCGGTCAGAACTTGATGAAGTGCTTGCGATAATGCTGCAACTCGGCGATGGACTCGCGGATGTCATCCAGGGCCAGGTGGGTGCTGCCCTTCTGGAAACTGTCTCGCACTTCTGGCGCCCAGCGGGCGGCCAGCTCCTTGAGCGTGGAGACATCCAGGTTGCGGTAATGGAAATAGCTTTCCAGGGATTTCATGTGGGTATAAAGGAAGCGCCGGTCCTGGCAAATGCTGTTGCCACAGATCGGCGACTTGCCCCTTGGCACCCATTGTTCCAGGAAGGCGATGGTCTGGGCTTCGGCCTCGGCCATGCTGATCCTGCTCTCGCGCACCCGTTGGGTCAGGCCCGAGCCGCCGTGCTGGCGGGTGTTCCACTCGTCCATGCCGGCGAGCACCTCATCACTGTGGTGGATCGCAATCACCGGACCCTCGGCCAGGGTGTTGAGGTCGCTGTCGGTGACGATGGTGGCCATTTCGATGATGACGTCGGTGTCAGGGTTCAGACCGGTCATTTCCAGGTCGATCCAGATCAGGTTCTGCGGGTTTTGCATGGGGGAGCTCCTCGGCTTAGCTGCGCAGTTTAGCCTAGGCAACCGGTCGGGCGTGCTAAACTCGCCGCCGTTTTACCCTATTCGCTGCATTTCTTCATACGGAACACCCATGGCCAAACGCCAACTCAATCGTCGTCAGAACTGGCGCATCGAAAAGATCCAGGGCGAGCGCGCCGCCCGCGCAGCCAAACGTGAATCCAGTGCCGTCGAGGCCCTGGAGGGCGGAGACCTGGGCCCTGAGCAGACCGGGCTGGTGATCGCGCATTTCGGCGTCCAGGTCGAGGTCGAGGCCCAGGAAGGCGAGTTGGCCGGTCAGGTATTCCGCTGCCATTTGCGGGCCAATCTGCCGGCGCTGGTGACCGGCGACCAGGTGGTCTGGCGGGCCGGCAACCAGGGCATCGGCGTGATCGTCGCGCAACTGCCGCGCCACACCGAGCTGTGCCGCCCGGACAGCCGGGGCCAGCTCAAGCCGGTGGCGGCCAACGTCGACATGATCGTGATTGTCTTCGCTCCGCTGCCCGAGCCCCACGCCAACCTGATCGACCGTTACCTGGTGGCGGCCGAACACGCCGGCATCCGCCCGTTGCTGTTGCTCAACAAGTTCGACCTGATCGACGAACACAACGCCCCGGCGCTGAACGCCCTGCTGTCGGTCTATCGGGATCTGGGTTACCCGGTGCTGGAAGTCTCGGCCCATCACGGCAACGGCATGGAGCAATTGCAGCAGCAACTCGACGGGCGCATCAGCGTGTTCGTCGGCCAGTCCGGCGTCGGCAAGTCATCGCTGGTCAACAGCCTGCTGCCGGAAGTCGAGACCCGCGTCGGGCCGTTGTCCGAGCTGTCCGGCCAAGGCACCCACACCACCACCACCGCGCGACTGTTCCATTTTCCCGGCGGCGGTGAATTGATCGACTCGCCGGGCATCCGCGAGTTTGGCCTGGGCCACGTCAGCCGGGCCGATGTCGAAGCCGGGTTCATCGAGTTCAACGACCTGATCGGCACCTGCCGCTTCCGCGACTGCAAGCACGATCGCGAGCCCGGTTGTGCCTTGCTCAAGGCGCTGGAAGAAGGCCGCGTGCATCAACAACGGATGAACAGCTACCGTTCGATCATCGCGAGCTTGCCGGAAAGCAGTTACTGATTGTGGCGAGGGGATTTATCCCCGCTGGGGTGCGAAGCGCCCCCCTTTCCATGTAGATGAACAACAGGGCTGCTACGCAGCCCAGCGGGGATAAATCCCCTCGCCACAAGTAAATCCCCTCGCCACAGGTTTGCGATCGCCAGTCAGGTCACTGCGCTGGCGGCTCCGCCGGTTTCGGCGCGGCGTCGTCGAACAGGTTCAGGCGCTCGCGCAACTCATGGGCCGGCACTGGTTGCTGGTCCGCCGGCAGCGCGTTCGGATCGGCAGCCGCGCCAGGCGTGGCGGGCGATGCAGGCGCTTCACCCGGCGCGCCCTCGCCCGTAGCCGGGTCTGGCGCCGGATCGTCGGTTTGCGAACCTTCGATGGCTTTCTGGGCTTTCTTGGTCAACACCACGATGTCGATGCGGCGGTTGACCGGGTTGAACGGATCCTTGCGATCGAACAGTGCCGAAGACGCATAACCGACGACCCGCGCCACTTGCTCATCCGGATAGCTGCCCGCCACCAAGGCACGCCGTGCCGCGTTGGCCCGGTTGGCCGACAGTTCCCAGTTACCGAAGTCGCCTTTGCCGACGTAAGGCTTGGCATCGGTGTGGCCACTGATGCTGATCTTGTTCGGCACCGCTTTGATGGTATCGGCCATGGCCAGCAGGATGTCTTCGAAATACGGCTTCAGGCGCGCACTGCCAGAGTCGAACATCGGACGGTTATCGGCGTCCATGATCTGGATGCGCAGGCCGTTCGGTGTGATCTCGAAAAGGATCTGGTCCTTGAATTTCTGTAGTTCAGGATTCTCTTCAACCTTGTTCTGCAATTCCTGCAGGAGCAGTTCCAGGCGTTCGCGCTCGACCTGCTCGGCCATGCCCTCGGCCTCATTGGCGTCGACAGTCGCCTTGTCAGGCTGAGGCTGGGACTTGACCTCGGGGTTGAGGGTATTTTCCGGCGCCAGGACGGGCGAGCCGCCCAGGTCGATGATGTAGGGCGTGCCGCTCTCGGAAAAACCGATCGGATCCTTGAAGTAACCGGCGATGGCGATCTTCTGTTCCGGGGTCGCGGTGGACAGCAGCCACAGCACCAGGAAGAACGCCATCATCGCCGTGGCGAAGTCGGCGAAGGCAATTTTCCAGGCGCCGCCATGGTGCCCGCCGGCAATGCGCTTGACGCGCTTGACTATAATGGGCTGGTTATTTTCCATGGCTTAGCGACCGCGAACCGCTTGTTCCAGCTCGGCGAAGCTTGGACGGTGCGCCGGGTACAGGACCTTGCGACCGAACTCCACCGCCAGGGACGGCGGCATGCCCGAGGCCGAAGCCACCAGGGAAGCCTTGATGGCCTCATAGACGTTGAGTTCTTCCTTGGCGTCATGCGCCAGGGAATGGGCCAGCGGGCCGAAGAAACCGTACGCCGCCAGGATACCGAAGAAAGTACCCACCAATGCCGCGCCCACGTGCAGGCCGATGGACGCCTGATCGCCTTCACCCAGGGATGCCATGGTCACCACGATGCCCAATACCGCCGCAACGATACCGAAGCCGGGCATGCCGTCGGCGATGCCGTTGACTGCATGAGACGGGTGCTCAAGGTCTTCCTTGAGGCTGTACAGCTCCATGTCGAACAAACCTTCAAGCTCATGGGGGGCCATGTTGCCGGACGACATGATGCGCAGGTAGTCACAGATGAACGCCGTCATGCGCTCGTCTTTCAGCACCGAGGGGTACTTGGCGAAGATCGGGCTGGCGGCGGCGTCTTCGATGTCACCCTCGATCGCCATCATGCCTTCGCGGCGGCTTTTGTTGAGGATCTCGTAGACCAGCCCCAGCACCTCGAGATAGAAGGTGTGGCTGAAACGCGAGCCGAACATGCTCAAGGATTTCTTGAGCACATGCATTGTCATATAGCCAGGGTTGGCCTGCAGGAATGCACCAAGGGCTGCACCGCCGATGATCAACACCTCGAAAGGCTGGACCAGGGCGGCAATCTTGCCATGGGAGAGCACGTATCCGCCGAGCACGCTCGCGAACACGACGATGATGCCGATAATTTTAGCCATAGATAGAAAGTACTTATTTAAGTCGGGTTCAAGGTCATATTCGGAAGCTGAAAAATCTCTTCTTCTACTTATCGGCAAAACTGCGCCAGACTATAGCCAGTTCCGGCGAAAAGCCAATTTTGCCCCGTTCCGGGCGTAGATACCCCATGCGATGATCACGTCCAACCATGGCTAACGAAACGAACGTCCCAACTCCAAGACCGACCACCCTCGAAGGCTGGGTAAAGCTGCTCGAGGGCGTGCACCTGCCGGTGCCCCAGGCCAGCCACGACCTGGTCTGCAAGGCGATTGGCGACAGTCGCCGCTCGCTGCGTGACATCGCCGAATTGATGCAGGACAGCCCCGCGCTGGCCCTGAGCGTCATCCGCGAAGCCAACCACCACACGCACGGCACCCTGGCGGAACCGGCGGAAAACCTTGAGGTGGCGATCAACCGCCTCGGCCTCAAGCGCACCGAAGAACTGCTCGCTCGCCTGCCCTCACTGCCGGGGCAGCAGATCCCTTTGGCCCTGCGCCAGTTGCAATTGATCAGCCAGCACGCCACGCAACAGGCCAACGGTTTTTTTGCCAGTCGCCTGGCGCGGCTGTGGCAAGACATCCATTGGGGCAGCCTGCTGTTCCTGTCACCGCTCTGGCCGCTGGCCCTCACTCATCCACGATTGCTCGGGGAATGGGAGCTGCGCGTCGTTCATAAAGGCCAGCCAGCTGGCGAAGTGGAGCGTGAACTGTTCGGCGTCAGCCTGCTGAAAATCTGCCTGGCATTGGTGGAGACCTGGCGCCTGCCGGTCTGGGTAGCGCAGGGCTATCGCCTGCTGCTCAACGAGCGTCGCGAACTGGTCAAAGTGCTGCGCATTGCGCGCGACAGTGAGCATCCGCTGCGCCAACAGAATCGCCTGGACGACGACCCGACCCTGCGGCGCTGGCTCAATCAGCCAGCCAACACCGTGCTGCTGGCCAACGGCCTGGCACTTTCGGCACAGCAGGCGTGGGACGGCCCGCACAGTGCCCGCTGGCAATACCTGACCAGCCTGTATCTGCAGATGCCGATGGACGACATTCAGCAACAGCTTCACCAACAGGCCGCCAACAGCGCGCGCCAGCACGCCATGCCGGACCTCTGGCATCCCGCCGTGGCGCTGATCTGGCCGCCGGGCAGCAAGCGGGTCCACCCAGGCTTGCTGCCCGCCGCCCCGCCCAGCGCCCAGGACCTGAGCCAGTGGCGCAAACAATGCGCCGCGTTGCTGGTGGAACCGAGCCCATTCCGCAACGCCATGCACCTGACCACCTCGGCCCGGGATGCGCTAGCGGCATGTGGCATGCGCCGGGTCATGATCTTGATGGCCGACCGCAGCCAGACCAGCGTACGCGTGCATCAGACTGCCGGTTTGCCCAAGGAGGCGGCGGCCATGAGCTTCTCCATCAGCCAAAGCAAAATCCTGCAACGATTACTTGCCCAGCAGGCCCAGGTTCGCCTGACCCCGCAAAACAACGCCCAATATTCGGCATTGCTGCCAGCGGGCCTGCGCAGCCTGTTTCGCGGCGAACACCTGCTGCTGCGCTCTCTGACCTGTAACGGTCGAGTGATTATGCTGGTGGTGGTAGACCAGGGCGGCGGACCATTTTCGGATGTGACGGTACAAGCTTTCGGTAAAACCGTGCAGTGCATCGAGCGCGCCCTGCACAGCTTCACGAACCGCGGCCGCTGAACTTGCTACAATCCTTTCCCTTTGCGCCCCAGGAGACCTCACATGCCTGACTTCTCTGGCTTGCCGCTGGTAATCGAACCGAGCGAACTGCTCCCGCGCCTCGATGCTCCCGAGCTGATTCTGGTGGACCTCACCAGCGCGGCCCGCTACGGCAACGGGCACATCCCCGGCGCGCGCTTCGTCGATCCCAAGCGCACGCAACTGGGTCAGCCTCCGGCCCCAGGCCTGTTGCCGGCAAAAGCCGACCTTGAGGCGCTGTTCGGCGAACTCGGACACAACCCCGACGCCGTCTACGTGGTGTATGACGATGAAGGCGGTGGTTGGGCCGGGCGCTTCATCTGGCTGTTGGACGTGATCGGCCATTCGAATTATCACTACCTCGACGGTGGCTTGCTGTCCTGGCTGGATGAGGGCCTGCCAGTATCCACTGAAGTGCCCGCGCCCGGCGCAGGCCCGGTGAGCCTTGTGCTGCACGACGAACCCACTGCCACGCGCGAATACCTGCAAGGCCGTCTCGGCGCCGCCGACCTGGCGATCTGGGATGCACGCGGCCCGCTGGAGTACTCCGGCGAAAAAGTCGTCGCGGCCAGAGGCGGCCACATTCCCGGCGCGGTGAACTTCGAATGGACCGCCGGCATGGACCCGACGCGCAACCTGCGCATTCGCAAGGACATGCCCCAGATCCTCGAACAGCTGGGCATTACGCCCGACAAGGAAATCATTACCCACTGCCAGACTCACCACCGCTCTGGCTTTACCTATCTGGTGGCCAAGGCGCTCGGTTACCCGCGAGTCAAAGGCTACGCCGGTTCCTGGGGCGAATGGGGCAACCACCCTGACACCCCGATCGAGCTTTGAAGATTCCTAAGGACATTTAATGAAGAACCGCTTGTTCATCCTTTCCCAATACCTGCTGCCGCACCACTTGCTGTCGCGCCTCGCCGGCTGCATCGCCGAATGCCGCGTGCGCTGGTTCAAGAACGCCTTTACGGCCTGGTTCGCCAAGCGCTACCAGGTGGATATGTCCCAGGCCCTGGTGGAAGACCTGAGCGCCTACGAGCACTTCAACGCCTTCTTCACCCGCGCGCTGAAAGACGGTGCCCGCCCCCTGGATCAAACCCCAGGCGCGATTCTCAGCCCCGCCGACGGCGCCGTCAGCCAGCTCGGTCCGATCGAGCATGGCCGCGTGTTCCAGGCCAAGGGCCACAGCTTCAGCGTGCTGGAACTGCTCGGCGGCGATGCGGCCAACGCAGCGCCATTCATGGGCGGTGACTTCGCGACGATTTACCTGTCGCCCAAGGATTACCACCGCGTGCACATGCCGTTGGCCGGCACGCTGCGGGAAATGGTCTACATCCCCGGACGGATTTTCTCGGTCAACCAGACCACCGCCGAAAACGTTCCGGAGCTGTTCGCCCGCAACGAACGCGTAGCATGCATTTTCGACACCGAACGCGGGCCGATGGCCGTGGTGCTGGTGGGGGCAATGATCGTGGCGTCCATCGAGACGGTCTGGGCCGGCCTGGTGACACCGCCCAAGCGCCAACTCAAGACCTTCCGTTATGACGAAGCCGCCCGTGCGCCGATTCACCTGGAGAAGGGCGCCGAGCTGGGCCGCTTCAAACTGGGTTCGACCGCTATCGTGCTGTTCGGGCCGGATCAAGTGAAGTGGGCCGAAGACCTGGTAGCCGGCTCGCCGGTGCAGATGGGTCAAGGACTGGCATTACCCAAGGCTTGACCACCGAGGCAGCGACGTGAGTCGCTGCCATCGTCGGCGGTCTCCCCCACGCCTTGGAAACTCAGCCCTGGCTCCCATTCACTGCCCCTGGAATAGGTATGACACGTTCGGTTTTTACCAGATACACCGTGCTAGTTCTGATGATCGGATTCACCGTACACCTGACAGGGCTACTTTTCATCACCGACGGCAGCACCTACACGACGATTTCCAACCTGAGCCTGTTCCTGCCTGCATTGCTCTTGTGCATTGTCGACGCACGCCTGCGCCAAAGCCTGATGCAGAAACGCTATTGGCCGGTCCTGCTGATGCTGGCCTTCTCATTGCTGATCGCACTCCTGAACCCCGGCTCATCGACATCCGCCTTTTCGCAGTTCAAAACCGTGCTCTACGTGACCTTGTACCTAGGTACGGTCCACATACTGGTTCGAGAGGGGCTGCTTGAAAAAAGCCTCACGTTTGCCTTCGCCGTGGCAGGACTCTTTGCAATCGCAGGCCTGGTGATTCATTTCGTACAGCAAGACCAGAACATCTTTTTTACGGGCGGGCGCTTGTACAACCTGGGGTATGGCGACTATGCGAACTTCAGGAACCCGATCATCGCTGCGCTGTACTACGGTTTTTTTGGCATCTACGGGTTCCACCTCCTGTTGACCAAACCCTGCGGCACATGGCTCAGAGTCTTCTACATGGCGTGCGTGGCAGGCCTGTCGCTGTACCTGTTCTGCACCCTTTCAAGGGCCGTCTGGCTTGGGTATGGCCTGGCCATCTGCACCAGCGTGGTGTTCCAACACACACCACGAACAAGAAAATGGCTGTACCTCACAGGTGCTCTTTTTCTTGTGGCAGTTGCATGGTTATGGCCAGTCATTGTCGATCAGCAAAGTCGTGGATTCAGCCTTCGCGACCTGATCTGGGCTGGCTGGCTGAGCCGCATCGAAGAGTTCTGGCTATTCGGGGCCGGCGCGGGGAGCAATTTTGACATCTGCGTTTTGGAAACCCAATGCTACAACCAGGTGCACAACCTGTTCCTGCAGTTCTTTTATGAGTTCGGGGTCGTCGGGGCGGCGCTGCTGTTACTGGCCGTTATCCATGTTTTCATCTGCGCCGTTGACAGAAAAACCTGGATAAACCCAATAGGCTCGGCGGGTTTTCCTCTGCTTATCTTCGGAATAGTGACGGCCATGTTCGACTACCACACAGTATTCAACAGGCCCGGGGTCTATTGGATCGTCTTCTGGCTTCCTATCGGAATCATTCTTTCCCAGCGTTTTTTACCAGGCCCTGCGTCTTGCAAAGAGGCTGTCGATGCTCATTGATATTTTCCGATCAGCCAAACGTTACTGGCATATCGAAATCCTTGGTGGCCTGGACAAACCGTTCAGATGGCGCCGGCTTTACCAGAAGTGCCAGCGCATCAACCGGTACCGCTATCTGTTCTGGTTTCGCCTGGCCTATGCCATGCATCAGCAGGACAGCAAATTCTGGAGACGGCGCGGCAAACTGCTGAACGAGCGAATCAGTCGCCAGTTCAATGTGGAGATCATGCTCGGCGCCACCATTGGGGAAGGGCTGTGGATCGCGCACCCGAATGGAATCGTTATCACCTCGCACGCCGTTATCGGCAAAGACTTCAAGATCTGGCAGAACTGCACGCTGGGCATCAAGGGCCAAAGCGAGGCTGCGCTCTTGCGTATCGGTGACGGCGTCAGGGTACATGCCCATGCCTGCATCATTTCAGATGACCTGGAGCTGGGCGACAACGTGATCGTCGGCGCTGGCGCCTTCGTCAACAAAAGTATCCCGGCCAACCACTTGTATATCACCCGCAGCGTCGGCGAAATGAAAGCCTACGATCCCCAGTCAATGGGCCGTCTGCAAAGCTAGCGTGGCCGAGCGGCGCTGCGGCGGTGTGGACGCCGCGGGCGCCAGGTGTCGCCGCAGCATGATCTTTTGCCCACACCTGCTAGAGTTGGAAACATTCCCTTCATTTCCCGCCGGAGCCCATCCACGGCATGAATGAGACCAGCCCTCTCCAGTTACTGCGCGTCTCGACACCGACCCAGTCGCGCCTGTCCTTCTGCGATGCCACGCCACGCGACCTCAAGCGCTGGATCGGCAACCTGCCCAAGGCCAACATCGGTGAAACCGCGCGCCTGCTGTACCAGGCCCTCGGTGAACTGAACCAGTTGCTCACCCCGAGTGAAAATCGCCTGCAACTGCTCGAACTGTTGCGGCCCGAGGTTTATTACGTCTGCAAGCACCTGGAGCGACATTTCCTGCAACAGGCCATCGTGCTGGATGAGCGCTCGCGCAAGATCGTCAACCTGAGCCAGGCCCTGCAGACTCATTTGGCGATGGGATACAAACAAATCGTCGCGCGCATCTCGCCAAAATTCACCAAGGACCGGGCGCGCCTGCTGGCGACAGCGCTGCAACGGGCGATACATGCCCTCGACGGCACGCTGTTGCGAGCCAGCCAGCTATACAGCCCCGTGCCTGAAGGTTTATGGCTCGATTTGCACCAGCTGTACCGGATCGCCTGCCAGCACCGATTGCAGCACCTCAGCGTTGGCGATGAGCTGGCCAGCCAGGTCCCTCAATTGAATGCCGAGCAGACCTACGTCGTCGCCCTGCTGCTGGGCGCGTCGCGCAGCAACCAGTTACGCCAGAGCCAGATCGCACGGCTGGCCGAGGTGCTGGAGCCGTGGAGCCAGAGCGTCAAGCTCGACCCGGCCGTCACCGCCGCCAGTCTGTTTGCCGTCGCACCACAACTGGACGTAGGGCCGCGCTATCGCTCCAAATTTCGCGCCGAACAGCAACCGAGCCTGCAAGGGTTCGATCCACAGCCTCTGGTGCGAGCCATCAGCGCTCATCTGGCGCAACCTGGCGACTCGTCCCTGGCGGTACCTGCCGGCATGAGTGCCGACACCTTGCATCATCTGCAAGCGGCCTGGGGCGAAGCCGCCGAACGCAGCTTCCAACGCACCGAAGGCAACGGCACGCTGACCCTGTGCGTGGGCATGAGCGCGCTGCACTATTACCTTGGGGGCGAACGTTCCTTCAGCGAAATCCTGAAGAACCCAGCCATGCGCAAGGCCCGATTCGAGGCCTCGCCGACCAAAACCAACGACACCTGGAACCAGGCGTTCGACGCCGCGCCAGCCGGCGACAGTGACCTCTTGCCCTACGAGGAAATCGAGTATCCGGTCAACCCGGCCGATGACGACGGCGCCAGTTCCGACAACCAGCATCATTTCCCGACCTTTGAGCTGCCGATCATCAATCACAGCCCGGGAGGGTACTGCCTCGGCTGGCCGAAGGAAGTGCCGGAGCAATTGCAGGCCGGGGAGATGGTCGGGATTCGTGACACCAGCGACCAGGCCTGGAGTATCGCCGTGGTCCGCTGGATCCGGCAGGTGCGCAACGGTGCGATGCAAATGGGCATTGAACTGGTAGCTCCCCATGCCCAGCCCTGCGGCGTGCAATTGGCGCGCGAGCAGAACGAGCAAGGCCACTATCTGCGGGGGTTGCTGCTGCCGGAAATCAGCGCGATCGACCTGCCGCCCACGATGATCGCTCCGCGCCTGCCCTTCCAGGAAGGCCAGCGGGTATTGATCAATACCAACGGACAGGAAAGACGGGCCTCGCTGGATCGGCGCGTGACCAGCACCCACAGCTTCAATCAGTTTGCCTATCACCCCGAAGACTCAGGCACCGGCGGGGATGGCAGTGACAAGGAAGGCGATTTTGATTCGCTGTGGAAGTCTCTCTAGGGTGATGCAAGCCTTTGGTGGCGAGGGGATTTATCCCCGCTGGGCTGCGTAGCAGCCCGATTGCAGTCACCCCGATCAACCAATACATCGCAGTGCCTGATCTAGGGTTGCTGCGCAACCCAGCGGGGATAAATCCCCTCGCCACAGGGCTTATTGCAAACTAAACCTGTCCGTCGCGATCCCTGAAGCCCAGCAAATACAGCACCCCATCCAACCCCAGGGTCGAAATGGCCTGCCTGGCTGATTGCTTGACCAGCGGTTTGGCACGGAACGCCACGCCCAGCCCGGCGATCGCAAGCATCGGCAAGTCGTTGGCGCCGTCACCGACCGCAATGGTCTGCTCCAGGCGAAGGCCTTCCTTTGCGGCCAGCTCACGCAGCAAGTCCGCCTTGCGCTGGGCATCGACGATCGGCTCGACAGCCACGCCGGTGACCTTGCCATCCACCACTTCCAGTTCGTTGGCGAACACGTAGTCGATGCCGAGCCTGGCCTGCAATTGCTTGGCGAAGTAAGTGAAGCCGCCGGACAGGATGGCGGTCTTGTAGCCCAGGCGCTTGAGTTCGGCAAACAGGGTTTCGGCGCCTTCGGTCAGGCGCAACGAGGCACCGATCGAGTCGAGCACACTGACATCCAGGCCTTTGAGCAACGCCAGGCGCTCCTTGAAGCTGGCGCGGAAATCCAGCTCGCCGGCCATCGCCCGCTCGGTAATCGCCGACACCTTGTCGCCGACGCCGGCAGCCTTGGCCAACTCATCGATGACCTCGGCTTCGATCAACGTCGAGTCCATGTCGAACACCGCCAGGCGACGGTTGCGACGAAACAGCGAATCCTCCTGGAAGGCGATGTCGACGTTCAGCTCCTGCGCCACGCTGAGGAATTCGGCGCGCAAAGCCTGGGGATCGGCGGGTTCGCCGCGCACGGAAAATTCGATGCAGCCCTTGCCTTGATCGGCCGGAGTATCCAGCGGCATGCGCCCGGACAGTCGGTCGATATGGTCGATATTCAGGCCGTATTGGGCGGTGATCGAACTGACGCGCTGCAATTGCTCGGCGGTCACCTTGCGAGTCAACAGCGTCACGATATGGCGCTTCTTGCCCTGGCCAGCCACCCACTGTTGGTAATCTTCCTCGGACACCGGGGTGAAACGCACCTGCTGATCAAGCTTGTATGCAGTGAACAGGATGTCCTTGAGCACCGATTTGCTGTGTTCGGCGTCCGGGATTTCAACCAGGATGCCAAACGACAGCGTGTCGTGGATCACCGCCTGACCGATGTCGAGAATGTTCACACCACCTTGGGCCAGAACGCCGGTAATGGCCGCAGTCAGACCCGGACGGTCGCTGCCAGTGATGTTTATCAGGACGATTTCGCGCAAGGCGCACCCCCGCAGGTGGAAAAAAACCGCATTCTACCCACATTCAGTGACCATCGGGCACCGCCAGTGCTTTGCCGGTCATGGGGCTGTCGCTATACTGCGCGTCAATTTCACGGACAAAGAGCCGAGCTCAGTGAACCGGCCCACGCCAGTCAAAACCGACAACTTCTTCCTGCTGATCTTCCGTGCATTGCGCCATCGCCGCGTGCCGATCGCATTGCGCATTGCCAGCCATAACGTGATCCTGGTCGCCTTGGCCCTGGTCATCTATGCCTGCGTGATGGGCCTGCAATTCAAGCAGGCCATGCACGAGCAGGCGGATGCCCTGGGCGAAAGCCTGACCACCCAGACCGCCACGTCCGCCACCGAGCTGCTGGTGTCCAACGACATCCTCAGCCTCAATGTGCTGCTCAACAACCTGACCAAGAACAAGCTGGTGGCCCACGCCGCCATCTACAGCGTGGACAACCGCATCCTCGCCGAGGCCGGCCAGCGTCCCAAGCCAGGCTTGCTCGGCGAAACCGGCGGCATGTACCAGAGCAAGATCACCTTCCAGGACGTGACCGCCGGCCAACTGCGCATCAGCCTGGACATGGACCAGTTCCAGCAACCCATGACCATCAGCCTGCAAAGCATGGGCATCCTCAGCGCGATCCTGCTGGCATTGGCCCTGGCGTTGAGCTTGCGCCTGGGGCGGCATATATCCACGCCGCTGTTGCAGTTGCGCGTCTGGCTGCGAGACATCGACGAACACACGCCAGCCACCCAGCGCCAGGATGAAATCGGCGACCTGGCCCGGCAGCTGCACGCCAGCTTCGCGCCGGAGCCGGAACCCGTGCCGGAGCCAGAAGACATCGACTACGTTGACGAGGACGATGCGGAGCCGGGCTTCGCGGTGCGCAACCTGCGCGACCCGGGGTTCGACGAAAGCGCGCCGCTGCCCGCTGCCCGCCCCGCGCCGCGACATGTGGTGCGCACCGTCGAAGACGACGATGACGACGAGGCCTTTGCCGATTTGCGCGACGATTCGATTGGCGGCGAACCACAACCGCTCGCCCGCCCTGTCGCCTCGAACCAGCCCCAGCACAGCGCCGTTCTGGCCGTACAACTGGGCGCCCAGGACCAACTAAGGCGCCTGCCCCAGGCCCGCCTGAAAGAGCTGCTCGAACGCTATCGCGACTGCCTCGACCAGGCCGCATCGCTTTATCAAGGCGAGCTGCACACCCTGAACGACGGCAGTACGCTGATGCTGTTCCACACCGAGGACAGCGGCGACGACTACCTGACCAACG
Source organism: Pseudomonas sp. FP198 (assembly GCF_030687895.1). NCBI lineage: Bacteria > Pseudomonadati > Pseudomonadota > Gammaproteobacteria > Pseudomonadales > Pseudomonadaceae > Pseudomonas > Pseudomonas sp. FP198. The sequence goes on from NZ_CP117452.1 coordinate 5,245,608, forward strand.
CCATCTGCTGCGGTGAATTGCTGCGGGCGCTGGGTCATCAATTGCAGATCGAAGTCGCCGACAGCGGCATCACTCTGCAATTGCAACTGGGCCTGACCCTGGGCGATGGCTTGTTCGGCCTGAGCCAGATCGACCTGCTGCTGACCGAAACCGCCCAGGACGCCCTGGCCCTTTCCCAACACAGCCGCAACCTGCTGCTGGTGGAGCGCAAGATCAATGACGACGCGCTGATCCGCCAACGCGCACGCATCCGTCCGATCGCCAGCCCCGAGGGCGCCTGCTGTGTGGAACGACTGATGGAGCCTTATCCGTCGATGCTGGAACGGCAACTGGCGCGGATGCATGAGCGCCAGGCCTGAGTTCCGCTGCCTGGAATAACGAAGCCCGCAGATGAGTGATCGTCTGCGGGCTTTTTTATTGGCTTCGATGGCCTCTTCGCGAGCAGGCTCGCTCCCGCACTGGATCTGTGACTCGCATCCCTCCCTGTGGGAGCGAGCCTGCTCGCGAAAGGGCCAGGACAATCACCGGAAATCCAAGGGCCAGAAACAACAAAGCCCGCATCAACGCGGGCTTTGTCTTGCATCCATACCAACCGTCAGAACCGGAACACTTCCATGTCCGTCCGAATCGGCAGGGCCATCGGAATCTTGTCCTTTTCCTTTCCTGCCGGCTTGGCCGGGGCGGGAGCGGGCTTGCGTGGAACTTCAGCGATAGGCGGCTGGTTGGCCAGCGGCTTGAGCGAGACGGACAGCTGTTCGGCCAGTCGTTGCAACAGCACACCCTGGGCCTGAACCTGCGCCGCCGTGGTGCCGGCGTGTTGCTCTTGCAGATGAACGATGCGGTTCTCACGCACCTTGCCGCGACGGTCAATCAACCGCCATTGGGCATCGAGTACCGCCGGTTGTGATTCACCCGAGTCCAGGCGGGTAATCGACAGCAGGACCTGCACATCCGGGGTGAAGCCTTGGGTAGCCGGCGCCAGCACCACGCGCTGGCTGTCCAGGTGACCGGCGACCTGGCGCAGCAACAACTGGTCGATGTCCGAGGACAGGCTGCCGGCCCAACGACCGTCCGTGGCGGCTTGCAGGCTGCCGTCCGGTTGGCGTTGCAGGAGAGTTTCGCGTTGCAGGTAGTCGGCAATCAATACAGGGCCCAGCAAAACCGCCATGCCTGTGCTTTGCGCAGGCTGGGCCGGGGTACCGCTGTCCAGCTGATACAGCGACACCGGCTGGTGCATGCTGCAACCCGCCAGGCCAAGCAGGCCGGCGAGCCACAAAATAGGTAGGCGCAGAGCAGTCATCGTCCCGTCCAGGTGGCAGCCACAAGGCTTACCACAGTGAAAATACTCGGTCATTATGAAGAACGCTCGGCTACGCCGGCGCTTGAAAGGGCCTATCATCCGTGAATATGCGTTCCGACTCCAGCGCCAAAGTTCCGATCTGCGGCTTTTAATCGCAGACCGAGCCCTCTAGCACGGTCAATTGAGGTTTTCGACGAGCAGTGCATCCACCCGTTGAAAACCTCTTGGAAGCTTGTTGCCCCGCCGACCGCGTTCACCTTTGTAATGCTCAAGATCGTCCGCTTTCAGTGAAAGCGTACGCTTTCCAGCCTGCAGCACAAGCGTGGCACCTTCGGGTAACACTGCAATATCCGTGACAAATTCCTCGCGACTCGCCACCCGTTCGCCTGGAATCCCGATGATCTTGTTGCCTTTGCCTTTCCCAAGCTGCGGCAGGTCGCTGATCTTGAACACCAGCAACCGACCTTCGGTCGTCACCGAAGCCAACCAGTTGTTATCGCGATCGCTGACCGGGCGCGGGGCAATGACCTTGGCGTTGTTCGGCAGGCTCAACAACGCCTTGCCCGCCTTGTTCTTGGCTTGCAGGTCTTCACCCTTGACGACGAACCCGTAGCCGGCGTCCGACGCGATAACGTACAGCCCGTCATCATCAGGCATCAGCACACATTCAAAAGTTGCACCCGGTGGAGGTGTTAATCGTCCGGTCAGCGGTTCACCCTGGCCACGCGCCGATGGCAAGGTGTGGGCCGGCACCGAATAGCTGCGCCCGGTGGAGTCGATGAACACCGCAAACTGGTTCGAGCGCCCCGGCGCCAAGGCCTTGAAGCCGTCCCCGGCCTTGTAGGAAAGTCCGGCAGCGTCGATGTCATGGCCCTTGGCGGAGCGCACCCAGCCTTTTTCCGACAGCACGACGGTGACCTTCTCGTTCGGCAACAGGTCGTGCTCGCTCAAGGCCTTGGCCTCGGCACGCTCGACGATCGGCGAACGACGGTCATCGCCGTAGGTTTCGGCGTCCTTGAGCAACTCGGTGCGTACCAGTTTCTTCAGTTTGGCTTCGCTGCCCAGCAGGGCTTGCAGCTTGGCCTGTTCCTTGAGCAATTCGTCCTGCTCGGCACGCAGCTTCATTTCTTCCAGGCGGGCCAGTTGGCGCAGGCGCGTGTCGAGGATGTAGTCGGCCTGGATTTCACTGAGGGCGAAGCGCTCGATCAGGCTGGCCTTGGGGTGTTCCTCGGTGCGGATGATGTGGATCACCTCATCGAGGTTGAGGTAGGCAATCAGCAAGCCGTCCAACAGATGCAGGCGACGCTCGACTTTGTCCAGGCGGAATTGCAGGCGCCGACGTACCGTCTTGACCCGGAATTCGAGCCACTCCACGAGCAGTGCCCGCAGGTTTTTCAGCTGCGGCTTGCCGTCCAGGCCGATGATGTTGATGTTCACCCGATAGCTGGATTCCAGATCGGTGCTGGCAAACAAGTGCTGCATCAGCGCGTCGTGGTCGACCCGGCTGTTCACCGGAATGATCACGATGCGGCAGGGATTCTCGTGGTCGGATTCGTCGCGCAAGTCAGCAACCTGCGGCGCTTTCGACGGTTTTGCCTGCATCATCGCAGCAATCTGCTCGAGGACTTTTGCCCCGGAAACCTGATGCGGCAGCGCGGTGACGATAATGTCACCGTCTTCGACGTGATAAACGGCACGCATGCGCACCGAACCGCGACCGGTCTCGTAGATCTTCAGCAGATCGGCACGCGGCGTGATGATTTCCGCTTCGGTCGGATAGTCCGGGCCCTGGATATGTTCGCAGAGCTGTTCCACCGTGGCTTTCGGCTCGTCCAACAAGCGCACGCACGCCGTGGCGACTTCCCGCAGGTTGTGCGGCGGCACGTCGGTGGCCATGCCCACGGCAATGCCGGTGGTGCCATTGAGCAGGATATTCGGCAAACGTGCCGGCAACACCAGGGGTTCATCGAGGGTTCCGTCAAAGTTCGGCCCCCAGTCCGCAGTGCCCTGGCCCAGCTCGCTGAGCAGTACTTCGGAATAGCGTGACAGGCGCGCCTCGGTGTACCGCATGGCCGCGAAGGACTTGGGATCATCCGGCGCACCCCAGTTACCCTGCCCGTCCACCAGCGTGTAGCGATAGCTGAACGGCTGGGCCATCAGCACCATGGCTTCATAGCAGGCCGAGTCGCCGTGGGGGTGGAACTTGCCGAGCACGTCACCGACGGTACGCGCCGACTTCTTGTGCTTGGAATCGGCGTCCAGCCCCAACTCACTCATGGCATAGATGATCCGCCGTTGGACCGGCTTCAGACCGTCGCCAATATGCGGCAAGGCGCGGTCCATGATCACGTACATGGAGTAATTGAGGTAGGCATTTTCGGTGAAGTCAGCCAGCGATCGGCGTTCTACGCCGTCCAAGCTGTCTGCAAGAATGTCGCTCATGCGGGCCTCATCAGTTCGTTGTCTGGCGCAGCAGCATGGTGCCGTCGCGCTGGGTAAATTCAAGTTTGTTCAGGGCGCTCATGCCCAACAGCACTTGCGTGCCTTCCAGGCCTGGCGCCACCAGGGCACGGACATCGCGCAACACGATGTCACCCAATTGCAGCCGGTCGATGCGGGTGCGGTAGCCCTCGCTCAAACCATTGGCGGTGCTCAACCTCACGCCAGGACCTTTTTCCAGCTTGAGGCGCTCGGCCAATTCCTGCGGGATCGCCACGTCGGTGGCACCGGTGTCGAGCATGAAATCCACCGGCTGGCCGTTGATCTGGCCGCTGGCGACAAAATGCCCCTGCCGGTTGCCGACCAGCTTCACCTCGATAAAACCTTCGCCCTTCTGCGAATGCACCTCGGCATTGGGGTTGAGCTCACGCTGTTCCCACTGGGCAAAAAACCGCGTTGCCAGAAATAGCGCCGCGCACCAGGCCAGGATCATCAGTACCCGGCCGGCGCGCTTGCCCGGTGGCTGCTGGCTCATGGCGCGGCACCCCAGCCACCCTCGGGCGCGGCGAAGCGCCAGATAACCGGCCGCCGCTCGCCGTCAGCCCGCGCACCGTCGTTGTTGTCCACGCCGATCCAGGCGCCGTCGGCGTCAACGATGAGCGCTTCGACCAGGCCGAAGGGCTGTGGATAACGGCGCTGTTCCTGCAATGCCTCTGCCGCAAACGACCAGCAGCGCTCGACCTTGGCGGTCTGCGGGTCACGCCGGCAGATCTGGTAGGCGTTTCGCTCCAGGGTAAACAGCTTGCCGTTGAACAATGACAGATCGGCGAAATCCCGGGAAACCGCCTTGGCCTTGGGAAACTGCGCCGGCTGCATCTCTTGCCCCGCTTCGCTCAACAATACGCAATTGCCGTCGCAGTCCCACACCGTTTGCTGGCGCTTGAGCAACACCAGGCCACGACGCTCCCGTTCGGCGGCCAGCCATAGCTGATCGCCGGCCGGGTTGACCGCCACGCCTTCGAACAGGGCATTAAAATGCAGCAGCATGCCGCTGCCCCGGGCCTGGCGGAGCATGGTCGGGGTGATTTTCAGCCAGGACGCTTCGCCTGCCGGCGATATTCTCAGCACGGCGGCGTGGGACTCACTGACCACATAACGCTGACCGGCGCTGTCGCAACTGATGCCTTCGTAGTCCAGTTCGCCACCGCGCACGAACGACGCCGCCCAGGTCCGCGACTGCAAGCCCCAAGGCAAATCATTCTCCGGCACGGCCGGCACCTCGATACCGACGGCCTCGGCCTGCCAGGCCCGGGCATCGGAGGGTTGGAGCCGATAAATCCGCTCATCGTCGCGATCGGATACCGTCCACATCTCGTTGCCACACAGGGCCAGCCCGGACAGATTGCCGCCGCGCATGCCATCGACGACATGCTCGGACAGCAACTTCAGTTCCGGCGCTGGCGCTGCGACTACCACCCCCGCCCACAGCAACAACGCCAGGGCGAAACCGTTGCGCATCAGGCCAGGACCTCGGCCAGATCACCCTTGGATTCAAGCCAGTTCTTGCGGTCGCCGGCGCGTTTTTTCGCCAGCAACATGTCCATCATTTCCGACGTTGCTTCGAAATCATCCAGGGTCAACTGCACCAGCCGACGGGTGTTCGGGTCCATGGTGGTTTCGCGCAACTGCGGCGGGTTCATCTCGCCCAGGCCCTTGAATCGGGTGACCTGTGGCTTGCCGCGTTTCTTTTCGGCCACCAGCCGATCAAGGATGCCGTCGCGCTCGGCTTCATCCAGGGCGTAGTAGATCTCCTTGCCCAGGTCGATACGGTACAACGGCGGCATCGCCACATAGACGTGACCGGCATCCACCAGCGGGCGGAAATGCTGGACGAACAAGGCGCAGAGCAAGGTGGCGATGTGCAGGCCGTCGGAGTCGGCGTCGGCGAGGATGCAGATCTTGCCGTAACGCAGCTGGCTCATGTCCTCGGCGCCCGGATCGACGCCGATGGCCACCGCGATGTTATGCACTTCCTGACTGGCCAGCACTTCGCTGCCGTCGACTTCCCAAGTGTTGAGGATCTTGCCCCGCAGCGGCAGGATCGCCTGGAACTCCTTGTCTCGCGCCTGCTTGGCCGAGCCGCCGGCGGAGTCACCTTCCACCAGGAACAGCTCGGAACGCATCGGGTCCTGCCCGGCACAATCGGCGAGCTTGCCCGGCAGTGCCGGCCCCTGGGTGATGCGCTTGCGCTCGACCTTCTTGCTTGCCTTGAGGCGACGGCCGGCGTTGCTGATCGCCAGTTCGGCGAGGGCCAGGCCAGTTTCCGGGTTGGCGTTGAGCCACAGGCTGAACGCATCCTTGACCACCCCGGAGACAAACGCAGCCGCCTCGCGGGACGACAGGCGCTCCTTGGTCTGGCCGGAGAATTGCGGCTCCTGCATCTTCATCGACAATACGAAGGCGATGCGCTCCCAGACGTCTTCCGGCGCCAGCTTGACGCCACGGGGCAGCAGGTTACGGAATTCGCAGAACTCGCGCATCGCATCGAGCAGGCCCTGGCGCAAGCCGTTGACGTGGGTGCCGCCCTGGGCGGTGGGGATCAGGTTGACGTAGCTTTCCTGGACGCTTTCGCCGCCCTCGGGCAGCCACAGCAGCGCCCAGTCCACGGCTTCCTTGTTACCGGCCAGGCTGCCGCAGAACGGCTCGTTGGGCAGGCGCTCGAAACCATTGACCGCATCGACCAGGTACGAGCGCAGGCCGTCCTCGTAGTGCCATTCGACCTTCTCGCCGGTGGCCTTGTCCTCGAAACTCACCAGCAGCCCCGGGCACAACACCGCCTTGGCCTTGAGGACGTGCTTGAGGCGAGTGACGGAAAACTTCGGTGAATCGAAATACTTCGGGTCCGGCGCGAAATACACGCTGGTGCCGGTGTTGCGCTTGCCGACGGTGCCGACCACTTCCAGCTCGGTGGCCTTGTAGCCGTCGGCAAAGGTCATCTGGTATTCGTTGCCGTCACGCTTGACCCGCACCCGCACCTGGGTCGACAAGGCGTTGACCACGGAAATACCCACCCCGTGCAGGCCGCCGGAGAACTGGTAGTTCTTGTTGGAAAACTTGCCGCCGGCGTGGAGCTTGGTGAGGATCAGCTCGACGCCCGACACACCCTCTTCAGGGTGAATGTCCACTGGCATGCCGCGGCCGTCATCGCTGACTTCCAATGAATGATCGGCGTGCAGGATGACCTGCACCGACTTCGCGTGCCCGGCCAAGGCTTCGTCGACGCTGTTGTCGATGACTTCCTGGGCGAGGTGATTCGGCCGACTGGTGTCGGTGTACATGCCGGGGCGCTTGCGCACCGGGTCGAGGCCCGAGAGGACTTCGATGGCGTCTGCGTTATAGGAGCTAGCGCTGGGAGTGGCCATGGGGTCTCGTCGTCAGTGTTCAGTGAAATAGAGGCAATGGTTCACAGTGAGGTGAAGTCGATCGCCTGGTACAAATCGGCGCCAATGCCGGCAAAACTCAACAGCGCCGGCAACTGCTGGGCAAACCCTTGGAAACTGTGGTCGCCGCCGGCCTGGATACGCAATGCGCAGGCACGGTAATACTGCTGGGCGTGGCGATAATCCAGCGTTTCGTCACCGGTTTGCAACCATACCTGAAACCGCTGCGGATCCCGGGGCGCCGGCACTTCCAGCTCGGCCAGGGCCGTCACGTGGTCGTGGGTCAACTCCCAGGTCTCGTCGGTGTACAAATTCTTCTGCGTGCCCAGATAACCGTCGAACATCCGATGCGGACTGACCGCCGGATTGACCAACAGGGCCTTGAGGCCGTGGCGCTCGGCCAAGTGAGTCGCATAGTAGCCGCCGAGCGAGCTGCCGACCAGCAGCGGCCGCCCCAGTTCTGTGATCGCCTGCTCCAACTGAGCAATCGCCTCGCGCGGATGGTGATGCAAGGCCGGCACCCGCAACTGGTCGCCCAGCCCGAGGCGCGTCATCACTTCGGTCAGTTGACAGGCCTTGGTCGACGCCGGGGCGCTGTTGAAGCCATGGATATAAAGGATCGAACCCGACATGGGCAACTCCCTGGGTGCTGGGCAAAGGCCGGAGTTTACAGGGAGTTTGTGGAAGTTGGGCGGTTTCGAATACCCCTCCGTCTTCGTGGCGAGGGAGCTTGCTCCCGCTGGGCTACGCAGTAGCCCCTGGAGCAGCAACGCCCGTTCCGACTGATAGAACACGGTGCCCGGTCTTGGGCCTGCTTCGCAGGCCAGCGGGAGCAAGCTCCCTCGCCACGGGGGGCTTTGTCAGCCGTTAAAATTTCATTGTCTCGGCTCGACAATGTCCAGCGCCCGATTCGCCAACAACTCACTGAGCTCGATCATCTGCTGGACACCGAACGCGAAATGCCGGTTCGAACCTTCCAGATTGAAGGCCAGGTCGCTGAGCATGGCGTTGGCAGAAGCCAGGGTTTCGCTGAGGTTGGCCAGTACACACTCGGCGTCAGCGCTTTGCACGACGGAGAACAAGTGGTCTTTGGCTTCTGGTTTTGGGTCGAGATGGGAGTTGCGGACGCGCTCGGCGGCTTCGTCGGGATTTTGCGGATTGTCTTCAGCGCGGGCTGACGAGGGGGTTGCTTCTGGGGGTTGGGCGTGGCTTTGAACATGGTGCAGTTCCTTTTTTCCGTAGGGGAACCGCCATCTCCCGTTTCCAGGCGAGAGGGTGGCAGCTATGCGCGGGCTGGAAAACCGGAGTAAAGGAGCAAAACCCGGCAGACTCGAAAGTCTCCCGCGCACAGCCGCCATAACGCAGAACTGCACACGCAAAAAAAGCGCTGCAGTATCTCATGTGGTGCGCTGAAGCGTCCTTACTATCGGGTTTCCAGGCCCGGCCGCTGAATTTTGCAGCGACGGGAAAAGACTAGCGACACCCCTTCCCACCCGGCAACCGCCAGCACTCGTCGGAAAAATCCGCTTGCGTCAGAAAGGTCTTCCGACCGCTCCCACAACCCTGGCAGGCTGCCGCCCGCCATCGCGAGCAAGCTCGCTCCCACACGAATCCGTGGTCATTATGATTTTCCGGCACAGCAAAAATCCCCCTGTGGGAGCGAGTCTGCTCGCGAAAGCGGTGGGTCAGCTTGCATCGGCATTGAATGTGCCGCCGCCTTCGCGAGCAGGCTCGCTCCCACATTGAAACCGGCGCCCCTCGCGAGAATCAGGCCGGCTGCCAGGCCGCCTCGCTTTAGACCTTGATCTTGATCTTGATCTTGATCTGAGACGCCCCGTTAACCACGCTGGCCGAACGCAGGCATTGTGCAGTGGGCATCCCGGCATGGATGCCGGGATAGCCGCGCTGGGCCAGGGACGGCCCTTCGCGGCGGGCCCACGGAGCAATGCCGGAGTGAGGGCATGCCGAGCCTTGGCGAGGCACCGAGTGGTGGGGCAGAGCGTTTTTGGTTACTTTTGGCTGGTCCGGCTCCCGGCTCTTTCCAAAAGTGACCCGCCGTAAGGGCGGAACCCCAAGCAGCCGTTACCGCAGCAACGGATATCTACCCAGTCAACAAAACCCTGGTCGACTGCAAGGCCGCCATCGCGAGCAAGCTCTCACCACAGGGGACCTTGTCGGCCGTTAAAACGTCATTGTCTCGGCTCGACGATGTCCAGCGCCCGATTCGCCAACAACTCACTGAGTTCGATCATCTGCTGGACACCGAACGCGAAATGCCGGTTCGAACCTTCCAGGCTGAAGGCCAGGTCACTGAGCATGGCGTTGGCAGAGGCAAGGGTTTCGCTGAGGTTGGCCAATACACATTCGGCGTCAGCGCTTTGCACGACGGAGAATAACTGGTCTGGGGAGGGTTTCTGTTTGGCTTTGGGTTTTGGGTCGGGATAGGAGTTGAGGGCGCGCTGGGCGGTTTCATCGAGACTTTGCGGATTGTCTTCAGCGTGGGCTGACAAGTGGGTTGTTTCTGGCGGGTTGGGCGTAATCTTGGGCATGAGGGTAACTCTCGTCTACAGGTTGGAGCTGCCACATTCGTTTCCAAGCGAGGGGGTGGCAGCCGTACGCAGGTTGGAAAACCGAGGTAAACGAGCCCGGCAGACCCGAAGGTCTCCCGCGCACAGCTGCCATAACAGAAGCATGGTCAAAAAACGACCGAAGCATACGTTATGGAGAGCGCTTTCGCGCAGTTTACTTATCGGGTTTCCAAGCCCGGTCGCTGAATTTGCAGCGACGGAAAAAGACTACCGACAGCCCTTCCCACCCGGCGGAACCCCAAGCAGCCGTTACCGCAGCAATGGATATGTACCCCGGTCAACAATCCTGGCCGACTGCAAGGCCGCCATCGCGAGCAAGCTCGCTCCCACAATAGAATCGGAGTACGACCGGTAAAGATATGCCGGTTGTAAAGCCGCCTTCGCGAGCAGGCTCGCTCCCACAGTTAGGGGTCAGTCCAGCTTGATCGAACTCAGTAGCCGTTGGATCCGTAGTCAGGCGTAAACGCAAACCCAACCACCCGCTCAACCCCCGTCTCCAAGCGCCCATCCGGCAATAACCGCAACCACCGATACCCTGGCGCCTGCGAGCCCACCGCAAAATCCTCACTCGCCGGCTCAAACTGGATACAGGTCGAAGGCGAAGCCAACAAACGAACCCCATCACGCACCCGGTCTATTTCCTGATGCACATGCCCCCACAACACCGCCCGCACCTGCGGAAACCGATCCAGCACTGCAAACAGCGCCTCCGGATTGCGCAACCCGATCGGCTCCATCCACGCACAACCAATCGACACCGGATGATGATGCAGGCACACCAGATGATGCCGCTCCGGCGCCTCGCTCAAGGCATTGGCCAACAGAATCAACTGCTCCTCGGCCAAAAAACCCGGCACCGAACCCGGCACGGCTGAATCCAACAGAGTGACTCGCCAGTTGCCAATGTCCACCACCGGATCGAGCAACGTACTCTGGACCGCCGCCTCAAGCATCACCTGCGGCTCATCATGATTGCCCGGAATCCACCGCGCCGGCGCGTCGATACGCGCAGTCAGTTGCCGAAATGCCTCGTAGGATTGCAGCGTACCGTCCTGGGACAAGTCGCCGGTGGCGAGCATCAGGTCAATCTCCGGTTGCTGCTGGAGTACCAGGTCAACGACCGCCCGCAAACTGTCACGGGTGTTCATGCCCAGCAACGAAGCATCGGCCTCGGCGAACAAATGACTGTCAGACAGTTGGACCAGCAGCGCCGCGTCGGCAGTGGTCAAGCTGGATACGCTCGGCAAATCGCTTTCTCCCAGGCGCAATCACGCCGTTGCATGAAGCGGCAATTATGCTGGGGGATGATCGAAAGGGGAAACCCGCGAACCGGAACCGGTTCACAACTACCGTACGACTTCGAACTCGTGGCCCAGCGCCAGGCAATGACTCAGCCACTCGCCCAGGAACAGGTTCAACTGGGCCTTTTCGTCCGGCTGGTGCATTGACGCATTGGGGTAAGGATAGATGCCGCGAAAGCGTCGTGCATGTTCGGCGCTGACCACTTCGGCCATGCGTGCATCGTGATAGACCTGCACTTCCAGCTGCGGCACCGGCAACCAGGGCAGGCTGTGTTCCTGGCGCACTTGCAACGTGGTGGTGTAGGGACAGGTCTGCAGCACTTCCAGGGCCAGTACGCCGAGCATCTGGTCGCCGTGGGTCACGGCGATGCGGCGCGGTGCCGGGTCGTTGCGCATGTCCGGCAACAAGCGCATCAGGCGGGCGTAGTTGGCCTCGCAGGCGGCCTGCAACCCCACCAGGTCGACGCGATAACGATCGCGCAGCTTGTTCAGGACCATAGCCCCCTCACTTCATCTCGATTCAAGGCCAGCCATTGCAAGGCAATGATGCTCGCCGCGTTGCAGATACGTCCGTCGCGCACCGCTTGCAGGGCGTCTTCGAAAGGCCAGGTCTTCACGCGGATATCTTCAGCTTCTTCCAGCAGGCCATGCAGGCCGCCGGCCCCCGTACTGTCGCAACGCCCCAGGTAAAGATGCACGAACTCATTGCTGCCGCCCGGCGACGGGAAATACTTGGTCATCGGCCAGAGCGCAGCGAACACCAGCCCAGCTTCCTCCTGCGCTTCGCGATGAGCAACTTCTTCCGGTTGCTCGTCCTTGTCGATCAGACCGGCCACCAGTTCAACCAACCAGGGATTGGCGGCCTTGCCAATGGCGCCCACGCGAAACTGCTCTATCAATACCACTTCGTCACGCTGCGGATCGTAGGGCAGCACACACACCGCGTCATGACGTACAAACAGTTCACGACTGATCTCACGGCTCATACCACCGGCAAACAGCTCGTGGCGCAAGACGAGGCGGTCGAGCTTATAGAAACCCTTGAAGCAGGTTTCACGCTTGACGATGTCCACGTTGCTCGGTGTGGCGTTGGCGAAATCGGTCATGACAATCCTCGTGTGCAGTGGAACGATGCGAGGTTCCAACCTCGGCTTCGCGCCATCCTAACGCGCCCGTACCGTTTGATGCAGCCCCTTTCCACTCATCGGGATGGACGGCAGAAGGTGAAAGAACTCTAATGAGCTTAGTGGCGAACTGATTGCCCTGCCGACAGTCGAAGCGGGTAACTTTTTGCCTTTCCCTGTTTCACGAAGGACGCCCATGTCGCTTTTCAAGATTGCTTCGCTGGCCGCCATTGCCCTGATCCTGGGCGCTTGCCAGAGCCTGTTCCAACCCAATTACCGCGCCCCGCTGGAGACCACTCGCGATGCGTCGGAGCAATTACAGCCTGGCTGCGCCAGCGCCGACTGCCCGCTGGTCAACATCGACACCCTGCATTTCCCCACTGAGCCCGCGCTGGACGGGATCATCGAAAAACGTCTGCTGCAAATGACCCGCACGACCCCGGACGCCCCGGTGGCACCGACCCTGGCCGCCTATCGCGAACAGTTTCTGCGCAGCGCCGCACCGCGCAACAGCAGCTATCTGCAGGCCAAGGTACGTGAACAACATGACGGCCTGGTGATCATCGAACTGTCCAGCTACCTGGACACTAGCGGCGCTCACGGCACCCCAGGTCGCGGCTTCATCAACTATTCGCGCCAGCAGCACAAGGTGCTGGCGCTGTCGGACATGCTGTTGCCCGGCCAGGAAGAAGCCTTCTGGAAAGCCGCGCAAGTGGCCCACAACAGCTGGCTGATCAGCACCAAGCTGGATCAGGAACCGGAATTCCTGAAACAGTGGTCCTTCCAGAAAACCCCGCACATCGCGCTGACCTACGGCGGGGTGATCCTCAAATACGAAGTGAGCACCATTGCGCCGTACGCCCTGGGCCACATCGAACTGAAGATCGCCTACCCACGCCTCAACGGCATCCTCAAGCCCGAGCTGTTTCCCGGCCGTAGCTGAAAGCCCGGCCCAGCAACAGCTGCAGCAACCCTGCCAGGATCAGCGACGGCAGGGTGGCGCCGATGTCCGGATAGAAGTTGGCCAGCAGGTGGTAGGTACTCACCCCGCCCAGCCAGGCCAACAACGCCGGCCAGCGCAACGCGACTGAGCGCACCTGGCTGCTGCGCTTGCGCAGGATGAAGTGATCCACCAGCACCACGCCGAACAGCGGCGCGAACACCGAGCCGATCAGTAGCAGGAAATTCTGATACTGAGCCAGCGGCGCGAAGCAGGCGATCACGGTGCAGATGACACCAATCGCCAAGGCCAGGTGCTCGACCTTCAGCCCCGACAACATGCTCGTCGACACCGCCGCCGAGTGGATGTCGGCGAAGGCGTTTTCCGACTCGTCCAGCAGGATCAGCAGCAACGGAATACCCAACCCGGCACCGGCCAGGGCCAGCAGCAACGCATTGACCTCACCGCTCGGCGCGAACGCCAGGGTGTAGGCCACGCCGAGGCTCATCAGCCAGACGTTACCAATGAAGAACCCCACGGCCGTGCCGCCGAAGACGTTTTTGGCGCGCTTGCCGAAACGCGAGTAGTCGGCAATCAGCGGCAACCACGACAGCGGCATGGCGATGGCGATGTCAAAACCCACCGCCAGCGACATCGAACCGTCGCCGGCCTGGGCCCACAGCGCGGCGAGGTCAGCCTTGGCGAACAGGTTCCAGGTCAGCCAGATGCAAGCCGCCAGCAGCAACCAGATGCCCCATTTGCGCAGGACCCTGCGCACGAAGGTCAACGGTCCGCTGACCGCGAGCAAGGTCGCCAACGCACCGAAGAACAAGGTCCACAGCAAAGGGTTGGTGCCCAAGCTGCCTTCACTGAAGGCACGGGCGCCGAGCAGGCTGGCCGCATCGCGCATGACGATGATTTCGAACGAGCCCCAGCCAATCAGCTGCAGCAGGTTCAACACCGCCGGCACGCTCGCGCCCTTGCCGCCGAGGCTGAGCTTGAGCGCGGCCATGGCCGACAGGCCGGTGTCGCTGCCAATCACCCCGACCGCCGCCAGCAGCAGGACGCCCATCAGCGTGCCGAGGAAAATCGCCAGCAACGAACCGCTCAGGCCCAGGCCCGGCGCGAGCAAGGCGCCGACCTGCAAGACCATCAGGCCGATGCCCAGGGAGAACCACAGGGAAAACAGATCGCGGGCGCCGAAGACGCGTTTGTCCAGGGGCACGGCGGTGTCTGGGGAGTAGGTGCTGGGTTGGATGTTCACAGAGATATCTCAGGGGAGATTATTGTTTTGGGTCGCTGATGTGGCAAGGGAGCTTGCTCCCGCTGGCCTGCGTAGCAGGCCCAAAACCAGTCACCGCGTTCTGGCAGCCAGAATGGTGGTGATTGGTTTTGCGGCTGCTTCGCAGCCGAGCGGGAGCAAGCTCCCTCGCCACGGGGTGAGCGCCGCTCAGATCAGACTTTCTTGTAAAGCTGACTACCTTCCTTCTTGAACCGCTCCGCCTGCTCCGCCAGGCCTTGGGCGACGTCGACATCCACCGCTTCAATGCGCTGGTTGGCCGCGTACTCACGCACTTCCTGGGTGATTTTCATCGAGCAGAATTTCGGCCCGCACATCGAACAGAAATGCGCGACCTTGGCCGAGTCCTTCGGCAGGGTTTCGTCGTGGTACGAGCGGGCGGTGTCCGGGTCGAGGCCGAGGTTGAACTGGTCTTCCCAACGGAACTCGAACCGCGCCTTGCTCAAGGCGTTGTCACGGATCTGCGCGCCCGGATGCCCTTTGGCCAGATCGGCAGCATGCGCGGCGATTTTGTAAGTGATGATTCCCGTCTTGACGTCATCCTTGTTCGGCAGGCCGAGGTGTTCCTTCGGCGTGACGTAGCAGAGCATCGCGCACCCGAACCAGCCGATCATCGCCGCGCCGATGCCGGAGGTGATGTGATCGTAGCCCGGCGCGATGTCGGTGGTCAGCGGGCCGAGGGTGTAGAACGGCGCCTCGTCACAGCATTCCAGCTGCTTGTCCATGTTCTCCTTGATCAACTGCATCGGCACATGACCCGGGCCTTCAATCATGCATTGCACGTCGTGCTTCCAGGCGATCTTGGTCAACTCGCCGAGGGTTTCCAGCTCGCCGAACTGCGCTTCGTCATTGGCGTCGGCAATCGAGCCCGGACGCAGGCCGTCGCCCAGCGAGAAGCTGACGTCGTAGGCCTTCATGATTTCGCAGATGTCTTCGAAGTGGGTGTAGAGGAAGTTTTCCTTGTGATGCGCCAGGCACCACTTGGCCATGATCGAACCGCCACGGCTGACGATACCGGTGACGCGCTTGGCGGTCATCGGCACATAACGCAGCAACACGCCGGCATGGATGGTGAAGTAGTCGACGCCCTGCTCGGCCTGTTCGATCAGCGTGTCGCGAAACAGCTCCCAGGTCAGGTCTTCGGCCACGCCGCCGACTTTTTCCAGGGCCTGGTAGATCGGCACGGTGCCGATCGGCACCGGCGAGTTGCGGATGATCCACTCGCGGGTTTCGTGGATGTGCTTGCCGGTGGACAGGTCCATGACCGTGTCCGAACCCCAGCGGATGCCCCAGGTCAGCTTCGCCACTTCTTCTTCGATGGACGAACCCAGCGCGCTGTTGCCGATGTTGCCGTTGATCTTCACCAGGAAGTTACGGCCGATGATCATCGGTTCCAGTTCGGTGTGGTTGATGTTGGCCGGAATGATCGCGCGGCCACGGGCGATTTCGTCACGGACGAATTCCGGGGTAATGACTTTCGGCACGCTGGCGCCGAAGCTGTGACCGGCGTGTTGCTGGTCCAGCAGGCCGGCGGCGCGGGCCACTTCCAGCTTCATGTTTTCGCGGATGGCGACGTATTCCATCTCGGCGGTGATGATGCCTTGGCGCGCGTAGTGCATCTGGCTGACGTTGGCGCCCGGCTTGGCGCGACGCGGGTTGTTTACATGGGCGAAGCGCAGCTTGGTCAGCTCGGGATCGGCCAGGCGTTCCTGGCCGAAATTGGAACTCAGGCCGGCGAGACGCTCGGTGTCGCCACGGGCTTCGATCCACGGCGAGCGCACATCGGCCAGGCCCTTGCGCACATCGATGATCACGTTCGGGTCGGTGTAGGGCCCCGAGGTGTCGTACACCACCACTGGCGCGTTGATTTCGCCGCCGAAGTCGGTGGGGGTCACGTCGAGGCTGATTTCGCGCATCGGCACGCGGATATCCGGGCGACTGCCCTGGACATAGATTTTTTGCGAGCGGGTAAACGGTTGGACCGACTGCTGATCGACCTGGGCCGATTCACTGAGGTTGGTCGCGTTTTTAGATTTTGTCGTCATCACGGGCTCTCCAGACACACATCCAGGCAGTGGATTTTTGTCGGAGCGAACCTGTGGCGAATGGACGCGTCCCTGCACGAAAGTGCGAACGCTGTGCTTGCTGCTCGAGCCTGTTCGAAGATCGAAAGTCGATTGTCGAACAACATCCCGGACGAAGCACAAGAGGACTCGCCGGGTGACGAGAAATCTTGTTCCCTACGCAGGCGCTAACCTGATCAGGTTCAACGGGATCCGAAATTATTCGATCTCAGCCTCATAGCAAGGCACCCCGACAAGAACCCGGCCAGTCTAGACACAACCGGCGCAGAACGCCATCGCCAGGGCAAAAGCCGTGATGAATGGCGCATATACAGGATTGTTGCCGTGCGTAGGCGCAACTACACTCGCTACGCCGCGCGCCTGTTATGCGCATTCAATCTTGAACGTAGGGATCGCCTCATGCTGCGCAAACTCTCACTGGCCCTTGCCGTGTCTTGTGCGACCAATGGAATGGCCTGGGCCGCCGAAGCCCCGTTATCCACCAGAACCGACCTGGTCAGCGTGTACCAGGAAGCGGTGGACAACAACGCCGACCTGGCCGCCGCCCGCGCCCAATACGGCGCCCAGAAAGAAGTGGTGCCCCAGGCCCGCGCCGGGCTGTTGCCCAATCTTTCGGCCGGAGCCGACCTGAACAACACCCGCACCGAGCTCGACCAGCCGGCGATGACCGCCACCCGCAGCTCGACGGTGTACCAGGCCACCTTGTCCCAGCCGATTTTCCGCGCCGACCGCTGGTTCCAGTTGCAGGCGGCCAAATCGGTCAATGAACAAGCCTCGCTGCAATTGTCGGCCACCGAGCAGAACCTGATCCTGCAAAGCGCCGAAGCTTATTTCAATGTGCTGCGCAGCCAGGACAACCTGGCCTCGACCAAGGCCGAGGAAGCCGCGTTCAAGCGCCAGCTCGACCAGTCCAACGAACGCTTTGATGTCGGTCTTTCGGACAAGACCGACGTGCTGCAGTCCCAGGCCAGCTACGATACCGCCCGGGCCAACCGGATCATCGCGCAGCGCCAGGTCGAAGATGCCTTCGAAGCGCTGATCACCCTGACCAACCGCCAATACAATGCGATCCAGGGCGTCGTCCACACCCTGCCGATCCTGCCGCCGGCGCCCAACGACGCCAAGGCCTGGGTCGACACCGCTGCCCGGCAGAACCTCAACCTGCTGGCCAGCAACTACGCCGTCACCGCCGCCGAAGACACCCTGCGCCAGCGCAAGGCCGGCCACGCGCCAACCCTCGACGCCATCGCGCAATACCGCAAAGGTGACAACGACGGTCTCGGCTTTACCAACCCGAACCCCACCGGCCAGCGCTACGGTGGCGACGCCGAGCAACGCACCATCGGCCTGCAATTGAGCATTCCGATCTACAGCGGCGGGCTGACCAGCTCCCAGGTGCGCGAGTCCTACTCGCAACTCACCCAGACCGAGCAGCAGCGCGAAGGCCTGCGCCGCCAGGTGGTGGAAAACACCCGCAACCTGCACCGCGCGGTGAACACCGATGTGGAACAGGTCCAGGCCCGGCGCCAGTCGATCATTTCCAACCAGAGCGCGGTGGACGCCACGGAAATCGGCTATCAGGTGGGCACCCGCAACATCGTCGATGTGCTCGACGCCCAGCGCCAGCTGTACACTTCGGTGCGCGATTACAACAACGCCCGGTACGACTACATCCTCGACAACCTGCGCCTCAAGCAGGCCGCCGGGACGTTGAGCCCGGAAGACCTGCAAGCCCTGTCACGCTATCTCAAGCCCGACTACAACCCGGACAAGGACTTCCTGCCGCCGGACCTGGCACAGGCGGCAGCAGAGCAGTTGCGCTCGCGGCCGGCGCAGTAACACACCTGCAAGCAATCCCCCTGTGGCGAGGGAGCTTGCTCCCGCTGGCCTGCGAAGCAGGCCCAAAACCAGTCACCGCGTTCTGCCAGCCAGAACCGTAGTGCCCACTTTACGACTGCTTCGCAGCCGAGCGGGAGCAAGCTCCCTCGCCACAAAAGCTCAACCGAGCAACCGCCCCAACCCGTCCAGCAATCGCTGCAATGCACCCTGGTTGCTGCGCATCACCTTCAACCCGGCCTCGGCCATGCGTTGGGCATCGCGGGGCAGTTCGAACAGGCGCTGTACCGCCAGGGCCAGGCTTTCGGCATCTTCGACTTCCTGCAACGCCCCGGCCGCCCGTAGTTGCGCGGCGATCTCGAGGAAGTTGAACAGGTGTGGCCCACTGAGGACCGGTTTCGCCAGTGCCGCCGGTTCGAGCAGGTTGTGCCCGCCATTGGGCACCAGGCTGCCGCCGACAAAAGCACTGTCGGCCAGCGCGTAGAGAAACAGCAGCTCGCCCATGGTGTCGCCCAGCAGCACCGATGTCTGTGCAGTGACCGGTTGCGCACTGGAACGCCGGACCGTGGCGAAACCTTCACACGCACACAACTGCGCCACCGAATCGAAGCGTTCCGGATGACGCGGCACCAGGATCAACAACGCATCGGGATAACTGGCGAGCAGCCGTTGATGGGCTGCCAGAACCACTTCATCCTCGCCTTCATGAGTGCTGGCGGCGATCCACACCGGGCGGTCCACGGCTTGCCATTGGCGGCGCAAGGCGCTGGCGCTTTCGAGCAGTTGCGGGTCGATGGTCAGGTCGAACTTGATCGAACCGGTCACCTCGACGGTGTCCGTGCGGGCGCCCAACTGGCGAAACCGCTCGGCCTCGGCTTCGGTCTGCACGGCGAACAGGCTCATTTCGCCGAGCATCGGCCGGGTGAGCCTGGGGAAGCGCGCATAACCGCGCGCCGAACGCTCCGAGAGCCGGGCATTGGCCAACGCCACCGGGATACCGCGCCTGGCGCACTGATGGATGTGGTTGGGCCACAGCTCGGTTTCCATGATCACCGCCAGTTTCGGGCGAACCTGATCGAGAAAACGCTTGGCCGCGCAAGGCAGGTCATAAGGCAGATAACAATGCTGGACGCGCGGCTCCTCGGCGAACAACGCCTTGATCCGCTCCGAACCGGTGGGTGTCATGCACGTCACCGTGATCGGCAGCTGTGGATAACGTTGCAGCAAGGCGCGGATCATCGGCGCGGCGGCAATGCTCTCGCCCACCGACACCGCGTGGACCCAGATGCCGCCCGGAACCAGTGCCGGCAAGCCCCACGCAAACCGCTCGCCGATGCGGCGGGCATATGCCGGGGCCTTGCGTGCCCGCAACCACAGCCGAATCGCCACCAGCGGCAGCCCCAGATAAAACAATGCGCTATAGAGAGTTCTGTTCATGGCGGCGGAGTTTATCGGTTTTTCAGCCGATCGCCTGCAACTGCACGGCAAAACGTTCCGCCAGCCAGCGCGCGGCCGGGCCCAGCGGTTCATCGCGACGCCAGACCAGCTCCACCACCAGGGCCGGCGGGGTCCATTCGCTGCTCAGCTCGACCATATCTCCCAGATAGGCCGGGTATTGCACAACGTGGCGAGGGAGCCAGGCCCAACCCAGGCCACTCCTCAGCCATTCGGCCAGCACGTAGAAACTGTCGGCGCGCCAGACCTGCGGGCTGGCCTGCTCGCTGCCGGGGTAGACGCTGGTCTGGGTCGCCATCAGCAACTGCCGGTGCCGGGCCATTTCCCGGCACGACACATAGCCGTGGTGCGCCAGTGGATGGCCCCGGCCACACACCGTGACCATCTCGACACTGCCCAGCACCCGCCGCTCCAGCGCCTCGGGGATCTGGTCGTGATAGAACAGCAAGCCGAGATCGGCGCGACGTTCCACCAGTTTGCGCGCCACGTCGCCCTGGGCGGCGCTGGCCAGCTGCACTTCGAGCGTTGGAAACTGCTCGGCCAGCGCCACCAGGCTATCGATTACCGGTTGATAGGGCATGGCTTCATCCTGGGCCAGGCGCAGCGAAGCCTCCTGCCCGCGCATCAAGGCCAGGGCTCGACCGTTGAGCCGCTCGCATTGGCGCAACACTTCCCGCGCCTCTTCCAGCAGCGTCTCGCCCGCATCGGTGAGCCGGGGCTGGCGACCGCTGCTGCGCTCGAACAGGTTCACCCCAAGGTCGGCTTCGAGCAGGGCAATCGCGCTGCTGATGGCCGATTGCGCCTTGCGCTGGTCCCGAGCCACAGCGGAAAACGAGCGTTTCTCGGCCACCCCGACAAACAGCCGCAACTGCTCCAGATTCCATTGAACATTCATGGCGCAACCTATCTCGATTACCGATAGGTAATGACTTTACCGCACTTGCTCGTTCTCTAGAATGGCCCCATCGAAACACGCAACCGTCAATGAGGATCTGCCCATGAACGCCTATTACTACCTGGCCATCGCCATCTGCGCTGAAGTGATCGCCACCGTTTCGATGAAAGCGGTCAAAGGCTTGAGCACGCCGCTGCCCCTGCTGCTGGTCGTCGCCGGTTACGGCATTGCGTTCTGGATGCTGACGCTGGTGGTGCGCACCGTACCGGTAGGCGTCGCCTACGCGGTCTGGGCCGGGATGGGCATCGTCATGGTCAGCGTGGCGGCGCTGTTCATCTACGGCCAGAAACTCGACGTACCGGCGATGCTGGGGATGGCGTTGATCGTGCTGGGGGTGGTGGTGATTCAGTTGTTTTCAAAAACCGCCGGGCACTGAAACACACCGTTTATGGACTGGAATGCATCGTGGCGAGGGAGCTTGCTCCCGCTGGATCGCGCAGCGGTCCCAAGCCTTCAGGGCCGCTACGCAGCCCAGCGGGAGCAAGCTCCCTCGCCACAAAAGCCTTTTGCAACTTGTCACGTTGACCATCAGCAAATTCCACCCGCACCGAGTCTGTATACTGCGCCCTCGTCTTGAACACTGAGGTCGCTGCATGCCATCCGTTATTTCCACCGACATCCTGATTGTCGGCGCCGGAGTCGCCGGCCTCTGGCTGAACGCGCGCTTGCGCCGCCAAGGGTTTTCAACCGTGCTGGTGGAAAGCGCCAGCCTCGGTGGCGGGCAGAGTGTCAAATCCCAGGGCATCATCCATGGGGGCGCCAAATACGCGCTGCACGGAGCCCTGACCGGCGCCTCGGAAGCCATCGCCGACATGCCGCGCCGCTGGCGCGAAGCCCTGAAGGGCGACGGTGAGTTGGATCTGTCCGGCGTACGCATGTTATCCGACGCTCATTACCTCTGGTCTCCCGGCACCCTGGCCGGCAACCTGACCAGTTTCTTCGCCAGCAAGGCCGTGCGCGGTCGCGTCGACCAGGTCAAGGGCGAGCAACTGCCACCGGCCCTACAGGACAAGCGCTTCAAGGGCAAGGTCTACCGCCTGGCCGAGCTGGTGGTGGACGTTCCCAGCCTGATTGCACGCCTGGCGGACCTGGCCGGTGACAGCCTGCTGGCCGGGCAGCGCATCGAACCATTGCACGAACAGGGCGAGTTGGTCGGGCTGAAGGTCGACGACCGCGAGATCCGCGCCCAACGCATTGTCCTCAGCGCTGGCGGAGGCACTGCCGACTTGCTCAAGGCCCTTGGCCTGGATCAGCCGGCCATGCAGACCCGGCCGCTGCACATGGTGCTGGTCAAGGGGCCGAGCCTCAAGCCGTTGTATGCGCATTGCCTGGGCGGCGGACCGAAGCCGCGCGTCACCGTGACCACCCACCCGGCAGCCGACGGCCAGTGGGTCTGGTACCTGGGTGGCGACCTCGCCGAGGGCGATGCCGTCGCCCGCGAACCCGCCGCGCAGATTGCCGTCGCCCAGAAAGAAATCAGCCAGTTGCTGCCGTGGATCGACCTCAGTACGGCGCAATGGGCCACCCTGCGGGTCGCGCGCGCCGAACCGCTGCAATCGGGCCTGACCCGTCCGGACAATGCCTTTGTCGCCGAGCAGGGACGCCTGCTGGTGGGTTGGCCGACCAAGCTGGCACTGGCCCCGGATTTTTCCGACCGGGTAATCACCGCGCTGCAACGCGACGGCATTCAGCCCAGCCACCCCGCCCCGCTGCCGGCCCTGCCGAAACCGCCCATGGGCGTCCCCGCCTGGGAGCAATTGTTGCCATGAGCCTACCGACACTGCACGACCTGCATCGCCCGCTGGGCCATAACGGCCCGCTGGTTTCCCCGCTGGGCCTGGGCACGGTCAAGCTCGGCCGCGACCAGGGCGTCAAGTACCCCAACGGTTTTCGCATCCCGGATGACAGCGAAGCGCGCATGCTGCTCAAGCTGGCCCGCGACCTGGGCATCAACCTGATCGACACCGCGCCGGCTTATGGGCACAGCGAAGAACGCCTCGGCCCGCTGCTGCGCGGCCAGCGTCACGACTGGGTGATCGTCAGCAAGGTCGGTGAAGAATTCAGTGATGGTCAGTCGCGCCACGACTTCAGCGCCGCCCATACGCGGTTTTCGGTGGAGCGCAGTCTCAAACGCCTGGAAACCGAGTATATCGACCTGGTACTGGTGCACTCGGACGGCAACGACCTGGCGATCCTCAACGACAGCGAGGTCTACCCGACCCTGGCGGCCCTCAAGCGCGAGGGCAAGATCGGTGGCTTCGGTTTCTCCGGCAAGACCGTCGCCGGTGGCTTAAAAGCGCTGGAGCAAGGTGATTGTGCGATGGTCACCTACAATCTGAACGAACGAAGCGAAAAGGCGGTCATTGACTACGCAAGCGAGCACGGCAAGGCGATCCTGGTAAAAAAAGCCCTGGCCAGCGGTCACGTCTGCCTGAGCCCCGGCGAAGACCCGGTTCGCACCAGCTTCGAACTGTTGTTTGAGCATCCCGGGGTTGCCAGTGCTATTGTCGGCACCATCAATCCGCTGCACCTCGCCCATAACGTCGCGACCGTAGCCAAGGTCCTGCGTAAAAACTGACGCCGCCTACGCGGTCTTAAGCAAGGAGCCGACATGCCGCGTACGCTCATCAGAAAAAACCCGAGCAACTTCAAGACCCTGCCCCTCGCTGTCGAAGCAACGCCCGAAGGCCTGACATACCAGAGCGTGGGCATGCCGCTGAATTTCGCCCAGACCTTGCAGCGCCGCCGCCCCGTGACAGTCGACGATGCCGAGCGTTTTTCCGTGGAGCTGGCGAACCTGGGCGTCTCGGTGCGCCTGACCCTGCATTGGCAGAACCGCGATTATTGGGTGCTCGTGCGTCAACGCCGACAGGATCGCGGCGATGTAGTGCTCAAGCTGATTTCCGGCTACGTCCCGGCCCATGAACTGAACCTGCCGCTGCTCACCGCGATCAACGAAATTGCCGAAGAATGCCTGCTGGAAACCCCTGAAGGCTGGCTCGGCGGACGTTTCAACGACACGTGGTTGCCGGCGCCCTATTCAAGCGCCCTGCATTACCGTGAGGCCTTGCCGTTTCGGCTGGCCCCGCTATCGGGCTCGGCTCGCCCGGTGCGCTGCGCCAACCTGCAACTGATCGAACGCCCAAGGGCCTACGTCCATTTGCCCACGGCATCGCTGCAGTTGATCTACGATTTGCGCCTGGATGTACCCAAGGAAGCCAAGTCCCTGAGCCTTTTCCATGTCGATGAACGGCTGGAGGGCGACCAACTGGTCGCGCGCCTGGACCGCAAGCGGCCCGATCTCTACCTGATGCCGCTGCAGGACGGGCAACCCTTGCCCGAGCTGTATACGTTGAAGAAGGACCAGTTATACCCGGCCAGCACCCGAGGGTTGTATCTGGCCGAAAGCTTCGCCCGGCAGGACGGTTGGCTGGTGCGCGAGGAGCGGATTCGCTGGAAGGACTGGCTGCGCCAGCAAGGGCTGACGCCGCCAGGAAAAGAATCCGGGCTGACCCGATTGAAGGGCAAGGCCCGGCAGTTGCTCAAGAAGATCGTGCCACGCAAGGTGGTGCGTTAGTCAAGGCAGCGGTAACAATGGTCGATTGCAGGACCTGTGGCGAGGGGATTTATCCCCGCTCGGTTGCGCAGCAACCGCAAAAAACGGGGCCGCTTCGCAGCCCAGCGGGGATAAATCCCCTCGCCACAAGAGCCCTCGCTCACAACTGCGTTAGCTTGAGCCGGCTCAGTTATTGCGGATCTTCTCCACAATCGCCGTCGTCGAGCTGTTCTCCACCAGCCCCAGCACCTTCACGGTGCCGCCATAGGCCGCAACGATATCGGCACCGACGACCTGGTCGATGCCATAGTCACCGCCCTTGACCAACACGTCCGGCTTGACCTGACGCAGCAGGTTTTCCGGCGTGCCTTCACTGAAGCTGATCACCCAGTCCACCGCGCCAAGGCCGGCCAGCACCGCCATGCGGCGGTCAACGCTGTTGATCGGCCGGCCCGGCCCTTTGAGACGGCTCACGGAGGCATCGTCGTTGACCGCGACGATCAGGCGATCGCCTTGGGCCCTGGCCTGTTCGAGGTACGTCACATGGCCGGCATGGAGGATGTCAAAGCAACCGTTGGTGAACACGATTGTTTCGTTGTGCGCACGGGCGTCGTCGACGGCCAGCAGCAACTGCTCCAGCCCGAGCACGCCACGCTCGGAACCCTCTTCACGCTGGATGGCGCGACGCAGCTCCGGAGCGCTGATGGCCGCCGTACCCAGTTTGCCAACCACGATACCGGCCGCCAGGTTCGCCAGGGCCACCGCGTGGGGCAGCTCCTCGCCAGCGGCGATGGCCGCCGCCAGTGTGGAAATCACCGTATCGCCGGCCCCCGTCACGTCGAATACCTCACGGGCACGGGCCGGCAGGTGCAGCGCCGGATGATCAGGACGCAACAGGGTCATGCCATGCTCGCCCCGGGTGACCAGCAGCGCACCGAGTTCCAGGTCGTGCATCAGCTGTGCGCCTTTGCTTACCAGCTCGTGCTCGTCGGCGCAGCCACCGACGATGGTTTCGAATTCACTGAGGTTCGGGGTGATCAGGCTCGCGCCACGGTAGATGGAAAAATCCTTGCCCTTGGGGTCGGCCAACACCGGAATACCCCGGGCCCGGGCCGCCTGGATCAGCGTCTGGTGATTTTTCAAGGCGCCTTTGCCGTAGTCCGACAACACCAGCACCTTGATACCTTCGAGCAGTTGATCGACCTCGGCGCCAAGAGACAAAGGATCGGTGGCGAACGGTTCTTCGAAATCGATCCGCAGCAGTTGCTGATGACGGCTGATGACCCGCAACTTGACGATCGTCGGCTGGTGCGCAATGCGCTGGAATATCGCCCGCACGCCCGCGCCCTTGAGGCTGTTGGCCAGGCTGTCGGCGGCTTCGTCGTCGCCGGTCACGCCGACCAGGGACGCCGGTGCGCCGAGCGCGGCAATGTTCAAGGCGACGTTGGCGGCGCCACCGGGCCGATCCTCGATGTGCTCGACCCTGACCACAGGCACCGGCGCCTCGGGGGAAATGCGTGATGTACCGCCATGCCAATAGCGGTCGAGCATGACATCGCCGACCACCAATACAGGGGCTTGATCGAATCGCGGCATGGACAACTTCATGGAGCATCCCACATACAAAATGAACAGGGGCGGGATATTAGCACAGGGTTGGGGAAGGCTCGTCCATGGCGGTTATCGGATGAGATGCACGGGCTGGCCGAGGCACCTCGACGGTTCAAGGTCGACGGGCCTGGTCGTCCTCCGGCGGCGTCCCATTCAGCCGCCGGACCCAGAAAAGCTCGTGGCGCCGAACCGCCTTGCGGAAAAATTCGTCTTCTCCGGTGCTGGGCCAGCGGCGCCCGGCCAGCAGTCGCTGGATGATACGGCGCAGCCGTCGCTTGAATGGAGGTCGGCCCTGCAAGTCATGCTGCATGCCCAGGGCCATGGCCTTGTCCATGCGGGTGGAGGCGTCCAGCGACGGGCTCCACAACCCATCGGCCGGCAACGGTTCGATGGCCGGCGGCAGCGCAATGCCATGGCCTGCCGGGCCCATCGGCCAGCGGTCGTTGTCGTGCAGGTGATTGGCATAGAGCAGCAATGTCTGTGGCCGCCAGGTGCTGAGTTCGATCGCCTCCATCAGCGCCCGGGTACTGGCGACATGATCGCTGTGCGGGTCCAGCTCGGGGTGCGGCGTCAGCACCACCTCGGGCCGGTGATGTTCGAGTAGCCGCGCAAGGTCGGCCACCAGGTTGCGCCACGTCGGCAGGCCATCCGCGTCACCCGGCAGGTTCAAGGCATTGAACCGACGAACCTGGCGGATATCGCTCTCGCCCGACTCCCGCGAGCCAAAGGCCTGGTCCGGCGTCTTGGCCATGGCCGCCAATTGCAGGCAGTAGTAACCCAGCTGCACGCACTGCTGTTGCGCCACGCCCCCCCACAATGGCACGGCCAGGCTGTCCCAACTGCGCAGGCGACCCTTGAGACGAGCGGCCTCGGCGGGATCCAGGCCCATGTCGCGATAACGCTCGGCCTCGATTTCACCCTGGGTCAGCGTAACGATCGCAACCGCGCTGGCACGGCTGTACAGCCCGAACGCCGCGAGTTCGGCGTCATCGGCATGGGGCGCGACGATCAGCAGGCGCTGCCGGGCGAAATCCGGGTTGCTCAGTACATGCAACGTTGCCTCGGGAACCAGGCTGCAAAAACGTCCGCGCAAGGCCAGGGTTCCGGCCGACAGCGCCGCCTCTTGCCCGGACAGATTGAGGAAGCGCTCGCCACAGACGCCCCGTTCAAGATCCTGGCGATCCTCACCGATCCACACCTGTGGATCGAGGAACCGCCCCAGCCAATGACTTTTCACCCGCACCTGCAGGATCAGCGTCTGCCGGGCATCGAACTGACCCGTGACCTGTAGGCGTCCGCCACTCAGCGTGACGGGAACTTGTGGCGTACCTGGCGGGAAGTCATAGCGATAATCATCACTCGGGGCATAGAACAGATGGTCGGAGAACCACGCTTCATGAGCCACCCAGCCCAACAGGAGAAACACCGGCAACGACCACCACGAGACCGTGAAGCCGAGCACCAGCGCCGCCAGCAGCGCGCCGGCCAGAACCAGGCGCTTGCGTTGACGGTGGCGTTTGAGCAGTTGCTGCTTGCGTGCGCTCACGGTGCTGTTCCCTCGTTCATCAGCTGCGCGTCCTCGCTCAAACCTGGTAGACCGGAACCCGGTTGCACCAGCGATCCTTGTATTCGCGATCGGCGCGACCGAACGAGTAGCGCAACGGTTTGCCCGCCGCCCGGGCGTGCTCCCATTGTGCCTGGGTGTTGACGAAGCTGAGTACGCTGCCCGGGCTGAAATCGCGGCTCTGCGGGTCGACCCCGCCATTGATATATTCCAGGCTGAACCAGCCGGGCGCCTCGACCCGATACAGAATCTGGATTGCCACCGGTTCGTCATTCAAATAGATCAGCGAGCCGGTCATGAATTCGCGCATCAGGCTGAACACCTCGGCCAGATGCGTCTTGCCGGGGGCTTCGAAATTCCAGCGACGCTGGAACAGGTCGGCATACACCGCAGCCTGCTCGCCGGGGCTCAGGTCGAGCATTGGCCGGATACTGCCACCGGCGTCTTCCAGCAGCCGCTGCTCGCGGCGCTGGTTGTAGCGAAACTTCTTGCTGTAGTCCTCGGGCTCCCGCGCCAGCGCCAGGCCTTCGGGTTGTTCGGCGAGACCGATGATGTGCGGCGCATTCAGTTCGGACACATACCGCATGCGGTGCCGCAGGCGAACCTGGGCGCCTTGGCTGACGGGCAGGATGACCTCGGCATTGCCGAGGTCGAGCATGCCACGCTTGCCTTCACGCTTGAGCACATCCTTGGACAGCGCCACATGCCGACCCCAGGTAGGCATAGCGGCACACAGCTGGCCGTCAACGAGCCAGCCCAGGTAGCGCACCGGAATGCCCACCAGTCCGGCCAGGCGCTCGACCACATCAGGGTGTGTCGCCACGCTGCCACCGAATTGATGCCAGGCCTGGGCATATGCCACGGCGTCTATGGGGGTCCAACCGTTTTCGCGCCAGGCCCGCCAGTAACCCAGGATCAAACGAAGGTCTCCTTCGCCACCTCGTCGGCAGCCTCGACGAAATCCTTCTCGTGCAAGCGTGCGTAGAAGCCATTCAGCGCCAACAGCTCGGCGTGGGTACCGCGCTCGACGATGCGGCCCTTGTCCATCAGCAGGATGAGGTCGGCTTTCTCGATCGTCGACAACCGGTGGGCGATGACCAACGTGGTGCGCCCTTTCATCACCTGGTCGAGGGCTGCCTGGATGTGCCGCTCGGACTCGGTGTCCAGCGCCGACGTAGCTTCATCGAGGATCAGCAGCGGAGCGTTCTTGAGCAATGCCCGCGCAATCGCCAGGCGCTGGCGCTGGCCGCCGGACAGCAGCACGCCGTTCTCGCCCACCAGGGTGTCGTAACCCTGGGGCATCTGCTCGATGAACTCAGCCGCGTAGGCATCTTCGGCAGCCCTGCGGACGTCTTCGAACGGTGCGCCGGCGAGATCGCCATAGGCGATGTTGTTGGTGACGCTGTCGTTGAACAGCGTGACCTGCTGGTTCACCAGGGCGATGTGCCGACGCAGGTTGGTCAACCGGTACTGCTCGACATCCACGCCGTCGAGCAATATCTGGCCCTTGTCGTGGTGATAGAACCGCGGGATGAGGTTGGCAAGGGTCGACTTGCCGCTGCCCGAGCGCCCTACCAGGGCAATCATCTGGCCCTCTTCGGCGGTGAAGGAGATATCGTCGAGCACCAGCTTTTCCGTACCCGGGTATTGGAAGCTCAGGTTGCGCACTTCCAGGCGACCGTTGACCCGGACCATTTCCTGGGTGCCGGTATCGATTTCGGGCTCTTCGTCGAGCTGCTCGAAAATGCTTTCCGCCGCGGCCAGTCCTTTCTGGATCGTGGCGCTGACTTCCGACAACTGGCGGATAGGCTTGGGAAGCAGACCGGCGGCGGTGATGTAGGCGACCAGTTCCCCTGCCGATGCATCGCCACGCAGGTAAAGCACCAGGTACATCAACACGGCCATGCCGATATAGATGACCAGTTGCAGCATCGGCGTGTAGATCGACTGGGTCCGCGTCATGCCCAGGCTGCGGTTCATGTTATCGGCACTGGCCTTGTGAAACCGCTCGATTTCGTAGTGTTCGCCGCCAAAACTGCGCACCACGCGGTAGCCCTGGATGGTTTCCGACGCCACGTGGGTCACATCGCCCATTGCCACCTGAATCTTCTTGCTCTGCTTGCGAAATTTCTTGCTGGCGCTGCTCACCAGCACAGCAATGACCGGCAGGATTGCCAGCAATACCAGGGTCATCTTCCAGTTGCTATAGAGCAGGTAGCCGAACAGGAACACCACGGTCAGGCCTTCCCGGATGACAACCTTGATGGCATCGGTGGCGGCGCCGGTGACCATGGTCACGTTGTAGGTGATACGGGAAATCAGGTGGCCGGAGTTATGGTTGTCGAAATAACGGTTGGGCAAGGTCAGCAGGTTGTCGAACAGCGCGCAACGCAAGTCATGGACGACGCCCCGGGCGACCTTGGCCAGGTAGTAGTTGCCCAGGAACGAACCGATCCCCTGGTAAACCGCGATCAGCACGATCAGCAGCGGCACCCCGAGCACCAGCGAGACCCCCATGAAGCGGGTGTCATTGGGCTTTTGCAGCGCGTCGAGAAAATGCTTGAGCATGTCCGCCAGCATCGGCTGGCTGGATGCAAACAACACGAAGCCAACGATACTGACGGCGAAAGCGCCCCAATACGGGAGAACGTATTTCAGCAATCGCAAGTAAATCTTCATGCTCGATTGCTGGTCGGAATTGGCCATTCGGTGCGCCTCGCACGTTTGAAAAGACAGACAAGCTGCGGATTGTAACAGCGAACCAATTACATCGGTTCAGTCAGGAGGAAGTCCCTGCAGCGCGACCTCGGGCAGCCAGCACGATGCTCAACGCAATGGGCAGCCAGGTGACCAACCAGTCCGCATTGGGTTTGAGCCACAAGCCAATGCCGTCGGTCATCAAGGAAACCGATGAGAAGACCCAGAGCGCCAACAACACCTGGCCCAGCGGTTGCGCGCGACACATCCAGCCTCTCCAGCCTGCGACCAGCCACAGCCCGCCAAACAGCAGCAGGCCTGGCACGCCGAGGCGCACACCGGTATCCAGGAACAGATTGTGCGGATGCTTGAAAGCCTGGCCAATTTCAGGGACGGGAATCAGGTACTGATGGAACCCCACGCCCATCGTCCAGTGATCGAGCATCAATTGAACACCGCCCTGCCACAGCTGGGGACGATAAGACAGGCCCCGCTGCGACAGGATTTCCGGCTCGAATGCGGCAACCAGGGCCACCCCCGCCACGACCAGGGCAACCAGCGCGCCACCCAGGCGTGAAGGTCGCGCCATCGCCATCACCAGCAGACAGGCGCCCAGCCCGATCCACACCCCACGGGTCTGGTTGGAACCCAGAAATAACAGGTAGCCCAGCGCCGCGATCAACAGCAGCGCCATCAAAGCCGGTTTCAGATGCCTGGATCGCCAGGTGAAAACACCCATGATCGCCAGGCTCCCCACCGCATGGGCAGCCATGATCGGCGTATCCCACAGGCCGATGGCAATCAACCGGTCGCTCAAAGGCCGGGCACTGAGCCCGTAGAAATACACCCAGGACGCGGCTGCGAATAACCCGCCGAGAATCGACGCCCCCAGCACCATGGACTCCAGTCGCCAGTGGCGATTCTGCGCAGCCAGCAGCACGCCTGCCAGGGTCAACGTCACGTAGAGAACCACCTTGCTCTTGCCCAAGGCGTTATCGCCGCCCTCGACCATCAGCACCACCAGCGTCCAGACCACGAACATGGCGAAGAGTGTGCACTCGGGTTGCTTGAGCATCGAGCGGAAATCCCGATGCAGCAGCCCCAACAAAGCGGGCAACCACAACAGGAAAACCAGCAATTGGTGGTACAGCTTGTTGCTGGGCAACACCCATGCTCCACACAACAGCACAAGGAAGCCGATGGATGCCCATATCGTCAGATTGTTTCTATCGACCAGCCGCCTCAGGCAGATGGGCATTGGTCTTTACCCAATAGCCTGTCGGCGACCCGTTGCAACTGAGCCTGATCGGCATTCTTCCAGCCACCCTTGATGCAATAGCGCTCGGAAAGGTAATGGAAGAAGTTGCGTCGCAAGCGCTCATCAAGCGGCCATTGCGGGAACGCACGAGCCAATGACACGACCTGATCGGCATCGTCGGCGTGCATCACCAGCCCCTCGATATTAAAAAACGCCTGGCCCAGGGTCAGCACCGGCTTGCCCAGCAACAGGCTCTCCAGGCCCACGGTCGAATTGATCGTGATTACGAACTGACTGGCCTCGATCAACTGCTGCGTGGCATTGCCGTTGGCGAAGAGCAGGCGCTCATGGGTCCGTTCGTGCAGCTCGGGGTACGTCTCGCGGCTGGACGGGTGTTCCTTGAACACCACCGTCAAGCCCGTCTCCTCGGCGAGTCGCTCGCCCAAGGCAAACATCTCGCGCATGTTGCTGATCCAGCGGCGAGAACAGCCGGACCTGGCTGTCACGATCGTCCTGGAACGGAATGAACACGAATTGCGCCGGCAGCTCGATCGGCGCCGGGCCGGCGCTGCGTGGCGCCCGGGGAATCAGCATCGGTGCAGCCTGGTTTTCCGGCACCGGATACGGGTAGTCGAGGTAGAAACCGGCATCGCGAGGAACCGCGTTCAGGTAGTTCACCCCGCGCGGGTCCACGGTCGTGGTGTCGGGCAACAGGCCGTTCTCGAAAAAGAACGTCTTGCAGCCACTCGGTGCCAGCGCCGTGAGCAACCGGCAGTAACGATGGGAACCGTTCCAGAACGCCAACGCATCGGGGCGTTCCCGATCAAGCAAGGCCTGGGCGCGCAGGGCCATCCAGAGAAGTTCGAGGCGCAGCAACAGGCGATACAGCGCGCCATTGTTCTTGTTCTTGACTCGACGTTCCGCGCACTTTTCCTCGATCAGGCTCGGCCAATCGATGCGCGAAACAACCTTGGAGATCCGCCGGAACCCGGGCCAAGGCATTTGTTGAGGAGAAACGACTTTACCCTGCAGCTCGGTTTCGTTGAGCAAGCGGTTGAAATAAAGGCCTTGGTGCTTGGCCAGGGAAATGAACAGCGTTTTTGTCATGGAATGTCCAGAAAGACGGCGCCAGGCAGGCCCGCAAACAGGGCGAACACCCTGGGAAAAATTGACGCGACTATACCACAGCGGTTTTTGCCGCCTGCACACTGCGCTAACATACCCGGCTGCCCCTCCCAGCGGGCCAAGCCTTGGAGCCTTGATGCAAACGCTCGACCCTAATGTTTACTTCAGCCTGCGCGAAGGTGCCGATGTCCTTGAGGCCGATCGCCAAGGGGATAAGGTGCTGCGCCTGGCCGATGGCTCGATGCTCAAGCTGTTTCGCCGCAAACGCCTGCTGACCTCCGCGCTCTGGTCACCGTATGCCAAGCGCTTTGCCGACAACTGCCAGACCTTGCAGGCGCGCGACATCGAATGCCCGCGCATTCGCCAGGTCTACCGCATTCCCGCCATCGAGCGTGATGCCGTGCATTACGACCCGCTGCCCGGCAGCACCCTTCGTCAATTGCTCGGCGCGGACACTTCTATCGACCTTCGGTCACGACTGGGCGAGTTCATCGCTCGCCTGCATCAGAACGGTATCTACTTTCGCTCTGCGCACCTGGGCAACGTGGTGCTGACGCCTGGAAACACCTTGGGACTGATCGATGTCGCCGACCTGAAGGTCTATCGCAAGCCGCTGCGCAAAGGGCTGCGCCTGCGCAATTTCAAACACATGTTGCGCTACCGCCAGGACCGCGAATGGCTGCTCCAGGACAACCAGTTCCTGGAGCATTATCTGAGTCATCAGAAGGTGTGCAACGAGCGGGAGTTGAGGCTCGCGCTCGGCATTTGAGCGGCAGGCTGCGACGTCAGCCGACGGCAGGCAGGCTGAAGGTTTCGAAATTTTCTGCAGGGTTTCTGCCACGCAGCAAGTCATCGACCAGCTCGACGGTTTTTGCCAACCCCCTGGAGCCGTGCACCAGATGGTAGTCGGCGAAGCCACGGGCCTTGGCCACGCACTGCGGATAGTCCTGCTCAAGCGCGTGCAACTGCTGGGAAAACGCCCGCTCATCGCGCACTTGCGGCCCGAAGAACAACGCGTGGGAAAAGATATCCACATCGCGGCCGGCATTCACATGGATCACCGGCCGCCCCGCCAGCCCAGCCTCGATGCCGGCATTGGACATGATATTGATGACCACGCTGGCCTGGGCGAGCGCCTGTGCCAGCGAGCACTCCACATCCAGCAACTCGATATTGGCGAATCGCGTCGCAGCGTCGCGCCAGAACTGCGCCTTGCTGCGCGGATGGCGCTTGAACAGCACGCGATAATCCGGGTTGCGCCCGGTCCAATCGCGCAGCAACTGGTAAGTGTCCTGATAACCGGTTTCTTTCTCCCGATCAGGCCCTACCCCCAGCACCAGCAGCGTTTTGATAGCTGGATCAGCGACGGGCAGGTCATAGGTTTCGTCGGCAAGGTAGGAACCGACCAGCACTACCGTCGACTCACCGAACCGCAGCGTCCGCTGTTGCAGTGCTTCCAGCGAACTGCGGCCGAAGACGCCGTAATAATCGTAGTCGTTCATTCCCAGCCGGCGGGACGATTCCAGCGTCGTGGCATGCGCCAGGTGCAGCAGGCGGGCACCCCGTGCAGCCAGCGCCAGGCGCAGGAACGGCGCGTGGAGACTGCCATTGCGCTCGTTGATCAGTACTTTTGGTTGATAGGTCATCACCAGCCATTGGGCGTGGGCGGCATAGACCAGGTAACGCAGCGGCACGGACTGTGGCGGCGGCGCCAGCATGCGCTGGGCACAGGCATCGGCGGGAGCGCGCAGCGCAGCTTCCGTCAGTTGATGACCGCGCTTGCGCAGGGCATCGATCAGGATGTTCTTGCGCTGCAGCGCCATGGACTTGGGCGCCGAATGCAGCAGCAGCACTTCGCAAGGTAGCGCGTCGGTCGCATGCTTCAAGCACGCCTTGGCACGCAAACCAATCGTTACATCCACCAGCACGTCACGCACCAGGCGCAACAGGCTGCCCAGGCGCCCATGGCGCTCGCGCAGCAGTTTCCAGCGGTAGCGGTCCAGTTCACGGGCCTTTCGAGCCCAGCTTCCGTCGGCCTGGAACATGCTGTCGTCAGACCTTGCGGCGTTCACTTGAACAACAACCGGATAGCCTTGCGCGTATAGGACCAGCGCGTGATCGAGCGAACATCGGTACGCACGGCCTGGGCATAAAAAGCCTTGGCATTGGCGTAGTCACCGGCGCTGTAGCAATCGCGGAACAACGACAGGCAACGCTGGGCCATGAAGGCCTTGCGCAAATCTTGCAACGACTGCGGCATGCGCGCCGGGGAAAACACCTCGTCGACCATGCCCACGCCCGCCGCCAGGCTTTGCCTGAGGTCATGCCGCATGCTGTCGCCATGCTTGTAGATCAGCGCCAGCGGCTGATCGAGCACGGTGCATGGAAAGCGCGCCAGCACCTGGGCAAACACCGGGATGTCTTCGACGTTACGCAAATGCTCGGGATAGTTACCCGGCCCGAACACCTCGCGGTGCATGGCACAGGCGCCGTTGGACAAGGTCACAGTCTTGTCCAGCAGGTAGCCCCGGACGCGCTCACGCGGCGTGGCCGGCAACGGCTTAACCGCATGCTGGACGCGACGCCCGTCAGGGAACACCGACCAGTGACCGCCGATGACCAGGCGAGTTTCGGGATGACTGGCAACATGCCGGGTCACGGCGGCAAGCGCGCCCGGCGCCATCTCGTCATCGGCATCCAGGAAGATCAGGTATTGCCCCCGAGCCTCCTCGATCCCGCGATTGCGTACCGACGACAAACCACCATTGGGTTTGCGCAGGGCCCGGAAGAGCCCGGCATGTTCGGCCTGCAATTGCTCCAGGACCTGCGGCGTTGCGTCAGTGGAACCATCGTCGATCACCAACAGCTCGGCCTGGGCTTCGCCCAACTGCGCGATGACCGAGTTCACCGCACGCGGCAAGGTCTCGGCGTAGTTGTAGGCCGGGATGACGACACTGATCAGCACCTCAGTCATAAGCGTCCACACCGTCCTTGACGACCAGAATGTCTTCCATGATCAGGTACTGCAGGTCAGAGCCGAAGAACATGTTCAGCGCGTCGGTCGGCGAGCAGATCATCGGCTCGCCACGACGGTTGAGCGAAGTGTTCAGCGACACGCCATTGCCGGTCAGGACTTCCAGCGCCTTCATCATGTCGTAGTAGCGCGGGTTGTATTCACGCTTGAGCACCTGGGCCCGGGAAGTGCCGTCTTCGTGAACCACTTCCGGCACGCGGGTCTTCCATTCCTCGGCCACTTCGAAGGTAAAGGTCATGAATGGCGCCGGGTGATCGACCTTGATCATCTGTGGGGCAACGGTGTCGAGCATCGACGGGCAGAAAGGCCTCCAGCGCTCGCGGAACTTGATCTGCTCGTTGATGCGGTCGGCCACGCCACTGGCGCTCGGACAACCGATGATCGAACGACCGCCCAAGGCACGCGGGCCGAACTCCATGCGCCCCTGGAACCAGGCCACCGGGTTGCCGTCGACCATGATCCTGGCGATGCGCTCGGGGGTGTTGTCGATCTTGCGCCATACCGGCTTGCTCGGATGACGGGCGCACGCGGCGATCACGTCTTCGTTGCTGTATGCCGGGCCGAGGTAGACGTGCTCCATCTTCTCCACCGGCACGCCACGGGCATGGGACACATAAGCCGCCGCGCCAACCGCGGTGCCGGCGTCGCCGGAGGCCGGCTGCACGAACAGCTCCTTGACGTCGTCACGGGCGATGATCTTCTGGTTGAGCTTGACGTTCAGTGCGCAGCCGCCGGCGAAGGCCAGCTTGCCGGTTTCCTTGAGCACGTCGCCCAGGTAGTGGTCGATCATCTGCAGCGCGAGCTTCTCGAACAGCGCCTGCATGCTAGCGGCGTAATGGATGTACGGCTCGTCGGCGATGTCGCCTTCACGCTTTGGACCGAGCCATTCGATCAGCTTCGGCGAGAAGTAGAAGCCCTTGCCTTTCTCTTTATAGCGGCGCAGGCCGATCACGTTGGCGTAGTCGGTGTTGATCACCAGTTCGCCGTTTTCAAACGAAGCCAGGCGCGAGAAATCGTATTTGCTGGCATCGCCATACGGCGCCATGCCCATGACCTTGAATTCGCCGTCGAGCATTTCAAAGCCGAGGAACTCGGTGATCGCGCCATACAGACCGCCCAGGGAGTCCGGATCGTAGAATTCCTTGATCTTGTGGATCTTGCCGTTTTCGCCGTAGCCGAAGAACGTCGTGGCGTATTCACCCTTGCCATCGATACCCAGGATCGCGGTTTTTTCCTGGAAACCCGAGCAGTGATAGGCGCTGGAGGCATGAGCCAGATGGTGTTCGACCGGTTCGATCTTGATTTTTTTCGGATCGAAGCCCAGTTGCTCCAGGCACCAGACGATCTTGCGGCGATAACGCTTGTAGCGGCGGTTGCCCATCAGGATCGCATCAAGGGCGCGATCCGGGGCGTACCAGTAACGCTTGGCGTAGTGCCAGCGCGCTTCGCCGAACAGGCTGATCGGGGCGAACGGGATCGCCACCACATCAACATCGGACGGCTTGATGCCGGCCTGCTCCAGGCAGAACTTCGCCGACTCGTAGGGCATGCGGTTCTTTGCATGTTTATCGCGTACGAAGCGCTCTTCCTCGGCCGCCGCGATCAGCTTGCCGTCAATGTACAGCGCTGCGGAAGGATCATGGCTAAGGGCGCCGGACAGGCCAAGAATCGTCAATGCCACAGGGGTCTAGCCTCTTATGTCTGCATACGGGCGACAAGCGCCGCGAAGAATTGATGTGCCGCGCGCCAAGGGCGCTGGGCAGCTAAAGGGCGGGATTATAGCTTAAAAGCGCCGGCAAACCTCTAGCGCCGAGCAAGTGACGAAGCTTACCTGAAGGACCTGAACACCCGTGGGAGCGAGCCTGCTCGCGAAGGCGGCAACGAATCTACACCTAACCCCTAGATTTACCCGATCCGTGGCGAGGGAGCTTGCTCCCGCTCGGCTGCGCAGCAGTCGTAAACCCGACAACTGTTTTTTCCTGGCACACCGTGTTGAATGGCCTTGGGGCCGCTGCGCAGCCCAGCGGGAGCAAGCTCCCTCGCCACGGTGATCGGTCACAACACCGAGAGGGTGCTTTCGACATTCTTGGGCAAGCGTTCGTCAATCACCCTATACAACGCGCTATCCTGCGGCCAGTTGCGCATGAACCGCGCGCGATCCCGGGCGTAGGCCTGGGCGAAGCTGGCCTGGGTGCGGTGTTGGCACATGGAGTCGAGGTCGATCAACGCCCAGCGGTCGTGTTGCCAGAACAGGTTGTGGCCCTTGAAGTCGCCATGGCTGATACGTTCGCGGACGAGGTCGGCGAACAAGCGATCCAGCGCCAGCAATTCTGTTTCGGGCGCTTCACCGGTCTCCACGTATGGGGCAAAGCGTTCGATGATGTCCGGGCCCGGCAAGTACTCGGTGACCAGATACGCACCACGGCGCAGCCACAGGAAACGCTTTTCCAGCAGTGCCAGCGGCTTGGGCGTGGCAATGCCGAGGAAGGCCAGGCGATGACCTTCGCGCCAGGCATGCCAGGCACGGCTCGGACGCCAGAAGCGCTTGAGCCAATGGGCGAAGCCCTTGATGTTGTAGCGTTTGATGATCAGCGTACGGCCGCTCGCCACCACCCTGCCGACACTCGCCGCGCCGCCGGTCTTGAACAGATGCCCCTGGTCCAGCAGGGCATCGGCCTGCTCAAGCACGGGCACTATCGCGGCCTCTTCATCACGGCGGATAGCCCGTAGGCCGAAGGGCCCACGCTTGACGCTGAACAGGCTGCATTCTCGCCCGACCTTTTCGAGGTAATCCTTCAGGCGCCAGGCATGCACCTTGTCGATCTGTTTTTGCAACGCCTCCATCGGCAACGCATGTTCGGCATTGCCAAGCAGATAATGCACCAGCAACTCTTCGGTGAACGGCGCCAGGGACTTGGGCAACTGGGCGAAAAACACGCCGAGATTCTCCAGCACTTTTTGCCGCGACAACGGCTGCCCTGCGGTTTCGGCCCGAATACCGGCGCCATCGATCAGGTAGAGTTTCCCATCGTGGCGCAGCAGGTTGTCCAGGTGCAGATCCTCTTGCCACAGGCCCTTGGCGTGCAGTTGTGCAATGGCACCCAGGGCCTCCGCCAGCACTGCGGCCTGCTCATCGACCAACGGTGGCAATTGCTCGACTTGCCGCCAGGCGTCGCCCAGGCTTTGAGCCCCTTCGAGCAATTCGAACAGCAGCCAGCCACCCTCGCCGTCCTTCAAGCCGTCCACCAGCAACAGCGGTGTGGTCAGGCCCTGTTCCGCCAGCAGACGCACGCCTTG
Source organism: Pseudomonas sp. FP198 (assembly GCF_030687895.1). Classification (NCBI taxonomy): domain Bacteria; kingdom Pseudomonadati; phylum Pseudomonadota; class Gammaproteobacteria; order Pseudomonadales; family Pseudomonadaceae; genus Pseudomonas; species Pseudomonas sp. FP198. The sequence continues at coordinate 5,284,512 of NZ_CP117452.1, forward strand.
CAGCTCACGCTGGAAGTGACGAGCCGCCTTGGCGCCAACCAACAATTTCGCCAGTACCGGACGACCGCGCCAGACACCCGCGCCCACATAACGCTGCCCCGGCAATACGCGCAGAAGCGTCAGCAACTGCAATTGCGCCGGTCCGGCGGCGTCCGCCAGTTCCAGGCTCAAGGGCAGGCCAGGGCTACGGCCGGCATTTTTCAGTTCGGACAAAAGCATCAACGCGCCTCCTTGTCGTTACGGCGGGCGGCCACGCGTGTCATCCAGCTGTCGACCAGAACGCTGTCCAGCGGCTGCTCCAGATAAGTAGCCAGCAATTGGCGCACGTCATTGCCCTTCCAGGCGCCTGCCCGGCGCAGCAGCGGCTCCAGGTCCTTGATCCGGTCACGTTGGCCGAAGAGCAGCGGCCGGGTCTTCTCCAGGTCGATCAACTGCGCCTGGTAGCCGCTGTCGCCGGCTTGCAGAAAAATGTGCTTGGGATAGAAACAACCATGCATCTGATGGGCATCGTGCAGGCGCCGCGCCAGGTGCCCGCAGGCCTGCAGGATGCCCGTGCGCTGTGCGCCGCTCAGCGTCGACCAGCGCTGCAGCAATGAATCGAGGTCATCCCAGCCGTCCAGCGCACGCGTCAGCAGAACCGCACGGGCCTCGCCGTTCACCTTGCGCTGGCCGTAGAACACGGCTTGCAGCGCGGGGATGCGCAACTGCCGATAACGGCTGATATTACGAAATTCCCGGGAAAAACTCGGCTCGCCAAACGGATGCGACAAGGTTCGGGTCAGGTAATTGCTCTGACGCTTGAGGTAGTACCCCTGCCCTTCCAGTTCCAGGCGGAACACGCTGCTCCAGCCTTCCCCCGAGGTGTTGGGTTCGTCCACCGCTTCCAGTTGTCGTGCCCACAAGGCCTCGAAGCTGTCCAGGCCATGGCGTTGCAGCAACGCGCGGTCTTCATCGGCCAGAAAATCAGTCATTCACGCCCCTCGAAAAATTTCACCACGTGCCGGATACGCTTCTTGTCCAGGGCATCCAGCCGGTCGCGCTGCCGGTATTGCAGGTAAAAACGCAGGCGCTGAGTGGCCGACAGGTGATATTTGGCGACCTTGTCCAGGCACGCCAGGTCCTTGATGATCCGGTACTTGAGCCAGAAGCCGCGCCAGAAATCACCGTTCGGACAATCGATCAGGAACAACCGCGACTGATCGTCGATCAGCAGGTTGCGCCACTTCAAATCGTTATGGGTAAAGCGCTGCTCGTGCATGATCCGCGTGTAACCCGCCAACTGCCGGCTCACACCGTCGACCCAGGCGCGATCCGCCAGCCTGGGGTCGCGACGTTCGGCCAGGGCCGAGAGGTCTTCGGTGCGAGGCAACTCGCGGGTGATCATCGCACCACGGGCGAAGGCCGCGCCGTTGCGCTCCAGTCCCCAGGCAATAATTTGCGCGGTCGGGATCCCCCATTTGGCGAAGCGCTTGAGGTTCTGCCACTCGGACTTGACCCGCGGCCTGCCCAGGTAACGCCGCAAGCCCTTGCCGGCGCCGGTGTAGCGCTTGACGTAATAATTTACGCCGTTGCGCTGCACACGAATCACCTCCGACAGCGGGTCGCGCGTCAGACGCTCGCCCTGGAGGGCGAACACCGCGTCCAGGCTACCGAAATCCGCCGCCAGTTCGGCGTAGGCCGGTTCCAGTGTCCAACCTGACATCAGAGCGCATCCCCATACCGCTGCTTGCGGGCATACAGTTTGTTGGCTTTGCCTTCGAGCCAGGCCAGCAGCGACGCTTCTTCAGCCAGTACCTGGCGCAACGGCTGCTGGAAATAACCTTTGAGGAAACGCAGCTTGTCGCGGCGAGTCAGGCCTATGTCCAGCGCCGAAAAATACAGCGCGGCCAGGTCTTTGTTGCGCCAGCGCGTGGTGATGGCCGGGCGGGTCTGGGCGCGGTGCAGGTCGATCACCGAGAGCTTGAAACCGTCGGCCGTCACCGGTGTGTCGGTATGCAGCAGGAAATGGCAGATGTAGCAGTCGCGATGGTTGACCCCGGCGCGGTGCATCATGCCGGTCATGCGCGCCACTTCAGCGATCAGCGCCCGCTTGAGCCTGGGCTGTGGCGGCTGCCTGACCCAGTCGATGCTGTAATCTTCAAGGCTGATGGTGGGCGCCAGTTCTTCGGTGACGATGAACGAATGCTGGTCGGCCGGGTTGCTGCCCTTCTCGCCATACGCGACGGCCGTCATGGTCGGCACGCCGACTTCCTGCAGACGCTGGATGGCTTTCCATTCCTGTCCCGCGCCAAGTACCGGCAGCTTGGCGGTCAGCAGGTTCTTGAAAATCTCGCCCCAACCGATGCCACGGTGGATCTTCACGAAAAAGCCGCGACCGTCCACCTCGGTACGCAAGGTGCGCCGGGCTTCGAGTTCACGGTAGACCTCGCCCTTGAGCGCCTCGACCTCGGCGAACGCATCGCGTCCGGCCCAAAGGCTCTTGAACGGTTCGGCCAGCATCAATTTCATCAAGCGTGCTCCGCCAATATCACATCGGCCGCGTGCTGCGGCATGCTGTAAAGATCGGCCGTCTCGGCGAAGGCCAGACCGTTGCGGCTCCAGGCCGCCCTTGCCTCGGAATCACCGAGCATCCGTCCCAGGTATTCGGTCAGTTGCGCCTGCTCGAACGGCTCATCCAGCACCAGGCCGCTGTCGGCCTCGGCGATGTAATGGGCGTACCCGCACACCGCGCTGACCAGCACCGGCAACCCGGCCACCAGCGCTTCGAGCAGTACCGTGCCGGTGTTTTCGTTGTAGGCCGGGTGGATCAACAGGTCAGCGCCCAGCAGGAAACGCGGGATATCGCTGCGGCCCTTGAGGAACCGCACATTGTCGCCCAGACCCAGCGCGGCACTCTGCAGTTGGAATACCTTGGGGTCGTCCTGGCCGATTACAAACAGCCGGGTGCGTTTTCTCAATTCGGCCGGCAGCGCGGCCAGGGCCTTGAGGCTGCGATCCACACCCTTGGTCTTGAAACCGGAGCCGATCTGCACCAGCAGCAGGTCATCGTCGGCCAGCTGGAATTCGGCCCGGAACGCGGCGCGGATCTCGTCGGCGTCGGCGGGCCGGCGACGGTCCTGGGCGATGCCCGGCGGCAGCAGGTGGAAGCGCTCCAGCGGCGTGTCGTAGTGCTTGATGAACAGCGGCTGCTGGACTTCGGAAATCATCAGGACTTCGGTCTTGGCATCCTTGGCGAACACCGCCCGCTCGTACTCGGCGAAATGCCGATAGCGGCCCCAGCGCCGGTACAGCGAATTGCGCAGGTTCTGTGCCTTGTCCTCGAAACAGCCGTCGGCGGCGTAATACACGTCCAGGCCAGGCATCTTGTTGAAACCGATCAGACGATCCACCGGGCGCTGGGCCAGGTCAGCCTCCATCCAGGCGCTGAGCTTCTCGTTGCGACGGTGATTGAACAGCGCCTTGACCGGCGCCACCAGGACCTCGAAGCCGGGCGGCACGTCGCCCTCCCAGATCAGCGTATAGACGCGGATCTGGTGGCCACGCCGCTGGCATTCCAGGGCGATGCGCATGAAGTCACGCTGCAGGCCACCGAAGGGAAAGTATTTGTAAAGGACAAAAGCCAATTGCATCAGCGCGGCTCCTCAGCCAATAACGTGCTCAAGTGGCTGGCAACACGCTCGGGGTTTACACGCGTGAAGCACAGGGGCTGCTCGCGTTTAAGGTCAAACCGACGGGCATCTTCGGCGGTCGGTGGATAAGTACACTGTTTCTGCATGCAGGGCGCGCAGGGGAAATCACTGGCGAGGTGAATCTGGCCCTTGCCGTAGGCACCGGTCAGCACCGGGTTGGTCGGGCCGAGCAGCGAAACGGTCGGCACGTCCAGGGCCGCGGCCAGGTGTCCGAGGCCAGTGTCCACGGCCACGCAGGCCTGGGCACCGGCGAGCACCTTGCCCATGCCGCCGAGGTTCAGTTTCGGCAGTACCAGGGCATTGCGCAGCCCGCTGGCGATGCGCTCGGCGCGGGCCTTTTCGGCAGGGTTGCCCCACGGCAGTTTCACCACCACGCCGTACTGGCCCATGCGCTCGGTGAGCTGGCGCCAGTAAAGCTCGGGCCAGTGCTTGGAGTCCCAGGTCGTGCCATGCAGGAAAACCACATAGGGATAGGGGCGCGGCAATTCCACCAGGCGGTCGATGTCGAGGCCATAGTTGCCCTGGGTCTGCGGCAAGTCGTAGCCCAGCGCCACGGCAAACAGCTGGCGCACGCGCTCGACCGCATGCTGACCACGGGCCACCGCCAGGCGCCGGGAGTAAAACCGCGCTGCCAGGGGCTCGCGTGCAGAATCCTTATCCAGGCCAGCCACCGGGGCCTTGACGTAGCGAGTCAGCCAGGCGCTTTTCAGCAAGCCCTGGGCGTCAATCACCAAGTCATACTTCTCGGCCCGCATGTTCTGCTTGAACCGGCGCCACTCGCCGCTCTTGATGGTTTGCCAGATATTCTTGCGCCAGCGCCGGATCGCCACCGGGATGACTTTGCCCACCGCGGGGTGCCAGGTAGGGATTTCGGCGAACCCCTCTTCCACCACCCAATCGAAGCGGATGCCGGGAATCGCCCGCGCCGCATCGGTCAGCGCCGGCAAGGTGTGGACCACATCCCCCAGGGAGGAGGTCTTGATCAGCAATACCCGCAAGTTACCGGACCTCCACGGGTGAGCCCTGCAATCGCTCCAGGGCCTCGTTCACCGACGGCGGCATGAGCTGGCGCAGGCAATTGTAATGGCCGAAGCGGCAGGTCCGGTCGAAGCATGGGCTGCATTCGATGCCCAGGCGCACGACTTCGACTTTGTCGGCCAACGGCGGCGTGAAGCCCGGCGAGGTGGAACCGTAGACCGCCACCAGAGGGCGATTCAGCGCCGCCGCGACGTGCATCAGGCCAGAGTCGTTGGACACCACGGAATCGGCACAGGACAACAGGTCAATGGCCTCGGCCAGGGACGTGTCGCCGCTCAGATTGGTCGACTCCTCCCGCAGGCCCGGGATCAGCCGCGAGCGGATGTCCTCGCCCACGGAGTGATCGTTTTTCGAACCGAACAGCCAGACTTGCCAGCCTTCGCGGATCTTCGCCTCGGCCACCTGGGCGTAATGCTCGGCCGGCCAGCGCTTGGACTCACCAAATTCGGCACCCGGGCACAGCGCCAATACCGGCCGGTCCAGGGTCAGGCCGAACTTGGCCAGGGCCGTTTCGCGCGTCACCGGGTCGATCTGCAGGCTCGGTCGCGGATAAGGCTTGGGCAACTCGGCGCCCGGCTCGTAGGCCAGGGCCATGAAGCGCTCGATCATCAGCGGATAACGATCTTTATCCAGCGTGCGCACATCGTTGAGCAAGCCATAGCGAAATTCGCCACGCCAGCCGGTGCGCTTGGGGATGCCGGCGAAAAACGGCACCAACGCCGATTTCAGCGAATTGGGCAGCAGGATCGCCTGGTCGTACTGACCGGCCAGGGATTTGCCGATGCGCCGGCGGGTAGCCAGCTCAAGCACGCCATGACCGAGCGGGAAGCTCAAGGCCTTGCGCACTTGTGGCATGCGCTCAAGAATCGGCCGGCTCCACTCGGGGGCCAGGACATCGATTTCGCACTGCGGATGACGCTGCTTGAGACACTGGAACAGTGTCTGCGCCATCACCATGTCACCGACCCAACTGGGCCCAACGATCAGAATATTCATGAGCTTTCCAAAAACGCTACGGGGAGGCCTACGCCTCCCCGCCTCGAGAATCACTGTGGCTTAGGTCGCTGCCTGTTGCCCTAATCTACAACACACCACCGATCTGTTGTGGGAGCGAGCCTGCTCGCGAAGAGCCCGGCACATCCAATATCAATGTCGCCTGACACTCCGCCTTCGCGAGCAAGCTCGCTCCCACAGGGGTCCTGCACAAGTTCCAATTACTGCGCAGCACCACACATCCAGTGTGGGAGCGAGCTTGCTCGCGAAGAGGCCGGCACTTCCAGTATCAATGTCGCCTGACACTCCGCCTTCGCGAGCAAGCTCGCTCCCACAGGGGTCCTGCACAACTTTCAATTACTGCGCAGCACCACAAATCCAGTGTGGGAGCGAGCTTGCTCGCGAAGAGGCCGGCACTTCCAGTATCAATGTCGCCTGACACTCCGCCTTCGCGAGCAAGCTCGCTCCCACAGGGGTCCTGCACAAGTTCCAATTACTGCGCAGCACCACACATCCAGTGTGGGAGTGAGCTTGCTCGCGAAGAGGCCGGCACATCCAGTATCAATGTCGCCTGACACTCCGCCTTCGCGAGCAGGCTCGCTCCCACAGGGGGCCTGCACAAGTTTCAATTACTGCGCAGCACCACAAATCCAGTGTGGGAGCGAGCTTGCTCGCGAAGAGGCCGGCACATCCAACATCCATGGCGCCTGGCACTCCGTCTTCGCGAGCGGGCTCGCTCCCACATTTGTATCTTCAGCTCATAAACCTTCAGCCCAGCCCCAACTCCCGCCAGATCCGCATCACTTGTCGACGCTCCTCGACGAACTGATCGCCTGCGATCACCCCGGCGTCTTTCTGCAGAGCCTGGCGGTGGGCGGCGGAGCGGTAGGCCTTGTAGGCTTCGCGCAGCAGCGTGGCGTCCTCGGCGGGCAGCAACCCGACCTCCTGCAAACCGTCCAGGATGCGGATGTTGTCGGTATAGCGGACCAGCGATGGATGTTCCTCGGACCATGCCAGGGCCGCGTATTGCACCATAAATTCAATATCGACGATACCTCCGGCATCCTGCTTGAGATCGAAGGGTGCCGTGGCTTCGAAGGCATTTGGCGCGGTTCCGGCGGCGGTGGCCTTGCTGCCGAGATTATCGCGCATCTTGGCGCGCATCTCGCTGACCTCCTGGCGCAATGTCGGCAAGTCACGCGAGCGTCCCAGTACCTGAACGCGGACTTTTTCGAACGCCTGGCCCACATCCTGGCTGCCCACCAGCACCCGGGCACGGACCAGCGCCTGATGCTCCCAGGTCCAGGCTTCGTTTTCCTGGTAGCGGGCAAACGCCCCCAGGGAACTGACCAGCAAGCCCGACGCCCCGGAAGGTCGCAGGCGCATGTCCACCTCATACAGCTGCCCGGAGTTGGTCTGGGCCGTCAGCAAATGAATGATCCGCTGGCCAAGCCGGGTGAAAAACTGTGCGCCGTCGATGGGTTTCGGACCATCGGTTTCGGCCTGCGGGTCGCCGTCGTGGATAAACACCAGATCCAGGTCGGAACCATGCCCCAGTTCCAGCCCCCCGACTTTTCCATAACCGACAATAATAAAGCCCGGATCACACAGGCTGCCGTCGGTGCGCAGTGGTACCCCATGCTTGGCGGTCGTCTGGCGCCAGGCCAGGGCCAGCACCTGTTCGAGAATCGCTTCGGCCAGCCAGGTCAGGTAATCGCTGACTTTCATCAGCGGCAGGCTGCCAGCGATTTCCGAGGCGGCCACCCGCAAGCGGTGCGCCAGTTTGAAATGCCGCAAGGCTTCCATCTGCTGCTCAAGATCGTCCTCGGGAATTCGTGTCAGACGCTCGCGCAACTCCGCCGCGAGCTCAGGCGCCAGGGGCGGCTTGAACAAACGGCCTTCATTGAGCAATTCATCGAGCAACAGCGGGAACCGGGTGATCTGTTCGGCGATCCACGGACTCGCCGCGCACAGCGTCAACAAACGCCGCAGGGCGCCGGGGTTCTCGGTCAACAGCACCAGATAGGCCGAACGGCGGGCGACGGCCTCTACCAGCGGCAATACCCGTTCGAGCACCAGGTCCGGGTCGGCATGTTCCACCGCCTGGGCGAGCAGGCGCGGAATGAACGCGTCCAGGCGCTCGCGCCCCAGGCGCTGCATGGCGCGCAGCTGCGGGCTGGCACGCAGGACAGCGAGGGCCTTGAGCGCCCTGGGTGCATCGGCAAACCCGGCCTCCTCCAACTGGCGACACGCCGCTTCCTCGTCCTGGCTGTCTTCCCACAATGGCAACCATTCGCCGCCAACCACCACTTCGCCTTCGCCGCCCTCGTCCTCATCCGGGTCAGCGATGACCTGGCCAAAATGCCACGCCACCCGACCGCGCCAGTACATCAACTGCTCGTGGAACGCCACCCAATCGACGAAGCCCAGCATGAACGCAATGCGCGCCTGGTCTTGGGGGTTATCCGGCAGCATCTGGGTCTGGCGATCGGCAATGGCCTGGATCGCATGCTCGGTGTACCGCAGGAATTCATAACCCTGGCGCAACTCATCAATGACCTTGGCCGGCAAGTAGCCCTGGCCTTCCAGGGTGCTCAATACTTTCAACAACGGTCGTTGCTGCAAGCTCAAGTCACGACCACCATGGATCAGCTGGAACGCCTGGGCAATGAACTCCACCTCGCGAATGCCGCCCGAGCCCAGCTTGATGTTGTCGGCCATGCCTTTGCGCCGCACCTCCTGCTGGATCAGCTGCTTCATGGTGCGCAGCGCCTCGATGGCAGAGAAATCCAGGTAACGGCGATAGACGAACGGGCGCAGCATGTCGAGCAATTGCGCGCCGGCCACCTGGTCGCCGGCCACCACCCGCGCCTTGATCATGGCGTAGCGTTCCCAGTCGCGGCCCTGATCCTGGTAATACTGCTCCAGCGCGTTGAAGCTCAATACCAGCGCACCGGCCGAGCCGTAGGGGCGCAAGCGCATGTCGACGCGGAACACGAACCCGTCGACGGTCATCGGGTCGAGGGCCTTGATCAGGCGCTGGCCGACGCGGATGAAAAATTCCTGGTTATCCAGCGGCCGCTTTGCGCCAACGGTTTCGCCGCCTTCGGGGTAGGCGAAGATTAGGTCGATGTCCGACGACAGGTTCAGTTCCACCGCACCCAGCTTGCCCATGCCCAGGATGACCATCTGCTGCGGCTCGCCACTGCGCCGGCCGGTGGGGATGCCGAATTGCTGGCTCAGGCGCTGATACAACCACTGATACGCCTGGTCGATGCAGGTGTCGGCCATGTCCGAGAGATCACGACAGGTCTGTACCAGATCGGCCTGGCGGGTCAGGTCGCGCCAGATGATCCGCACCTGCTGACGGGTGCGCTGGCGCCGCAGTACGCGACCCAGTTCGTCCTCGCTCTCGGCGGCTCGTACGGCAGCGGCGATCTGCCCGCACATTTCACCCGGCGCCAGGCTGCGGTCCAGCTCACCGCTGCGCACCAGTTCCAGCAGCATTACAGGATCCCGTACACTTTGTTCGATGACAAAGTCACTGGCGGCGGCGACGCGGTTGAACTCGGCCCAACGCTGCGGCGTCCAGGCGGACAGCCCGTGATCGTCGTCCAGGGAAGCGACCGCCGCGCGGAACGACTGCTCGGCGCGACTGACCAATGACTGGAGAATTGCCGGAATTTCGGCAAGCGAGGGCAGGCTCATGGTCTATCCTTGATCGGCGCGGGAAAGGCTGGATGTAGTGTTTTTTGAAAAGCCACTACCTGATCGACTGTCGAACAAAGATGATAAATAGCTGATTTTCTGATTTTATTGGCAGCCGGCATCAAGTTTTTACCTGTTTGAGTTGGCTAAAGACCAACAGTAACGATTATTCTCACAACGAAACGAGGGGCCATAAGCCGCTCATGTGTAGTTTTACTACTCGTCTATACATTCGAAAGGCTGAAACGGCCAACGATTTGTAGTAAAACTACACGCCGCCGAAACAACCTTCGGCAATCCAAGAATTTATATCGTCTGCCCACAAGGCCAGTCGCAAACTCAGGCAACCGATTCTGGTAGCCTTTCCGCCCTGGAGCAAGCCATGCAAGACCTCGATCCCGTCGAAACCCAGGAATGGCTGGACGCCCTGGAATCGGTTCTCGACAAAGAAGGCGAAGACCGTGCTCATTACCTGATGACCCGTATGGGCGAACTCGCCACCCGCAGCGGTTCGCAACTGCCCTACGCCATCACCACGCCGTACCGCAACACGATCCCCGTTACCCACGAAGCACGCATGCCTGGCGACCTGTTCATGGAACGCCGCATTCGCTCGCTGGTGCGTTGGAACGCGTTGGCCATGGTCGTGCGGACCAACCTGAAAGATTCTGACCTGGGCGGTCACATCTCCAGCTTCGCCTCCAGCGCGACACTGTATGACATCGGCTTCAACTACTTCTTCCAGGCCCCGACCGACGAACACGGCGGCGACCTGATCTACTTCCAGGGTCACGCATCGCCAGGCGTCTACGCCCGTGCGTTCATGGAAGGCCGCATTACCGAAGACCAGATGAACAATTTCCGCCAGGAAGTGGACGGCAACGGCCTGTCCTCGTATCCGCACCCTTGGCTGATGCCGGACTTCTGGCAGTTCCCGACCGTATCCATGGGCCTGGGCCCGATCCAGGCGATCTACCAGGCACGCTTCATGAAGTACCTGGAAGCCCGTGGTTTCATCCAGCCAGGCAAGCAGAAAGTCTGGTGCTTCATGGGCGACGGCGAGTGCGACGAGCCGGAATCCCTCGGCGCAATCTCCCTGGCCGGCCGCGAGAAGCTCGACAACCTGATCTTCGTCATCAACTGCAACCTGCAGCGCCTCGACGGCCCGGTTCGTGGCAACGCCAAGATCATCCAGGAACTCGAAGGCGTGTTCCGTGGCGCCCAGTGGAACGTCAACAAAGTCATCTGGGGCCGTTTCTGGGACCCACTGCTGGCCAAGGACGTCGACGGCATCCTGCAGCGTCGCATGGACGAAGTCATCGACGGCGAGTACCAGAACTACAAGGCCAAGGACGGCGCGTTCGTCCGCGAGCACTTCTTCAACTCGCCTGAACTCAAGGCGATGGTTGCCGACCTGTCCGACGACGAGATCTGGAAGCTCAACCGTGGCGGCCACGACCCGTACAAGGTCTATGCGGCCTACCACCAGGCGGTCAACCACAAAGAGCAACCGACCGTCATCCTGGCCAAGACCATCAAGGGTTATGGCACCGGTGCCGGCGAAGCGAAGAACACCGCGCACAACACCAAGAAGGTCGATGTAGAGAGCCTGAAGCTGTTCCGCGATCGCTTCGACATTCCGGTCAAGGACAGCGAGCTGGAAAACCTGCCGTTCTTCAAGCCGGAAGAAGGCAGCGCCGAGGCCCGTTACCTGGCCGAGCGCCGCGCCGCCCTGGGTGGTTTCGTGCCGCAGCGCCGCGCCAAGAGCTTCAGCATCCCGACCCCGCCACTGGAAACCCTCAAGGCGATCCTGGACGGCTCGGGCGACCGTGAAATCTCCACCACCATGGCCTTCGTGCGGATCCTCGCACAACTGGTCAAGGACAAGGAGATCGGCCAGCGCATCGTTCCGATCATCCCGGACGAAGCCCGTACCTTCGGTATGGAAGGCATGTTCCGCCAGCTGGGCATCTACTCGTCCGTCGGCCAGCTCTACGAGCCAGTCGATAAAGACCAGGTGATGTTCTACCGCGAGGACAAGAAGGGCCAGATCCTCGAAGAAGGCATCAACGAAGCGGGCGCCATGAGCTCGTTCATTGCCGCCGGTACTTCGTACTCCAGCCACAACCAGCCGATGCTGCCGTTCTACATCTTCTATTCGATGTTCGGCTTCCAGCGTATCGGCGACCTGGCCTGGGCCGCTGGCGACAGCCGTACCCGTGGCTTCCTGATCGGCGGTACCGCCGGCCGGACCACGCTGAACGGCGAAGGCCTGCAACACGAAGATGGCCACAGCCACATGCTGGCCGGGACCATCCCGAACTGCCGCACCTATGATCCGACCTACGGCTACGAGCTGGCGGTGATCATCCAGGACGGCATGAAGAAGATGATCGAAGAGCAACAGGACGTCTTCTACTACATCACCGTGATGAACGAATCCTACCAGCAGCCAGCCATGCCGGCCGGTGTCGAGGCAGGTATCGTCAAGGGCATGTACCTGCTCGAGGAAGACACCCGCGAAGCGGCGCACCACGTCCAGCTGATGGGCTCCGGCACCATCCTGCGCGAAGTGCGTGAAGCGGCGAAGATCCTGCGCGAAGAATTCAACGTCGGCGCCGACGTCTGGAGTGTCACCAGCTTCAACGAATTGCGTCGCGACGGCCTCGCTGTAGAGCGCAGCAACCGCCTGCACCCTGGCCAGAAGCCGAAACTGAGCTACGTCGAAGAATGCCTGAACGGTCGCAAAGGGCCGGTCATCGCCTCTACCGACTACATGAAGCTGTTCGCCGAGCAGATCCGCCAGTGGGTTCCGTCCAAGGAATTCAAGGTACTGGGCACCGACGGTTTCGGCCGTAGCGACAGCCGCAAGAAGCTGCGTCACTTCTTCGAAGTCGACCGTAAGTTCGTTGTGTTGGCAGCCCTGGAAGCACTGGCTGACCGCGGCGATATCGAACCCAAGGTGGTGGCCGAGGCCATCGTCAAGTTCGGCATCGATCCGGAAAAACGCAACCCACTGGACTGCTGAGGAGAATTTTCGTGAGCGAACTCATTCGCGTACCTGACATCGGCAGCGGTGAAGGTGAAGTAATTGAACTGTTTGTGAAGGTCGGCGACCGTATCGAAGCCGACCAGAGCATCCTGACGCTTGAATCGGACAAGGCCAGCATGGAAGTGCCCGCGCCGAAGGCCGGTGTCATCAAGAGCCTGAAAGTGAAGCTGGGCGACCGCCTGAAAGAGGGCGACGAGCTGCTGGAACTGGAAGTCGAAGGCGCCGCTGCGGCACCTGAAGCGCCAGCGCCCGCTGCGGCCCCGGCGGCGGCTGAAAAGCCTGCCGCTGCACCGGCTGCAGAAGCCGCTCCGGCGGCCGCGGCTGCACCTGCGGCAGCCTCTGTCCAGGACATTCATGTCCCGGACATCGGTTCGTCGGGCAAGGCCAAGATCATCGAAGTACTGGTCAAGGCTGGCGACACCGTCGAAGCCGACCAGTCGCTGATCACCCTGGAATCCGACAAGGCCAGTATGGAAATCCCTTCGCCGGCTGCCGGCGTGGTGGAAAGCGTCGAGGTCAAGCTGGACGACGAAGTCGGCACCGGTGACTTGATCCTCAAGCTGAAGGTAGCCGGTGCCTCGGCACCTGCCGCGCCAGCCCCGGCTGCGCCTGCTGCCAAGCCTGAGTCGGCCCCGGCTCCGGCTCCAGCCGCCGCGCCTGCCGCCAAGGCCGAAGCGGCTCCAGCCCCCGTCGCCGCTGCGCCTGCGCCAAGCGGCGCCAAGGTGCACGCCGGCCCAGCCGTGCGTCAGCTGGCCCGTGAGTTCGGCGTCGAGCTGTCGGCCGTCGGCCCAAGCGGTCCTCACGGTCGCGTGCTGAAGGAAGACGTGCAGGCCTACGTCAAGGCCATGATGCAGAAGGCCAAGAACGCACCGGCCGAAGGCGCCACTGGCGGCGCGGGTATCCCGCCGATTCCGGCGGTGGACTTCAGCCGCTTCGGTGAAACCGAAGAAGTCGCGATGACCCGCCTGATGCAGATCGGCGCGTCGAGCCTGCATCGCAGCTGGCTGAACATTCCACACGTGACTCAGTTCGACCAGGCTGACATCACCGAACTGGAAGCCTTCCGCGTCGCACAGAAAGCCGTGGCCGAAAAGGCCGGCGTGAAGCTGACCGTGTTGCCGCTGCTGCTCAAGGCTTGCGCGCACCTGCTCAAGGAACTGCCGGACTTCAACGCCTCCCTGGCCCCAAGCGGCAAGGCTGTGATCCGCAAGAAGTACGTGCACATCGGCTTTGCCGTCGACACCCCGGAAGGCCTGCTGGTACCGGTCATCCGCAACGTCGACCAGAAGAGCCTGCTGCAACTGGCTGGCGAAGCCGCTGCCCTGGCCGAAAAAGCCCGGAACAAAAAGCTCACCGCCGACGACATGCAGGGCGCCTGCTTCACTATCTCCAGCCTCGGCCACATTGGCGGCACCGGCTTCACGCCGATCGTCAACGCGCCGGAAGTGGCGATCCTGGGTGTCTCCAAGGCCACCATCCAGCCAGTCTGGGACGGTAAAGCCTTCCAGCCCAAGCTGATGCTGCCGCTGTCGCTGTCCTACGATCACCGTGTGATCAATGGTGCGGCCGCTGCACGCTTCACCAAGCGCTTGAGCGACCTGCTGGGCGACATCCGCACCATCCTGCTGTGACACCGAATGGCCCTCCTCACGGAGGGCCCTTTGGAATTCGTTTTCCGAGCGCCACGCTCGTACCTCAACCCCGCCCGTCTGGCGGGGCTTTTTTTGTCTGCGATTCAAGTCAGGCAGTTGCCATCCCCATCGCGAGCAGGCTCGCTCCCACAATGGATCGGTGGGGCTTGCACGGTCTGAAGGACTACTCCTGTGGGAACGAGCCTGCTCGCGATGGCGGAATGTCAGGCATCGCGGCAATCTTCCTACCCCGCAAGCATTGAATGACTACGCCCTCTGCTGCTTATTCCCCACAACCTGCGCCCCCTTCCCCATCAACATTTTCCGCGCGCAGGGCCTTAGCATCGAACCGCCAAGGCATCTTGATACGTGCCCCATTAAAACTTCGAATGGATTCGAATATGTTCAAACCTACCGTCGGCCCTATCGTCGGCCATACCACGTCCCATCACGCCCGGATATTCCTGCGAGGCGACCACGCCAACAACAGGGTCTTCGCCGGGATTCGCCACAGGCGCCAAGGTGACACCCGCTGGTCGCAAGGCCAGTTCGTGCAATTGAAGGCTTACCGCGACATGACCGCTGTGATCGTGCTCAAGGGTCTTCGCGCCGATACCGCCTACGAATACCAGGCGGGCTGGTTCAGCCCCCTGCGCCCGACCCATACCACGGCGACCGTGCAGCAGTTGCCATTGCCATGGCCCGGGGAGGTTTACCACTTGCGCACGCCGTCCGTCACGGATAACGCTGCGCGCAGCTATATCGTGGGCTCCTGTCGTTATCTGCAGATTGCCGGCGACGTGCCGTTGTTGCCCGGGCTCGGTGACCGCATCTTCGCGAGCATCAACCACCTCGTGAAGCGGGCTGATCCGCCGATCAGTGCCGTGCTGATGACCGGTGACCAGGTCTACCTCGATGACCTGAACAAGGTCGCCCCGGACCGCAGCGCCCGGGACATTCTGTTCAAGTACCGCACGGCCTTTTCCCAGCCGCATATCAGGCGGTTGATGTCCAGCGTACCGACCTACATGATCCTCGATGACCATGAAATAGAGGACAACTGGCCCGCCAATAAAGAACCGGACGATGAGCGTCTATACGCCAACGCCCTGGATGCCTATGCGCTGTATCAGGCCAGCCATGGCCCGGCTGGCGAAGACCTGGACGACGCAAGCCCAGGCCGACCGCCGCGACGATTCTGGTACCTGTTCGCTCATGGGGATATCCAATGGTTCGTCACCGACAGCCGGACCCGACGCAACCTGTCGGCGGCTGACCGGCGCATCCTTGATCAAGAACAGGAGCAGGCGCTGCTCGAATGGCTCATCGGCAGCACTGCCAGGGTCAAGTTTGTCGTGACCAGCGTCATGTTCTACCCCGATCGCAGACTTGATGACGGGGACGCCTGGCAAGCCTTCCCGCAGCAACGCCTGCGCCTGATCGAAGCCATCCGCACGCACCGGATCAAAAACGTGATTTTCGTCTCCGGCGACGTGCACGGCTCCCTGACCAGCCGCCTGGTTCACAGCCAGGATCCTGATTTCGTAGTTCACACCATCGTTTCCTCGCCGCTGTGCAACAGCCTGCTGCTGCCCTACGCCACAGCCTCGAGTTTCATTATCGGCGAGCCCATGGCCAAGGCAGCGGGCGGCGAATATCGATATGAACTGACCAGCAAGGTCATCAGCCAGGACAATTTTGCTCAGCTGCGAGTAACGACCCAGAGCATCCAAGTGACCTTTCATGACCGTGACGGCGGCCTCTTGGAGGTCGTCGATATACCGTTGCGCTGACCAGCGGTGGCACAACAAATGCCTCTGATCGGCCGGCCACTGGAGAAATCCGCTGTTCGGCCGATAAAAGGTTTATAGCACTTGGCCTTCATGTCTCTTGTCAGCCAGTGCCGCAATGATGCAACCTTGCGGCAATCCGTAATAACGAGGGCGTCAGCCCGGCGCGATCAGCATCTTCGAAGCGAGTTTCCCTCATGAAAAGCCAACCCGATGCCGCCAGCCGTATGGCGGCCGAGGTAGTGACGCAGTTACCGGTGCCCTCGCGGCTCGGTATGCTGCGTTTCGAACGGCTGAATGAAGCAAGCTGGGCGCTGCTGTTTCTCGATCCCAACTGCGAACGTTACTTTGGCCTGCCGGCCGTCGAGCTGTGCTCGCTGGTGAGTTCGCCCTACGCCAGCCTCATGGAGCCGGAAGCACGCTACCAGCTGCACGACGCGATCCAGCAGCAGTTGACCCAGGCCCCTCATTACCAGATCAGCTACACACTGCACACCGCCAGGGGACCGTTGCACCTCCTGGAAACAGGTGAAACCTACAAACAGCACAACCGCCATTTGCTGCGCGGCTATCTGCTGGTGGTGGACAGCCTGCTGCCGACCGAGCCCTCCGTGCCGGCGCTCGATCTGGAAACCCAGAACTCGCGCCTGCAGATCGCTCTGGAACTGAACCAGCGCGCCCAGCAGGAGCAGCTCCAGCATCTTGACCGGGTGCGCGCCCAACAAGACCTGATCCTGCTGCTGACCCGCCAGCGCTACAGCGCCAACAATTCGTTGCAGGAAGCCGCCGAGCTGATTACCCGCAGCGCCTGCGATATCTACCAGATCGACAGCGCCAGCATCTGGAATCTGGAGGACGGCAAACTGCTGCCGATCTCGGCCTATAACCGCGCCTCCCAGGACTATTTCCTGCCGGAAGTGATCAATGCCAGCGAGTTTCCAACCTACATGGAGGCCTTGCAGACCTGCCGCGCCATTGACGCCCACAACGCGATGCGCGACCCGCGCACCCGCGAGATGGCCGAGAACCTGCGCGCCCGCGACGTCAACGCGATCCTCGACGCCAGTATCCGTATCGACGGCCAGGTGGTGGGCGTCCTGTGCCTTGAGCAAGTAGGCGTCACCCGCGCCTGGCAATCGGACGAAATCGCCTTCGCCGGCGAACTGGCGGACCAGTTCGCCCAGGTCATCAACAACCACAACCGGCGCACCGCCACCAGTGCCCTGCACTTGTTCCAGCGCGCGGTGGAACAGAGCGCCAACGCGTTTCTGCTGGTCAACTGCGACGGCGTGGTGGAATACGTCAACCCGAGCTTCACCGCCATCACTCAGTACACCACCGAAGAAGTCCACGGTCAGCGCCTGTCCGAGTTGCCGGCCCTGGAGAATCTCAGCGAACTGCTCTTCGACGCACCGTCGGCCCTGGCCCAGAGCAACAGTTGGCAGGGCGAATTCAAGAGCCGGCGCAAAAATCTCGAGCCCTACTGGGGCCAGCTGTCGATTTCCAAGGTCTATGGTGACAACCGCGAACTGACCCACTACATCGGCATCTACGAAGACATCACCCAGACCAAACTGGCCCAGCAGCGCATCGAACGCCTGGCCTACACCGACAACCTGACCAACCTGGGCAACCGCCCGGCGTTCATCCGCAATCTCGATGAGCGCTTCGCCCGGGACAGCGACTCGCCCATCAGCCTGCTGCTGGTCGACATCGACAACTTCAAGCGCATCAACGACAGCCTCGGCCACCAGACCGGCGACAAGCTGCTGATCAGCCTGGCCCGACGCCTGCGCAACAGCCTGAGCCCAAGCGGCAGCCTGGCGCGGTTCGCCAGTAACGAGTTCGCCGTGCTGCTGGATGACACCGGCCTGGAAGCCGGCCAGCAGATCGCCAGCCAATTGCTGATGACGCTCGACAAACCGATGTTCGTCGACAACCAGTTGATCAGCGTGACCGGTTCGGTCGGCCTGGCCTGCGCACCGTTGCATGGGCGTGACCCGCAGACGCTGATGCGCAACGCCGGCCTCGCCCTGCACAAGGCCAAGGCCAACGGCAAGCATCAGGTCCAAGTGTTCACCGAGGCGCTGAACGCCGAGGCCAGCTACAAGCTGTTCGTGGAAAACAACCTGCGCCGCGCCCTGACCCAGAATGAACTGGACGTTTTCTACCAGCCCAAGCTGTGCCTGCGCAGCGGTCGCCTGCTGGGCATGGAGGCTCTGCTGCGCTGGAACCACCCGGAAAAAGGCATGATCCGTCCGGACCAGTTCATCAGCGTGGCCGAGGAAACCGGCCTGATCATCCCCATCGGCAAATGGATCGCCCGCCAGGCTTGCCGCATGAGCAAGCAATTGACCGCTGCCGGCCTGGGCAACCTGCAGGTGGCGATCAACCTGTCGCCCAAGCAGTTCTCCGACCCCGACCTGGTGGCCTCGATCGCCAGCATCCTCAAGGAAGAGCAACTGCCCGCCCGCTTGCTGGAACTGGAGCTGACCGAAGGTCTGCTGCTCGAAGCCACCGAAGACACGCACCTGCAACTCGACCAGCTCAAGCGCCTGGGCCTGACCCTGGCCATGGACGATTTCGGTACCGGTTATTCATCCCTGAGCTATCTGAAGAAATTCCCGATCGACATCATCAAGATCGATCGCAGCTTCATCCATGAGATCCCGGATAACCAGGACGACATGGAAATCACCTCCGCCGTGATCGCCATGGCCCACAACCTCAAACTCAAGGTCGTCGCCGAAGGCATCGAGACCGCCCAGCAGCTGGCGTTCCTGCGGCGCCACCGCTGCGACGTCGGCCAGGGCTACCTGTTCGACCGGCCGATTCCCGGCGCAGAGCTTGTCGAGAAGCTCAAGCGCTACCCGCGCGGCCCTCTTGTCTGACAGCCGCTTATAGCGAGCAGCGGCTTTTCTGAGGCACACTGACGGTCTATTTCGCTCAATTCAATCTGACTGAGAGGACTGATGATGGTCTTGCGCTCGGAAATCCTGGTGAACAAAAACGTGCTTCCTACTCAAGAACAATCTCTGCCTGGCCGTGAAACCCCAATGACCGTGCCGGAAAAACACTTCGTCCATGACGCGCCGCTGCTGGGCCCGTTTGCCATGGACGTGGACTTCGCGATCTTCGGCCTGGGTTGCTTCTGGGGTGCGGAGCGTAAGTTCTGGCAACGTGAAGGCGTGGTCAGCACCGCGGTAGGTTACGCGGGTGGCTTTACGCCAAACCCGACTTACGAAGAGGTCTGTTCGGGCCTGACCGGCCACAGCGAAGTGGTGCTGGTGGTCTACGAGCCGGCGAAGGTCAGCTACGAGCAGCTTCTGAAGATGTTCTGGGAACTGCACAACCCGACCCAGGGCATGCGCCAGGGAAATGACATTGGCACCCAGTATCGCTCGGTGATCTATTGCACCACGCCCGAGCAACTGGAAGCGGCGAAGAACAGCAAGGACGTGTTCCAGGCTGAGCTGAACAAGGCCGGTAAAGGCGAAATCACCACCGAAATCGACGAAGCGCCGACCTTCTACTTTGCCGAGGCGTATCACCAGCAATACCTGGCGAAGAACCCTGAAGGTTATTGCGGCATTGGCGGTACGGGCGTGACTTGCCCGATCTGACCATTCTGAAAGTATTGCGAGCAGGCTCGCTCCCACAATGGCCGGGGTCGAACCTATAGGGTGAGTACACCCCAAGCCCTGTGGGAGCGAGCTCGCTCGCGATGGCGTCCTGACAGTCGGCCAGGGGGGTTGTTGACTGGGTACATATCCGTTGTTGCGGTAACGGCGGCTTATGGTTCCGCCCTTACGGCGGGTCACTTTCAAAAAGCGTGAAAGTAACCAAAGCGCTTTAGCCCCACCACTCGGTGCCTCGCTAAGGCTCGGCATGCCCTCACTCCGGCATTGCTCCGTGGGCCCGCCGCGAAGGGCCATCCCTGGCCCAGCGCGGCTACCCCGGCATCCATGCCGGGATGCCCACTCCACAATGCCTGCGTTCGGCCAGCGTGGTTAACGGGGCGCCTCAGATCAAGATCAAGATCAAGATCAAGATCAAAAGCAAGGCGCCCTGATTCTCGCGGGGGTACCCCGGTTTCATTGTGGGAGCGAGCTTGCTCGCGATGGCGTCCTTACAGACACCACCAACACCTCAAGCTTCAGCAATCAACCAATCCATCTGCCACCCACCCTGGGTTTGCCCGAGCTTCTTGGACAACCATGGCAGCAATTCCCGCAATTCTTCCTCAAGCCCCCAGGGCGGATTGGCAATGGCCAGGCCGGAGCCGTTCAGGCTGTTCGGCGTGGCCAGCGGATGCACCAGCAATTCCACCCGCAACAGCTTCGGCGCGCCGGTGCCGGCCAGGTCCTGGTAGAAGCGCCGCAACATGCGCTGGTCCTTCACCGGGTACCAGATCGCCGCGACCGTCTGGCGCATCCGGCCGATGGCCTCCTTGAGCGAAGCGGCGCAGCGCTGCATCTCGTCGAGCTGCTCAAAGGGAGGATCGATTAGCATCAGCCCGCGCTTCTCGCTCACCGGCAGCAGAGCCCGCGGCACATGCCAGCCTTCGCCCAGGTGCACCGCCACGCGACGGTCACCCTTCATGTTGTCCTTGAGCAGTACGCCGTCTTCGGGATGTTTCTCGTTGAGCAGCACCCGGTCCTGCGCCCGGGTCAGGCGCCGCGCCAGTTCCGGTGAGCCCGGGTAATAACGCAACTGGCCGTCCGGGTTCATCTCGTGCAGCACCTTCATGTACTCGGCGGTCAACGGCGGCAGGTCATCCTGGCCCCACAACCGCGCGATGCCTTCCAGGTATTCGCCGGTGCGATTGGCCTGGTCGCCCTGCAAGTCGTACAGCCCGATGCCCGCGTGGGTATCGAGGTAGGCAAAGGGCTGCTCCTTGCGCGACATCAGGGCAATGAGGCGGGTCAAGGTCAGGTGTTTGAACACATCGGCGTGATTGCCGGCGTGGAAGGCGTGACGATAATTCATGGCGGCTCCTGCGAAGGCCGAGGAGTTTACCTTGAAGCGTGCCGAACGTCAGGGGTTCGCAGCCGAGCGGACGACAGCCATCACCCCTGTGGCGAGGGAGCTTGCTCCCGCTGGGCTGCGCAGCGGCCCCCTTACAACGGGCCTCAACACGCCAACAGATCGCAGGCGCCCGCCTTGCAGCGCTCGCATTCCTCGCAGAACGGCGCGGGGCTTTTCAGGCTGAGGATCTGCGCATGGCTAAGGGCCGAGGCCGGCGCGGCGGCGAGTTTTTCCGCCGCGCCGGGCGCAATGGCTTCGGCGCCCATGGTTGCCATCGGCGCACCACCGACCTGGATCGGCACGCTGCTGAAGATTCCGCCCGGACCGATGTTGATCCAGTGTCCACCGGCCTGGATGGTCGCGCTGGCGTCCCCCTCAAGCACGATCTGCCGGCCGGCACTGACATGAAAGCCTCCCACGGCGCTGATGGCCTGGTTGGCCACGCGGATATGCCGATCGCCCGTGACCAGCAGGTGATCGTCCTGGCGGACCTCGACCTGACGCCGACCGGCGGTGATGCGCTGCTCGTCATCCTGCAGTTCATGCCGCGACAAGCCGGCGACCACGATGCTGCGCTCGTGGTCGACCTGCACGCGCTGGTCGTGCAACACGTGCTGGGTCCAGTTGCGCTGGGCCCTCAGGTAGATTTCCTCGGCGCCCTTGCGGTCTTCGATGCGCAACTCGTTGTAGCCACCGCCACCGGGGCTGCTCTGGCTGCGCAATATGCTGCGGGTCTGGTCCGCAGGCAGGTCCAGCGGCACCGGGTTGGCGCCGTTCGGCAGACAGCCCACCACCAGCGGCTTGTCCACGTCGCCCTCCATGAACCCCACCAGCACTTCCATGCCGACCCGGGGAATCATCACGCCGCCGTAGTGATCGTGTGCCCAGCCGCTCGCCACTCTCAGCCAGCAACTGGAATGCTCGTCACGCTTACCGTCGCGATCCCAGACCAGTTGCACCTTGACCCGCCCGAACGCGTCGCAATGGATCTCGCTGTCCGCCGGGCCGGTCACCACCGCGGGCTGGTAGCCGTTGACGGACGGTTTGCCGTGCTGCAACGGCGGACGAAAGAACACTTCCCACGGCGTCGCGAGGAAGCTATTGCGGTAGCCCTGGAACTCATCCGCGCCGACAGCGGCGGTTTCTTCCAGCACCTGCGGCTGATGGCCATGGTGGTCAACCTGCGTCAGCAACCAGAGATCATTCCATTGCGCCCGGGGATGCTCCTTGATACGCATGAAATGTCCGCTGGCAAAAGCGCTGTCATCGCTGCCACCCTCCGCCAGGCACCCATCGCCCGCCTGCCGTTGGAGAGCATGCTGGGCCAGACGCTGGCCATCGTCGCGGTCGGTGAACTGGCCGGGGTAGTGATAACTCTCCAGAACGGGAAGTTGCTGATTGCCGATGTCCGCCTGTAACGAGAGGCCCGGCTTGCGAAAATCGTAGTCGCGCAACATCACGGCGTTGGTGTGGGTCTGCAGCCGCACGGCCAGGCGCTTGATAGCCGGCTCGGCGGCAGCCATGCCGCTGCCGGGCAGATACAAAGTGGACTCGGGCAGGCGCGGGAACACCGTCTGGTTGTCGCCAAATATCAGCAGGTGGCCGTCAGGGCTGTGTCGGAAGTGATAATGGATGCCGACTTCGGCGCAAATCCGTTCGATAAAAACCAGATCGCTTTCGTGGTACTGCACGCAGTATTCACGCTCGGGGTATTGCCCGCCAAGACTGAACTGGCAAGCATCGGCGAGAATACCGTGGTCCTTCAACACGCGGGCGATGATGTCCGGCACGCTCAGGTGCTGGAAAATCCGTTGGTTGATGCGATGGCGCAAGTAAGCCAGGCGAGGCACCAGGCTGACCTGATAACGGCTCAGCCGCTCGCCCGAATCGCCCTGGGCCACACTATAGACCTGGCCGTGGATGCCGCCACCTTGGTGATCGAAGCGCAGATAAGCCTGACGATGCAATAAATCTTCAAGCACCAGGTCGGGCCGCTCGCTGACCAGCTCCAGATCAAAGCGATAGGGCTGGCTGACGGCTTCCGTGCCCTTGAACTCAAGGACCTGCAATTCATTCGGGCCGCTGTCGAATGTCAGCGTAAAACGTGGCGAGTTGGCAGGCGCGAACATCCGATGTGCCTCTGCGAAAGGAAGGCGAGCGATTCTGCATGAGCCATGACGGATTGGACCGATCAGCGGAAAAAACAGATTTGCCTTACAGACGACGGGGCAAAAGTTGCACCAAACAAACGTATCGCCTGACATCGCGGTTTGGCAGAGCCTGTCAGGCAAAGTGAGGTAACGGCAGAGTTTCTCCAACAATCGGGCCGGGGCGCCGGCAAAAAAAACGGCCCGCCTCCATGAGAGACGAGCCGTTTTTCAAACCTTCAGACGAGCCATGACGGCCTCGCCGAGTGGCTTATTGATTCAAGCGGAAATCCTTCTCGGCCGCTTCGAAGCGCTGCAGCATGCCGGCGGTTGGCGAACCCATCTTGCTGACCACATAGATCGCCAGGCTGGCAAAGATGAAGCCAGGAATGATTTCGTACAGGCCCAGCAGCTCGAAATGCTTCCAGACGATTACGGTGATCGCACCCACCAGGATCCCGGCCAGCGCGCCGTTACGGGTCATGTCTTTCCAGATCACCGAAATCAGCACCACAGGACCGAAGGCCGCACCGAAACCGGCCCAGGCGTAGCTCACCAGGCCCAGTACACGGTTTTCCGGGTTGGCGGCCAGGGCGATGGCGATGACCGCTATCAGCAGCACCATGAAACGACCTACCCAGACCAGTTCCAGCTGGGAAGCGCTCTTGCGCAGGAACGTCTTGTAGAAATCTTCGGTCAGGGAACTGGAGCACACCAGCAATTGGCAGCTCAAGGTGCTCATGACCGCCGCCAGGATGGCCGACAGCAGGACACCGGCAACCCATGGATTGAACAGCAGTTTCGCCAGCTCGATGAACACACGCTCAGGGTTTTCGGTCACCGGACCGGCCACTTCCGGGTGCGCCGAGAAGTAGGCGATACCGAAGAAACCGACGGCAACGGTGCCGCCCAGGCACAGGATCATCCAGGCCATGGAGATGCGACGCGCCTTGGCAATCGACTTGACCGAATCCGCCGCCATGAAGCGCGCCAGGATATGCGGCTGGCCGAAGTAGCCCAGGCCCCAGCCCATCAGCGAGATGATGCCGATGAAGGTGGTGTTTTTCAGCATGTCGAACGACGTAGGGTCTTTCGCCTCGATAGCCAGGAAAGTGGTATCGACGCCGCCGGTGGCCAGCAGCACGATGATCGGCGTGAGGATCAACGCGAAGATCATCAGGGTCGCTTGTACGGTGTCGGTCCAGCTTACGGCCAGGAAACCACCGATGAAGGTGTAGGCAATGGTCGCGGCGGCACCGGCCCACAGCGCGGTTTCGTAGGACATGCCGAAAGTGCTTTCGAACAGACGGGCACCGGCAACAATGCCGGAAGCGCAGTAGATGGTGAAGAACACCAGGATCACGACCGCGGAAATGATCCGCAGCAAACCGCTCTTGTCTTCGAAGCGGCTGGAGAAGTAGTCCGGCAGCGTCAGCGCGTCACCGTTGTGCTCGGTCTGCACCCGCAGGCGACCGGCCACGAACAGCCAGTTCAGGTAGGCACCGATGATCAGGCCGATGGCGATCCAGCTTTCCGACAGGCCGGACATATAGATGGCGCCGGGCAAACCCATCAACAGCCAGCCGCTCATGTCGGAGGCACCGGCAGAGAGCGCCGTCACGACACTGCCCAGGCTGCGACCGCCCAGGATGTAATCGGAAAGGTTGTTGGTGGAGCGATAAGCCATCAGGCCGATCAGGACCATGGCTGCGATGTAGATCACGAAAGTGATCAGGGTAGGATTGCTGAAACTCATGAGTACGCCCTGGCTTTGTTTTTATGGTGCGGTGGCAGTTGAAAACCCGGACAACGCAGACGCTGTACCGACGTTTTGTGGACCCGCGAATTTATGACTGATGTTTCCCCAGGAAAGCCACCAGCCGATGCAGCTCGGCGTGAAGCCCGGTTGCACCTTGGCCGCGAATGCTATTCAACAATTCAAATAAGGTGCAACCAATTTCGTTCAAATAAGTTGCACCTAGTCGGAATATTCGTACGCAAGGCGATTTTCCGCACGTTATTGGTGCAAACAAGGTCGCTTTTCGACTGGCTGGCGCACCAACAAAGTGCAAAGCCTGTTTACGATCCAATGCGACCTGATGAGCTGCTCAATATTTCGACAAAAAACAGGTTGCACCCGGTTGCACCTCTATCGGCTCGCAGCTAATCTTGCCGCCAGCTGATGCCACGCCATACGTGGTAAACATGAGGATAAAAATATGGCTACCACCACCCTTGGGGTCAAACTCGACGACCCGACCCGCGAACGCCTGAAGGCGGCCGCAACCTCGATTGATCGCACGCCGCACTGGCTGATCAAGCAGGCAATTTTCAATTACCTGGAAAAACTCGAGGGTGGTGCAACCCTGACCGAGCTGAACGGTTCGA
Organism: Pseudomonas sp. FP198; assembly: GCF_030687895.1. Taxonomy (NCBI): domain Bacteria; kingdom Pseudomonadati; phylum Pseudomonadota; class Gammaproteobacteria; order Pseudomonadales; family Pseudomonadaceae; genus Pseudomonas; species Pseudomonas sp. FP198. The sequence continues at coordinate 5,309,976 of NZ_CP117452.1, forward strand.
CCCGCGCCGATAGCGATGATGCCGGTGAAGTCCAGCCCGACCACGCTCACCAGTGCTTCCTGGAGTTCGCCGAAAGCATTCTGCCGCAATCGGTCCTGCGCGCCTCCATTACCGCCGCCTACCGCCGTCCTGAGCCGGAAGTGGTGCCGATGCTGATCGAGCAGGCCCGACTGCCGGCCGAAATGGCCGAGGCCACCAACAAGCTCGCGGCGTCGATCGCGGAAAAACTGCGCAACCAGAAGAGCGCGGGCGGGCGGGCCGGTATTGTCCAAGGCTTGCTGCAGGAATTTTCCCTGTCGTCCCAGGAAGGCGTGGCGCTGATGTGTCTCGCCGAAGCACTGCTGCGCATCCCGGACAAAGGCACCCGCGACGCACTGATTCGCGACAAGATCAGCACCGGCAACTGGCAGCCGCACCTGGGCAACAGCCCGTCGCTGTTCGTCAACGCCGCCACCTGGGGCCTGCTGCTGACCGGCAAGTTGGTCGCCACTCATAATGAAGCCGGCCTGACTTCGTCGCTGAGCCGCATCATTGGCAAGAGCGGCGAGCCGATGATCCGCAAGGGCGTCGACATGGCCATGCGCCTGATGGGCGAGCAGTTCGTCACCGGCGAAACCATCGCCGAAGCCCTGGCCAACGCCAGCAAGTTCGAAGCCAAGGGTTTCCGTTATTCCTACGACATGCTCGGTGAAGCCGCGCTCACTGAACATGACGCCCAGAAGTACCTGGCCTCGTACGAACAAGCCATCCATTCGATCGGCAAAGCCTCTCACGGTCGTGGGATTTACGAAGGCCCGGGCATTTCCATCAAGCTTTCGGCCCTGCACCCGCGCTACAGCCGCGCCCAGTACGAACGCGTCATGGACGAACTGTACCCGCGCCTGTTGTCGCTGACCCTGCTCGCCAAGCAATACGACATCGGCCTGAACATCGACGCCGAAGAGGCCGACCGCCTCGAACTGTCCTTGGACCTGCTCGAGCGCCTGTGCTTCGAGCCGAAGCTGACCGGCTGGAACGGCATCGGCTTCGTGATCCAGGCCTACCAGAAGCGTTGCCCGTATGTCATCGACTATGTGATCGACCTGGCTCGTCGCAGCCGTCACCGCCTGATGATCCGCCTGGTGAAAGGCGCCTACTGGGACAGCGAGATCAAGCGCGCCCAGGTCGAAGGCCTGGAAGGCTATCCGGTCTACACCCGCAAGGTGTACACCGACGTTTCCTACATCGCCTGCGCCCGCAAGCTGCTGTCGGTGCCGGAAGTCATCTATCCACAATTCGCCACGCACAACGCCCACACTCTGTCGGCGATTTACCACATCGCCGGTCAGAACTATTACCCGGGGCAGTATGAGTTCCAATGCCTGCATGGCATGGGCGAACCGCTGTACGAACAGGTTGTAGGCAAGGTTTCCGAAGGCAAGCTGAACCGACCATGCCGTGTGTACGCGCCTGTCGGCACCCACGAAACGCTGCTGGCCTACCTGGTGCGTCGCTTGCTGGAAAACGGCGCGAACACTTCATTCGTCAACCGCATCGCCGACCAGTCGATTTCCATCCAGGAACTGGTGGCCGATCCAGTGGCAAGCATTGAGCAGATGGCGACGCGGGAAGGCGGTTTCGGCCTGCCGCACCCGCGTATTCCGTTGCCACGCGATTTGTACGGCAGCGAACGCGCCAACTCCAGCGGCATCGACCTGGCCAACGAACATCGCCTGGCCTCGTTGTCCTGCGCTTTGCTGGCCACCGCCCACAACGACTGGAAAGCTGCGCCGATGCTCGGCTGCGCCGCCAGTGAAGAAACCCCGGCACCGGTGCTGAACCCGGCCGATCACCGTGACGTGGTGGGCCACGTGCAGGAGGCTACCGTCGCTGATGTCGACAACGCCATCCAGTGCGCCCTCAACGCCGCGCCGATCTGGCAAGCCACGCCACCGGCCGAACGCGCCGCGATCCTGGAGCGCGCCGCCGACCTGATGGAAGGCGAGATCCAGCCGCTGATGGGCCTGCTGGCCCGCGAAGCCGGCAAGACCTTCGCCAACGCCATCGCCGAGGTGCGCGAGGCCGTGGACTTCCTGCGCTACTACGCGGTGCAGGCGCGCAACGATTTCACCAACGATGCCCACCGTCCATTGGGCCCGGTGGTCTGCATCAGTCCGTGGAACTTCCCGCTGGCGATTTTCAGCGGCCAGGTCGCCGCCGCACTGGCCGCCGGCAACCCGGTACTGGCCAAGCCCGCCGAGCAGACGCCTCTGGTGGCTGCCCAGGCAGTGCGCCTGATGCTTGAAGCCGGCATTCCGGAAGGTGTCCTGCAATTGCTGCCGGGCCGTGGCGAAACCGTTGGTGCCCGCCTGGTGGGTGACGATCGGGTCAAAGGCGTGATGTTCACCGGCTCGACCGAAGTCGCGCGCCTGCTGCAACGCAATATCGCCGGACGCCTGGACAACCAGGGCCGGCCGATCCCGCTGATCGCCGAAACCGGCGGCCAGAACGCGATGATCGTCGACTCCTCGGCCCTGACTGAACAAGTGGTCATCGACGTGGTGTCCTCGGCTTTCGACAGCGCCGGCCAGCGTTGCTCGGCCCTGCGTGTTCTGTGTCTGCAGGAAGATTCCGCCGACCGCGTCATCGAAATGCTCAAGGGCGCCATGGCCGAATCGCGCCTCGGCAACCCCGAGCGCCTGTCGGTGGACATCGGCCCGGTGATCGACGCCGAAGCCAAGGCCGGCATCGAGAAACACATCCAGGCCATGCGCGACAAAGGTCGCACCGTGTATCAGATGGCAATCGCCGACAGCGACGAGTGCAAGCGCGGCACCTTCGTGGTGCCGACCCTGATCGAGCTGGAAAGCTTCGACGAGCTGCAACGCGAGATCTTCGGCCCGGTGCTGCACGTGGTGCGCTACAAGCGCAAGGAGCTGGACCAGTTGATCGGTCAGATCAACGCTTCCGGCTACGGCCTTACCCTGGGCGTGCACACGCGCATCGACGAAACCATCGCCAAGGTGATCGACAACGTCCATGCCGGTAACGTCTATGTAAACCGCAACATCGTCGGTGCCGTGGTCGGCGTGCAGCCGTTCGGCGGCGAAGGCCTGTCGGGCACCGGTCCGAAAGCCGGCGGCCCGCTGTACCTGTACCGCTTGTTGTCGACTCGTCCTACCGATGCGATCCAGCAGTCCTTTGTACGGGGCGATGCCCTGTCGGCACCGGACCTGCGCTTGCGCGACGCCATGAGCAAACCGCTGACCGCCCTGCAAGCCTGGGCCGACAGCCACAAGCTCGCCGAACTGAGCGCCCTGTGCGTGCAGTTCGCGGCCCAGTCGCAAAGCGGCATCACCCGCCAGCTGACCGGCCCGACCGGCGAACGCAACAGCTACGCCATCCTGCCCCGCGAGCACGTGTTGTGCCTGGCGGACGTGGAAGGCGACCTGCTGACGCAGCTGGCGGCCGTATTGGCCGTAGGCGGCTCGGCCGTGTGGTCGGAAACCGACACCAGCAAGGCGTTGTTCGCACGCTTGCCGAAGGACATTCAGGCGCGTATCCAGCGGGTTGCCGATTGGACCAAGGACGACGTGTTGTTCGACGCAGTCCTGCACCACGGCGACTCGGACCAGTTGCGCGGCGTATGCCAGCAAGTGGCCAAGCGCGCCGGGGCGATCGTCGGCGTGCATGGCTTGTCCCAGGGCGAAACCAATATCGCCCTGGAACGCCTGGTGATCGAACGCGCGCTGAGCGTCAACACCGCCGCGGCGGGTGGTAACGCCAGCCTGATGACGATCGGTTAAGCGACGTTCGCTGAGCATCGGCAATAGATGCTCAGCCCACCGAACCTGTGGGAGCGAGCTTGCTCGCGATAGCGACCTGACAGCCAACATCTTTGTTGTATGTGAGATAGCTATCGCGAGCAAGCTCGCTCCCACATTTTATCCGCGTCAGATCACCCCCTGCGTTCTGCCACTCCATCACCCAAATCAATCTTGCTGTTCACCCTCCCGCCTCACACCTAGACTCGGCCCATTCCAAGAAAAGGTAGGCCGCCATGTCCGAGACGCTGCTCAGTTCCCGCAATCTGGCTTTCGAGCTGTATGAAGTCCTTGATGCCGAAGGCCTGACCCAGCGCGAACGGTTCGCCGAGCACAATCGTGAAACCTTCGACGCGGCCATCGGTACGGCCCGCAGCATCGCCGAAAAATATTTCGCGCCGCACAACCGCAAGAACGACGAAAACGAACCGCGCTATGAAGATGGCCAGGCCATCCTGATCCCGGAAGTGAAACCGGCGGTGGATGCGTTTCTGGAGGCGGGCTTTCTCAACGCCGCCCGCAGCTTCGACGCCGGCGGCATGCAACTGCCTACGCTGCTGTCCCAGGCGTGCTTCGCGCACTTCCAGTCGGCCAACGCCGCTTCGACTTCCTACCCGTTCCTGACCATGGGCGCGGCGAACCTGATCGAGAGCTTCGGCAGCGATGAGCAGAAGCAGCGCTTCCTGCAACCGATGATCGACGGCCGTTTCTTCGGCACCATGGCCCTGACCGAACCTCACGCGGGTTCTTCGCTGGCGGATATTCGTACGCGCGCGGAACCGGCGTCTGACGGCACTTATCGACTCAAGGGCAACAAGATCTTCATTTCCGGTGGCGACCATCCGCTGTCGGAAAACATCGTGCACATGGTTCTGGCCAAACTGCCGGACGCGCCGCCGGGCGTGAAGGGCATTTCGCTGTTTATCGTGCCCAAGTTCCTGGTCAACGAAGATGGCAGCCTGGGCAAGCACAACGACGTGCTGCTGGCCGGACTGTTCCACAAGATGGGCTGGCGCGGGACTACGTCCACGGCGCTGAACTTCGGTGATAACGGTGAGTGTGTCGGTTACCTCGTCGGCAAACCGCACCACGGTCTGAGCTACATGTTCCAGATGATGAACGAGGCGCGGATCGGCGTCGGCATGGGCGCCGTCATGCTGGGCTACGCCGGTTACCTGTATTCCCTTGAATACGCCCGCGAGCGCCCGCAGGGACGAGTGCCCGACAGCAAGGATCCAGGCACCGCGCCGGTGCCGATCATCCAGCACGCCGACGTCCGCCGCATGCTGTTGACCCAGAAAGCCTACGTGGAAGGTTCGTTCGACCTGGGCTTGTACGCGGCGCGGCTGTTCGACGACACCACTACGCTTGAGAGCGAGGCCGAGCGCCGCCGCGCCCATGAGTTGCTGGACCTGCTGACGCCCATCGTCAAGTCGTGGCCATCGGAGTTCTGTCTGAAGGCCAACGAACTGGCGATCCAGATTCTCGGCGGCCATGGCTACACCCGCGAATATCCGGTGGAGCAGTATTACCGCGACAACCGCCTGAACCCGATCCATGAAGGCACCCATGGCATCCAGTCGCTGGATCTGCTCGGACGCAAACTGGCGCAGAACGGCGGGGCCGGTCTCAAGCAACTGATCCGCCTGGTGGCCGATACCGGCGAACGCGCCCAGGCATACGATTCGTTGACGCCCCTGCGCCAGCCGCTGGAAGCCCTGGTGGCGCGCCTGCAATCGGTCACCCTCGGGCTGCTGACGGACCTCGCCCAGGGCAAGGTCAACAGCAGCCTGGCCAATTCGGCGCTGTACCTGAAGGTGTTTGGTCATATGGTGATTGGCTGGCGCTGGCTGGAACAGGCGATTCGCGCCGAGGAAGGGCTGGCCAGGGGCAATGCGGCGGATGTGGATTTCTACAGGGGCAAGCTGCAAGCGGCGCGCTACTTCCTGACCTGGGAGGTTCCAGGCTGCCAGCATGAGCTGGCGATTCTCGAGGCACGGGATGATACGTGCCTGGGGATGCGGGATGAGTGGTTTTGAGCCGGAGCTTGCGGCGCGGCTGAAATCCATTCGCGAGCAGGCTCGCTCCTACAGGGGGTCTCAAATGGGAACACAACATCTGCGTTCATCATAGATCTACTGTGGGAGCGAGCCTGCTCGCGAAAGCGGTCTGTCAGTTAAAGCTGAATTGCCTGATCCGACGCTTTCGCGAGCAGGCTCGCTCCCACAATCCGGACCACCTTCTGTATCAGGTATTCATAGGCTTCAAGCCTGCTGGATCGTCTTGGCGATAACCTCGACCGTGGCGCTAACCTGCTCCTCGTAGCGGTCGAGCTCCGCGCGATGCTGCTTTTGCATTTCGATCTGTTGCGAACACAGATTCATGGCCGCCAGCACCAGCAGGCGGTCGCCGATCAACGTCGGGAATTTACGCTTGGTATCGGCCAGGGCCGCCTTGAGCATCGAAGCGGCGTCCAGCAGCGCCTGCTCCTGTCCGGCCGGCGCCTTGATCGAGTATTCCTCTCCGAGAATCGAGACGACCGTCACCCCATCGGCACCCTGCTTCATGCGCCGACCGTTGCGGTGCTGGCGCGCTCGATCAGGGCCTGGATCCGTGCGGCGGTGGTGCCGTGCAATTCTTCCTGTTCCATCAGGTTCAGCTGCAGGCTTTCGTTTTCATCCTTGGCCTTGGCCAGTTCGGCGCTCAGGCTTTCATTCAGGCCGGTCAGGTGGCGGTTCTGTTGCACCAGGTCGTTGACCAGTTGCTCCAGCTGGCTGAGGGATGTTTCCAACATATTGAATTCCAGGCTTTTCAAGGGGGCGCGTACGATAAAGAAAAGTCACCGTCGGCGCCACGACTCAGAAGGCAGCGGTATTCCGCTCGCGAGCTGTAAAGACTGTGATGGCGAAATCTGGTTCCGACCCTTCGTCGCGCCAACCCCGATGGCGTGCGACAAAAGCACGCAGCGCCCTCAAGACTTCAGTCGCCAGACCGATAAGTCAGGAAACCAGTCACAGCCCCGCACGGACGCGCTTTTTCACGGTAACTTCCATGTCCCTACGTAATATGAACATCGCGCCGCGGGCGTTCCTGGGGTTTGCCCTGATCGGCGCCCTGATGCTGGCCCTGGGTGTATTTGCCCTGAGCCAGATGAGCAAGATCCGCGCTTCGGGCGAAACCATCGTCCAGAACAGCGTCCCGAGCATCAAGGCCCTGGATGAGTTCACCCAGCTCACCCTGCGCCTTCGCGTCTTGTCCTATCGCCTGCTGACCAACCGGGAACCGGACGTCCAGCAGAAAACCTATGAGCTGTTCGAGCAACGCAACCAGCAGATCCGCGAGGCGCAGACCGAGTACGAAAAACTCATCAGCGCCCCGGACGAACGCGCCGCTTATGAGCAATACGTACAGTTGCTGAATCAGTACCGTCAGCTCGAAGAGCGGATGAAAACCCTGTCGCGCAACAACCAGCTCGATCAATTGCAAGCGCTGCTCAACACTGAATTGCTGAGCAACTCCGACGCGATCAACGCGGCGGTCACCCGCTTGATGGAAATCAACAATCGCCAGGCCGAAATGCTCAACCAGGGTGCCGCCCAACAGTACTCGACGGCTTTCACCTGGGTCGTCACCTTGCTGATCGTCGCCACCGGCCTGACCCTGCTGTTCGCCTGGCTGCTGACCAACAGCATCACCAGGCCGATCGCCAACGCCCTGGATGCTGCCGAAGAAATCGCCAAGGGCAACCTGACCCGGCCGATCGTAGTTGATGGCAGCGACGAAGCCGGCCGCCTGTTGCGGGCAATGGCGACCATGCAGGAGAAATTGCGCGACACTCTGCAGCGGATCTCCGGCTCGGCCACCCAACTGGCCTCCGCCGCCGAAGAGCTCAACAGCGTCACCGACGAAAGTGCCCGGGGGCCTGACCCAGCAGAACAACGAAATCGAGCAGGCCGCCACAGCGGTCAACGAAATGACCAGCGCCGTGGAAGAAGTCGCCCGCAACGCCGTGAGCACTTCCGAAGCGTCGAAGAACGCCACCACTTCGGCGGGTGACGGTCGTGACCTGGTGCAGGAAACCGTCAGCGCCATCGAACGCATGAGCGCCGACGTACAGAGCACCGCCACGCTGATCGGCAACCTGGCCGATGAGTCCCGCGATATCGGCAAAGTGCTCGATGTGATCCGTGGCTTGGCCGACCAGACCAACCTGCTGGCACTGAACGCCGCGATTGAAGCGGCCCGCGCCGGTGAAGCCGGTCGTGGTTTTGCGGTGGTAGCCGATGAAGTACGCGCCCTCGCCCATCGCACCCAGCAGTCGACCAGCGAGATCGAGCGCATGATCGGCAGCATCCAGAGCGGCACCGAACAGGCCGTGGATTCGATGCGCAACAGCACCGAACGCGCCGAGTCGACATTGAACATCGCCCGCGGCGCCGGGATGTCCCTGGACACCATCAACACCGCCATCGTCGAGATCAACGAACGCAACCTGGTGATCGCCAGTGCCGCCGAGGAACAGGCCCAAGTGGCCCGTGAAGTCGACCGCAACCTGGTGAACATCCGCGACCTGTCGGTGCAGTCGGCCACCGGCGCCAACCAGACCACCGCCGCCAGCGCCGAACTGTCGCGCCTGGCCGTGGACCTGAACAGCATGGTCGGGCGGTTCAGCCTCTGACCGCCGTGGGTCGCTCACAAGCTGTGAGCGACCCACGCTTTTGTGGCGAGGGAGCTTGCTCCCGCTGGGCTGCGCAGCGGCCCTGTCTTTAAAAGCGACGACTGCTTCGCAGCCGAGCGGGAGCAAGCTCCCTCGCCACGGTGTTTCCCTCTCTGGATCCGGTGCACATACGCCGATCCCAACCTTTTTTGACAGCATCACATTTCAACAGGTTAGAATCGCTGGCACGCAGACTGCATGGTCAGTTTGCGCCTGCCCCCTCAAGATTCCGGAGTACTGCCTTTGACTGCGACGACCATCAACAGCCTGTTCTTGATCGGCGCGTTGCTGGTGAGTGCGAGCATCCTGGTCAGTTCTCTTTCGTCGCGCCTGGGCATCCCGATCCTGGTGATCATCCTCGCCGTGGGCATGGTCGCCGGCGTGGACGGTGCCGGTATTCTTTTTGACAACTACGCCACGGCCTACCTGGTCGGCAACCTCGCTCTGGCGGTGATCCTGCTCGATGGCGGCCTGCGCACGCGGGTCTCAAGCTTTCGCGTGGCATTGTGGCCGGCGTTGTCGCTGGCCACCGTCGGCGTGCTGATCACCACCGGGCTGACCGGCCTGGCGGCGGCGTGGCTATTCGACCTGAACCTGATCCAGGGCCTGCTGATCGGGGCGATCGTCGGCTCCACCGACGCTGCGGCGGTGTTTTCGCTGTTGGGTGGCAAAGGCCTCAACGAACGGGTCAGCGCCACCCTGGAAATCGAGTCCGGCAGCAACGACCCGATGGCGGTGTTCCTCACCGTTACCCTGATCGGCATGCTCGCCAGCGGTGAAACCGGCCTGCAGTGGAGCCTGTTGGGGCATCTGGTGCGCGAGTTCGGTATCGGCGCCGTGATCGGCCTGGGTGGCGGCTGGCTGATGCTGCAACTGGTCAACCGCATCAACCTTGCCAACGGCCTCTACCCGATCCTGGTGATCAGCGGCGGCCTGGCCGTGTTTGCCCTGACCAACGCCCTGCACGGCAGCGGCTTCCTGGCCGTGTACCTGTGCGGCCTGGTGATCGGCAACCGCCCGATACGCAGTCGCCACGGCATCCTCCATATGCTCGATGGCATGGCCTGGCTGGCGCAGATCGGCATGTTCCTGGTGTTGGGCCTGCTGGTCACGCCCCATGACCTGCTGCCGATCGCCCTGCCCGCCCTGGGCCTGGCCCTGTGGATGATCCTCTTCGCGCGCCCGCTGTCGGTCATGGTCGGGCTGTTGCCGTTCAAGGCTTTCCACGGTCGCGAGAAGGTGTTCATTTCCTGGGTCGGCCTGCGCGGCGCGGTACCGATCATCCTCGCGGTGTTCCCGCTGATGGCCGGTTTGCCTCACGCGCAGCTCTATTTCAACCTGGCGTTCTTTATCGTGCTGGTGTCGCTGCTGGTGCAGGGCACAAGCCTGCCGTGGGTCGCCAAGCTTCTGCACGTGACCGTCCCGCCGGAGCCTTTGCCGATTTCCCGCGCAGCGCTGGAGGTTCACGTCACCAGCGAGTGGGAGCTGTTCATCTATCGCCTCGGTGCGGAAAAGTGGTGCATCGGTTCGCCGCTTCGGGATCTGAAAATGCCTGACGGAACCCGTATTGCGGCCCTGTTCCGTGGCCAGCAACTGCTCCATCCGTCGGGTAGTACGGTCCTGGAAGTCGGTGATCTGCTGTGTGTAATCGGCCATGAACACGACTTGCCGGCCCTGGGAAAACTGTTCAGCCAAGCACCGCAACGGGGCCTCGATCTACGCTTTTTCGGCGACTTCGTACTCGAAGGAGACGCCCAGCTGGCCGCGGTCGCGGCGCTGTACGGGCTGCAACTCGACGGCATCGATCCGGACATGTCCCTGGGCCGCTTCATCGCCCAGAAAGTCGGGGGGGCTCCGGTGGTCGGCGACCAGGTGGAGTGGAACAGTACCCTGTGGACCGTCGCGGCCATGGACGGGAACAAGATCGGCAAAGTGGGCGTCAGATTCCCCGAAGGAAGTCGCCCGGGCCCCGGCTTGTTCCTCTAAACTGCTCCCACTCTCACTTGCTTGACCGGTCTCTATGCCTACCCTGCGCTCCTTTTTTGCCATCGCCCTGCTCGGCCTGAGTCTTTCCATCTGCACGGTGCACGCCGCCGAACCGCCTACCAGCGCCTCGGTCCAGGCCAGCCTGGACAAGATCGCCGACCGCAAACTGCCGGAGGCCGACCAGAAAGCCTTGCAGGCCGTGTTGCAGAACACCCTGACCCAGCTCAGCAACAAGGCCGACTACGAACAGAAGCTGCAAGCCCTCAAGCAGCAACTGGCCAACGCCCCCAAGCAGAACATCGAGAACCAGCGCGAGCTGGCGCGGCTCAAGGGAACCAATGTGGTGCCGGTGGCGCAGCGCTACGCCAACCTGCCGATTCCTCAACTTGAGCAGATGCTGACGGAGCGCTCCACCCAACAGAGCGACCTGCAAAAGGCCCTGGCCGACGCCAACAGCCTGGTGATCACCGCCCAGACCCGCCCCGAGCGCGCCCAGGCGGAAATTTCCGCCAGCCAGACCCGCATCCAGCAGATCAACACCCTCCTCAAGGCCGGCCGGGACGCCGGCAAGGCCCTCAGCGCCGAACAGCGCGACCAGCTCAATGCTGAACTGGCGGCCCTCAACGCGCTGATTCCATTGCGTCGCCAGGAGCTGGCCGGCAACAGCCAACTGCAAGACCTGGGCAACAGCCAGCATGACTTGCTGTCGGAAAAGATCGACCGCATGGAGCGAGAGATCCAGGACCTGCAGAACCTGATCAACCAGAAGCGCCTGGCCCAGTCCCAGGAAACGGTGACCCAGCAATCCATCGAAGCGCAGAAGGCCGGCGGCAGCAGCCTGCTGGCAACCGAAAGTTCGGCCAACCTGAAGCTCTCCGATTACCTGCTCAAGAGCACCGACCGGCTCAACGAGGTCACCCAGCAGAACCTGCAGACCAAGCAGTTGCTCGATAGCGTCACCCAGACCGACGCCGCCCTGGATGAGCAGATCAGCGTGCTCAAGGGCAGCCTGCTGCTCTCCAAGATTCTCTACAAGCAGCGCCAGACCCTGCCACACCTGAAACTGGACCAGAACCTCGCCGACCAGATCGCCGACATCCGCCTGTACCAGTTCGAGGTCAGTCAGCAACGCGAGCTGCTGAACAATCCAAGCGCTTATGTCGACAGCCTGCTGGCGTCCCAGCCTTCGGAGCAGGTCACGCCGCAACTGCGCAAGACGCTGCTGGAGCTGGCCCTGACCCGCGTCGACCTGTTGGAGCGGCTGAACCGTGAGTTGAGCGCGGTGCTCAACGAATCCATCACCTTGCAGCTCAACCAGAAGCAGCTGCTCAGTACCGCCCAGAACCTGCGCGCAACGCTCGAAGAACAGATGTTCTGGATTCCCAGCAACAAACCGCTGGATTTCGAATGGATGCGTGGCGTGCCGGCCCGCCTGGAGAAGCAGGTCGACTCGCTGCCCTGGGCGTCGAGCCTCAGTGAGCTGGCCGACGGCCTGACCCAGCGGCCGCTGCTGTTCCTGCCCCTGGCACTGCTGATCGGTGCGCTGCTGTGGCGACGCAAGAATCTTTATGCGCGCTTGAACAAGGTTCACCAGGATGTCGGACACTTCAAGCGCGACAGCCAGTGGCACACGCCCCAGGCGATCCTGATCAACATCCTGCTGGCGATGCCGGTTGCGCTGGCGCTGGCGCTGTGCGGCTATGCCTTGCAGATCGACGCCCGTGGGCAGAACACCAACCTTGGGGCCGCGCTGTTGCAGATCGGCCAAGCCTGGCTGGTGTTCTATACCGCCTATCGCATCCTCTCTCCCGGCGGCGTCGCAGAGCTGCATTTCCGCTGGGAAAAACCCCAGGTGGAATTCCTCCAGGCCTGGATCCGTCGACTTGGCCTGGTGGTGCTGGCCCTGGTGGCGGTGGTTGCCGTGGCAGAGTTGCAGCCGTCGGCCCTGGCCGATGACGTACTCGGCATGCCGGTGGTGTTGACCTGCTACGCCTCGATGGCCTGGCTGCTCAGCCGACTGCTGCTCAGCAGCCCGACGCACACCAACGCCTCGCTGTTTCGCAAGGCCGTCGGCGTGCTGTTCACCGCGCTGCCGATCGCATTGTTCGTCGCTGTCTGCTTCGGCTACTACTACACCGCGCTGAAACTCAGCGATCGCTTGATCAATACCTTGTACCTGCTGATGTTCTGGCTGGTGATCGAAGCCACCTTCGTGCGCGGCCTGTCAGTCGCGGCCCGGCGACTGGCCTACCAGCGCGCCCTGGCCAAGCGCCAGGCGGCCAAGGAGGTCGGCGACGGTGAAACGGTGGTCGAGGAGCCGACCCTGGACATCGAGAAGGTCAACGAACAGTCACTACGCCTGATCCGCCTGGCCCTGCTGGGCGGTTTCATGGCCGCGCTGTACTGGGTCTGGTCAGACCTGATCAGCGTGTTCTCCTACCTGGACAACATCACCCTCTACGAATACACCAGCGGCACCGGCGTGAACATGAGCATGGTGCCCATCAGCATCGGCGACATGCTCGGCGCGCTGATCATCATCGGTATCACCTTCGCCCTGGCGCGCAACCTGCCGGGCCTGCTGGAAGTGTTCGTGCTGTCGAAGCTGAACCTGGCCCAGGGCAGCGCCTACGCCACTACCACGCTGCTGTCCTATGTCATCGCCGGCGTCGGCTTTGTCACGACGTTGTCCACACTCGGCGTGAGCTGGGACAAGCTGCAATGGCTGGTGGCCGCGCTGTCGGTGGGCCTGGGCTTCGGCATGCAGGAGATCTTCGCCAACTTCATCTCCGGCATCATGATCCTGTTCGAGCGCCCGGTACGGATCGGCGACACCATCACCATCGGCAACCTGTCGGGCACGGTCAGCAAGATCCGCATTCGCGCGACCACCATCACCGATTTCGATCGCAAGGACATCATCGTCCCGAACAAGACCTTCATCACCGGGCAATTGATCAACTGGTCGCTGACCGACACCGTGACCCGGGTAACCCTGAAACTCGGCGTGGACTACGGCTCGGACCTGGATCGGGTTCGCGAACTGCTGCTCAAGGCTGCCCGCGATAACCCGCGCGTGCTGAAGGAGCCTGAGCCGATCGTGTACTTCCTGAACTTCGGTGAAAGCACCCTGGACCACGAGTTGCGCATGCACGTACGCGACCTCGGCGACCGCAACCCGGTGCTGGACGAGATCAACCGGTTCATCAACCGGGAATTCAAGAAGGAACATATTAACATCTCGTTCCGTCAGATGGAGATCTATCTGAAGAACCTGCAAGGCCAGGAATACAAACTGGTGCCCGCCGAACCCGACCACAAGACCCTCGGGCCTGTGCCCTCGACCGTAGCCAGCATCAAGCCCGTTCCGGAGCCACCGCAACAGACACTCGACTGATCGCGGGATGCCTGCGGGCGCCCCGTCGGAGATGGCCATGAAAACACTGGAAACGCTGACTTTCGATAACCGTTTCGCCCGCCTCGGTGACGGTTTCTCGGCCCACGTGCTGCCGGAGCCCATCGACAATCCGCGCCTGGTGGTTGCCAGCCCGGCCGCTATGGCGCTGCTTGACCTGGATCCGGCCGAAGCACAGACGCCACTGTTTGCCGAAATTTTCGGCGGCCACAAACTCTGGGCCGAAACCGAGCCTCGGGCCATGGTGTATTCCGGGCATCAGTTCGGCCACTACAACCCGCAACTGGGCGATGGCCGCGGGTTGCTGCTGGGCGAGGTGTACAACGAGGCCGGCGAGCATTGGGACTTGCACCTCAAAGGCGCCGGCCAGACGCCGTTTTCACGGATGGGCGACGGCCGGGCGGTACTGCGCTCCTCGATCCGCGAATTCCTCGCCTCCGAAGCCTTGCATGCGTTGGGCATCCCGACCACGCGCGCGCTGTGTGTGATCGGCTCCGACACCCCGGTATGGCGCGAAAAGCAGGAGCGCGCCGCCATGGTGCTGCGCCTGGCGCCGAGCCATGTGCGCTTCGGGCATTTCGAATATTTCTACTACACCAAGAAACCGGAGTTGCACGCAGCCCTGGCCGAGCACGTGCTGAACCTGCATTTCCCCGAATGCCGGGAGCAGCCGGAACCGTACCTGGCGATGTATCGGGAGATTGTCGAACGCAACGCCGAGCTGATCGCCAAATGGCAGGCCTACGGCTTCTGTCACGGGGTGATGAATACCGACAACATGTCGATATTGGGCATCACCTTCGACTTCGGCCCCTTCGCCTTCCTCGACGACTTCGACGCCAACTTCATCTGCAACCACTCCGACGACCAGGGCCGCTATTCATTCAGCAACCAGGTGCCCATCGGCCAGTGGAACCTCAGCGCCCTGGCCCAGGCCCTGACCCCCTTCATCAGCGTCGACGCCCTGCGCGAAACCCTCGGCCTGTATCTGCCGCTGTACCAGGCCCATTACCTGGACCTGATGCGCCGCCGCCTCGGCCTGACCCGCGCCGAGGACGATGACCAGAAACTGGTGGAGCGCCTGCTGCAACTGATGCAGAACAGCGGCGTCGACTACAGCCTGTTTTTCCGTCGCCTGGGCGAACACGCGCCCGAACAAGCCGTCGCCCGCTTGCGCGATGACTTTGTCGATCTCAACGGTTTCGATGCCTGGGGCGAGCTTTACGTCGCTCGGGTCAATCGCGAGGGCGCTGTCGATCAAGCCCAGCGCAGAGCCCGCATGCACGCGGTCAATCCGTTGTATGTATTGCGCAACTATCTGGCACAGAAAGCCATCGACGCCGCCGAATCAGGCGACTACGAAGAAGTCCGCCGCCTGCACGGCGTACTGTCCCGTCCGTTCGAGGAACAACCGGGCATGGACAGCTACGCCGAAAGGCCGCCGGAATGGGGCAAGCACCTGGAGATCAGCTGCTCGTCGTAAGCCACCTGGGAGTCCATCAGATGAAAGTTTCAACCGAGACACCGAAGCGCTCTGCCAGCCAGCGGATTTGCCGCAAGTTGAGCTGACGCCTGCCGCTCAGTATCTCCGAGACCACCGATTGGGCGCCTACACCTGACAAGTCGCTTTGGTTCAAGCCATGTTCGCGCATCAGATAACGAAGCGCCTCGACACCACTTGCCTCGAGCATTGGCCGCTGTTGATGGTCCCAGGCTTCAATCCATTCACTGATGATCTCGACCAGACTCATGAGCGGGTGTGCTTCGTCTTCTCCAACCCGCTCCAATAGCTCATCAAGAGCGCCAGCCAGACGATCGTAATCTACCTCGCTCTTGGGCTTTCGAAGCAGAGGCGATACGAACTCCCAATGGGCAGCCGCCTGTTCTATCAGTGCACTCATTCCCTTTCCTCCTTCCACTTGCCTCTGTCGTATTCTCGGTGGTCAAGCACGCATTTGATGTAGAGGCGCTGGTGACGGTAATGAATCACCCCAATCAGCCGCAGCTTGTTTCCACCGATGTCAAATACGTGCAGCGGACCGACCTTATCGGTTGCCGGAAACAGCTTTTTCAGCGCCGCAAAATCCGTCGGATGGTTGCGTTTGATTAACCGATACCATTGATCCAACGCGCTCGCTGAATGTGGCCATTTTTCCTTGGCCTCCCAGATGCGCTTCTCAGTAATCACATGCACGCAACATCCTTATCGCACTTTGCTATGAGGGAAGTTAAACACGAAACTGGCGTATCGCAAATTGCGATGCGCCAGTTAGACAGACGGTCAACTACTGCCGATTTCCAGCCTAGTCGCCAAAAGCTTCAGGTATGAGGAGTAAATGTCAGCAGATATGAGCCCTGCTCACCCCGCCTTATCGTTCCCCTGCTCAGGCGTCTCGATTCCCGATTCCGCTTCTTCCGCCGCCGGTTCCGCCGGCTTTTTTTCGTCGGGATACCCCGGCATCCCGCGGGCGTCTTCCGGGGTCAGCTCATCACGATCGTGGCGGTCATCGGTCGCATAGGCCGTGGCGGCGTTCGGGTCTTCGTCGCGGCCGGCGGTGCCAAGCACGAAGCCGTCGTCGTTTGGGTTGTCCAGCGCCTGGGAAAGGGTTGGGTCTTGAGGATTGCTCATGGGACCTCCGGGTTCGCAAATGTACGTTGTGGTGTTTTTGAGTTTCTGGCGGGCTGGGCGTGCGGCTCATCTGATGAATGGCAAATCGCATCGTTCTCCAAATAGAACGCTAAGGCTGATTTTTGCAGTCTGGCGCGACAAAGGTGTCGGTTTTAATCTTTACCCATCGAAACGCAACACGGATTGAAGCCGGCGCTTCGGCCAGATGGATCACTGACTTACCGATATCAAAACCCCTTACCCACGCCGAACGATCGGCAGCCAAACTTAGAGGACTACGCCATGACTACTTCCTACAACCGTCTCGACAAAGATAACGCCGCCGTTCTGCTGGTGGACCACCAGGCTGGCCTGCTGTCGCTGGTGCGCGACATCGACCCGGACCGTTTCAAGAACAACGTGCTGGCCCTGGCTGACCTGGCCAAGTACTTCCAACTGCCGACCATCCTCACCACCAGCTTCGAAACCGGCCCCAACGGCCCGCTGATGCCAGAACTCAAGACGCTGTTCCCGGACGCTCCCTACATTGCTCGTCCTGGCCAGATCAACGCCTGGGACAATGAAGATTTCGTCAAGGCGATCAAGGCCACCGGCAAGAAGCAATTGATCATCGCCGGTGTCGTGACTGAGGTCTGCGTAGCCTTCCCGGCCCTGTCGGCCCTGGCCGAAGGTTTCGAGGTGTTCGTGGTGACCGATGCGTCCGGTACGTTCAACGAACTGACCCGCCAATCGGCGTGGGACCGCATGTCCTCCTCGGGCGCGCAATTGATGACGTGGTTCGGCCTGGCCTGCGAACTGCACCGCGACTGGCGCAACGATGTGGAAGGTCTGGCGACCCTGTTCTCTAACCACATCCCGGACTATCGCAACCTGATGACCAGCTACAACACGCTGACCAGCGCGAAGTAACGGCCACACCGATATGCCCTGTGGGAGCGAGCCTGCTCGCGAAAGCGGTCCGACAGTCGATCATTTTCTGACTGATCCTCCGCCTTCGCGAGCAGGCTCGCTCCCACAGGTTTTTTTGTGGTTTGCGTATAGTGTTGTGCCAACGACTTACAGGAGACTGACCCGATGCTGATCCCCTGCCCTCATTGCAACGGCCTCAATCGCATCCCCGCCGAACGCCTGGGCGACCAGCCCAAGTGCGGACGTTGCAAGGCCCAGGTGTTATTGAGCGAACCGTTCGAACTCAAGCAAGGCGACTACGCCAGCCAGATCAAGGGCGACCTGCCGCTGTTGGTGGATGTCTGGGCGGACTGGTGCGGTCCGTGCAAGTCCTTCGCGCCGGTGTTCGAACAGGCCGCCGCGCAGCTGGCGGGTAAATGCCGACTGGCCAAGCTCGACAGCGAGGCCAACCAACAACTGTCGGCCCAGCTGGGGATTCGCTCGATTCCCAGCCTGATTCTGTTCAAGGATGGTCGGGAGGTTGCCCGGCAGAGCGGGGCGTTTCCGTTGCCGCAGTTGATGAGTTGGTTGCGCGGCCAGGGGATTTGACCTCAGCACTGTGGACTTGTGCAAGCCAGTCAGTCGGCGTTTTCCAGCAGATTATGCAACTCCACGAACTGCTGGGTCAGCTTATGCCGCGGGTCCAGGTGGATCAGCGGCAGGCTCGCCTGGTGCGACTCACGCATGCGCACCGAACTGCTCAGGTACACCGGCAGTACCGGCAAGCCTTCGGCAATCAATTCATCAAGGATCTGCTGCGGCAGGCTGGCGCGGGCCTGGAACTGGTTGACGACGATGCCTTCGACTTCCAGGCCTTCGTTATGGTCGTCCTTCAGCTCTTCGATTTCCGCCATCAGGCCATACAGCGCCTGACGTGAGAAGCTGTCGCAATCGAAAGGAATCAGCACCCGATCAGCCGCGATCAACGCCGAAACCGCATAGAAGTTGAGGGCTGGCGGTGTATCCAGGTAGATCCGGTCGTAGTCCTCGTCGAGCTCTTCGAGCAGCTTGCGCAGCTTGTTGATCTTGTGTTTCGCCTCAAGCTTGGGCTGCAGATCCGTCAGTTCTGCCGTGGCAGTGATGACATGCAGGTTGTCGAAGGGCGTCTCGTAGATATCGACCTTGTTCTTTTTCGAGAAGGGCCCGGAAGACAGGGTCTGCTTGAAGAAGTCGGCGATTCCCATGGGAATGTCATCGCCGGTCAGGCCAGTCAGGTATTGAGTGGAGTTGGCCTGGGCATCCAGGTCCACCAGCAGCGTGCGATAACCCTCGCTGGCGCTGACCGCCGCCAGATTGCAGGCGATGCTGGACTTGCCCACGCCACCTTTCTGATTGAACACCACACGCCGCATGACAAAACCTCCGTGTATCAAAGATTCCCGAGTGTAGTAGGCCAAGGCGCCGCTTCGCTACCTCGGTCATGGACGGATTACAGTGTCGGTGGCTTTTTCGGACAACCGAGCGTCAATACCCCTACAAAGTGACAGAAGCGTCCGACAGACAACCTCGACACAACCGCAATAATGGCCATGCCCGAGCCGGGGCTGACCAGCCGACGGATTTCTCTGGACAAAATGTAACCAGCATTTGCTACAAGCCAACCGCACCGGGATAATGCGCGTCACTTGGGCCGCAAGGCCATGCAGGGTTGGGCGCGGGTCAAGCCACTGAACCGTGACAAGAAAAAGCCCGCAGGGGTGGGATGAGTCTGTGATCAATTTCAACATCGCCCAATGGCGCGCATGGGCCCCTGGGCTCGAAAGCGTGGACGATTGGCAGGCATGGAGTCGACAACCGGCCGTGCCGCCCATCAGCGATGCGGCCCCCGACGTGTCCTTCCTGCCCGCCATGCAGCGCCGCCGACTCAGCCGCCTGGCGCGCATGGCGTTCAGCGTCGCCTGGCCACTGGCCGAAGGTCGACCGGACCTGCCGTTGGTCTTTATTTCCCGTCACGGCGAAACCCCGCGCACTTTTGAGATTCTCAAGGACCTGGCAGCCGACCAGCCTTTATCGCCGACACAGTTCAGCCTGTCGGTGCATAACGCCGTCATTGGCCTGTGGTCGATCATGCGTGGCGAAACCAGCGAGATGACCGCCCTCGCCGCCACCGGCGACGGCCTGGAGCACGGCATGCTGGAGGCCGCCGCGCTGCTGAACGAGGGTGCGCCGGCGGTGTTGCTGGTAATTACCGAAGAGCAGCCACCGCAGGTGTACGCGCCGTGGGTCAACGATGTGCCGTTTCCCTACGCGCTGGGGCTCCTGCTGACTTCGGGCGACGACTGGCAACTTGAATTATCCAGCCCGCCGACACCGATGCCCGGCAGCGACTGGCCCCATGCCCTGGATCTGCTGCGTAAGCTGCTGGAAAACGACACCACCTGCCAACATGCCTGGAAGAATCGTCTATGGACCTGGCAACGCAACCGGTGACCGGTAAACATCGCGACGCCTACTACTGGCGCCTGCTCGCAACTGCTGCAAGCTTCGCCCTCTTCGGGCTGGGCGGGCTGTGCCTGCGATTGGTGGTGTTCCCGTTGCTCAGTGCGTTACCCGGCGATCCCACGGTCCATCGGCAACGGGCCCGCCGCACGGTTGGACGTCTGTTCTGGTTCTTCATCCGGTTCATGGCCCGTACCGGCGTGCTCACCTATCGAATCGACGGCGCGGAAAAACTCGGCCGGCCCGGGCAGATGATCATCGCCAACCACCCCTCGCTGATCGACGTGGTGTTCCTGATCGGGCTGGTGCGCGATGCCAACTGCGTGGTCAAGCAGAGTCTCTGGACCAATCCCTTCACCCGTGGCCCGCTGCGCTCGACGCAGTACATCAGCAACGATGGCAGCATGGACATGCTCGATGCCGCCAGCGACGCGCTGCAGGACGGCCAATGCCTGATCGTCTTTCCCGAAGGTACGCGCACCCAGCCAGGCCAGGCGCCGGCCTTTCATCGCGGGGCCGCGGCCATCGCCCTGCGGGGCGCGAAGATCCTCACACCCGTGACGATCAAGGTCAGCCCCACCACCCTGACCAAGGCCGAACCCTGGTATCGCATCCCCCAGCGGCGCGTTCACTTCAGTTTTCGCGTAGGGGCCGATATAGACCCACAAGCCTTCACCGCGCTTGGCCCCCCGCCGCAGGCTTCGCGCCGGCTCAACGATTTTCTGCATCACTATTACATCAAGGAGCTCGCCGAAGATGAGCGATCTGCACCGTGACATCAAACAGCTGATCATCGACGCCCTTGGCCTGGAAGACATCACCGTCGACGACATCGGCGACGACCAGACCCTGTTCGGCGAAGGCCTGGGCCTGGATTCGGTGGATGCCCTGGAGCTCGGCCTGGCGATCCAGAAGCAGTACGGCATCAAGATCGACGCCGACGCCAAGGACACCCGTAACCATTTCAGCAACGTGGCGAGCCTTGCGGCCTTCGTCACTGCAAAAAGCGCCTGAGACCGGACCATGCAAACTCGTGACGACATTTTCAACATTCTGCGTGATGCCTTGGTTGAGCTCTTCGAGCTGGAGCCCGATCGCGTGACGCTGGAAGCCAACCTGTACCAGGATCTGGAAATCGACAGCATCGATGCGGTCGACCTGATCGACCACATCAAGCGCCAGACCGGCAAGAAGATTGCCGCCGAAGAATTCAAGTCGGTGCGCACCGTCAACGACGTGGTCGAGGCGGTCTATCGACTGGTCCAACCGGCCGCATGAGCCGGCTGATTGGCCTCGGCCTGCTGCTGGCGGGCCTGCTGTACCCCTTCGCGGTGTATTTCGGCATGGAGCACTTTGCTCCATGGCAGTTCGGGCTGTTATTGGGTGGCCTGTGGCTGGCCCGGGCGTTGCTCGGCAAAGGCAACCCCGGCAATCGTTGGATGGCGGCCTCGGCGATTACCTTTTGTGTATTGCTCGCGGTGTTCGACAGCCCGCTCCTGCTGCGCTGGTATCCGGTGCTGATCAGCGCGTTCATGCTCGGGCTGTTCACCCTGAGCCTGAAATATGGCCCGCCGATGGTTGAACGCCTGGCCCGCCTGCGCGAACCGCAGTTGCCCGCCAGCGCGGTGATCTACACCCGCCAGGTGACAGTGGCCTGGAGTGTGTTTTTCCTGTGTAACGGTGTGCTCGCTGCGGTCCTGACGCTTTGGGCGCCGCTGAGCTGGTGGATGTTGTACACCGGCCTGATTTCCTACGGATTGATGGGCCTGATGTTTGCCATTGAATGGCTCATACGACAACGGGTAAGAGGCCGCCCATGAATTGGATATCGCTTGAGCAGATGCTGCTCGAGGCCCAGCCGGACCGCGTTGTTGCAGTCGCCCCGGCGTTGAATCACTCGCAACTGCGCGACAACGCGCTGTGCCTGGCCGCAAGCCTGCAGGCCCGAGGCATCCGGCGCGTGGCCGTGCACTTCGAAGATGCCGCCGACCTCGCGGTGGCGCTGCTCGGCGCCTGGCGCGCCGGGGCGCATGTGCTGCTGCCCGCCGACCTGCAAGCGCAAACCCGCCAGCGTTGGTCGGCCGATGTCGACTTGTGGCTGACCGACCTGCCCGTAGACGCCCGGCCCGACGAGATCCGCCAGGCGCCGCTGGAGGCCGCCGAACTGGACCTCGATCAGTGCTGGTTGACCCTGTGCACCTCCGGCTCCAGTGGCGAGCCCAAGCGCATCGAGAAAACCCTGCGCCAGCTGAGCAATGAAGTCCAGGCGCTGGAGCAATTGTGGGGCACCGACCTCGGTCCGCAGGCCTGCATGATCGGCAGCGTCGCCACCCAGCATATCTACGGTCTGCTGTTCCGGGTGCTGTGGCCGTTATGCGCCGGACGCACCTTCGTGCGCCGGCAGTTGGCTTTCCCGGAAGACCTTCAGCGCGCCAGTCGCGAGCATCCGGCATTTGCCTGGGTCGCCAGCCCGGCGCTGCTCAAGCGCATGGGCGACAACCTCGATTGGCCGGCCTTGAGCAGCGTGCGCCGGGTGTTCTCCTCCGGCGGCGCACTGCCGGCCGAAGCAGCCCGCAGCCTTCAACAACGCCTGGGACAATGGCCAACGGAAGTGTTCGGCAGCTCGGAAACCGGCGGTATCGCCTGGCGTCAGGGCGGCGACCTCTGGCGACCCTTTGCCGGCGTCGAACTGGGCCAGGACAGTGACGGTGCCCTGCTGATTGCTTCGCCTTATCTCCCAAGCGGCCACGTCGAGCACAGCGCCGACGCGGTGCGTATCACTGAGGATGGGCGCTTCGAATTGCTCGGCCGCCTGGATCGCATCGTCAAGCTTGAAGAAAAACGTATCTCGTTGCCAATGCTGGAGCAGGCGCTGACGGCCCACGACTGGGTCAGCGAAGCACGGCTAGGGGTGGTCCAGGAAAATCGTGCTTCTCTCGGCGCACTGCTGGTGCTCAGCGAAACCGGCCTGCGTGCCTTGCGCAACCTGGGCCGACGAGCCATGACCGAGGCCCTGCGCCAGCACCTGAGCGGACATTGCGAAACCCTGGCCCTGCCACGACGCTGGCGCTGGCTGCGGCAACTGCCGTTCAACGCCCAGGGCAAACTGGCCCAGGCCGAGGTCGAAGCTTTGCTGATGGCGCCACGTCCAAAGGCGCCTGAAGTGCTCGACCAAGGCGAGACCGACGGCGAATGGAACCTGCGCCTGGCCGTGCCGCCAGACTTGGCCTACTTCAGCGGTCACTTTCCCACCGCGCCGGTCCTGCCTGGCGTGGTGCAGGTGGACTGGGCCTTGAACCTGGGCCGCCAACTGATGGAGTTGCCGCCGCGGTTCGTCGGCATGGAAGTGCTGAAATTCCAGCAACTGGTGCGCCCCGGCGATGAAATCCAGCTGCACCTGCGCTTCGATCGCGAGCGCGGCAAGTTGTATTTCACCTATCGCAATGACACCGCGGCGTGCTCCAGTGGGCGGGTTGTGTTGGGGCCAACCAATGATTGATTGCACAGCAGTGCCCTTGTGGCGAGGGAGCTTGCTCCCGCTGGGTGGCGCAGCCGCCCTAGCTTTTTTGGCGGTTGCTACGCAACCGAGCGGGAGCAAGCTCCCTCGCCACAAAAGGCTTCTCAGCCGCCGAGACATACCGCATGCATAACCCCTGCGCCGTCATCCCGGTCTATAACCACGAAACCGCCATCGCGACGGTGGTGCAGACGTTGCTCGGCAACGGTTTGCCCTGCGTGCTGGTGGACGACGCCAGCAGCCCGGCCTGCGCGGCGGTGCTGGAGCAACTGGCCGGGCACGAGCGGGTTCACCTGGTCCGGCTGGCGGTCAACCAGGGCAAGGGTGGTGCAGTGATGACCGGCCTGCGGGAGGCTTCGCGGCTGGGCTTCAGCCACGCCTTGCAGGTCGACGCGGATGGGCAACACGACCTTGGTGACGTGCGCACCTTCATCGAGCAATCCCGCGCCCACCCGGACGCGCTGATCTGCGGCTATCCGCTGTACGACGCCAGCGTGCCGAAGGGGCGCCTGTACGCACGCTACCTGACTCACGTGATGGTCTGGATCAACAGCCTGTCCCTGCAGATCCGCGATTCGATGTGCGGCTTCCGGGTCTATCCCCTGGCCCCCACCCTGGCACTGATCGACTCGGCGAACATCGGCAAGCGCATGGACTTCGATTCGGACATCCTGGTGCGCCTGTCCTGGCGCAACCAGCCGATGCGCTGGTTGCGCACCCGCGTGCATTACCCTTTGGACGGGGTTTCGCACTTTCGCCTGTTCCACGACAACGTGCTGATTTCACGCATGCACACTCGGTTGTTCTTCGGCATGCTGGTGCGCTTGCCGGTGATTCTCTGGCGGCGGTGGCGAGCATGAGCACAGACAAACAGCACTGGGCAGACCGCCAGGAACGCGGCAGTTTCTGGTTGATGAAACTCACCGCGTTGGCTGCGAAGGTCCTTGGCCGAAGGCTGCTCACGCCGGTGCTGTACGGCATCGTCCTGTATTTCTTCGTTTTCGGGCGCAGCGCCCGGCAAGCGGCGTGGCAGTACCAGCAGCGGCTCGCCGACTGGAGCCGTCAGCCCGAGCTGCGCCCGACGCACCGCCGAGTGTTCGGACAGTTCATGGCCTTTGCCGATTCGCTGCTGGACAAACTCGACGTCTGGAACGGCAAGCTGAGCATCGAGCAGATCGAAATCGTCGACCCGGCGCTGCTGCGCAATCACCTGCGCGACAGCCGTGGGCAAATGCTGGTGGGCGCGCATCTGGGCAATCTGGAAATGTGCCGGGCCCTGGCCGAACTGGGCGAGAAAGTCACCATGAACGTGCTGGTGCACACCAAGCACGCCGAGCAGTTCAATCGCTTGCTCGGCGAAGCCGGCGCCACGCACCTGCGGTTGATCCAGGTCAGCGAGCTGGACCCGCTGATCATGCTGCAACTGAGCGAACGCCTGGAGCGCGGCGAATGGCTGGCGATCGCCGGCGACCGCGTGCCGCTGCATGGCGGGCGCAGCGTGACGGTGGATTTCATGGGGCACCCGGCCGCCTTCCCGCAAGGCCCCTGGCTGCTGGCCGGCCTGTTGAAATGCCCGGTCAACCTGCTGATGTGCCTCAAGCACGAGGGACGTTATCGCGTCACCCTCGAACCGTTCGCCGATGCCGTGGTGTGGAAACGCAACGAGCGCGAACAGGTGATCGCCCATTGGGCCGGCCTGTACGCCGCCCGTCTGGCGCAATATTGCCTCCAGGCGCCACAACAGTGGTTCAACTTCTACCCTTTCTGGAAGACCGATGACCAAGCCCATTCCTGAGCCGGTAACCTTCGGCGAACACGCCTTACGCATCGAAGACGTGCGGGCCCTGGCCAACCGCCAGGCGCCGACGCAATTGCAGGCTGACCCGGCGTTCCGCCAGCGCATCGCCAAGGGTGCGCAATTCCTCGACTCGTTGCTGGACAAGGAAGGCGTCATCTATGGCGTGACTACCGGCTACGGCGACTCTTGCGTGGTGGCCGTGCCGTTGCACCATGTCGAAGCCTTGCCGCGGCACTTGTACACCTTCCACGGCTGCGGGCTGGGCAAGCTGCTCGATGCCCAGGCTACCCGCGCCGTGCTGGCCGCGCGGCTGCAGTCGCTGTGCCACGGCGTGTCAGGAGTGCGAGTGGAACTGCTGGAACGGCTCCAGGCCTTCCTCGAACACGACATCCTGCCGTTGATTCCGGAAGAAGGCTCGGTGGGCGCCAGTGGCGACCTGACGCCGCTGTCCTATGTCGCCGCCACGCTGTCCGGCGAGCGCGAAGTGCTGTTCCGTGGCGAGCGCCGGCTGGCCGCCGACGTGCACCGCGAACTGGGCTGGACGCCGCTGGTGCTGCGACCCAAGGAAGCCCTGGCGCTGATGAACGGCACCGCGGTGATGACCGGCCTCGCCTGCCTGGCCTTCGCCCGCGCCGATTACCTGTTGCAACTGGCGACCCGGATCACCGCGCTGAATGTCGTCGCCCTGCAAGGCAACCCGGAGCATTTCGACGAACGCCTGTTCGCCGCCAAGCCCCACCCGGGCCAGATGCAGGTCGCCGCGTGGCTGCGCAAGGATCTGGCCATCGACGCGCCGACCGCGCCGCTGCATCGCCTGCAGGATCGCTACTCCCTGCGCTGCGCCCCCCACGTACTAGGGGTGTTGGCGGACAGCCTGGGCTGGCTGCGTTCGTTCATCGAAACCGAGCTCAACAGCGCCAACGACAACCCGATCATCGATGCCGAAGCCGAGCGCGTGCTGCATGGCGGGCATTTCTACGGCGGGCACATCGCCTTTGCCATGGACAGTCTGAAAAACCTGGTGGCCAACGTCGCCGACCTGCTCGACCGCCAGCTCGCACTGTTGGTGGACGAGCGCTACAACCATGGCCTGCCGAGCAACCTGTCCGGTGCCAGCGCCGAGCGGGCGATGCTCAACCATGGCTTCAAGGCCGTGCAGATCGGCACCAGCGCCTGGACCGCCGAAGCCTTGAAGAACACCATGCCGGCCAGCGTGTTCTCGCGCTCCACCGAATGCCACAACCAGGACAAGGTCAGCATGGGCACCATCGCCGCCCGGGACGCGATCCGTGTGCTGGAGCTGACCGAACAGGTGGCCGCCGCGACCTTGCTGGCGGCTAACCAAGGCGTGTGGCTGCGCAGTCGCGCCGACGATGCGCGACCGTTGCCGCCAGCGCTGGCCGCCATGCACCGGCAACTGGCCGCAGACTTCCCGCCGGTCATCGAAGATCGCGCCCTGGAAGGCGAATTGCGCCTGTGCCTGCAACGCATCGCCGAGCAACACTGGAGGCTGCATGCGTAGCCAGGGCGTTCTGCACGTTGACACCCGGATCGTGGTGCCGTTTTTTGACGTCGACTCGATGAACGTGGTCTGGCACGGCCACTACATCAAATACCTCGAAGTGGCCCGCTGCGCCTTGCTCGACCTGATCGGCCACAACTACAACGATATGCTCGAGTCCGGCCATGCCTGGCCGATCATCGACTTGCAGTTGCGCTATGTGCGCAGCGCGGTGTTCGGCCAGGCCCTGACCGTACGCGCCAGCCTGGTGGAGTGGGAGAACCGGCTGAAGATCAACTACCTGATCAGCGACGCCGCCACCGGCGAACGCCTGACCCGGGCGAGTTCGGTGCAGGTGGCCGTGGACATGGCCAGCCGTGAAATGCTGCTGGCCTCGCCTCGGGTATTTGTCGAAGCCGTCGAGAGGAAACTGTCATGAAACGCCTGTTCATCTGGCTGCTGCTGTGTGGCTTGGCGCCGCTGGCCCAGGCGTTCGACCTGCAGCAGTTGAGCGAGCAACTGGCCCGCCTGGAGGTGATCCACGGCCAGTTCATCCAGGAAAAACATCTGCGCGCCCTGCCCCAGCCGCTGATCAGCAAGGGCCGCTTCGTGCTGGCGAAAAACCTCGGCCTGCTGTGGCTGCTGCAAACCCCGCTGCAACAGGACTACCGCATCACGGCCAAAGGTATCGCCCGGCGCGATGGCAACGCCTGGCAGATGCTGCCGAACAAGAGCGCCGGCGCCGAGCAGAACCGCCTGTTCCTGGCGGTATTGCAGGGCGACAGCAGCGGCTTGCAGCGGGATTTCGAGCTGAGCCTGTCGGGCCAGCCACAGCAGTGGAAACTCACCCTGACCCCACGCTCGGTATTGCTTAAACAAGTCTTCAAGCAGATCAATATCGACGGCGGCGAACTGGTCCAGCGCATCGAACTGCTGGAAACCCAGGGTGATAGCACTGTACTGCGAATGCAGGACGCTACCGGCGCGCAACCCTTGAGCGAAGCGGAGCAACATGACTTTGCCGAGTGAACGCAGGCTGCCACGGCTGTTCCTGGTCCTGCTGCTGGCGGTGCTCGCACTCGCCGGTTGGCAATGGCGCAACGGTGCGCCGCTGTCGGCCAATCTCATGGAACTGGTCCCGGGCACGTCCCCGGACGCCTTGGAACTTGTCGCTGAACAGCGCATGCAGGAACCGCTCAATCGCGAGGTTCTGGTGCTGGTCGGCCACGCCGATCGCCAGCAGGCCATCGCCCTGGCGCAAACCCTCGGCGAGCAATGGCAGGCCAGCGGGCTGTTCGACAAGGTCCAATGGACGCTCCAGGCCGACTTGCCGGCGCTTCGTTCGCAGTTGCTGGATGGCCGCTTGGCGATGCTCTCGGCCGTCGACCGGCAACAGTTGATCGAGCAGCCCCAGGCGTTTATCCAGCAGCGGGTACAGGCTCTGTTCGACCCGTTCAGCGGCTTCAGCCTGGTGCCCAGCCAGGACGACTGGCTCGGCCTGACCGGGCGTATCCAGAACAGCCAGCCACAACGCGGCGCGATACAACTGGACGTGGGCAGCGGCGCGCTGATCGCCGAAGCCGATGGCAAGCATTGGGTAATGCTGCGAGCGCGTACCCAGGGCAATGCCTTCGACATGCACCTGCCGCTGCAAGTCGCCGATCTGCTGCAACGCAGCCGTGATCACGCCAGCCAGGCTCAGGGCCAATTGCTGGCGGCCAGCGGCCTGTTGTATGCCGCCAGTGGCCAGCGACAGGCTTCGCGCGAGATCACCTGGGTCGGCGGGGGCGCGACGGTCGGCATCCTCGTGCTGCTGTTGCTGGCGTTCCGACGCTTTGCCGTGTGGCTGGCGTTCGTGCCGGTGCTGGTCGGCATATTGTTCGGCGCGGTGGCGTGCGTGGCGCTGTTCGGGCGCATGCATGTGATGACCTTGGTCCTGGGTTCGAGCCTGATCGGCGTGGCGGTGGATTACCCGCTGCACTACCTGTCCAAAAGCTGGAGCCTCAAGCCGTGGCGCAGCTGGCCGGCCCTGCGCCTGACCCTGCCGGGCCTGAGCCTGAGCCTGGCAACCACTTGCATCGGCTACCTGGCGCTGGCCTGGACGCCCTTCCCGGCCCTGACCCAGATTGCTATCTTCTCTGCCGCCGGCCTGGTCGGCGCTTATCTGTCAGCGGTCTGCCTGTTGCCGGCCCTGCTCAAGCACGCCGACCTGCGCCCAGCGCAATGGCCGCTACGCCTCTGCGATAACCTGCTCAGGTGCCGCGAAACATTGCTGGCCCGGGTGCGCACGCCGATTCTGCTGGCCTTGCTGCTGGCCTTCTGTGGTGGCGGACTCTGGCAACTGACCAGCAAGAACGACATCCGCCAGTGGATCGGCACGCCCCAGCACCTGACCGACGAAGCCCGCGATGTCGCGCGCATCACTGGTTTCCAGCCGACCAGCCAGTTCTTCCTGATCCGCGCCGATGATCAAGCACAGTTGCTCGAACGCCAGACCGCCCTCAACGAGCGGCTCGACCAGTTGATCAGCCTGGAAAAACTCCAGGGCTACCTGTCCCTCAATCAACTGGTCAGCCCACCCGCCGACCAGGAAAAACTCCGCGCGGCCCTGGCGCGGTTGCCGGCGTTCTGGCAACCGCTGCTCGACCTCGGCGTGCCGCTCGCCGCGCTGCAAGCAGAGTTGAAGCAGTTGCAAGCCTTGCCAACCGCCGACATCGATGCCGCACTGAGCGGGCCGCTGGCCGAACCCTACCGCATGCTCTGGCTCGGCCCGACAGGCCAAGGCGTGGCGGCGGTGGTCAGCCTGCAAGGCTTGAACGATGCCGCGCTGCTCCGCGTGCAGGCGGTGGATCTGCCCGGCGTGCAATTGGTGGATCGCCTCGGCGACCTCAACCGCGTCTTCGCCGCCACGCAGGTCAGCGCCGCCGAACTGAAGCTGGCGTCCTGCGTGCTGATCGTCCTGGTGCTGATCTGGCCGTTCGGCGTCGGCGGGGCCTTGCGCGTCGTCGCCCTGCCGCTGTTGGCCGCGCTGTGCAGCCTGGCGAGCCTCGGCTGGCTGGGGCAGCCGTTGACGCTGTTCAGCCTGTTCGGCCTGTTGCTGGTGACGGCCATCGGGGTCGACTACGCCATCCTCATGCGTGAACAGATCGGCGGGGCCGCCGTGAGCCTGCTCGGCACGCTGCTGGCGGCGACCACCACCTGGCTGTCGTTCGGCCTGCTGGCGTTGTCCAGCACACCGGCCGTGAGCAACTTCGGTCTCGCGGTGAGCCTGGGGCTGGCGTTCAGCTTCATGCTGGCGCCGTGGGCCGGGCAGCAGGCCCATGCGAATGCCGCTACGGAGCCGGCGCAATGATGACCTTGCTGTTCTGGTTGATGGCGATGGCGCTGTTTGCGGTGGCGACGATTGTCGGGCGGCGCTGCGGACTGATCCCGATTGTCAGCCAGTTGTTGCTGGCGACGTTCGGCCTGCCCTTGCTGATGTATTTCTGGATCGAGCCGGGCTGGCACCTCAGCGGTGCGCAACTGGTCTCGCCGATGTGGTTGAAGAACCTCTACAGCCTGGCGTTCGCCCTCTTGCTCGGGCATATCCTCAGCGATGTGATCGACCCGCGCCTGGACCGCCAGAGCGTGAAGATCGCCCTGCCGAGCTTTGGCGTACCGTTTGCCTGCGGCCTGGCGACCGCGTTCTGGCTGCTGCCGCCGCAACCGTGGATCAGCTCGCTGGCGGTGGGGCTGCTCTTTGCGATCACGGCGATACCCGTGCTGTATCTGTATCTGCGCCACATCGCCTACCCGCCCGCCGCGACCCGCCGCCTGGTGCAGACCGCGATCCTGATCGACCTGATCTGCTGGAGCCTGTTCGCCCTCGCCCAGGGCATCCTGCACCTGGCCAGCCTGCTGCTGCCGCTGGCCGCCGCCGGCGTGCCGTTGCTGCTGCGCCTGGCGGGCCTGCGCCAACCCTTGCTGCACAGTGGCCTGTTCTTTGCCCTGCTGGTGGTGGCCGAACATTACCGACTCAACGCGCTGATCACCGGCATCGGCTACCTGCTGTGCATGGCGGCGCTCAAAGTGCCGCTGGTATTGCCGCTCGGCGCCGAGTGGCTGCACAGGTTGCAGACTTACCTGGCCATCCCCTTGATCCTGACGTTCGGCATTGTCCAGATCAATGTGCACAGCGCCCTGGACAGCCTCGGCTGGGTCCAGCTGGCGGCGTTGCTGCTGTTGCCGATTGCCAGCAAACTGCTGGGCAACTGGCTGGGTCTGGGTTGGGCCGGTGCCTCGTTCGCCGGTGCCAGCCGCTTTCGGGAAAGCATCCTGCTGAATATTCGCGGCTTGAGTGAAATCGTCTTTCTCAATCTGCTGCTGCAACAACAACTCATCAGCCCCGCGCTGTATTTCGCGCTGATGCTGATGGGGTTGTTCGCCACATTGCTGCCGGCCCTGGCCGGCTTTCACCGTATTCCCTCGATTGCCGTCCCGGCGAGGAGCCCCAGTGCCAACAGTTGAAATGGAACGTCGACAGGTCGTCATCATCGGCGCAGGCCCTTCCGGCGCCATCGCCGCCGCACTGCTCAAGCGCAAGGGCCACGATGTGCTGGTCATCGAGCGCCAGCATTTCCCACGGTTCTCCATTGGCGAAAGCCTGCTGTCCCATTGCCTGGATTTCGTCGAGGAAGCCGGCATGCTCGAGGCGGTCAACGCCGCCGGGTTCCAGCGCAAGAATGGCGCGGCATTCGCCTGGGGCGAGCGCTACAGCGCCTTCGATTTCGGCGACACCTTCAGCGAAGGCAAGCCGACCACGTTCCAGGTCCAGCGCGCCGACTTCGACAAGTTGCTGGCTGATCAGGCGGCGCTGCAAGGCGTGGAAATCCGCTACGGCCAAGCCATCGCCAGCGCCGATTTCAGCCTGGTCAAACCGCAACTGGGGGTGCAGCGCGAAGACGGCAGCGAGTACCGCGTCGAGGCCGACTTCGTCCTTGACGCCAGCGGCTACGGCCGGGTCCTGCCGCGCCTGCTGGACCTTGAAGCGCCGTCGAACTTCCCGCCGCGCCAGGCGGTGTTCACCCACATCGAAGACCGCATCGACAGCCCGGCATTCGATCGGGAGAAAATCCTCATCACCACGCATCCGACCCAGCGTGACGTGTGGTTCTGGACCATTCCGTTCAGCGGCGGTCGTTGCTCGGTCGGCGTGGTCGCCGCGGCGGAGCATTTCGAAGGCCGCACCGACGACCTCGATGCCTGCCTGCGCGGTTTCATCAACGAAACCCCAAGCCTGGCCAGCGTACTGGGCAATGCCGTGTGGGACACGCCGGCACGGACCATCGGCGGCTACTCGGCCAACGTCAAGGCTCTCCACGGCCCTGGTTTCGCCCTGCTGGGCAACGCCGCGGAATTCCTCGACCCGGTGTTTTCTTCCGGCGTGACCATCGCCATGCGCTCGGCAAGCATGGCCGCCGGCGTGCTGCATCGTCAGCTGCAAGGTGAACAGGTGGATTGGCAGAGCGAGTTCGCCGAACCGCTCAAGCGCGGCGTCGATACCTTCCGCTGCTACGTCGAGGGCTGGTACGCCGGCACTTTCCAGGACGTGATTTTCTACAGCGAAGGCTCCGCCGATATTCGCCGCATGATCAGCGCGATCCTCGCCGGCTATGCCTGGGATCAGCGCAACCCGTTCGTCAGCGAACCCAAGCGGCGCTTGCGCATGCTTTCGGAAATCTGCGCGAGCCCGACGCCATGAGCAAGCAACCATGAGCTACCTGAGCGACAACTACGTCGAAGAAACCCGCTTCGGTTTCTGGTTCCTGCGCAGCCACACCTGGCAGCACCATGTGCTGCGCGTGGCCATCGAAGATCTGCGCAGCCTGTTCAGCTCCTCGCCGCCGGCCAATCCGGTGCTGCTGGATGCCGGTTGCGGCCAGG
The DNA here is from genome assembly GCF_030687895.1 of Pseudomonas sp. FP198. Classification (NCBI taxonomy): domain Bacteria; kingdom Pseudomonadati; phylum Pseudomonadota; class Gammaproteobacteria; order Pseudomonadales; family Pseudomonadaceae; genus Pseudomonas; species Pseudomonas sp. FP198. Next base: position 5,342,651 of record NZ_CP117452.1, read on the forward strand.
GCAAATCGTTCCGGTATCTGCGCCAGGTGTTCGCGCCGCAACGCCTGATTGGCGTCGACGCGGACCCTCACAGCCTGAACCTCAGCGCCGCGGAAGCGGCTCGCCAGGGCATGGCCGTGGAGCTGATCGGCAGCGACTGCGCGACGTTGGCGGTGCCCGATGCCAGCGTCGATTTGCTGTTCTGCCACCAGACCTTCCATCACTTGGTGGAACAGGAAAAGGCCCTCGCCGAGTTCTATCGCGTGCTCAAGCCCGGCGGCTACCTGCTGTTCGCCGAATCCACCAAGGCCTACATCGATACCTGGGTGATCCGCTGGCTGTTCCGCCACCCGATGCAGGTGCAGAAAAGCGCCGCGCAATACCTGGCGATGATCGCCAATCAAGGGTTCCGCTTCGAAGACTGCAACGTCTCCTATCCGTACCTGTGGTGGAGCCGCGCCAGGGACTTCGGGCTGCTGGAACGCTGGGGCCTGCGCCGGCCCAGGCCGTTTGGCGAGCGCGAGGAAACCCTGGTCAATGTGGTGGCCCGCAAGCCGCTCGAAGGGGGCGCCGGATGATCCGTGGTCTGCTTGCAGGTTTACTCTTGCTGCTCAGCGCCTGCGCCAGCCAGGCACCACTGCCCGAGCGCATGCCGACCCTGGCGCTGCCGCTGCAATTGCACATCGAACGGCAACTGGACGGCCAGCGCCAGGACTGGCTGCTGGTGATCCAGCGCGAAAGCGCCGGCATCCGCTGGTCGATGATGGATCCGCTGGGCATTCCCGTCGCTCGCCAGCGCCTGGTCGACAGCCAATGGCAAGCCGACGGCCTGCTGCCGCCCAATGCCGAAGCCCGGGAATTGTTCGCCGCCCTGCTGTTTGCCCTGACCCCCGAGGCGGAACTGGCCGGCCGTTACCCGGCCGCCCGGCAGCAAGACGCTCGACGAACGCTCGATACCCGCTGGCAGGTGCGCTACACGCAACCGCTGGACTTTCAATTGAGCCTGCCGCAGGGGCCGCATTACCGCATTACACCGTTGAGCGAGAGCGCACGATGACCGCTTATTTGAACGCCTTGGGCGTGATTTGCGCCCTGGGCCGAGGCAAACAAAACGTGGCCCGCAACCTGTTTGCCGGCGACTGCTCAGGCGTGCGCGTCGAAGCCGGCTGGGTGGCCGAACGGGCATTGCCGGTGGCTTGCGTAACCGGAGAGCTCGCCGTTATCCCTGAATCCATGGCGGCGCAACGCAGCCGCAACAATCAGCTGCTGCTCGAAGCAGGGTTGCAGATTCGTCCCGAGATCGATCAGGCCATCCAGGCTTACGGTCGTGCGCGCATCGGCATCGTGCTGGGGACCAGCACTTCGGGCATCGACGAGGCCAGCCAGGGCATTGCCCACTATCTGCGCGAGCAGCGGTTCCCCGAAGGTTACGACTACCAGCAGCAGGAGCTCAGCGCGCCAGCCAACTTTCTCTCCGACTGGCTTGGCCTGAGCGGCCCGTCCTACGTGATCTCGACCGCTTGCACCTCCAGCGCGCGGGCCCTGATGAGCGCTCGCCGTCTGCTCGACCTGGGGCTGTGCGACGCGGTGCTTTGCGGTGGTGTGGACAGCTTGTGCAAGCTGACCCTCAACGGCTTTTCAGCATTGGAAGCGGTCTCCGGCGAGCGCTGCAATCCGTTCTCGGTGAACCGCAGCGGCATCAACATCGGCGAAGCGGCGGTGCTGTTTCTCATGAGCAAGACCCCGTCGGATGGGCACTCGATTGCCCTGCTCGGCGACGGCGCCAGTTCCGATGCGCACCACATCTCTGCGCCGGAACCCAGCGGCCGGGGTGCCCGCCAGGCCATGGAAAAAGCCTTGCGCGGCGCCGGCCTGGACGCCAGCCAGATCGACTACCTGAACCTGCATGGCACCGCCACGCAACATAACGACGCCATGGAAAGCCACGCAGTGGCGGGCCTGTTCCCGGCCGGCGTGCCCTGCTCGTCGACCAAGCCGCTGACCGGCCACACCCTCGGCGCGGCGGGCGCATTGGAGGCTGCGTTCTGCTGGTTGGCCCTGTCTGGTGAAAATACCGCACAGGCCCTGCCGCCGCACGTCTGGGACGGCCAGGCCGACCCCGAGTTGCCGGCATTGGACTGGGTAACGTCCGACACTCGCTTGCCCCCGAACCTGCCCCGTCGCCTGATGAGCAACTCGTTTGCTTTCGGCGGCAACAACGTCAGCCTGATTATCGGAGACGCGCAATGATTGACTGGCCGCTCGCCGAATTGCTGCCCCACGCCGGCGACATGATTCTCATCGACCGGATCCTGTCCTTTGATGACGAGCAGATCCACACCCTCGCCACCGTCAGGCCCGGCGGTCTGTTCAACCGCGACGACGGCGCGCTACCGGCCTGGGTCGGCATCGAGCTGATGGCCCAGAGCGTTGCGGCGTTTGCCGGTTGCCACGCACGCCAACGCGGCGATGCGGTGGAGCTGGGCTTTTTGCTCGGAACCCGCAAGTTCGAATGCAACGTCGAATATTTCCCCCTCGGCACCGAGCTGACCTTGCACGGCATCCGATCCCTGGAAGACGATAACGGCATGGGTGTGTTCGAATGCCACATCCACGCGCCCGGTATCCATGCCAGCGCACGGTTGAATGTGTTCCGCCCGCCCCATGCCGCCCAGTACCTCAATGAACCGCCCGCAACAGGAAACCAGCCATGACTGAATCCGTACTGGTCACCGGCTCCAGCCGTGGCATCGGCCGCGCCATCGCCCTGCGCCTGGCCCAGGCCGGCCACGACATCGTCTTGCACTGCCGCAGCGGTCGCGCCGAGGCCGAAGCCGTCCAGGCGCAGATCCAGGCCTTGGGCCGCAAGGCCCGGGTGCTGCAATTCGACGTCTCCGATCGCGCCGCCTGCAAGGCCATCCTTGAGGCCGACGTGGAAACCCACGGGGCCTATTACGGCGTGGTGCTCAACGCCGGCCTGACCCGCGACGGCGCGTTTCCCGCCCTGAGCGAGGACGACTGGGACAGCGTGATGCGCACCAACCTCGACGGTTTCTACAACGTGCTCCACCCGGTGATGATGCCGATGATTCGTCGCCGCGCCGCCGGACGAATCGTTTGCATCACATCGGTGTCCGGGCTGATCGGCAACCGTGGCCAGGTCAACTACAGCGCCTCGAAGGCGGGCCTGATCGGTGCGGCCAAGGCGTTGGCAATCGAGCTGGGCAAGCGCAAGATCACCGTCAACTGCGTCGCGCCGGGGTTGATCGACACCGCCATGCTCGATGAAAACGTCCCCGTGGAAGAACTGATGAAAATGATCCCCGCCCAGCGCATGGGCACGCCTGAAGAAGTGGCCAGCGCGGTGAATTTCCTGATGTCCGCCGAAGCCGGCTACATCACCCGGCAAGTCCTGGCCGTCAATGGAGGCCTGTGCTGATGAAGCGCGTCGTCGTCACCGGCATGGCCGGCATTACCTCCCTGGGCAGCGATTGGGAGACCATCGCGGCCAACTTCGCCGCCAACCGCAGCGGCATCCGGCGCATGCACGAGTGGGACCGCTTCAGTGAATTGAACACCCGCCTGGCCGGGCCCGTGGACGACTTTCAGGTCCCGGCCCACTGGACCCGCAAGCAACTGCGCAGCATGGGCCGGGTTTCCCGCCTGGCGGTGGGCTCGGCGGAACAAGCCCTGGCCGACGCCGGGCTGTTGGACGACCCGTCGATCAAGGATGGACGCATGGGTGTGTCGTGCGGCTCCTCCACGGGAAGCACCGACGAGATCAAGGCCTTCGGCAACATGCTGCTCAACAGCGTCGCCGAAGGTTTGAACGCCAACTCCTACGTGCGGATGATGCCGCACACCACGGCGGCCAATATCAGCATCTTCTTCGGGCTGACCGGGCGCCTGATTCCCACGTCCAGCGCCTGCACCAGCGGCAGCCATGGCATCGGCTATGCCTACGAGGCGATCAAGTTCGGCCGCCTGCCGTTGATGCTCGCCGGCGGCGCCGAGGAACTGTGCCCGACCGAAGCAATGGTCTTCGATGCGCTCTACGCCACCAGCCTGAAAAACGATGCCCCACAAACCAGCCCGCGACCCTACGACAAGGGCCGCGATGGCCTGGTGATCGGCGAAGGCGCCGGCATGCTGGTGCTCGAAGAACTCGAACACGCCCTGGCCCGTGGCGCGCGGATCCACGCCGAGATCGTCGGCTTCGGCAGCAATGCCGACGGCCAGCACGCCACCCGTCCCGAATTGAGCACCATGCGCCGCGCCATGGAACTGGCCCTGGAAGACGCCGGCCTCGAACCTTCCGCCATTGGCTACGTCAACGGCCACGGCACCGCCACCGAACAGGGCGACATCGCCGAAACCCTCGCTACCAGCAGCCTGTTTGGCGAACACATGCCCATCAGCTCGCAGAAAAGCTTCCTCGGCCACACCCTGGGCGCCTGCGGAGCCCTGGAATCCTGGTTCAGCATCGAAATGCTGAACCGCGACCGCTACGTGCACACCTTCAACCTCGACGAAGTCGACCCTGAATGCGGCCATCTCAATTACCTGCGCAACGAGTTTCGCAGCATGAGCAACGAATATGTGATGAACAACAACTTCGCCTTCGGCGGGGTCAACACCTCGCTGATTTTTCGGCGCTGGCGTTGAAGCCGTCGTCGCCAACGCCATCCGCGCAATTGACCTCAGTGCTTTCCCGTGGCGAGGGAGCTTGCTCCCGCTGGGCTGCGCAGCAGCCCTGAAGCCCTTCGAACTCCGTCTTATGCAGTTGGGACAGTTCCATAAAGTCCGAGTCGGCGCAAATCAGCGCACGCGCTGACAAACCAGCGTCCTGATCACTCGACGTAAGCTGACAGGGCCAGCGCCATACTCGCCTACCCCTGCCAGAGCTGCGTAGTGCCCGAGCGGCATTCCTCCGCCCGCCTGGATCTGGGAGGCTCACGGCCATCCTATGCCCTACGATTTAACGAAGTCATAACTTTCCTTATTTCTTGTAATCCTTTTCCCAAACCATTTCTGCGCCATTGAGCCTGCCCCCTTACTCATGCTTGAGTAACTACTCGCCCGAGTAGCTAAGTCAACTCAACAAAACAACCACAAACGGAATTGAAACATGAGCAAAAACGGAATTGATTTACCTGCCACCAGCGTGACCGGAACATGGTCAGGCTCTTTAGGAGGTTACTGGTCTACGGACGGGATAATAATAGATGGAACATATATATTCCCTCCTCCGCAACCGGACACCTTGACGGAAGACGATGATTTTTACATCTCCGACCTGATTAAAACTCAAACCGGGCTGGACGACTTTAGTTTCAACTTGAAAATCCTTGACAAAGCCATCAATCAAAACAATGCATACGGCGCCATAAAGGATATATGGGAAATTGTCGAAAGAGAGCGTGGCTGGGTAGCGCCGCATTGGCGCATCAATGACGCTCTATTCAAAAGCAAGATTGTAACCTTCAGCTTAGCAGACGCGCTCATGCGAAGTGGCTTCACATCTCGAGAAGCAATCATTGCAATAAGCAACTCAAAATACGCTCGCAGCACCACATTCAAGCTTGAAACGCCTAAATTATCGGGCGGTACGTTTAGCCCTGTTAAAGCCTTAGGGCACTATTTATGGGGTAAAGGTCAAAAATTGGAAGTAGATATTAATTCCATAGGTTTACGCATAACAGAGAGCCGTCTTCCTCTGCTAAAGCAAAGCATTGAACATAGCAAGTCCCCCGGCACTTACCATCTTGTTGACCCTAAGATCGGTTACGATACAGGCCAGGACAGCGCAGTTACAGGAGCGTATTTGGGAAGAGTTACCCTTCGGGTTGAGGGTGACTTCATCCGCAACGAGGACAGCTCTTGGCAATTCGTAGGAAAAGTAAAGGCCTACCACGACCTCTATGACTTCAATAAAAGCGATAGACCCCTTCCACTTGAACAACTGACGACAGCGGGTCGAGCGCTACCAGGAAAAGCGTTTGCAATAGACATTTCAGGCGAGCACAACATACATTTGATAGGCAAAGGTTTTCAACCCTCAAATTTTTAACAAAAAGCCTATAGCGACGAAGTCGCCTTTCGTCGCTATAGCAACCAGGCCCCCAATGAAAACGATCCATTTATTAATTATCTACATCGTTTCCCTATCCACTACTCCAATCATGAGCGGAATAAACTTATACTCAAACTTTAAAGATGAAATCTATCCAATCGACCAAGACATCATTGCCATCCCTTTTCTCACTATAACGGCCACCTGCACAGCCTCGTTATTGCTCCTGTTTATTCAACGGCATTATCGAACAAAAAAGCTGATTGGCGCTTTTCAAGCGATCATGGCGGCTCTCGTCATCCTGGCTTCCACCGCCATTACGACAGCGCTTTTAATTGGTCACATTATCTACTGGAGCAGTCCACACCATCTACTGACAGCTGGAGCCTTCATGGCTACGTTCTGCTTCTACGTCTGTTACCAACTGCATTTTTACGGGAGGCGATTCCGAGGCAGATTGTGGCTTCTGTGATAGCAGCGCTCCGCGAAAGGCTGATGGCTCGATCAATTAAGGGGTGGCCCTTTACCCACAGTCCGCTTTTGCCCTGAGCTTGAGCGCCTGATTACTCCGGAACGCCAGTCAACAACGCCACAAACGCCCTGGCCATCGGCGAACGCTGGTCCTTGCGCTGGACCAGCCACACCGCCGAGACCGCCGCCGGATCCAGCAACGACCGGTAGACCACGCCGTCGATACGCATGCGCTGGTAAGACGCCGGCAGGACCGAGACGCCCAGCCCCGCCGCCACCAGCCCGATGATGGTCATGGCTTCGCCCGCTTCCTGGGCGAAGTGCGGGCTGAAACCAGCGTCGCGGGCCAGCGTCAGGAGCTGGGCGTAGAGACCGCTGCCGTAGCTGCGGGGGAAAAACACGAACGGCTCCTCGGCCAGCGAAGCGAGAAACAGGCCTTTGTCACTGCCCTGGGCTAACGGGTGCTTGGAGCTGAGCACCGCCACCAAGGGTTCGCGGCTGAGTTCGATTTCGCTCAAGGCGTCGGGAAGCGGCAGTGGACGCATGATGCCCACGTCGATGGCCTCGTCGAGCAACGCATCGGCCACTTGGGTGCTGCTCATTTCCCGCAGGTTCAGGTGGACTGCGGGAAAGCGCTGGCGAAAGGTGAAAATCGCCTGGGGAATGGTGGAATTGAACGGCGCTGAGGAGGTGAAGCCGATTTTCAGCTCGCCCAATTCCCCCAACTGGGCGCGGCGGGCTACGTCGGCAGCCTTGTCGACCTGGGCCAGGACCCGGCGCGCCTCTTCGAGAAACAGCCGTCCGGCCTCGCTCAGTTCGACGCGACGGTTGGTGCGTTCGAACAGGCGTGCACCAATCTCTTGCTCCAGTGCCTGGATCTGTTGGCTCAGTGGCGGCTGGGAGATTCCAAGCGCCAGGGCGGCGCGGCCGAAGTGCAGCTCTTCGGCGACCGCGATGAAGTAACGCAAGTGACGCAGTTCCATGTGCCCTTCCCAGCAAGTCGCAAAACGTCTTAAACAGGTCGAACAATATATTGGATAGAAACATTAGCCGGCTATATGCTTTTTTCATTGCCTGCCAGGCCGTGCTCCCCTCCGAGGTCCATCGTGAAAACCGCTGCCGCTCCACTGGCCCATGAAATCCCGCCGCGCCCCCAGGATGATGCCGCTGCCGCGCTGGAGGATATCTATATCGAAAAAGGCACGCCGTTGTTCATGCGTACGGTGCTGGCGTTGTTTTGCGGCGGTTTTGCAACTTTCGCGCTGTTGTATTGCGTGCAACCGATGATGCCGCTGCTGTCGGCGGAGTTTTCCATCAACGCCGCCCAGAGCAGCTTGATCCTGTCGGTGGCAACCGGCCTGCTTGCCGTCGGCCTGTTGGTCACCGGTCCGATTTCCGACCGCATCGGCCGCAAATCAGTGATGGTCGCCGCGCTGTTCGCAGCGGCGCTGTGCACGATCGCCAGTGCGATGATGCCCACCTGGCAAGGCGTGCTGGTCCTGCGCGCCCTGGTGGGGTTGTCGTTAAGCGGATTGGCGGCGGTGGCGATGACCTACCTGAGCGAAGAAATCCATCCCAGGCACATCGGCCTGGCTATGGGGCTGTACATCGCCGGCAACGCCATCGGCGGCATGTGCGGGCGGCTGATCACCGGCGTATTGATCGACTTTGTCAGCTGGCATACCGCGATGCTGGTGATCGGTGGCCTGGCCCTGGTTGCGGCGGCGGTGTTCTGGCGGATCCTTCCCGAATCGCGCAACTTCCGCCCACGCTCGCTGCATCCACGCAGCCTGCTGGACGGTTTCACCCTGCACTTTCGCGACGCCGGGCTACCCCTGCTGTTTCTTGAAGCCTTCGTACTGATGGGCGCGTTCGTCACGCTGTTCAACTACATCGGCTACCGCCTGCTGGCCGCGCCTTACCATATGGACCAGGCATTCGTCGGGTTGCTGTCGGTCGTGTACCTGTCCGGCATCTACAGTTCGGCCAAGGTCGGGGCCATGGCTGACAAGCTCGGCCGGCGGAAAATGCTCTGGGCGACCATTGCGTTGATGCTGGCGGGCCTGCTGCTGACGCTGCTCACGCCGCTCTGGCTGGTGATCATCGGCATGCTGGTGTTCACCTTCGGTTTCTTCGGCGCGCACTCGGTGGCCAGCAGCTGGATCGGCCGCCGCGCCCTGAAGGCCAAGGGCCAGGCTTCATCGTTGTATTTGTTCAGCTATTACGCCGGCTCGAGTATTGCCGGTACGGCGGGCGGGGTCGCGTGGCACCTGGGGGGATGGAACGGAACCGGGCTGTTCATCGGCGCGTTGCTCTTGGTGGCATTGCTGGTAGCCATGAAACTGGCGAAGCTGCCGCCGCTCCCCGGCAACGCCCAAGGCTAGCTTCACTGACGCAATACCACCTGCGCTCACTGAATGAGCACGCCTACAGATTTCCTGAATGTCATCCGCCGTAGCACCCTGCGGCCGGAAGACTCATGCCAGACCACTGCGCAAATATGCAATGCGACGAGCAACGCAAGCGTCATGCAGGACAGGATGTGGAAGGTCAACGCCAAGTCGTTCAGTTGTACGTCATCCAGCGGCTGGGGAATCTGAACGAGCCCGAACAGGCTGATGGGTGTTGTCATCATCAGCACGCCGGAGGCCAGCACGACGCTGGTGACCAGGTAGATCACCGCATGTACCGCCAGCGCCAGGCTTTTATTCATGGACGATGCCGCAGTCCGGATCTCAAGGTTGGAGAAAAACAACCAGAGTCGCCAGGCAAACAACGGAATCAATACCGTTGTCAGTGAGACATTGAGCGATCCAATCCATTGTTTGATAAAGACGGGCACCGGGACATAGGCCACATAAAAACCGGATGCCAGCGTCCACAGAATAATGAAGGCCGATATCCAGTGCAGCAGTACCCGCGGTTTGGAATAGCTCGGAGGGCTTTCCTGCAGGCATTCGGGAAACAAGGGCAACGAAGAATCAAATCCTGCGATCGTGCTTCCCTTTAAAGTTCTGGTTTTCATAAAGTTTCAGACCACTCGTCAAGAAGAACGACAATCAAGTCGCTCTTGGAGTCGCGTAGATTGTTCTACGCGTCCTATCACGGGAGGCGAAACCTTACAGAGACGTTGACGTATTCTCTGTAGGAAAAATCTGCACTGGCTAAGGGATTTTTCTTTGTTTGAACTTCTTAGTTAAAAATAGAAACTCTTAAACCTTAAAAAAGTTGTGATGAAACTTAGACGCAACTGGCATAAAAAAACCTGCCCGGCATAAGTCCGGGCAGGTTTCAGGGCGCCGCGACACTTACACGTGATATTGCGCCGACAACTCATGCACCGCCCGCAGGAAAGCCCCGGCGTGCTCCGGGTCGACTTCCGGGGTGATCCCGTGACCGAGGTTGAACACGTGCCCGCTGCCCTTGCCATAACTGGCGAGGATGCGTCCGACTTCGGCACGGATGGCTTCTGGCTTGGCATACAGCACGGTCGGATCCATGTTGCCTTGCAGTGCGACTCTGCTACCGACGCGCTCGCGAGCGTTGCCGATGTCACAGGTCCAGTCCAGGCCCAGGGCGTCGGCGCCGGCATCGGCGATGCTTTCCAGCCACAGCCCGCCGTTCTTGGTGAACAGGATCACCGGGACTTTGCGACCTTCGTGTTCACGAATCAGGCCGCTGACGATCTTGCGCATATAAGCCAGGGAAAACTCCTGGTACGCCGCCGCCGACAGGTTGCCGCCCCAGGTGTCGAATATCTGCACTGCTTGCGCACCGGCCAGGATCTGGCCGTTGAGGTAGGACGTGACCGACTGCGCCAGCTTGTCCAGCAGCAAATGCATGGCCTGGGGATTGTCGTAGAGCATCGCCTTGGTCTTGCGGAAGTCTTTCGACGAGCCGCCTTCGACCATGTAGGTCGCCAGCGTCCACGGGCTGCCGGAGAAACCGATCAGCGGGACGCGGCCATTGAGTTCGCGACGGATGGTGCTGACGCCGTCCATGACATAGCCGAGGTCTTTCTGCGGATCGGGAATCGGCAACGCCTCGATGTCGGCCAGGCTGCTGACGACTTTCCTGAAGCGCGGGCCTTCGCCAGTCTCGAAGTACAAGCCCTGGCCCATGGCGTCAGGGATGGTGAGGATGTCGGAGAACAGGATCGCCGCGTCCAGCTGCGGGTAGCGGTCCAGCGGCTGCATCGTGACTTCACAGGCGAACTGCGGGTTCATGCACAGGCTCATGAAGTCGCCGGCCTTGGCGCGACTGGCGCGGTACTCCGGCAGATAGCGACCGGCCTGGCGCATCATCCACACCGGGGTGACGTCTACAGGTTGCTTGAGCAGGGCGCGAAGGAAACGGTCGTTCTTCAGGGCAGTCATGTCGGCATCCGGAAAAAAAGTGCGGGCATTTTCTCAGAGCGCGACGCAAAAGGCACGGCAAGAGCCGTGCCTTTTATCTATCGGGGCAATTTGTCGCGGTGCCACGCAATTTTCGCAACACCACAAAACACCTGTGGGAGCGAGCTTGCTCGCGATGAGGGCGGCACATTCAACATGTCCGTCGACTGATCCACCGCTATCGCGAGCAAGCTCGCTCCCACATTTTGATCGCATTCCAGCTATAGAAAGTGATCAGACCTGCAAGTAATCCAGGATCCCTTCCGCCGCATTGCGGCCTTCGAAGATCGCCGTCACCACCAGATCCGAACCGCGGACCATGTCGCCACCGGCGAAGATCTTCGGATTGCTGGTCTGGTGCTTGTACTGGCCTTGTTCCGGGGCAACGACGCGGCCCTGGCTGTCGGTCTGGATGCTGAACTGCTCGAACCATGGCGCCGGGCTTGGACGGAAACCGAAGGCGATGACCACGGCGTCGGCCGGGATGATCTCTTCGGAACCGGGGATCGGCTCGGGGCTGCGCCGGCCACGGGCATCCGGTTCGCCAAGACGGGTCTCGACCACCTTCACGCCTTCGACCTTGTCTTCCCCGACAATCGCAATCGGCTGGCGGTTGTAGAGGAATTTCACGCCCTCTTCCTTGGCGTTCTTCACCTCTTTGCGCGAGCCCGGCATGTTTGCTTCGTCACGACGATAGGCGCAGGTCACCGACTTGGCGCCCTGGCGAATCGAGGTGCGGTTGCAGTCCATCGCCGTGTCGCCACCACCGAGTACCACGACTTTCTTGCCTTTCATGTCGACGAAATCTTCCGGCGACTTTTCAAAGCCCAGGTTGCGGTTGACGTTGGCGATCAGGAAGTCCAGCGCGTCGTAGACGCCCGGCAGGTCCTCGCCGGCAAAGCCGCCCTTCATGTAGGTGTAGGTGCCCATGCCCATGAAGACCGCGTCGTATTCTTCGAGCAGTTGCTCCATGGTGACGTCCTTGCCCACCTCGGTGTTCAGGCGGAACTCGATGCCCATGCCGGTGAAGACTTCGCGACGATTGCTCAACACGCTCTTTTCCAGCTTGAACTCGGGAATGCCGAAGGTCAGCAGGCCACCGATTTCCGGGTTCTTGTCGAACACCACCGGGGTCACGCCACCGCGTACCAATACGTCGGCACAGCCCAGGCCCGCCGGACCGGCGCCGATGATCGCGACACGCTTGCCGGTCGGCTTGACCTTGGACATGTCCGGGCGCCAGCCCATCGCGAATGCGGTGTCGGTGATGTACTTTTCCACCGAACCGATGGTCACCGCGCCAAAACCGTCGTTGAGGGTGCAGGCACCCTCGCACAGGCGATCCTGCGGGCACACCCGGCCGCAGACTTCCGGCAAGGTGTTGGTCTGGTGGGACAGTTCGGCGGCCTGGAGAATATTGCCCTCGGCCACCAGCTTCAGCCAGTTGGGAATGAAGTTGTGCACCGGGCACTTCCATTCGCAGTACGGGTTACCGCAACCCAGGCAGCGGTGGGCCTGGTCGGCCGACTGCTGGGGTTTGAAGGGCTCGTAGATTTCCACGAACTCTTTCTTGCGTTGACGCAACAGTTTCTTCTTCGGATCCTTGCGCCCGACATCGATGAACTGGAAGTCGTTATTCAGACGTTCAGCCATTGTTAAAACCTCATCAAACTCTTCAGGCGCATATCACTGCGGGTTGGCACGGGTGCTGGAAAGCAACGACTTCAGGTTGGCCGCTTTCGGCTTGACCAGCCAGAAACGACGCACGTAGTCATCGAGGTTCTCGGCGAGTTCACGACCCCACTCACTGTCGGTTTCCTCGACGTATTCGTTCAGCACGCGTTGCAGGTGGCTGCGGTAGGCTTCCATCGCCTCGCCGCTGATCCGCTGGATTTCCACCAGTTCGTGGTTGACCCGGTCGACGAAGCTGTTGTCCTGGTCGAGCACATAGGCGAAACCGCCGGTCATGCCAGAGCCGAAGTTGTAACCGGTCTTGCCAAGTACGCAGACGAAACCACCAGTCATGTACTCGCAGCAGTGATCGCCGGTGCCTTCCACCACGGTGTGGGCGCCGGAGTTACGCACGGCGAAGCGCTCACCCGCGGTGCCGGCGGCGAACAGTTTGCCGCCGGTGGCGCCGTAGAGGCAGGTGTTGCCGATGATCGCACTGTCCTGGGTCCGGTAGACACTGCCCTTGGGCGGAACGATGACCAGTTTGCCACCGGTCATGCCCTTGCCCACGTAGTCGTTCGCGTCACCTTCCAGGTACATGTTCAGGCCGCCGGCGTTCCAGACGCCGAAGCTTTGCCCGGCCGTGCCCTTGAAGCGGAACGTGATCGGCGCGTGAGCCATGCCCTGGTTGCCGTGCTTGCGGGCGATCTCGCCGGAAATCCGCGCGCCGATGGAGCGGTCGCAGTTGCAGATATTCAGCTCGAACTGAGCACCGCTCAGGTCATTGATCGCCGCAGCGGCCATGTCGACCATCTTCTCGGCCAGCTCGCCCTTGTCGAACGGCGGGTTGCGATCGACCTGGCAGAATTGTGGCTTGTCCGCCGGGATCAGGTCGCTGCCCAGCAACGGGGTCAGGTCCAGGTGATGCTGCTTGGCGGTCTGGCCTTCAAGCACTTCGAGCAGATCGGTGCGGCCGATCAGCTCTTCCAGCGAGCGCACGCCCAGCTTGGCCAGCCACTCACGGGTCTCTTCGGCCACGTAGGTGAAGAAGTTCACCACCATGTCGACGGTGCCGATGTAGTGATCCTTGCGCAACTTCTCGTTCTGGGTCGCCACACCGGTGGCGCAATTGTTCAGATGGCAGATGCGCAGGTATTTGCAGCCCAGGGCAATCATCGGCGCGGTACCGAAGCCGAAGCTCTCGGCACCGAGAATAGCAGCCTTGATCACGTCGAGACCGGTCTTCAGGCCCCCGTCGGTCTGCACCCGGACCTTGCCGCGCAGGTCGTTGCCGCGCAAGGTCTGGTGGGTTTCGGCCAGGCCCAGTTCCCACGGCGCGCCAGCGTACTTGATCGAGGTCAGCGGCGAGGCACCGGTGCCGCCGTCGTAGCCGGAGATGGTGATCAGGTCGGCATAGGCTTTCGCCACGCCGGCGGCAATCGTGCCGACGCCGGCTTCCGCCACCAGCTTCACCGAGACCAGGGCCTTCGGGTTCACCTGCTTGAGGTCGAAGATCAGTTGCGACAAGTCTTCGATCGAGTAGATGTCGTGGTGCGGCGGCGGCGAAATCAGCGTCACGCCGGGCACCGCGTAGCGCAGCTTGGCGATCAGGCCGTTGACCTTGCCGCCAGGCAACTGGCCGCCTTCGCCGGGCTTGGCACCCTGGGCAACCTTGATCTGCAGTACTTCAGCGTTGACCAGGTATTCCGGGGTCACACCGAAGCGGCCGGTGGCCACCTGCTTGATTTTCGAACTCTTGATAGTGCCGTAGCGCGCCGGGTCTTCGCCGCCTTCGCCGGAGTTCGAACGCGCACCGAGGCGGTTCATGGCTTCGGCCAGGGCTTCGTGGGCTTCCGGGGACAAGGCGCCCAAGGAGATGCCGGCGGAGTCGAAACGCTTGAGGACCGACTCCAGCGGCTCCACTTCGCTGATATCCAGCGGCGTGTCGAGGGTCTTGACCTTGAGCAGGTCGCGGATCATCGACACCGGGCGGTTATCCACCAGCGCCGTGTATTCCTTGAACTTGCCGTAGTCGCCCTGTTGCACGGCGGCTTGCAGGGTGTTGACCACGTCCGGGTTGTAGGCGTGGTATTCGCCACCGTGGACGAACTTCAGCAGGCCGCCCTGCTGGATCGGCTTGCGCGGGCTCCAGGCTTCGGCGGCCAGGGCTTTCTGCTCGGCTTCGATGTCGACGAAACGCGCGCCCTTGATGCGACTCGGGACACCACGGAAGCTCAGCTCGCAGACTTCTTCGGACAGGCCGATGGCCTCGAACAACTGCGCGCCGCGGTACGAGGCGATAGTCGAGATACCCATCTTCGAAAGGATCTTGAGCAGGCCCTTGGTGATGCCTTTGCGGTAGTTCTTGAACACCTCGTAGAGGTCGCCCAGGACTTCACCGGTACGGATCAGGTCGCCCAGCACTTCGTAGGCCAGGAACGGGTACACCGCCGAGGCGCCAAAGCCGATCAGCACCGCAAAGTGATGCGGATCGCGAGCCGTGGCGGTTTCGACGAGGATGTTGGAATCGCAGCGCAGGCCCTTTTCGGTCAGACGATGGTGCACCGCACCGGTGGCCAGCGAGGCGTGGATCGGCAGCTTGCCGGGCGCGATATGACGGTCGGTCAGGACGATCTGGGTGCGACCGGCACGCGCGGCCTCTTCAGCCTGATCGGCGACGTTGCGGATCGCCGCTTCCAGACCGACGCTTTCGTCGTAGTTCAGGTCGATGACCTGACGTTCGAAGCCGGGGCGATCGAGGTTGGTCAGCGAACGCCACTTGGCCGGAGAGATGACCGGCGAGCTGAGGATCACCCGCGAGGCGTGTTCCGGCGACTCCTGGAAAATGTTGCGCTCGGCACCGAGGCAGATTTCCAGGGACATCACGATAGCTTCGCGCAGCGGGTCGATCGGTGGGTTCGTCACCTGGGCGAACTGCTGGCGGAAATAGTCATACGGCGTGCGTACGCGCTGGGACAGCACGGCCATCGGCGTGTCGTCGCCCATGGAGCCGACCGCTTCGTAGCCCTGCTCGCCCAGCGGACGCAACACCTGGTCACGTTCTTCGAACGTCACCTGGTACATCTTCATGTACTGCTTGAGCTGGTCGACGTCGTAGAAAGCCGAGCCATGGTCGTTGTCTTCCATGGTCGCCTGGATGCGCAGGGCATTCTTGCGCAGCCATTGCTTGTACGGATGACGGGACTTGAGACGGTTGTCGATCGCGTCGGTGTCGAGGATCTGCCCGGTCTCGGTGTCCACGGCGAAAATCTGCCCAGGGCCCACGCGGCCTTTGGCGATAACGTCTTCGGGCTGGTAGTTCCACACGCCGATTTCCGACGCCAGGGTGATGAAACCATTGGTGGTGGTGACCCAGCGCGCCGGACGCAGACCGTTACGGTCGAGCAGGCACACCGCGTAGCGACCGTCGGTCATGACGATACCGGCCGGGCCGTCCCACGGCTCCATGTGCATGGAGTTGTATTCGTAGAAGGCGCGCAAGTCCGGGTCCATGGTTTCGACGTTCTGCCAGGCTGGCGGAACAAGCATGCGCACGCCACGGAACAGGTCGATGCCGCCGGTCACCATCAGTTCGAGCATGTTGTCCATGCTCGAGGAGTCAGAGCCCACGCGGTTGACCAGCGGGCCGAGCTCTTCGAGGTCCGGCATCAGGTCATTGGCGAACTTGGTGCGACGGGCCACGGCCCAGTTGCGGTTGCCGGTGATGGTGTTGATCTCGCCGTTGTGGGCGAGGAAACGGAAGGGCTGGGCCAGCGGCCATTTCGGCAGGGTGTTGGTGGAGAAGCGCTGGTGGAATACGCAGATCGCGGTTTTCAGGCGCTCATCGCTCAGGTCCGGATAGAAGGCGGTGAGGTCCGCCGGCATCATCAGGCCTTTGTAAATGATGGTCTTGTGGGAAAAGCTGCAGATGTAGTGGTCGGTGTCAGCGGCGTTGGCCACGGACGAACGACGACGGGAGCTGAACAGCTTGATCGACATTTCCTGGTCGCTCAAACCTTCGCCGGCAATGAACACTTGCTCGATCAACGGCAGGCGCTCAAGGGCCAGACGGCCGAGGACGCTGGTGTCGATCGGCACTTTGCGCCAGCCGACCAGTTGCAGGCCGGCGGCGAGGATCTCGCGGTTCATGTTCTCGCGAGCGGCTTGTGCCTTTACCGGGTCCTGGTTGAAAAACACCATGCCCACGGCGTACTGCTTGGGCAGGGTCACGCCAAACGTTTCCTGGGCGATGGCCCGCAGGAACTCGTCAGGCTTTTGAATCAGCAAGCCACAGCCGTCGCCGGTCTTGCCGTCGGCGTTGATCCCACCACGGTGGGTCATGCAGGTCAGGGCCTCAATGGCCGTTTGCAAAAGGGTATGACTGGGCTCGCCCTGCATATGGGCTATCAGGCCGAAACCGCAGTTATCCTTGAATTCATCTGGTTGGTACAGACCTGCTTTCATAGACACTTTCTCACCAGGCTGCCTCTTGTCGAGGCAAATTTCTTTTCAATTCAGCCAGTTGCGTGCCGCGCCGAACGTACGCCAGCTTTGCGGGGGCAAAAGGGAGGTCATTGTACACACCGACACAGAGGCTCACAAATTTGACGACGAACTGTCGCAAATCCATGTCGCATTTGTGAAAGGTTTAAAGCTATATGCTGTGCTAGTCAAAACTTTTTTGGGTTCGACCGCTACGACTCAAACGCTACTGTGACGCAGACACCACAAGGCGCGCGGCCTGAAAGGTCGCCCGCCCTTGCGGAAATTTTGAGGTTGCCGGGAGAGGCGGCCAGGGTAAGGCCGCCGAATCATCAGCGAGTTGCTGCCAGTTCCTGTTGGACGCTGGCGACAGTGCGAGGCCAAGGTTTACCAGCCTGAACCTTCGCTGGCAAGGCCTTGATGGCGGAAACGGCTGCGTCACGATTGGCAAAGCTGCCGTAGGTGATGACATACAGCGGCTTGCCGTTGAGCACTTTCTTGAAATAACGGTACTCGCCGCCCTGCTCCTTGACGAAGTTCTGCGCAGTGGCTTCGGAGCTGGTGCCGAGGATCTGCACCACGTAGTTGCCCGGTGCCTGACCTGCGTACCAGCTACCGCCCGCGGCTTTGGCCGGGGTGGCGGCAGGCTTGGCCGCAGGCGCCGGTGCTGGCTTGGCCGCTGGGGCGGCCGGGGTCGGGGCCGGCTTGGCGGTGGCGACCTGGGTTGGCGCAGGCGTCGGTTTGGCGGCCGGGGCAGGTGTCGGCGTCGGTGCCGGACCGGCCGGCACGCCCGCAGGTGGCGCGGTGGTGGTCACGGTTGGCGGCACGTCGCTGCTGTCATCGATCGGCGGCGGCGCGCCGTCGTCGCCTTCGGTGATGCCTCCCGCGGCTTCTGCCAAGGGACCGCGCATGACCGGTTGCGATTGGCCGACCAGCGGCAGCGGCATAGGCTGGGTATTGCCGGCAAATTCCACCGCCGGCGCACCACCGTTGGCTTGCGGAGTGCCCTGGCCGAGAGGCAGCTGTGCCTGTTCGTTGGCAGGTGCGCCGGTGGTCGGTGCCTTGTTGCGACCTGGCATCAGCCAGGCGGCGGCCACCGCAACCACGACAACGGCGGAAATCGCCAATACGTGTTTCTTCGGCATGTTGAACCCCATACTTGGACGCTTCACCGCTGAGCGGCTGGCGATCATGATTTCGATCAGAGCATCTCGGGCCACCTGGTTGATATTGCCAGGCCAGCCGTCGGAGCTTTCGTGAATCTCAGAGATCTGATCCGCGGTGAAAAGTTCGATACCCCGGCCAGCCCCCTCCAGGCGCTGGGCCAGGTATTCACGGGTTTCTTCCTCGGTGTAGGGCGCGAGTTCGATAACGTGGAAACGCTCTTCCTCGAGCTCCAACTGGTCCAGCTCGGCGATCAGTGACGACTCACCGAACAGGAACACATGGGGACGGCCTTCCGGCGCGCCGGCAGCCAGGGCCAGCAGCGCTTCCAGGGCCGATTCGTCGAGTTGTTCGGCATCGTCCACCAACAGGTAGACTTCCTGCCCGGTGAGCGCCAGCTGTACGATCTGATCGAGAATCGCGCCAATTTCCGCCTGGGCGACATTCAGAGCCTGGGCCACCTGGCGCAGCACACCCGCAGCATCACCCGCACCACGGGCCGATACCACCACGCTTTGCACCGACTGCTTGTTGGTACTGGCCACCAGGGCCTGGCGCAGCAAGGTCTTGCCACTGCCCTGGGGGCCGGTGACCACCAGCAGCAATTGGCTGTAGCGGGCCAGATGGTGCAACTGGCCCAGCACTGGCTTGCGTTGGGCAGGGAAAAACTTGAAGCCCGGGACCCGCGGAGCGAAAGGGTCATGACTCAATTGGAAATGGCCGAGGAACGCCTCGTCGGCATGCAGACTAGTCATCGGAATCTTATTAACCTTTAAGCTGAGCCAGGGCGCGGTAATCCGCTCCCAGCGTGGCCTGTAGAACCTCTTTCGGATAATCGTCGGTCACTACCGCTTCGCCCATGCGGCGCAGCAGCACCAGACGCAGACGACCGTCGATCACTTTTTTGTCGATTGCCATGTGTTCAAGAAAATCCGCCTCGGTCATTTCTTCCGGCGGAACCACCGGCAACCCGGCACGTTGAAACAGGCGAATACCACGATCGCGTTCCTGCTGGCTGATCCAACCCAGGCGCGCGGACATTTCCAGGGCCATGACCGTCCCTGCGGCAACGGCCTCACCGTGCAGCCAGACGCCATAGCCCATATGGGTTTCGATGGCATGACCGAAGGTATGGCCGAGGTTGAGCGTGGCCCGCACACCCGATTCGCGTTCATCGGCGCCGACCACGGCAGCCTTGGCTGCGCAAGAGCGCTCGATCGCGTAAGTCAGGGCCTGCTGATCCAGCGCACGCAGGCGGTCGACGTTTTCTTCGAGCCAGCCGAGGAACGGCTCGTCGCAGATCAGCCCGTACTTGATCACTTCAGCCAGGCCTGCGGACAGTTCACGGGCCGGCAACGTCTTGAGGGAGGCGGTGTCGATGAGCACCACGTTGGGCTGATAGAACGCGCCCACCATGTTCTTGCCCAGCGGATGATTGATGCCGGTCTTTCCGCCCACGGACGAATCGACCTGCGATAGCAGCGTGGTAGGAATCTGGATGAAATCCACACCGCGCTGATAGCACGCCGCAGCGAACCCGGCCATGTCGCCGATCACGCCGCCGCCCAAGGCGACTACGGTGGTGCGACGATCATGACGCGCAGTCAGCAGGCCGTCGAAGATCAATTGCAGGGTTTCCCAGTTCTTGAACGCTTCACCGTCGGGCAACACGACGGAAATGACGGAAAAAGCTGACAGGCTGCGAGTCAAGCGTTCCAGGTATAAAGGAGCGACGGTTTCGTTGGTGATGATCGCGACTTGCCGTCCGGCGATATGCGGCGCCAGCAGTTCGGGCTGGTCGAGCAAGCCTTCGCCAATATGAATCGGGTAGCTGCGCTCGCCCAGGTCGACCTTAAGTGTCTGCATGTGTCCCCACAGTGAAGATGAAATCAGGCATCCCTACCTGCAATTAACGAAGTCCACGGTGTCTCAGTTAATGGCCATCCGCCACAACCCAGTCGAGCCAAAACGGGACGTCGAGGATAGCGCATTTCGCTCGGCGCATTAACGGGGTGGCAGTTGCTGAAGGCGATCGAGAATTTCCAGCACCACCATCCGTGGCGGCCGTTCATCGGTTTCGATGACCAGGTCGGCGATTTCCCGATACAGCGGATCACGCAATTCCAGCAGATCACGTAGCGTCTTGGCCGGGTCGGCGGTGCGCAACAGCGGCCGGTTGCGATCACGGGCGGTGCGACCCACCTGCTGTTCGACTGAGGCGTGCAGGTAGACCACCCGTCCGCCGGCATGCAGCGCCCGACGATTGGCCTCGCGCATGACCGCGCCGCCACCGGTCGCCAGCACCACGCCTTCGAAACCGCACAGCTCGGCAATCATCGCCTGCTCGCGGTCGCGAAAGCCCGGTTCGCCTTCCTTATCGAAGATCCATGGGATATTGGCGCCCGTGCGCAATTCAATTTCCTTGTCGGAATCTTTGAATGGCAGGCGCAGCTCTTTGGCCAGCAAACGACCGATGGTGCTTTTTCCAGCCCCCATCGGTCCAACAAGAATCAAATTTCGCACAGAATCAACGACTCACAGCAATCGCCTGGTTGTTCATGATACGCGGAGTGAGAAATACCAGCAGCTCGGATTTTTTCTCCGAAACCACATCACGCCGGAAAAGGCGGCCAAGATACGGCACATCGCCAAGAAATGGCACCTTATCTACAACCTTGCTCTGAGTATTTGAGAAAACGCCCCCAATCACAATGGTCTCGCCGTCATTGACCAGCACCTTGGCGTTGACCTCGTTTTTCTTGATCGGCGGTACATCCTGGACCTTGTTCAGGTAGTCCGGCTCATCCTTGGTGACCTTGACCTCCATGATGATGCGGTTGTCCGGGGTTATCTGCGGCGTGACCTCAAGCGACAACGAGGCCTCCTTGAACGACACCGAGGTGGCGCCGCTGGAGCTGGCCTCCTGGTAGGGAATCTCCGTGCCCTTGAGGATTTTTGCCGTCTCCTTGTCGGAGGTCACCACCTTGGGCTGTGAGACGATTTCACCGTTGCCGGTTTTCTCCATGGCCGTCAGCTCAAGGTCGAGCAGGACGTTGTCGGTGATGAACGCGATACCGATCCCCGACGTATTGCCAGAGGCGCCGAGGTCGACGAATGGCTGGTTGGTGCTGGTGCTGCCTGGCGTACCAATGGTGGTGGAATCACCGGTGGTCACCCCGGAAGAGTTCCAGTTGCCCTTGTTCTGTATCGAGCCCCCCCAGCGCACGCCCAGGCTTTTGTCGTAGTCGACGTTGGCCTCGACGATCCGCGCTTCGATCATCACCTGGCGCACCGGGATATCCAGCTGCGCCACGATCCGCCGCAGTTCGTCGAGCCGGTCCTGGGTCTGGTAGGCGATGATGTTGTTGGTCCGCTCATCGACCGTGATCGTGCCGCGCTCATCGGCCTTGGCCTCGGCACTGGTCACCGACTGGAAGAGCTTGGCGATGTCCGCCGCCTTCGCGTAGTTGACCTGCAGCAGTTCGCGGCGCAACGGGGCGAGGTCGGCAATCTGCTTCTGCGATTCCAGCTCCTGGCGTTCGCGGGCGGCGATCTCGTCGGCCGGCGCCACCAGCAGCACGTTACCCACTTTGCGCTTGTCGAGCCCCTTGGTCTTGAGCACAAGGTCCAGCGCCTGATCCCACGGCACGTTCTGCAACCGCAAGGTGATACCGCCCTGCACCGTATCGCTGGCCACCAGGTTGAGATTGGTGAAATCGGCAATCAGCTGCAGTACCGAACGCACCTCGATGTCCTGGAAGTTCAGGGACAATTTTTCGCCGCTATAGGCGGCTCGATCGGTATCGCGTTTTTGCAGGTCCTCGACGGTCATCGGCCGGACACTGACGGTCAGCTTGTTGTCGGTCTGGTAGGTCGAGTAATCAAAGGTTCCGCTGGGTTCGATGCTGATGGTGGCGCGATCGGAGCCGGCGCTGGCATTGATGAACTGCACCGGGGTGGCGAAATCCTTGACGTCCAGGCGCACCCTCAGCGGCTCGGGCAACTGGGTCCTGGCGAAATCGAGGATGATCTTGCCTTCGCGCTCCTGGATGTCCGGGGCGATCGACGGATCGGACAAATCGATCACCACATTGCCTTCGCCCTGGGTCCCGCGCTGGAAATCCACCCCGCGAATGGCTTTGCCCGCCGGGGCGCGAGCCCTGGCAGGCGCAGGGACGGGGGCTGCCGGGCGAGCGGGTTGGGTTGGGCTCCTCGGGGTCGCGCCCTTGCCAACCACCACAAACAGGTTGTTGCCCTCTACGCGCGTGTCATAGGGCGCCAGTTGCGTAAGGCCGATGATCAACCGGGTCCGATCCCCCGCCTCGACCACGGTGGCGCTGCGGGCATTGCCGCTGCCCAGGTCACGGCTCTTGCTGGCCAGTTGGCTGGTCACCCCCTGCAGATCAAGCGCAATCCGGGCCGGTTGCTCGGTGGTATAACCACGGGGCTTGGGCGGCGGCCCGTCGAAGGTCAACTTCAACTCGACCCGGTCCCCCGGTAACGCCGCCACATCCAGCGCTTTCAGGCTGGCGCCATGAACCACCGGCGACAACAACGCTATCCATAGCGAAATACCGAGGGCTGAAAAAAACCTGTTCATTGTTGGGGTTCCACTATTGTGTGCTCTTTCAAGGGAATGGTCCGCGGCCGCTCCAGCCAGGCGCCCTGGCCATCGGGAACGATTTCGACCACTTCAACCTGGGTGGCGCTGATAGCGATGATCCGCCCGTCGTTACGCCCCAGGTAATCTCCGACCTTCAGCCGGTGTACCCCACCCGCGCCACGTAACAGCGCAAAAGAGCCACTGGCATTGGAGATCGTACCGACCATCTCGAATTGCTCGATGTTGAAGCCTTCCAGGTATTGCTTGACTCGGTTCGGGTCGGGGCGGACGTTGCGCGAGCCCTGCTGTCGACCCGCCTGATCGACTGGAACCTGCCGGGAAAAAGGGCTGCGCAGGTTGGCCGCGCTGTAGGTAAAGGTTTCGTGAGGCCTGAACGTCGGCATGGGTTCGATCTTGCCGGGCGGGCGCAGGCGCATCTCGTTCATGTAGGCATCCAGGTCACTGAAACCGTTGTCGTTGTTGCACCCGGCCAGCGCAACCAGCCCGACCAGCAGACCCAGGCGGCAGACCGGCGTCATGGCTGCGCCTCCTGCTCGTTGTACCGGTAGGTCTTGGCCTGGATGTTCATGCGCAGCTTCGTCCCCGCCTCCGGCTCCATCGGCGCGATCTCGAAATCGTGCAAGGTGACGATCCGGGGCAACCCGGCTACGCCACTGACGAAGGTCGCCAGGTCATGGTAGCCGCCGGTCACGGTGATCTGGATCGGCAACTCGATGTAGAACGGCTGGGTGACCTCCGGCAGCAACTTGATCTCCTCGAACTCCAGGCCGCTGCCCAGGCCGGTGCGCGTGATGTCCTCCAGCAGGCCCGGCACTTCGGTGTCACTGGGCAATTGCCGCAACAGCACGCCAAAAGAAGTTTCCATCTGCTTCATCTGCTCGGTGTAGCGCTCCAGGTTCGCCGCCATGTGCGCCTTGCCGGCAAATTGCGCCTTGAGGGTGTTCTCCTCTTCACGGACCTGCTGCAGCTGGGTTTCCAGGTCACTGAGGGCAAAGTTGTAGCCCAGGCCGAGCACCAGGATCACCAGCATGATGCCGGCCAGCCACTTCACCGGCGTCGGCCATGAACCGACGTTGTTGGTGTCCAGGTCACTGAGATCGATCTTGCGCAGCGCGTCGAACCACTCTCCCGGCTTCATTGGGCGTCCTCCGCATCGGCCGGACGGGTCTGGCGAACCGTCAGCTGGAAGACATTGGCCTGGTCGAGCTGGCCCGCCGTGGTGGCCTTGACCTCCGTCAGGCTGGGCGCATCGAACAGCTCCGACGAGTCGAGGTTGCGCATCAGGTCCGAGACCCGGTTGTTTGACGCCGCGGCCCCTTTGATGGAGAGCGTGCCCTCTTCCATTTTCACTTCAGTGAAATACACCCCGTCCGGCAGGGTCCGCGCCAGCTGATCGAAAATGCGCGCACTGACCGGCCGGTTGCCTTGCAAGTCCTGGATGATCCGCATGCGCTCCAACAGTTGCTGGCGCCGGGCCTTCAGCTCGCTGATCTGCTTGATGCGCTCGTCCAGCACGGCGATTTCCCCGGTCAGATGGGCGTTGCGCGCCATTTGGAAGTCGATCTCGTTGCTCAGGTACTGTGCCGCCAGCAGCGTCAGCCCCACCGCGCCGACCAGCGCCCCCACCAATGCCAGCAAGAAGCGCTTGCGCCGCTCTTCGCGCAGTTCTTCGCGCCAGGGAAGCAGGTTGATCCGCGCCATCAGTCGAAACTCCTGAGGGCCAGCCCGCAGGCAATCATCAGGGCTGGCGCATCACTGGCCAGGGCACCGGCATTGACCTTGCTGCTCAAGGCCATGTTCGTAAACGGGTTGGCCACCTGGGTAGGTGTGCCCAGGCGCTGCTCGATCAAACGGTCGAGGCCCGCGACCGAGGCCGTGCCTCCCGCCAGCAGGATGTGGTCCACTGCGCTGTACTGACCTGAAGCGAAGAAAAACTGCAGGGAACGCGACACTTGCTGCACCAGCGCTTCGCGAAACGGTTGCAGCACTTCGCCGAGATAGTCGTCCGGCAGGCCGCCCTGCTTTTTTGCCAGGCCGGCCTGCTCCGGCGTCAGGCCATAACGGCGCTGGATTTCCTCGGTAAGCTGGCGCCCACCGAACAGCTGCTCGCGGGTGTAGATGATGCGCCCGTTGTGCAACACGCTGAGCGTAGTCATCGTGGCTCCGATGTCGATCACCGCCACGGTCAGGCGCTCCTGGGATGCCGCCAGCTGAGTGGCGAGCAGGCCAAACGCGCGCTCCAGCGCGTACGCTTCCACATCGACCACCCGGGCCGTCAGCCCGGCAAGCGCCAGCGCCGCCTCGCGCACCTCGACATTCTCTTTGCGACACGCCGCCAACAGCACCTCGACGCGCTCGGCGCTGCGAGACGATACGCCGACCACCTCGAAATCGATCGCCACTTCGTCCAGTGGATAAGGAATGTACTGGTCGGCCTCGATCTTGAGCTGGTTCTCCATATCGTCATCGGACAGCCCGGCGTCCATCTCGATGGTCTTGGTGATGACCGCCGACCCCGCCACGGCCACCGCCACGTTGCGCAAGGGTGTCCTGGCCTTGGCCAGCACTCGTGAAAGCGCCTGGCCCACCCCTTCCAGCTCGGCAATGTTCTTTTCCACCACGGCATTGGCTGGCAACGGCTCGACAGCGTAGGACTCGACACGCAGACGATCACCCTGACGGCTCAATTCGAGCAGCTTCACCGACGTCGAGCTGATGTCGATCCCCAGAAGCGCATGGGCTTTTTTATTGAAGAGTCGTAGCACTACCAATTCCCTATGACTATCCGTGAGTTACGGACTCTCTAATATGAATTGCGTTCAATCCCCCCGGTCCGACGGACGTCCGGATGGCGTTCCCGACGAAAAAAAATGCTTATAATGCCCAGCGTTTTTTTTCGCTTTGTTGCTGGCATGGGTCCTTCCCTGTACCTGGCGCCTTTTTCATTCTTTGCCTGGATATCCAAAAGCCTTGATTCGTCTGCTGAAATTTTTCGGATGGTCCATCGTCGCGGTTTTCTGCGGACTGCTCCTGGGTCTGAGTGGTGCCTTTCTTTACCTTAGTCCGGGATTGCCGTCCGTGGAGGCGCTGAGAAGTATTCAGTTGCAGATTCCTCTGCGGGTCTACAGCAGCGACAATAAATTGATCGCCGAATTTGGCGAAATGCGCCGCACGCCCATCCGTTTCGCCGACATTCCGCCCAATTTCATCAATGCGTTACTAAGTGCTGAAGACGACAACTTCGCCAATCACTATGGCGTCGATCCGGGCAGCCTGATGCGCGCCGCCAGCCAATTGGTCAAGAGCGGCCACATCCAGTCCGGCGGCAGCACCATCACCATGCAGGTCGCCAAGAACTTCTTCCTGACCAGTGAGCGCAGCTTCTCGCGCAAGACCACCGAGATCCTCCTGGCACTGCAGATCGAGCGGCAACTGACCAAGGATGAAATCCTCGAGCTGTACGTGAACAAGATTTACCTGGGCAACCGCGCCTACGGCATCGAAGCGGCGGCGCAGGTGTATTACGGCAAGTCGATCCGCGATGTGAGCCTGGCGCAGATGGCGATGATCGCCGGCCTGCCCAAGGCACCGTCGCGCTTCAACCCGTTGGCCAACCCGGCACGCAGCAAGGAGCGTCGCGACTGGATCCTGGGACGCATGTACAAGCTCGGCAAGATCAGCGAAGCCGAGTACACCGCCGCGATCAATGAGCCGCTCAACGCCAGTTATCACGTACCGACTCCGGAAGTGAACGCCCCGTACATCGCCGAAATGGCCCGGGCCGAGATGGTCGGGCGCTATGGCAGCGACGCCTACACCGAAGGTTTCCGGGTCACCACCACGGTGCCGAGCAACCTGCAGGAAATGGCCAATACCGCGCTCCACGAAGGCCTGATGACCTACGACCAGCGCCACGGCTACCGTGGGCCGGAATCGCGCCTGCCAGGCAAGACCAAGGAAGCCTGGGCCCTGGAGCTGACCAAGCAGCGCACCATCAGCAGCCTGGAGCCGGCGATCGTCACTCAGGTGGACAAGGACGGCATCAAGGTCCTGACCCGCAATGGCGAGTCCGAAGAGCACGTGGCCTGGGACACCATGAAATGGGCCCGTCCGTTCCTCAATACCAACAGCATGGGCGCCAACCCGCGGCAGCCATCGGACGTCGCTCAGGTCGGCGACCTGATCCGCGTACAGCGCCAGCCGGACAACTCCCTCAAGTTCAGTCAGATCCCCGCCGCCCAAGGCGCACTGGTATCGCTGGACCCGCAGAATGGCGCGATCCGCTCGCTGGTGGGTGGCTTCGCCTTCGAGCAGAGCAATTACAACCGCGCCTTGCAGGCCAAGCGTCAACCGGGCTCGAGCTTCAAGCCGTTTGTCTACAGCGCCGCGCTGGATAACGGCTATACCGCCGCCAGCCTGGTCAACGATGCGCCGATCGTGTTTGTCGACGAGTACCTCGACAAGGTCTGGCGACCGAAGAACGACACCAACACCTTCCTCGGCCCGATTCGCCTGCGCGAGGCGCTGTACAAGTCCCGCAACCTGGTCTCGATCCGCCTGTTGCAAGCGCTGGGCGTGGACCGCACCATCGATTACATCAGCAAGTTCGGCTTCAACAAGCAGGACCTGCCGCGCAACCTGTCCCTGGCCCTGGGCACCGCGACGCTGACGCCGATGGAAATCGCCACCGGCTGGAGCACCTTTGCCAACGGCGGCTACAAGATCACTCCGTACATCATCGACAGGATCGAAAGCCGCAACGGCGAAACGCTGTTTGTCGCCAACCCGCCACGAGTTCCGACAGGCGAGCAGGCCAGCGACGGCGTCGCCGCCCCCGCCGCCGAGACCTTCACGGTCAACGCAACTGGCGGCGAAGCCACCACCGCCCCTGGCGTACCGCAAGCGCCGGCAATCGCCGAACGCATCGTTGACGGCCGTACCACCTACATCCTCAACAGCATGCTGCAGGATGTGATCAAGCTCGGCACCGGCCGGCGCGCCCTGGCGCTGGGTCGCACCGACCTGGCCGGCAAGACCGGTACCACCAACGAATCGAAGGATGCATGGTTCTCGGGCTACAACGGCGATTACGTGACCACCGTCTGGACCGGTTTCGACCAGCCCGAGAGCCTGGGTCGTCGTGAATTCGGCGGCACCGTGGCGCTGCCGATCTGGATGACCTACATGGGCGCCGCCCTCAAGGACCGGCCACCCCACACCCAACCGGAACCGGAAGGCATTCTCAGCCTGCGGGTCGACCCGGTCAGCGGTCGCGCCGCCACTCCAGGCACGCCTGGCGCGTATTTCGAGCTGTTCAAGAGCGAAGACACGCCGCCGTCGGTCAATGAGCTGGGCAACGGCGTAGCGCCGGGCAGCCCGCTGCCGGCGGATGAGGCAGCGCCGATCGATCTGTTCTGACCGGACGCCACCGAAAAGCCCCGCCTTCGAGAGAAGCGCGGGGCTTTTTGATGTATCAGGTATTCTGAAACATTGAATCGACTGCACGTCCGCCTTCGCGAGCAGGCTCGCTCCCACATTGGAATGCAATCCCTGTGGGAGCGAGCCTGCTCGCGAAGAGGCCCTCGAATCCCACACCAAACCAAACTGACAAAAAAAAGCCCCGGCTCACACGAGCCGGGGCTTTTTGTTGAAACGCTACAACGCGGCTTAGCCGTTGAACACGTCATCCACGCTCTTGAGCGGGTAGTTCTTCGGATACGGCAGGGTGGCCACGCCAGTCTCGATCGCGGCCTTGGCCACGGCGTCGGAGATCAGGGTGATCAGGCGGACGTCCATTGGCTTGGGAATGATGTACTCACGACCGAATTCCAACTTGATACCGCCGTAGGCGTCACACACTTCCTGAGGCACCGGCAGCTTGGCCAGTTCGCGCAGGGCGTTGGCGGCGGCGACTTTCATTTCTTCGTTGATGCGCTTGGCGCGAACGTCCAGGGCACCACGGAAGATGAACGGGAAGCCCAGTACGTTGTTGACCTGGTTCGGATAGTCCGAACGGCCGGTAGCCATGATCACGTCGCTGCGGGTGGCGTGAGCCAGTTCCGGGGAGATTTCCGGGTCCGGGTTCGAGCAGGCGAACACGATCGGGTTCGGCGCCATGCGCAACAGGTTTTCCGGGCTCAGCAGGTTCGGACCCGACAGGCCGACGAAGACATCGGCGCCGTCCAGTGCGTCCGCCAGGGAGCGCTTGTCGGTCGCGTGGGCGAACACGGCCTTGTACTGGTTCAGATCATCACGGCCGGAGTGGATCACGCCGGTACGGTCGACCATGAAAATGTTTTCGATCCTGGCGCCCATGCTCACCAGCAACTTCATGCAGGAGATGGCCGCGGCGCCCGCGCCCAGGCAGACGATCTTGGCTTCCGGCAAAGTCTTGCCGGCGATTTCCAAGGCGTTGATCATGCCGGCTGCGGTCACGATCGCGGTGCCGTGCTGGTCATCGTGGAAAACCGGAATGTCGCACTGTTCGATCAGGGCGCGCTCGATCTCGAAGCACTCAGGTGCCTTGATGTCTTCCAGGTTGATGCCGCCGAAGGTGATGGAGATGCGTTTGACGGTGTCGATGAAGGCTTGCGGGCTTTCGGAATCGACTTCGATGTCGAACACGTCGATACCGGCGAAGCGCTTGAACAGCACGCCCTTGCCTTCCATGACCGGCTTGGAGGCCAGTGGGCCGAGGTTACCCAGGCCGAGAATCGCGGTGCCATCGGAAATGACTGCAACCAGGTTGCCCTTGCCGGTGTATTTGTAGGCCAGCTCAGGGTCGCGAGCGATTTCGCGTACTGGCTCGGCTACGCCGGGGCTGTAGGCCAGCGACAGGTCGCGGGCAGTGGCGGTGGCCTTGGTGAGCTCGACACTCAGCTTTCCTGGACGAGGATTAGCGTGATATTCGAGAGCGGCAGTTTTCAGATCAGACATGTGGGCATTCCGCTTTTTACTGTGTTGGACAGACGGACCGCCGAGGATACGCGCCTCGCAAAGTCCCTACAAGACTGACCAGTCACTCCTGTCAAGCGCCCTGCCCTACGACTTTGGGCCAAGAGCCAGTAAACACAAGGGCTTCATGGATACAATAACAACAAGAAATGTCTACAATTATTTCTGCCTGAGCACTGCCTCCAACATTGCCGGATCAGTCAGAGGCAACATCCACCGCGCCTGCCCGGGCTTGGCCGCACCGCGCCGAGAGCGATCGACAACCCAACCACGGGCCTCGATGGTCCGGCCTTCCAGGCCCTTGAGCATCGAAGCGTCAAAGCTTCGCTGCAAATTGGCCGCAATATGCAGGACAACCGAGCCTTGCAGCTCGATCCAGATCCCGCCGCGATTGCGTTGCACACTGTCTACGCGGCCACTGACCAGCGCAAAACCGGGCGCCTTGATCTGCTCCGCGCGCACCACGGGTGACTTCTTCCATATCCCCAGGCCGGCTTGCCGCGCCTTGCGCTCCGCCGCCTGCTGGCATTCGACCAGGTCGACATTCGGCGCAACCGCGACCAGGTAACCCAGCCCCTCGGCAATCAATTGCTCTTCCAGGTTCCGACCCTGCTGGTCATAGACATGAGCCAGCGTACGCCCGTAGTCGTCCCGGTCGTCCTTGCCGGGCAACACCCTGACCCGACCGGCGCTGCTAGCCACCAGCGCCTCGAGCCGCTGGCGCGCCGCCACGGCAAACGGCTCGTCGGCACGCCCGCGCTTTCCCAGTTCAGGACTGTTGAGGCCGATCATGCGGATGCGACGACCATCGCTGAGGTACAAGGTGTCGCCATCCACCACCCGTTGCACGGCCACTTCGGGCAGTCCACCCGGAGACGGACACGCCGCCTGGGCACCACAGAGCCAAATCGCAGACACAAAAAAGGCGCCCGCTAGGGACGCCTTTTTCATCAGCCTGGAATAGCCGGAACGACTTTCCAAGACGATCAGCCTCAGGCTTTTGGAGTAACTTTGCCGAAAGCACCGAAACGATCGGCGAACTTCTGAACGCGGCCGCCGGTATCCAGAGTCTTTTGCTTACCGGTGTAGAACGGGTGGCATTCGTTGCAAACGTCGATCGCCAGGGCTTTGCCGTAGGTCGAACGCGTTTCGAACTTGTTGCCGCAGCTGCAGGTTACGGCCACAACTGGATAGTCTGGATGGATATCGGTTTTCATGGTGTTTTCCTCAGGCTAGCGTGCCGCCACCCAACACTATTGTTGAATACCGCACGTAATTAGGCCGCGGATTCTACCAGACAACATTAATCACGCAAGCTACAACTTGTACCAACCGTCTGCTAGGCTCGCGCCCTCATGCGCAAGCTCCTCTGTGGGAGCGAGCCTGCTCGCGAAGGCGGTGGACCCGTCGCATGAGTATTGCTTGACACTCCGCTTTCGCGAGCAGGCTCGCTCCCACGAGGATCGCGCCAGGTTTTCTGAATTTCCTTGTCTATCGAGACCCTCCCGCGTGCCCGACGCCATCCTGCGCCTCGCCCTGCCATCGCCCCTGCGCCGTCTGTTCGACTACCGTGCCCCGGCCGGAGTAACACGCGCCCAGTTGCAGCCGGGCATGCGCCTGCGGGTGCCGTTCGGTCGGAGAGAAATGATCGGGATCCTGGTGGAAGTCACCGATCACAGCGAAGTGCCGGTCGACAAGCTCAAACCCGCCCTGGCGCTGCTCGACGCCACGCCACCGCTACCCGCGGCGCTGTTCAAGCTGTGCTTGTGGACCGCCCAGTATTATCAGCACAGCCTGGGCGACACCCTGAGCTGGGCGCTACCGGTGCTGTTGCGCCAGGGCGAACCGGCCGAGGCACGCCAGGAGCGATTCTGGTCGGTGACGCCGGGCGCTTCGCTGGATGACCCGCGCATCGCCCGCGCACCGCGCCAACGCGAGGCCCTGGCGACCCTGGCCCAGCATCCCCATGGGGTAGCGCACCAGTTGTTGAGCAAATTGATGCTCAGCAAGGATAGCCTTGACCTGCTGCTGGCCAAGAATCTCGTCCAGGTAGAAGTCCGCCGGCACGCCCCCGACGCGCGCCACGAACACTGGCTGGCCCAGCCGGAACTGCCGCTCAATGCCGAACAGCGGACCGCTTGCGAGGCGATTCGCGCGGGTTTCGACAGCTATCACGCCTTTCTGCTGGCGGGCGTCACCGGCAGCGGCAAGACCGAGGTCTACCTGCAACTGATCCGCCAGACCCTTGAAGCCGGCAAGCAGGCCCTGGTGCTGATTCCGGAAATCAACCTGGGCCCACAGACCCTGGCGCGCTTCGAACAGCGCTTCAACGCGCGCATCGCCCTGGTGCATTCGGCGGTCAACGACCGCGAGCGCCTGGAAGCCTGGCTCGCCGCGCGCGACGGCGAGGCCGACATCATCATCGGCACCCGCTCGGCGCTGTTCACGCCGATGAAAAATCCCGGTCTGATCATCATCGATGAAGAACACGACGGCTCCTATAAACAGCAGGAAGGCCTGCGCTACCACGCCCGCGACCTGGCGCTGGTGCGGGCGCGCCAGGAAAACATCCCGATCGTGCTCGGCTCGGCCACGCCCTCCCTGGAAAGCCTGCACAACGCCTACACCGGTCGCTACGGCCTGCTGCGCCTCAACGAGCGGGCCGGCGGCGCCAAGCAGCCGCGCTTCCTGCGCCTGGATGTGAAAAGCCGCCCGCTGGACAGCGGCATTTCCGGACCGATGCAGCAAGCCATCGGCCAGACCCTGGCCGCTGGGCAGCAGGTGCTGGTGTTTCTCAACCGCCGGGGGTTCGCCCCGACCCTGTTGTGCCATGACTGCGGCTGGATGTCCGGCTGCGAGCGCTGCGACGCGCGGATGACCGTGCATCAGCGCTA
This sequence comes from Pseudomonas sp. FP198, assembly GCF_030687895.1. Taxonomy (NCBI): domain Bacteria; kingdom Pseudomonadati; phylum Pseudomonadota; class Gammaproteobacteria; order Pseudomonadales; family Pseudomonadaceae; genus Pseudomonas; species Pseudomonas sp. FP198. The sequence goes on from NZ_CP117452.1 coordinate 5,375,357, forward strand.
CGGCGAACTGCGCTGCCACCATTGCGGGCACTCCGAGCGGGTGCCGAGGCACTGCCCGCAGTGCGGGAAAGTGGACCTGCGCCCGGTAGGCGCCGGCACCGAGCGCGCCGAAGAACGTCTGGGCATCCTGTTTCCCGATTACCCGGTACTGCGGGTGGATCGCGACAGCACCTCGCGCAAGGATGCGATGAATCAGCTGTTCGCCACGATCCAGAAAGGCCAGCCGTGCATCCTGGTGGGCACGCAGATGCTCGCCAAGGGGCACCATTTCCCGCGGGTAACACTGGTGTCGATCCTGGATGCCGACGGCGGGCTGTTTTCCGGTGACTTCCGCGCGAGCGAGCGCATGGCGCAGTTGATCGTCCAGGTCGCGGGTCGCGCCGGGCGGGCCGAGGAACCGGGCAAAGTGATTATCCAGACCCACCTGGCCGACCATCCGCTGCTGATCCAGCTGACCGAGCAGGGCTACTTCGCCTTCGCCGAGCAGGCCTTGAGCGAACGTCGCGCCGCCGGGCTGCCGCCGTTCGCCCATCTGGCGTTGCTGCGGGCCGAGGCCCACAAGCCAGGACAGGCCGAAGGCTTCCTGGACGAAGCGTGCAGCGAGGCCGAGCGCCTGCTGGCGGAACAGAGCCTCAGCGGGATCGAACTATTGGGCCCGGTGCCGGCTCCGATGGAACGGCGGGCGGGACGTTATCGCGCACAGCTTTTATTACAGGCCAATGCCCGCGCACCGCTGCATCGGTTGCTGAGCGCCTGGTTGCTGATACTGGAACAATTGCCCAGCGGGCGGGCGGTGCGCTGGTCGCTGGATGTGGATCCGGTGGATTTGTATTGACCGAGGCGCCGCCTTCGCGAGCGGGCTCGCTCCCACTGGGAACCGCGTTCCAGTGTGGGAGCGAGCCCGCTCGCGAAGAGGCCCGAAAGGTCACCACACATACCCGCCCGACCCGCTACAGTTGGCAAGCTCGCCCGCGCCACGGATAATGCCCAGTTTTTCCACCAGCGCATCGAAGCGCCGCCGCGCCTGCGGTTGAAAGAGAAGACCATGAAAGACACCATTCGCCAGCTTATCCAGCAAGCCATCACCCAACTCGTCACTGAAGGTGTGCTGCCAGAAGGCCTGTCGCCGGCGATTCAGGTCGAGAACACCCGCGACAAGACCCACGGTGACTTTGCCAGCAACATCGCGATGATGCTCGCCAAACCGGCCGGCATGAAACCCCGCGACCTGGCGGAAAAGATCATCGCCGCATTGCCGGCCGACGAAAACGTCACCAAGGCCGAAATCGCCGGCCCCGGGTTCATCAACTTCTTCCAGAACACCCAGGCGCTGGCCTCGCGGCTGGACGCGGCCCTGGCCGACGAGCGCCTCGGCGTACGCAAGGCCGGCCCGTTGCAGCGCACCGTGGTTGACCTGTCGGCCCCCAACCTCGCCAAGGAAATGCACGTCGGCCACCTGCGCTCGACCATTATTGGCGATGGCGTGGCGCGCGTCCTGGAGTTTCTCGGTGACACGGTGATCCGCCAGAACCACGTCGGCGACTGGGGCACCCAGTTCGGCATGCTGATGGCCTACCTGCAGGAAAACCCGATCACCAGCGACGAGCTGTCGGACCTGGAAAACTTCTACCGCGCCGCGAAGCAACGCTTCGACGAGTCGCCCGAATTCGCCGACCGCGCCCGTGGCCTGGTGGTCAAGCTGCAGGCCGGCGATGCCGAGTGCCTGGCGCTGTGGACAAAGTTCAAGGACATCTCGCTGTCCCACTGCCAGAAGATCTACGAGCTGCTGAACGTCAAGCTGAGCATGGCCGACGTGATGGGCGAAAGCGCCTACAACGACGACCTGATCAACGTGGTCAACGACCTCCGGGCCAAGGGCATGCTGGTGGAAAGCAACGGCGCCCAGTGCGTGTTCCTCGACCAGTTCAAGACCGCCGATGGCGAGCCGCTGCCGGTGATCATCGTCAAGGCTGACGGTGGCTACCTCTACGCCACCACCGACCTGGCGGCCGTGCGTTATCGCAACGGCGTGCTGAAGGCCGACCGGGTCCTGTATTTCGTCGACCAGCGCCAGGCCCTGCACTTCCAGCAGGTGTTCGAAGTAGCCCGCCTGGCCGGTTTCGTGACCCACCCGATGGAAATGGAACACATGGGGTTCGGCACCATGAACGGCGCCGATGGCCGCCCGTTCAAGACCCGCGATGGCGGCACGGTGAAGCTGATCGACCTGCTCACCGAAGCCCAGGACCGTGCGTACACCCTGGTCAAGGGCAAGAACCCGGAGCTGGCCGAAGACGAACTGCGCAAGATCGCCAAGGTGGTCGGCATCGACGCGGTGAAATACGCCGACCTGTCGAAGCACCGCACCAGCGACTACAGCTTCAACTTCGACCTGATGCTCAACTTCGAAGGCAACACCGCACCGTACCTGCTGTACGCCTACACCCGCGTGGCGGGCGTGTTCCGCAAACTCGGCAAGGGCTTCGACGAAATCGAGGGCCAGATCGTCCTCGAAGCCGCCCACGAGCAGGAGCTGGCGGCCAGGCTGGCGCAGTTCGGTGAAGTCCTCAACAACGTCGCCGACAAGGGCACGCCGCACACCTTGTGCGCCTACCTGTACGACGTCGCCGGGCTGTTTTCCAGCTTCTACGAGAACTGCCCGATCCTCAACGCCGAGACCCCGGCACAAATGCAGAGCCGCCTGCGCCTCGCCGCGCTGACCGGGCGCACGCTCAAGCAAGGCCTGGAGCTGCTGGGCCTGGAAACGCTGGAGCGCATGTAACTTGGCCGCCAAGAAAAAACCTGCACCCAAACGCGGCGCCAGTCGTTACCAGCCCCCGGCCAAACAGCCGATTCCGGGCTGGTTGTGGATGGCGATCGGCCTGACTGTCGGCGCCTTCATCGTCTTCCTGATGAAGCTCGAACCGGGCCAGGGCGATGACGTCAAGCGTGTTCGGCAAGAGCAGCAGAAAGCCACGCGGATCGCCGAGGCCAACAAGACCCCGCCGAGCCCGACACAACCGGTGAAGCCGAAATACGACTTCTACACCTTGCTGCCGGAATCGGAGGTCATCGTGCCGCCCGACGCGGTGCCGGAGAAGACCCTGCCGACGCCGCAGGTGCCGACCACGCCAGTGACCCCGGCCGAAGCGGCGAAGATCGACACCGCCCGCGCCCAAGCCGCCCTGGCCGGCATTACGCCGCCACCGGCCCCGCCGGTGCAGAAGGCCGCGCCGGTGACCAAATTCTTCCTGCAGGCCGGCTCGTTCCGCAAGGAAGCCGACGCCGACAAGGTCCGGGCGCAGATCATTCTGCTGGGCCAGTCGGTGTCGGTGGAGTCCGGAACCGTGAAGGACGAAACCTGGTATCGGGTATTAGTGGGACCGTTCAGCAATCGCGAGGAGCTGACCAAGGCCCAGAAACAACTGGCTGGCAGCGGTTTCAGCAACCTGTTGTTACAACAACGTCAAAGCCGCTAGGCACACTGACACAAACCCCGTGGCGAGGGGATTTATCCCCGCTGGGCTGCGAAGCGGCCCCAAAAGCTTGAGGGAGTCAACTCAGACGCACCGAAGCGGCAGGCTTTTAGGGCCGCTTCGCGCCCCAGCGGGGATAAATCCCCTCGCCACAGGATCGTGGAACATTCACAACACACCACTCATCCCCTCCCCCGCCCCGCAGTTGAAAAAAACCACGCCACCCCCATATCTGTTCCATCCGGGCATTTTCGCCCCGCTGCGTGGAGACTCTTCCCTTGACCACCATCGTTTCAGTCCGCCGTCACGGCAAAGTCGTCATGGGCGGCGACGGCCAGGTTTCATTGGGCAACACCGTGATGAAAGGCAACGCGAAGAAAGTCCGCCGCCTGTATCACGGCCAGGTCATCGCCGGTTTCGCCGGGGCCACCGCCGACGCCTTCACCCTGTTCGAGCGTTTCGAAGGGCAACTTGAAAAACACCAGGGTCACCTGGTCCGCGCGGCCGTCGAGCTGGCCAAGGAATGGCGCACCGACCGTTCCCTGAGCCGCCTCGAAGCCATGCTTGCGGTGGCCAACAAGGATGCTTCCTTGATCATTACCGGCAACGGCGACGTGGTTGAACCGGAAGACGGCCTGATCGCCATGGGTTCCGGTGGCGCCTACGCCCAGGCCGCCGCCAGCGCCCTGCTGAAAAAGACCGACCTGTCGGCCCGCGAGATCGTCGAGACTGCCCTGGGCATCGCCGGCGACATCTGCGTTTTCACCAACCACACCCAGACCATTGAGGAGCAGGACCTCGCGGAATAAGCCCTTTCAGGCCCAGACTCCCGCTTGAGGACCGCCAATTATTATGTCCATGACTCCCCGCGAAATCGTCCACGAACTCAATCGTCACATCATCGGCCAGGACGATGCCAAGCGCGCCGTCGCCATCGCCCTGCGTAACCGCTGGCGCCGGATGCAACTGCCGGAAGAACTGCGCGTCGAAGTGACCCCCAAGAACATCCTGATGATCGGCCCGACCGGTGTCGGCAAGACCGAGATCGCCCGCCGCCTGGCCAAGCTCGCCAACGCGCCATTCATCAAGGTCGAAGCCACCAAGTTCACCGAAGTCGGCTACGTGGGCCGCGACGTCGAGTCGATCATTCGTGACCTGGCCGATGCCGCGATCAAGCTGCTGCGCGAACAGGAAATCACCAAGGTTCGCCATCGCGCCGAAGACGCCGCGGAGGAGCGCATCCTCGATGCCCTGCTGCCACCGGCGCGCATGGGCTTCAACGCCGACGCCGCCACGACCCAGGATTCCAACACCCGCCAGCTGTTCCGCAAACGCCTGCGCGAAGGCCAGCTGGACGACAAGGAGATCGAGATCGAGGTGGCCGAAATGGCCGGTGTCGACATTTCCGCGCCGCCAGGCATGGAAGAAATGACCAACCAGTTGCAGAGCCTGTTCGCCAACATGGGCAAGGGCAAGAAGAAAAGCCGCAAGCTCAAGGTCAAGGAAGCGCTGAAGCTGGTGCGCGATGAAGAAGCCAGTCGCCTGGTCAACGAAGAGGAACTGAAGGCCAAGGCCCTGGAAGCGGTCGAGCAGCACGGCATCGTGTTCATCGACGAAATCGACAAGGTCGCCAAGCGCGGCAATGTCGGCGGCGCCGATGTTTCTCGTGAAGGCGTGCAACGCGACCTGCTGCCGTTGATCGAAGGCTGCACGGTGAATACCAAGCTGGGCATGGTCAAGACCGACCACATCCTGTTCATCGCCTCCGGTGCGTTCCACTTGAGCAAGCCGAGCGACCTGGTGCCTGAGCTGCAAGGCCGCTTGCCGATCCGGGTCGAACTCAAGGCGCTGTCGCCGGAAGATTTCGAGCGCATCCTGAGCGAGCCCCATGCGTCGCTGACCGAGCAATATTGCGCGCTGCTCAAGACCGAAGGCCTGAACATCGAATTCGCGCCGGAAGGCATCAAGCGCCTGGCGCAGATCGCCTGGCAGGTCAACGAGAAGACCGAGAACATCGGTGCCCGGCGCCTGCACACGCTGCTTGAACGCCTGCTCGAGGAAGTCTCGTTCAGCGCCGGCGACCTGGCCAGCGCCCACAACGAAGCGCCGATCATCATCGACGCCGAGTACGTCAACAGCCACCTGGGCGAGCTGGCGCAGAACGAAGACCTGTCGCGGTATATCCTTTAAAGTTGCAAGCTTCTAGCTGCAAGCTGCAAGCGGGTCACCTCCAGCTTGTAGCTTGTAGCTTGTAGCTCGTAGCTTGTAAGCTGCCTTTATGACCAAACTCCCCACCGCCATCAACCTGCACAAAGCCTCCAGGACCCTGACGCTCAAGTACGCGCCGGACGAGGAGTATCACCTGCCCGCGGAATTCCTGCGGGTGCACTCGCCTTCCGCCGAGGTCCAGGGCCACGGCAAACCCATCCTGCAATACGGCAAGCTCGGCGTCGGCCTGACCAAGGTCGAACCGGCCGGCCAATACGCACTGAAACTGACCTTCGACGACGGCCACGACAGCGGATTGTTCACCTGGGACTACCTGTACCAGTTGGCGGTGCGCCAGGAAGACCTGTGGAACGATTATCTCGCCGAACTCAAGGCGGCCGGAAAAACCCGCGACCCGAATGCGTCCGTCGTCAAGCTGATGCTCTAGCTCAAGGGCTGGCGCATTAGGGCGAATTTTCTAGACTCATCTGCTTGAATGCCTGCGCGGCAACGTCAATGACTGGCCTGCTTGCGAAAAAAATTAAACTCGGGTAACCAATGGAGCTGGCAAGTTCCCTGCAAAGGAACCGGCGAGTTCCTGGCACACGTTTCCTCATTGCCCTCGATGCGGAATTAATGGTCACCCCGAGCAGCGTACCTGGTATTGGCCTTGCGGCTTCTGGCACGGTCCCGGTACTCGTCTGAAGGACAATGGAGCGTCGTAGATGAGCAACAAGAACAACGATGAGTTGAAGTACCAAGCTTCGGAAAATACCCTGGGCTTGAATCCCGTTGTCGGCTTGCGCAGGAAAGACCTGCTGGCCTCTGCCCGGATGGTGCTGACCCAGACCATCAAACAACCGCTGCACAGCGTCAAGCACGTCGCCCATTTCGGCGCGGAACTGAGGAAAGTCCTGTTCGGCAAATCCGAGTTGCAACCCGCCAGTGATGACCGTCGTTTCAACGACCCGGCGTGGAGCCAGAACCCGCTCTACAGACGTTATCTGCAAACCTATCTGGCGTGGCGCAAGGAGCTGCACGCCTGGATCGACGACAGCAGCCTCTCGCCCCAGGACATCAGCCGCGGGCACTTCGTGATCAACCTGATGACCGAAGCCATGGCCCCGACCAATTCGGCGGCCAACCCGGCGGCGGTCAAGCGTTTCTTCGAAACCGGCGGCAAGAGCCTGCTCGATGGCCTGTCCCACCTGGCCAAGGACCTGGTGCACAACGGCGGGATGCCGAGCCAGGTGGACATGGGTGCATTCGAAGTCGGCAAGAGCCTGGGCGTGACCGAAGGTTCGGTAGTCTTTCGCAATGACGTGCTGGAGCTGATCCAGTACCGCCCCATCACCGAGCAGGTCCATGAGCGACCGTTGCTGGTGGTGCCGCCGCAAATCAACAAGTTCTATGTCTTCGACCTCAGCCCGGACAAGAGCCTGGCGCGCTTCTGCCTGCGCAGCAACGTGCAGACTTTTATCATCAGCTGGCGCAACCCCACCAAGGCGCAGCGCGAATGGGGCCTGTCGACCTACATCGAAGCGCTCAAGGAAGCGGTGGACGTGGTCACGGCCATCACCGGCAGCAAGGACGTGAACATGCTGGGCGCCTGCTCGGGCGGCATCACCTGCACCGCGCTGCTCGGCCATTACGCCGCGCTGGGGGAGAAAAAGGTCAACGCCCTGACCCTGCTGGTGAGCGTGTTGGACACCACCCTGGACACCGACGTGGCGCTGTTCGTCGACGAGCAGACCCTGGAAACGGCCAAGCGCCATTCCTACCAGGCCGGCGTGCTGGAAGGCCGCGACATGGCCAAGGTCTTCGCCTGGATGCGGCCCAATGATCTGATCTGGAACTACTGGGTGAACAATTACCTGCTGGGCAACGAGCCGCCGGTGTTCGACATCCTGTTCTGGAACAACGACACCACGCGACTCCCGGCGGCGTTCCATGGCGACCTCATCGAGATGTTCAAGAACAACCCGCTGATCCGCCCCAACGCACTGGAAGTGTGCGGCACGCCGATCGACCTCAAGCAGGTCAGCGCCGATATCTTTTCCCTGGCCGGCACCAACGACCACATCACCCCGTGGAAGTCCTGCTACAAATCGGCGCAGCTGTTCGGCGGCAAGGTTGAATTCGTGCTGTCGAGCAGCGGTCACATCCAGAGCATTCTCAACCCGCCGGGCAATCCCAAGTCACGCTACATGACCAGTGAAGACATGCCGGCCAAGGCCGAGGACTGGATGGAGAATTCCACCAAGCACACCGACTCCTGGTGGCTGCACTGGCAAGCCTGGCAGGCCGAGCGCTCGGGCAAGCTGAAGAAGGCCCCCACCGTGCTGGGCAACAAGACGTATGTGGCCGGGGAAGCGGCGCCGGGCACTTATGTGCATGAGCGGTAAAGAATGCTGTTCGTCCGCTGCAGGACTGGGTTTGCTCACGAATGCCCCCCGGCAGCCGACACTGAATGCAAGGCCCACAGCGTTGGTGAACACAGACTTAGGTTCACAGCAGATCCAATGTGGGAGCGAGCTTGCTCGCGATGGCGGCGGCACAGTCAAAGTTTGTCTGTGCTGACAGACCGCAATCGCGAGCAAGCTCGCTCCCACAAGGGATCGGGGGAAAAATGAAAGACCGCGACCCAACCCACAGGGCTTGAAGCATGCCGCAACCGTACATTTTCCGTACCGTCGACCTGGATGGCCAGACCTTGCGCACCGCGGTACGTCCCGGCAAGCCTCACTTGACGCCGCTGCTGATTTTCAACGGCATCGGCGCCAACCTGGAGCTGGTCTTCCCGTTCATCGAGGCCCTGGACCCGGACCTGGAAGTGATCGCCTTCGATGTGCCCGGGGTCGGCGGTTCGTCGACGCCGAGCCGGCCGTATCGTTTTCCGGGCCTGGCCAAGCTTACCGCGCGGATGCTCGATTACCTCGACTATGGGCAGGTCAACGTGATCGGTGTGTCCTGGGGCGGTGCCCTGGCCCAGCAGTTCGCCCATGATTATCCGGAGCGCTGCAAGAAGCTGGTGCTCGCCGCCACGGCCGCTGGCGCGGTGATGGTGCCGGGCAAGCCGAAGGTGCTGTGGATGATGGCCAGTCCCCGACGCTACGTGCAGCCGTCCCATGTGATGCGCATCGCGCCGCTGATCTACGGCGGCTCGTTCCGCCGCGACCCAAGCCTGGCGGCTCGTCACGCGGCCAAGGTGCGTTCGGCGGGCAAGCTCGGTTATTACTGGCAACTGTTCGCGGGCCTCGGCTGGACCAGCATCCATTGGCTGCACAAGATCCACCAGCCGACCTTGATCCTGGCCGGGGATGACGACCCGCTGATCCCCCTGATCAACATGCGCATGCTGGCCTGGCGCATCCCCAATTCGCAGTTGCACATCATTGATGACGGCCATCTGTTCCTGATCACCCGGGCCGAGGCCGTGGCGCCGATCATCATGAAGTTCCTCGAGGAAGAACGGCAGCGCGCGGTGATGCACCCGCATCCCGCGCCGCTGGGTGGCGGCTGACACCGCCCAAGTGCGCCTGGCAGGACGCCGGATCGCGCAACTACCCGAAACAGCGACTATGTTGTCTGGTTCGGTGTGTTTGTTTTCAGCCTGATGATGAAGGAGTTGACTCATGCGCGACAAACCGGCGAAGGGTTCCATGCCCGCCCCTGCCAGCTTCATCAACGCACAGAGTGCGGTCACCGGCCTGCGCGGCAGGGACCTGCTGTCGACCCTGCGCAACGTTGCCGCCCATGGCCTGCGCAACCCGGTCCACAGTGCCCGACATGCGTTGAGGCTCGGCGGCCAGCTGGGGCGCGTCCTGCTGGGGGACACCCTGCACCCGACCAACCCCGACGACAAACGCTTCGCCGACCCCACCTGGCAGCTCAACCCGTTCTACCGCCGCAGCCTGCAGGCCTACCTGAGCTGGCAGAAAGAAGTCCGCCAGTGGATCGATGAGGGCGGCATGAGCCCGGATGATCAGGCCCGTGCGCATTTCGCCTTCTCCCTGCTCAACGACGCGGTATCGCCGTCCAATACCCTGCTCAATCCGCTGGCGATCAAGGAGCTGTTCAATTCCGGAGGCAGCAGCCTGATTCGCGGGATCAGCCATCTGGTCGACGACTTGCTGCACAACGACGGCTTGCCCCGGCAAGTCACGCCACAAGCCTTTGAAGTCGGCAAGACTCTGGCGACCACACCCGGCGCAGTGGTGTTTCGCAACGAGCTGCTGGAACTGATCCAGTACAAGCCGATGAGCGAAAAACAATACGCCACGCCGCTGCTGATCGTGCCGCCGCAGATCAACAAGTTCTACATCTTCGACCTGAGCCCTTCCAACAGCTTCGTCCAGTACGCCCTGAAAAACGGCTTGCAGGTGTTCATCATCAGTTGGCGAAACCCGGACGTGCGCCATCGGGAATGGGGCCTGTCCAGTTATGTCGAGGCGACGGAAGAGGCCATGAACGTCTGCCGGGCGATCACCGGCGCCCGCGAGGTCAACCTCATGGGCGCCTGCGCCGGCGGCATGACCATCGCCGCCCTGCAGGGCCATCTGCAAGCCAAGCGCCAACTGCGCCGGGTGGCCAGCGCCACCTACCTGGTGAGCTTGCTGGACAGCGAGATCGAGAGCCCGGCCACGCTGTTCATCGACGAACAGACCCTCGAAGCCGCCAAGCGCCGCTCCTACCAGAAAGGCATTCTCGATGGCCGCGACATGGCCCGGGTCTTCGCCTGGATGCGGCCCAACGATTTGATCTGGACCTACTTCGTCAACAACTACCTGCTGGGCAAGGAGCCGCCGGCGTTCGATATTCTCTACTGGAACAACGACTGCACGCGGCTTCCGGCGGCCTATCACGGCGACCTGCTGGATTTTTTCAAGCACAACCCGCTGACACGGCCGGGCGCCCTGGAAGTGTGCGGCACGCCTATCGACTTGCAGAAAGTCACCGTGGACAGCTTCAGCGTGGCCGGTATCAACGACCACATCACGCCGTGGGACGCGGTGTACCGCTCGACGTTGCTGCTGGGCGGCGAACGACGTTTCGTGCTGTCCAACAGCGGACACGTCCAGAGCATCCTCAACCCGCCAGGCAACCCCAAGGCCAACTACATCGAGAATCCGAAACTGAGCAGCGACCCCCGAGCCTGGTACTACGACGCCAAGCACATCGAGGGCAGTTGGTGGACCCAATGGCTGGGCTGGATCCAGGAGCGCTCCGGCGCCCAGCACGAAACGCAGATGACGCTGGGCAACGCGAAATACCCGGCCCTGGAAGCGGCCCCCGGAAATTACGTACGGGTACGCTGAACGCCTGATCCCACGGTCGCACTGCGGGCCGTGGATGCACCTCACCGACCAAGAAGACCGGATGAAAACCCGCGACCGAATCCTCGAATGTGCCCTGCAATTGTTCAACGAGAAGGGCGAGCCGAATGTTTCCACCCTCGAAGTCGCCAACGAGATGGGCATCAGCCCCGGCAACCTCTACTACCACTTCCACGGCAAGGAACCGCTGATACTCGGATTGTTCGAGCGATTCCAGGCCGAGCTCGCACCGCTGCTGGATCCGCCCGCCGATGCGCAACTGGCGCCGGAGGACTACTGGCTGTTCCTGCATTTGATCGTCGAGCGCCTGGCCCAATACCGGTTCCTGTTCCAGGACCTGTCGAACCTGGCGGGGCGCCTGCCGAAACTGGCCAAGGGGATCCGCCAGTTGCTCAACGCGTTGAAACGGACCCTGGCCTCATTGCTGGCGCAGCTCAAGGCCCAGGGCCTGCTGGTGAGCGACACCCAGGCACTCGGGCAACTGGTGGAGCAGATCACCCTGACGTTGCTGTTCTCGCTGGACTATCAGCGGATCCTCGATCGCGAGGGCGAGGTTCGCCTGGTGGTCTATCAGGTCATGATGCTGGTGGCGCCGCACTTGCCGCCGACGGTCAAGGTTGCAACCGAGCAGATGGCGTTGCGGTATCTGGAGGAGCATGAATAGCAGCGGCTGTGGCAGCCCCATTAACTCCCACAGTTTTAGTCTATAGCGCACATGAAAACGCCCGACCTTCACAGGCCGGGCGTTTTTGCATGTCCCGGAAAATCAGGACTGACTGGTAGGCGTCGACGGAGCCGGCGCGGGAGTCTGAGTGGCTACCGGGGTTGGAGCCGAGGCGGAGTTTGCCGTGCTCGTCGGGGTGGCCGGTTTGGCGGTCGCAGTCGGCGCCTTGGGTGCGGCTGCTTTTGGCGCGGCCGCTTTTTTCACTGCGGGCTTTTTCGCCGCGGCCGGTTTGGCTGCGGCTTTTGCCGCTGGCTTGGCAGCCGGTTTGGCCGCAGCTGGTTTAGCCGCCGCCGTCTTGGCAGCTGGCTTGGCGGCAGGTTTGGCTGCAGTTTTTGCCGCGACGGGTTTGGCCGCCGCCTTGGCTGCAGGCTTGGCCGCTGCGGTTTTGGCTACTGGCTTGGCCGCTGCTTTGGCCGCAGGCTTGGCGACGGTTTTTGCCGCAGCCTTGACCAGTGGCTTGGCCGCCGTCTTCGCTGCAGGCTTGGCCGCCGCGGTCTTGGTTGCAGCGGGCTTGGTCGCGACCGGCGTGACCTTGGCCCCGGTGAGTTTTTCGATCTGCCTGGTCAGGGTGTCGACCTTGCTGTGCAGTTCCTTGACTTCATTGCGGCTCGGCACGCCCAGGCGGGAAATTGCACTGTTCAGACGCTTGTCGAAAGCCCCTTCCAGCTCATCCCACTTGCCCAGTGCACGATCCTTCACGCCGCCCATGCGCGACTTGGTGGACTCGGCAGAATCCTTGGCGGCATCGACTTGTTTGCCGACCGCCGTCTTGGTGAGTTTTTCGGCCTTCTCGCCGTCCTTAACCAGGGACTCGAAGAGTTTGCTGCCGTCAGTGTCGATCTTCGAGTACACGCCTAAACCAGCAAGCCAGATTTTGCGGGAGTACTTTTCAATCTTCCCGGCCCACGAGCTGCCTTCTTTTTCGGTGATTTTCTTGCCAGCCATCCCGTTCTCCTTAATGTTTACGCGCGACACGTTCGAGCAATGCCGTCAGCTCATCGAGCTTAGCAGAGAGTGTCTCAACGTCATGTTTAGACGGAATGCCGATACGATTCAAGGCACTTGCAACACGCGCATCGAATACCTTCTCGACTTTGTCGAGTTGAACTTCGACGCGGGCCTTGAAAGTATTGACGTCGGTCTTGGCTTCGATCAGTTCGCTGTTCGCCGCTTCAAGTTTCCCGGCAATGTTCTTTTTGCCTTTGGTTTCAATAACTTCACCGGCCTTGACCAGCTCCTTGAAGTATTCGCCGCCCTCCTGACCGACCTTGATATAAGCGCCCAGGCCCGCCAGCCAGATCTTGCGCGCGTACGTTTTCACGTCGCCCAGCGTGGAAGATTCAACGTCGGTTTTTTTCTTCAGAATAACTTTGGCCATGGTGCACCTCACTCGAAGACAGGTTTGAGCAACTGCCCGCACACGGTCGGGCTCAGGCACAAAGTAGTGAGAATAATTAGAAAGGGCACCCTAACAACTGACATAAAACCTGGCGCGATGATTCCCTGTGGGAGCGAGCCTGCTCGCGAAAGCGGTATGTCATTCAACATCAATGTTGCTGATTCATCGCATTCGCGAGCAGGCTCGCTCCCACAGTTGATAGATAGGCGCTGGACTTCAGTCCTCTGCACTTGAATCAAGCCAACGCCTTGTCCAGCGCCTTTTCGATTTCCGTCTTGATTGTCCCGCTCATGGCCGACATCAACATGCCCAGTTCCACATCGACGCGGATCGAATCCTCGCCCACATGCACTTCACCCTTGACCCCGGAACGCTTGAGCTTCAGCGTGTCGCCTTCCCACTTGGGTTCCAGGCCATAGCTGTCGGACAGTTTCTGGGCCAGCTTGTCGGCCTTTTCGCGGGCCGCTTCCTTGCCCAGGTCATGGGCACGCTCAACAGTAATACGGGCCATCTGTTAACTCCTGCTTGATCGAGACTTGCCTGAACGTTTGCGACCCTGCCTGCGTCAAAACGTCCGGGCGGTGGCTCATCTTACCTGCAGCCTTGCCAAGACAAAGCCCTCCACCGGGATTAGAATGTCCCGCATTCTTTTTTGGTGACCGCGATATGACTGATCAGCGCAAAGGCAGCGATGCCGAACCCACCACACACTTCGGCTTCAAGAACGTGCCGGAAAGCCAGAAAGCGGAGAAAGTCGCCGAGGTTTTCCACTCGGTGGCCGCCAAGTACGACTTGATGAACGACCTGCTCTCGGGCGGCATGCATCGCCTCTGGAAGCGTTTCGCGATCGAGCTGTCGGGCGTGCGCAGCGGCAACCGCGTGCTGGACATTGCCGGCGGCACGGGTGACCTGACTAAAAAGTTCTCCCACATCGTCGGCCCCACCGGCCATGTGGTGCTCGCCGACATCAACGAATCCATGCTCAAGGTCGGCCGTGACCGCCTGCTCGACCTGGGCGTGGCCGGCAACGTCGAGTTCGTCCAGGCCGACGCCGAGAAGCTGCCGTTCCCCGACAACCATTTCGATTGCGTGACCATCGCCTTCGGCCTGCGTAACGTCACCCACAAGGAAGACGCCCTGCGCTCGATGCTGCGCGTGCTCAAGCCCGGTGGCCGGCTGTTAGTACTGGAGTTTTCCAAGCCGACCAACGCGTTGATGTCCAAGGCCTATGACGCCTACTCGTTTGCCTTCATGCCGTTGATGGGCAAGCTGATCACCAACGACGCGGAAAGTTATCGCTACCTGGCCGAATCGATCCGCATGCACCCCGACCAGGAAACGCTGAAGTCGATGATGGTCGAAGCCGGTTTCGATCGGGTGACCTACCACAACATGACTTCCGGCATCGTCGCCCTGCACCGCGGTATCAAGCCCTGATGCTGCTCACCGGGCTGCTCGCCAGTGTTGAACTCGGTATCAACCGGGTCCTGCGCCTGGACAGCACGGCGCCGATGCGCCTGGCGCATTTGAGCGGCAAGGTGATTGCCGTCGACTGCCGCAGCCCGGCGTTGCAGCTGTTCATCCTGCCCAGCGACGAAGGCCTGATGCTTGCCACCCACTGGGAGGCCGAGGCCGACTGCACGCTGCGCGCCCCGGCATCGAGCCTGCTGGAGTTAGCGCTGAGCAAGAACAAGACCGCGGTGCTGCACAGCCCCGACGTCGAGCTCGACGGCGACAGCGGCGTGCTGCTGGAGCTGGCGGCGATTCTCCAGGACCTGGAACTGGACTGGGAATACGAAGTGTCCCGTTGGATCGGTCCGGTCGCCACCCAATTGCTCAGTGGCCATCTGCGCAGTCGCAGCCGCTGGTACCGCCAGGGCTTCGCCAGCCTCGGACAGAATCTGAGTGAATACCTGGCCGAGGAATCGCGTACGCTCGTAGGCCAACGCGAAGCCCAGGCCCGTTTTGCCGAACTGGACCAGATCAAGCTCGATCTGGAACGACTCGAGGCGCGTTTCGAGCGCCTTTCCCGATCCCTTGAACCCAAGCGATAACGCATGAAGCTGCTTGCCGTCCGCCGTCTGTTGCGCATCCAGCGCGTCGTGATCCGCTACCGCCTCGATGACCTGCTGTTCGCCCTGCCGCTGCCCTGGTTTCTCCTGGCACTGCGCTTTGTGCTGCCGTGGCGCTGGTTCCCCCGTCGAACCCTGGACTTGAGCCGCGGCGCACGCCTGCGCCTGGCCTTGCAGGACCTGGGGCCGATCTTCATCAAGTTCGGGCAGATCCTCTCGACCCGTCGCGACCTATTGCCCGAAGACATCGCCGACGAACTGATGCTGCTGCAGGATCGCGTGCCGCCCTTCGACTCGAAACTGTCGGTAGCGCTGATCGAGGCGCAGTTGGGCAAGAAGATCAGCGAAGTCTTCAGCCGTTTCGACGTCGAGCCGCTGGCTTCGGCGTCGGTCGCCCAGGTCCACGCCGCCCAGCTCAAGACGGGTGAAGAAGTGGTGGTCAAGGTGATCCGCCCGGGCCTCAAGCCGATCATTGCCCAAGACCTGGCCTGGCTGTTCATCCTTGCCCGCGCCGCCGAGCGGGTGTCAGCCGATGCACGCCTGCTACACCCGGTGGATGTGGTCCAGGACTATGAAAAAACCATCTTCGATGAGCTCGACCTGCTGCGCGAGGCCGCCAACGCCAGCCAGCTGCGACGCAATTTCGAGGGCTCGCCACTGCTGTACGTGCCGCAAGTCTATTGGGACTGGTGCCGGCCGAAAGTGCTGGTGATGGAGCGCATCTACGGCATTCAGGTGACCGACCTGGCAACCCTTGCCGACCAGCGCACCGACATGAAACTGCTTGCCGAGCGCGGCGTGGAGATTTTCTTCACCCAGGTGTTTCGCGACAGTTTCTTCCACGCCGACATGCACCCGGGCAACATCTTCGTCAGCACCGTGCAACCGTGGAGCCCGCAGTACATCGCCATCGACTGCGGCATCGTCGGCAGCCTCACCCCCGAGGACCAGGATTACCTGGCCCGCAACCTGTTCGCCTTCTTCAAGCGTGACTACCGCCGCGTCGCGCAGTTGCACATCGATTCGGGCTGGGTGCCGGCCGAGACCAAGCTCAACGAATTCGAAGCGGCGATCCGCACCGTGTGCGAACCGATCTTCGAAAAACCGTTAAAAGATATTTCATTCGGCCAGGTGCTGATGCGCCTGTTCCAGACTGCGCGCCGCTTCAACATGGAGGTCCAGCCGCAGTTGGTGTTGCTGCAAAAAACCCTGTTGAACATCGAGGGCCTCGGTCGCCAGCTGTACCCGGACCTAGACTTGTGGAACACCGCCCAGCCCTTCCTCGAACGCTGGATGCGCGAGCGCGTCAGCCCCAAAGCCTTGCTGGGCAACGTCCAGAGCCAGTTTGAGCAGATTCCGCACCTGGCCAACATGACCCGCGACCTGCTCGAGCGGATGTCCCAGCCCCATGCCCATGACCCTGCTCCACCCTGGAAACAGCGGCGCGACGATTGGTTCCTGCGCCTGCTTGGCGCGGCTCACCTGGGTGGCGGCGCCGTGCTGGCCGCCGGTGGCCCGTTGAGCGAACTGGGCCATTGGCCCGCCGGGATCATGGTGGCCGTCGGTTTGTATCTGGTCGTTCGTCGATAGCCAGCACCGGTTCACGCTGGCACACTGTTTCAACGCTGGGCCCGCCGACTGGAAGTGCGCGGCCCATGGTCGGAGTCGAAGATGAAAAACTGGCAGGACGAGATCAAATGGGACGCCGACGGCCTGGTGCCGGCGATCGCCCAGGATCACAAGACCGGGCGTGTGCTGATGATGGCCTGGATGAACCGCGAGGCGCTGGCCCTGACCGCCGCCGAGAATCGCGCCATCTATTGGTCACGTTCCCGTGGCAAGCTGTGGCGCAAGGGTGAAGAGTCCGGGCACGTGCAACACCTGCACGAGATGCGCCTGGATTGCGACGGCGACGTCATTATCCTGATGGTCGAACAGGTCGGTGAAATCGCCTGCCATACCGGCCGTCAAAGCTGCTTCTATCGTGTCTTCGAGAACGGCGACTGGAAAACCGTCGACCCGGTACTCAAGGACCCGCACGCCATCTATTCAGGACACAACCATGAGTGACACCCTGACCCGCCTGGCCCAGGTGCTGGAAGAGCGCAAGGGCGCCGCGGCCGACAGCTCCTATGTCGCCAGCCTGTACCACAAGGGTTTGAACAAGATTCTGGAAAAGGTCGGCGAAGAGTCGGTCGAAACCATCATTGCCGCCAAGGACGCCGCCATCAGCGGCGACTGCAGCGACGTGATCTACGAGACCGCTGACCTGTGGTTCCACAGCCTCGTGATGCTCGCCCAACTGGGGCAGCATCCGCAGGCCGTACTGGATGAACTGGACCGTCGCTTCGGTCTGTCCGGGCACGTCGAGAAAGCCTCGCGCCCGTCCGCCTGATCAACTTTTGAGAGGAATAGCCACATGGGTATTTTTGACTGGAAACACTGGGTCGTCATTCTGGTGGTCGTGGTGCTGGTGTTCGGCACCAAGAAACTGAAAAACCTCGGCACCGATGTCGGTGAGTCGATCAAGGGCTTTCGCAAGGCCATGAACGATGACGAGAAACCGGCCGACCCACAGGTCACTCCGTCGCAACCGGTACAACCGGCCCAACCGGTACACCCACAGGCCACTCAGCCGGTGAATGCGCCGAACACCATCGACGTGCAGGCGCAGAAAGTCGAAGAGCCAACCCGCAAAGACTCGTGAGCACTGACTAATGTTTGGGATCAGCTTCACTGAACTGCTGCTCGTCGGCCTCGTCGCCCTGCTGGTACTGGGGCCCGAACGCCTGCCGGGCGCTGCGCGCACCGCCGGTCTGTGGATCGGGCGCCTGAAGCGCAGCTTCAATGCGATCAAACAGGAAGTTGAACGTGAAATCGGTGCCGACGACATTCGTCGGCAACTGCACAACGAACACATCCTGTCCCTGGAACAGGAAGCACGGAAGATCTTCTCGCCGGCCCAGCAGGAGCCGACGCCGGTCCAGCCCGTGGCCGAGCCGACGATTGCTCCCCAGGTCCCGGCGGTCGAAGCTGCGCCAGTGGTGGTTGAACCGGCCAAACCGGTTGATCTGGTGACCGCGACGCCCCCGATTCCCAACGACTCCACTCTGCCGCCGCGAGCCCCATGAGCGATATCCCTGAAAACGACCAGCCGATGCCGCTGGTATCGCACCTCACCGAGTTGCGCACCCGCCTGCTGCGCTGCGTCGCGGCGGTGTTCATCATCTTTGCCGGGCTGTTTGCCTTCACCCAGCAGATCTACACCTTCGTCTCCACGCCGCTGCGCGAGTACCTGCCGGTAGGCGCGACAATGATCGCCACCGATGTGTCGTCGCCGTTCCTGACGCCGCTGAAACTGACGATGATGGTCTCGCTGTTCCTGGCGATCCCGGTGATCCTGCATCAGATCTGGGGCTTCATCGCCCCGGGCCTGTACAAGCATGAAAAACGCATCGCCGTGCCGCTGCTGGTGTCGAGCATCCTGCTGTTCTACACCGGCATGGCCTTCGCCTACTTCTTCGTATTCCCGCTGATCTTCAAGTTCTTCGCCGCCGCCACCCCGGCAGGCGTGGAAATGATGACCGACATTACCAGCTACCTGGATTTCGTCATGACGCTGTTCTTCGCCTTTGGCGTGGCGTTCGAGATTCCCGTAGCGGTGGTATTGCTGGTGTGGATCGGCGTGGTCGACGTCGCCTACCTGAAGAAGATCCGCCCGTACGTGATCATCGGTTGCTTCGTGGTCGGCATGATCCTCACGCCGCCGGATATTTTCTCCCAGACCTTGCTGGCCGTGCCGATGTGGCTGTTGTTCGAGATCGGCATCCTGTTTGGCGGCCTGGTGCGCAAACGCCGCGAAGAAGAACCCGAGGACCAGCCGGTCGACGACCACAACGACCAGCCGCCAGCGACCCAAGCGTGAACCTGCTGCTGCTTGAAGAGGCCGATTTCATCGAGCCGGACCGCGTCATCCTGAGCGATCGGCGCCTGACGCACATGCAGGAAGTCCACCGCAGCGCCGTCGGCGACAGCCTGCGGGTCGGCCGCATCGGCGGCCTGATGGGCACGGCCCAGGTGTTGCGCCTGGAAGCTCGCGAAGCCGAACTGCAAGTGAGCCTCGACCAGCCGCCGCCGGCCAAATTGCCGCTGACCCTGGTGCTGGCATTGCCGCGTCCGAAAATGCTCCGGCGGGTGTTCCAGACCGTCGCCACCATGGGCGTGCCGCGCGTGGTGCTGGTGAACAGTTATCGTGTGGAAAAAAGCTTCTGGCAGACGCCCTTCCTGGAGCCCGAGGCGATTCGCGAGCAACTGATCCTGGGTCTGGAGCAGGCCCGGGACAGCGTGCTGCCGGAAATCATCATTGAAAAACGCTTCAAGCCCTTCGTCGAAGATCGCCTGCCCGCCATCGTCGAAGGCACCCTCGGGCTGGTCGGCCACCCTGGCAATCACCCGCCCTGCCCGCGCGCGCTGACTGAACCGGTGACCTTGGCCATCGGCCCGGAAGGCGGCTGGATCCCCTACGAAATCGACCTGCTGGGCAAGGCCGGCCTGCAACCGGTGCAGCTCGGCGAACGGATCCTACGGGTCGAGACCGCCGTCACGGCCCTGCTTGCGCGGTTGTTCTGACGAGCTGGTTACTTTCCCGTGGCGAGGGAGCTTGCTCCCGCTCGGCTGCGAAGCAGTCGTAAATTCCTGGCCGCAGGTGGCCGCTTCGCGACCAAGCGGGAGCAAGCTCCCTCGCCACGAAAAAGATCCGTCGCGTCTATTTTCTACAGCTCCCGCCAAAGCCGCCGATACAGTCCCCATAAAACCAATTCAACGCTCCAAGGGAGTATCAGCATGTTCCGGTGGCTTGCCCAGGGTCTGGGAAACGTAAGCGTTAATCGCAAACTTGGCTTCGGCTTCGGCCTGGTGCTGTTCCTCACCCTGATGATCGCGTTCACCGGTTGGTCCGGCCTGGGCAATGTCATCAGCCGGGGCGACAAGCTGGGGTTCATTGCCAGCCTGAACGACCTGAGCAAGGACCTGGACCTCGCCAGCATCGACTACAACACCACGCGCGGCGAAAAAGGCCCGCAACAGGTCAACGACCTGCTCGGCAAGCTCGAAGCCGGGTTGAAGACGGCTCGCGAGATGATCGAACAGCCTGACGACGTGGCGCTGATCGACAAGCAACTGGCCGCCGTTGCCGAATACAAAAGCGCCTTCGCCCAGATGACCAGCGCCACCGTCAGCCGCGAAGATGCCCGCAGCAAGCTGGGCGCCAGTGCCGATAACACCGTGGCCCGCGTCGCCGAAGTGGAGAAAGCGCTGCTGCAGGGCGGCGACATCACCCAGTTCAACAGCGTGGTGACGTTGAGCAAGGCGATCCAACAGGCACGCTATCAGGTTCGCGGTTACACCTACAGCGGCAAAAGCGAGGCCCAACAGCCGGCCATCGATGCAATTACCGATGTCCTGAAACTGCTCGCACGCTTGCCAGCCCAGTTGCCTGAGGAACACGCCGACAGGCTCCAGCAGGCCAGCGACTCGATGAACATCTACCGGGCGGCGGTCAGCCAGTTCCGTGACTCCCAGCTTGATAACGGTGCCGCTCTGCAGCGTATGAGCGAGCAAGGCCAAGTCCTGATCGACTCCAGCCAGAAGCTCACCGCGTCCCAGACGGCCGTGCGCGACCACGACACCGCCCAGGCCAAGACCGTCCTGATCGCAGCCGCCGCACTGGCGCTGCTGTTCGGCGTGATCGCCGCCTGGCTCATCACCCGGCAGATCGTCGGCCCGCTGGATGAGACCCTGAAGGTGGCAGAACGCGTCGCCGCGGGCGATCTTACCCACAACCTGACGTCCGAACGCCGCGACGAACTCGGTCAATTGCAACGCGCCATGCAACGCATGACCGTTGGCTTGCGGCAGTTGATCGGCGGCATCGGTGAAGGCGTTACCCAGATCGCCAGCGCTGCCGAACAGCTCTCGGCCGTGACCGAGCAGACCAGCGCCGGGGTCAATAGCCAAAAAATCGAGACCGACCAGGTCGCCACCGCCATGCATGAAATGACCGCCACCGTGCAGGAAGTGGCGCGCAACGCCGAGGAAGCCTCCGAGGCCGCCGTCGCCGCCGACCAACAGGCCCGCGAAGGCGACAAGGTCGTCGGCGAAGCCATCGCCCAGATCGAGCGCTTGGCGCGGGAAGTGGGCAACTCTACCGCTGCCATGGGCGACCTGAAGCGCGAAAGCGACAAGATCGGCAGCGTCCTGGACGTGATCAAGTCGGTGGCCCAGCAAACCAACCTGCTGGCCCTCAACGCGGCCATCGAGGCAGCCCGAGCCGGTGAAGCCGGGCGCGGCTTCGCCGTGGTGGCCGATGAGGTCCGCAGCCTGGCCCAGCGCACCCAGAAGTCCACCGAGGAAATCGAAGAACTGATCGTCGGCCTGCAAGCGGGTACCGAACAGGTCGCGACCATCATGGACAACAGCCGCAGCCTGACCGACAGCAGCGTCGAACTGACCCGCCGCGCCGGTGGCTCGCTGGAAAACATCACTCGCACGGTGTCGGCGATCCAGTCGATGAACCAGCAGATCGCCGCGGCGGCAGAGCAGCAGAGTGCGGTGGCCGAGGAGATCAACCGTAGCGTGCTGAATGTGCGGGATGTGTCAGAGCAGACGGCGTCGTCCAGTGAAGAGACTGCCGCCTCCAGTGCCGAACTGGCGCGACTGGGGGTTCATTTGCAGACGTTGGTGGGGCGGTTCAGGGTTTGATTGGAGCGTTGGTATTAGGGTTGTATGAATATCCGTTTCTTCGTTAACGGCTTCTTATGGTTTCGCCCTTACGGCGAGTCACTTTCGAAAGGCGCGAAAGTAACCAAAGCGCCTTTGCCCCACCACTTGGTGCCTCGCCTAGGCTCGGCATGCCCTCACTCCGGCATTGCTCCGTGGGCCCGCCGCGAAGGGCCGTCCCTGGCCCAGCGCGGCTACCTCGGCATCCATGCCGAGGTGCCCACTGCGCAATGCCTGCGTTCGGCCATCGTGGTTAACGGGGCGCCGAAATCAACCTCCACCGCGAGGCGGCCTTATAGCCGGCCTGGTTCTTGATGGGACCGCGTTTCTCATGTGGGAGCGAGCCTGCTCGCGAAAGCAATGTCACAGCCGATGAAGGGATGGAATGTGCCGACCTCTTCGCGAGCAAGCTCGCTCCCACAATGCCTCTGCGTTCAACCACTATTCTGTAGGCGACACAAAACACCTGTGGGAGCGAGCTTGCTCGCGATGGCGGTGCCACAGTTGATGAAGATGCCGAATGCGCTGACCTCTTCGCGAGCAGGCTCGCTCCCACAATGGGATTGGAATAAAGCCAAAGAGACAGGTCGGCTATAAGGCCGCCTCGGCATGGCATGCTCAGATCCGAAAACCGACCCTGCCAGTTAAAAACTGTTACCTATGTGCGTGAACTGATTTGTAACCTATGTGGGTGAGTCATACCCGCAAAGCCTTCTGGTTACTTTTTTAGCGTCTGAAAAAGGTGACCCGCTCGTAAGGGGCGAAACCCTAAGCAGCCGTTACCGCAGCAAAGAATATGTACCCGGCCAACAAACCCCTGGCCGGCTGCAAGGCCGCCATCGCGAGCAAGCTCGCTCCCACATTGGAATCAGCGTACCGCCGCAAGAATAAGGTCGGCTGCCAGGCCGCCTCGCTTTAGACCTTGATCTTGATCTTGATCTGAGGCGCCCCGTTAACCACGCTGGCCGAACGCAGGCATTGTGGAGTGGGCATCCCGGCATGGATGCCGGGATAGCCGCGCTGGGCCAGGGACGGCCCTTCGCGGCGGGCCCACGGAGCAATGCCGGAGTGAGGGCACACCGAGCCTGGGCGAGGTGCCGAGTGGTGGGGCAAAGCCTTTTTTGCTTACTTTTTTTGGCGTCTGAAAAAAAGTGAGTCGCCGTAAGGGCGAAACCCTAAGCAGCCGTTACCTAAATAACGGATATACACACAAAACCCCCAACTCCCACAGTCCGTCATCCCAAGGCTACGACGTCTTGCGCCTTTGCCTACAACTACGCCAGAATCCGCCGGCTTGTGCGCCTTGGCCCTGGGCTCTAACGTTTGCAGGTCGCTGACAGCTCAGCGATCGGGTTTAGCAGCTCGGCATAATATCAAGGCACGCAGGTCCGTTTTATGGCGGCTGTGCGTGGGGCACTTCGGTGCGCCGGGTTCCTTGATTCCTGGTCTGCTAACCCGCGTACTGCCGCCACCCTTTTCGTTTAGCAGCGATGTCTGGCGGCTCCATCAATCAAGGAGCTCACGATGTACAAAGCCACACCGAACCCACCAGAACCAGAAACCCACCCCAACGACCATCCATCGAGCCAGCTCTTCACCGTCGTGGACGGCATCGACACCGAAAGCCTGCTCGCCAACCTCAGCGAAACCCTGGCCTCGGCCGACGCCATGATCAACGACCTTGCATTCGACTTGGAAGGCTCGCGACGACACATTGCCCTTGGCATTCAGCAACTGATCGAACTGAGCGGTTTGTTGGCGAATCGAGTGTTGGACACCGTCAATCCGCAGCACTGACCTCACCATAAAACATGAGCCGGCTGTGCCCGAAACGTCGGACCGCCCCAGCGGGAGCAAGGTCCCTCGCCACAAGAGCGAATCGCCAATAAAATGCGCCCCAACAAAAAGCCCCGCCTCTTTTCAGAAGCGGGGCTTTTTGTGGATCAGGCCAGTTGAGGCTGCGCGCCCACTGGTTGAAGCGGCAGCAACGGTGCATGTGGATCGGCCTTGACCGATTCACGCCACGCCGCCAGCCACTCGGGATGCGCCTCGCTCCAGACCTGCTCATGCAGACGGGACAGGGCCACCGGATCGCTCAGCAGCGCCAATCGTTCGGCGTTGTTGAGCCCGGCCGGGCCTACCTTCAAGGCATGACGGACGCGCTCGACACGCAGCCATTCGATCGGCTCGGCCTTGCCGTGACGGGAGGTAGCCAATGCGTACGCCAGGGCGTTCTGTCGCGGATCGACCACTGCCCGGATGAAGCCGTCGTTCAGCGCGTGCCAACGGTTTTCATGGGTGTACTGGTCAGTCGACAGCAGGTTCCTGCGGCGGCGCGTATTCCTCGGGAATCAGGAACAGGCTTTCATCACGGGATTTCAAGCCCAGGCCCACGCGGCTGGAGATCACCGAAACCGGGATCGACAACATCAGCGAGCCGACAATCGGCACGAGCCACCACAGGAAGCTCGGGTTCAGCCAGATCACCAGCAAGGCCCAGAAGAAGCCCAGCAGGGTCTGCGGGCCGTGGCGCTTGATGGCTTCGCTCCAAGGCGTGGAGTCATCGTCACGCTTTGGCGAGTTCCAGGTCGCGGCCCAGCCCAGGAACGCGGCCAGCACGAAACGGGTGTGGAAGATCATGCGCACCGGCGCCAGCAGCATGGAGAACAGCATCTCCAGCAGCATCGACATCGTCACCTTGAACTTGCCGCCGAACTCCTTCGCGCCTTTCGCCCAGATCAGCACGATGCTCAAGAGCTTGGGCAGGAACAGCAGCACGATGGTGGTCGAGAACAGCGCGATGGCTTTTTCCGGATGCCATTGTGGCCATAGCGGATACAGCTGCCGCGGCTCGAGGAAGTACTGCGGCTCCATCAGCGTGTTCACCGCCAGCAACGCGGTGGACAGCACCAGGAAGAAGAACCACAGCGGCGCCGACAGGTAGGACATCACGCCGGTCAGGAACACCGCGCGGTGCACCGGGTGCATGCCCTTGACCAGGAACAGCCGGAAGTTCATCAGGTTGCCGTGGCACCAGCGACGGTCACGCTTGAGTTCGTCCAGCAGGTTCGGTGGCAGCTCTTCGTAGCTGCCCGGCAGGTCATAGGCAATCCACACGCCCCAGCCGGCACGGCGCATCAGCGCGGCTTCGACAAAGTCGTGGGAGAGGATCGCACCGGAGAAGGCACCTTTACCCGGCAACGGCGCCAGGGCGCAGTGGTCGATAAACGGCTTCATGCGGATGATCGCGTTGTGGCCCCAGTAGTGCGACTCGCCCAGCTGCCAGAAGTGCAGGCCGGCGGTGAACAGCGGACCGTAGACCCGTGTGGCGAACTGCTGCATGCGTGCATACAGCGTGTCCATGCCCGAGGCACGCGGCGCGGTCTGGATGATGCCGGCGTCCGGCGTGGCTTCCATCAGCCGCACCAGGCTGGTCAGGCATTCGCCGCTCATGACGCTGTCGGCGTCGAGCACGACCATGTACTTGTAGTCGCTGCCCCAGCGACGGCAGAAGTCGTCGAGGTTGCCGCTCTTGCGTTTCACGCGGCGACGGCGGCGGCGATAGAAGATCTTGCCGAAGCCCCCGGTTTCACGGCAAACATCCAGCCAGGCCTGCTGCTCGGCGACGCAGATATCGGTTTCGTTACTGTCGCTGAGCACGAAGAAGTCGAAGCGGTCCAGGTCACCCGTGGCCGCGACCGACTCGAACGTGGCGCGCAGACCGGCGAATACCCGTGGCACGTCCTCGTTACAGATCGGCATCACCAGGGCGGTGCGGGCATCCTTGGGAATTGGCTCGTTACCGGCACTGGCACCGGAAATACGGTACTTGTCATGCCCGGTGAGCAGTTCGAGGAAACCCATCAGCGCGGTCCAGAAACCGGCCGAGACCCAGCAGAACAGGATCCCGAAGAGGATCAGGATGCTGGTTTGCAGCGCGTATGGCAGTACTTGCGTAGCCGTCTGCAGCAGCGGCTGATGCAGCACTTCATCCAGGTCCACCAGCGACCAGCCCTGGTACGGCATGATGCCTTTCATGTACCAGCCGGCCACGATGGTCTGGCCGAGCATCAGGATCAACAGGATGTAGCGACGGATCGAACCCACGGTACGCCAGCGCGCATGCGGCAAGACGCGCTCGTCCTTGGGCGGCTTCGGTGGGTTGGTGCGGCCGGTCAGGCGGCGCCAGGCGCGTACCAGGATGTTGGTGCGCCATGGCTCCGGCACGACCTTGGTCCGGCGAATCGGCGGAGTAGCCTTCAGGCATACACGGCCACTGGAATCGAGGGCCAGCATTTCGGCGTCCTCGAGTTCCTCGGCAGTGCTGAGCGCCAGGCGACGGCCCACCGAGGCTTGGGCAGCCTCGTCGGGCGCATCGAACGTCGACGAAGCCAGGCGTTCATGCAATTCGCTGAAGGACTTGCAGCCCGCCAGTTCGGCGCGTTGCTCGTCGGTCATCGGCAAATGGGCCAGATACTCGCTCAGAGACACTGGCTGTACGGAAGTATTACTCATCGGCAGGCAACTGATAGCTCCAGGTCTCGGTCAGGACTTGTTCAGTCTGCTCCGGTTCCTGCGGGGTTGGGGTCGGCTCGGCGGCGGCGGTGGACGCCTTGACGGCCTTGGCTTCCTGTTGCTCGCCGGCTTGCTCGTTGGCTTTGTCTTTTTCGCTCTGCTGCTTGGCGACCTTGTCGGCCTTGGCCAACGTGGTCACGGAGTGCGAGGTGGCCGGCAGCTCGACAGGAACCAGTGGCCGGACCAACGCGGCACGCATCTCGGTCGCCTTGCCCGGGTCCTTGATCTTCAGGCGCAACGTCAGGCGCCAGCCCTTGGTTTCAGGGTTGTAGCGCACGCTGTTCTCGACGATCTCGCCGTTGTCGCCCACGCTCACCTGGCTCCGCACCTCGGCGTCTTCAGGCAGGGCTTGCAGGGACGGGCCTTCGAAATCGACCAGGTAGGCCACGCTGCCATCCGGCTGGCGAATCAGGTTGGACTGCTTCACGTCACCCGTGGAACGCAGGGTCTGCTTGACCCAGGCGCTGTCTGGCGAGTGCAGGCTGGCTTCATCAAGTGTCCAATGCAGGCGATAGGCGAAGTCCAGTGGCTGGCCTGGCTCAGGCAGTTTTTCCGGGCTCCAGAATGCAACGATGTTGTCGTTGGTTTCATCGGCGGTCGGGATCTCGACGAGGTCGACGGTACCCTTGCCCCAGTCGCCTTTCGGTTCGATCCAGGCACTTGGACGTTTTTCGTAGCGGTCGTCCAGGTCTTCGTAGTGGCTGAAGTCACGACCACGTTGCAGCAGGCCGAAACCACGCGGGTTTTCTACCGAGAAGTTGCTCACGGCCAGGTGTTTCGGGTTGTTCAGCGGACGCCAGATCCACTCGCCGTTGCCGGCATGGATGGACAGGCCGCTGGAGTCGTGGAGTTCGCGACGGTAGTTCAGGACCTTGGACGGCTGATTCGCGCCGAACAGGAACATGCTGGTCAACGGGGCGATGCCCAGCTTGTTGACGCGATCACGCAGGAAAACACGCGACTTGACGTCAACGACGGTATCGGTGCCCGGGCGCACGGTCAGGCGATAAGCGCCGGTGGCTCGTGGCGAATCGAGCAAGGCGAAGATCACCAGGTGCTTGTCGGTCGGCTTCGGACGCTGGATCCAGAACTCCCGAAAACGCGGGAACTCTTCACCCGATGGCAATGCGGTATCGATCGCCATGCCGCGAGCGGACAAGCCATAAACCTGGCCCTTGCCGATGACGCGGAAGTAGCTGGCGCCGAGCATGGTCATGATTTCGTCTTGCTTGTCGGCCTTGTTGATCGGGTACAACACGCGGAAACCCGCGTAGCCTAACTGTTCGGTGGCCTTCGGATCGAACTTCACATCACCGAAATCGAAGCGTGTCGGGTCGTATTTGATCTCTTCGACGGTGGTCGCGGTGATTTCGTTGATCTTCACCGGTGTGTCGAAATGCATGCCCTGGTGATAGAAGGACAGCCGGAACGGGGTCTTCTGGTCGGCCCATTCAGCTTTTTCGGTGCGGAAGCGGATTTTCTGATAATCGGCGAATTTCATTTCGCGGAATTCGTTCGGCAAGTTGCTGCGCGGGGCTTCGAATTTCTGCCCGGCCAGTTCTTGTGCCTTCGCCGATACATCATCCAGGCTGAATGCCCACAGTTGGCCCGCGCCAAACAGGCACAGCAGGGCCGAGCCCGCTACCAGAGCGTTTCTAAACCGTTTGGCAGTCATTTTTGGTGCATTACAGGGACTAACAATCACGAGCAACCCTCGCCGAAAACAGATCAAAAAACCAACGGCCAGATAAAGTATCTGCACGGTAACGGCGCTGAAAAACCGCTCCTGCGGACCACTCTTGCCAAGTTGGCGAGCATTGTTCCGACTCCGATGGGACAAAATGATTCCCCAAACGGTTCAGGACAAGTCTCTACCTAAGTCAAATGGACCGGCGCACGCCGATCCCCCGTAGCGCGCGATTATCTAGTAGGCCGCGTGACAACGCATCAGGGCTAGCAAAGTATTTATCGAGAAAACTCCCTGTTTTGACTCGAAACCGGACCGAAAAGATGTTTCAAACGCTTTCAGGCCTGTAACAGAAAGGTTACCGGGCCATCATTGACCAGATGCACTTGCATGTCGGCGCCGAATCTACCTGATGCCACGGTGCCATGCACCTGTTTCGCCTGGGCCAGCAGATAGTTGAACAATTCTTCGCCAAGGGCGGGCGGCGCGGCGGTTGAAAAGCTCGGGCGCAGACCGCTTTTGGTGTCCGCCGCCAGGGTGAACTGCGAGACCAGCAGCAAACCACCCGCGACGTCCGCCAGGGACAGGTTCATCTTGCCATCGGCATCGCTGAACACCCGATAGTTAAGCAGCTTGTGCAGGAGTTTGTCGGCACTGGCCCGGGTATCCCCAGGCTCGACGGCGACCAGCACCAGCAAGCCATGGTCCACCGCCCCGACAATCTCGCCCGCGACTTCGACCCGGGCGCCGCGAACCCGCTGCAGCAACCCCTTCATGCTTCTTCGGGTGGCAGGTCGAGCAGGCGGCGGGCCATTTGCGCGGGCGCGGACCAACGCGTCGGTAATCCCTGGCTCCGAAGCGGCATGGCCGGCGTCACGGATCACCTGCAGTTCGCTGTTGGGCCAGTTCTGGTGCAGCTCCCAGGCATTGTCCAACGGGCAGATCACATCGTAGCGACCATGCACGATGACGCCCGGCAAATGGGCGATCTTGCCCATGTCGCGAATCAACTGGTTGGGTTCGAGAAAGGCATTGTTGGTGAAAATAGTGACACTCGATCCGGGCGATCGACAGCGCTCGCTGCGGCTCGGAGAAACGATCGACCACCAGCGGGTTCGGGCGCAGGGTTGCGGTGCGACCCTCCCAGGTGGACCAGGCCTTGGCCGCGTGCATCTGGGCGATCTGGTCGTTGCCGGTCAGGCGTTTGTGGAACGCGCTGAGCAGGTCATCGCGTTCATCCAGGGGGATCGGTGCGATGTAGTCCTGCCAGTAATCGGGAAACAGGCGACTGGCCCCGGCCTGGTAGAACCATTCGATTTCCTGCGGACGGCAGAGAAAGATCCCACGCAAGATCAGGCCATGTACCCGCTCCGGATGAGTCTGGGCGTAGGCCAGGGCCAAGGTCGAGCCCCAGGAGCCGCCGAACAGCACCCACTTTTCGATGCCCAGGTGCTTGCGGATGCGCTCCAGGTCTTCGACGAGGTCCCAGGTGGTGTTGTTTTCCAGGCTGGCGTGAGGCGTGGAACGGCCGCAGCCGCGCTGGTCGAACGTAACGATGCGGTACAGGTTCGGATCGAAATAGCGACGGCTTTGCGCATCGCAACCCGCCCCCGGGCCACCGTGGATGAACACGACAGGCAGGCCTTCCGGCGAGCCGCTTTCATCGACATAGAGCGTGTGGGTGTCATCGACAGCCAGATCGTGCCGGGCATGGGGTTTGATCTGCGGGTACAAAGTCTGCATTGCGCGCTCCGTAAGGGGTCGAGTCATCCGTGTGGGGGACTTCTATTTAGTCTGCCGTCCGGCATCATAAACCCGAATTACCTTAATGAGCATGCCCCGCGGCAGTCAAAGCGTGTCGGCCAGGTAGGCCAGTAGCCTGCGGTATAGCTGATCGACCTCCGGCACCTGGCCCCGCGCGCGCAGGCAACCGTGGACCAGCCCCTCGCCGCTGTACAACACAGAGGCTACCCCTGCGGCGCTCAGGCGCTCGTTATAGAGGACGCCGTCGTCGCGCAGCGGATCCCATTGCGCCACGACAACCAGCGTCGCGGGCAGGCCGCTGAAATCATCGGCGAGCAATGGCGCGGCGTAGGCTGAGGGCTGGGTGCCACGCAGGTACAACGCGTCATAGCGTTGCAGGTCACTGCTGCTCAAGAGCGGCGCGTCGAAACATTCGGTGCGCGACGGTAAGTGCTCGGGACCACCAAGCGCCGGGTAGATCAGCACCTGGGACCGAGGCAGAGGCTGCCCTGCATCGCGCAAGGCCAGGCACACCGCAGCAGCGAGGTTGCCGCCGGCGCTGTCGCCCACCACAGCCCGGCGCCGGGGGTTGATGGCAAACGGCAGGTCCCCCAGGTGGCGCCACACGGTGAGGCAATCTTCGAACCCAGCGGGAAACGGATGCTCGGGGGCGAGCCGGTAATTCACCGCCACCACCAGCACGCCGAGGGCCGCGGCCAGCTCCATGCAAATGAAATCATGGGAATCCAGGTCCCCGACCACCCAACCGCCGCCGTGCAGGTAAAGGATGCACGGCCACCCGGCGAGCGGCGGCGAAGTACGCGGGTGATAGGCCCGGACAGCCACGCCGACCAGTTGCAGATCCTCGACCGCCAGCGTTGGCGGACACGGCAGCGTGAATGCCCGGCACATCTGGCCGTAGGCCTGGCGCGAACCGGCGAGGCTGTCATCCGGGCTGGTGAAGCTCAGGGTCTTGTCGATGAAGGCGGACATTGCCTGGGAGAGTGGGTAGGTCATTGTGGTTCGCCGTGGATCACTAAGACGTGGCAGGAGGCTTTTGTGGCGAGGGAGCTTGCTCCCGCTGGGCTGCGCAGCAGTCCTCGCTTCCTGGCGGCTGCTGCGCAACCGAACGGGAGCAAGCTCCCTCGCCACGGGGGTTATCAGTGCCCGCGAGATCGGGTCAGTTCTTGAGACTGGCCTGCACCGCCGCGATGCCATCCTTGCCATCGAAGCTGGTCACGCCGGCGAGCCAGCGCTGCAGGTCCTCGGGGTGCTCGCGCAACCATTGTCGCGCGACGTCCTGGGGCGTCTTGCGCTCCATGATCGGCACCATCAACTGGCTTTCCTGGGCAGCGGTAAACGTGAGGTTCTCCAGCAGCCGCTGCACGTTCGGACACCGCTGGGCGTAGTCCGGCGCGGTGACGATGGAGACCGTCGCGGCGCCTTCGTTCGGGCCATAGACGTCTTCGCTGCCGGTCAGGTAAGTGATGTTCATGTTGATGTTCATCGGGTGCGGGGTCCAGCCGACGAAGACCACGAATTCCTTGCGATTGACCGCCCGCTGTACCGCCGCCAGCATCCCGGCCTCGCCGGACTCGATCAGCTTGAAATCCTTGAGACCGAAGTGGTTGGTCTCGATCATGGTCTTGATGGTGGTATTGGCGCCGCTGCCCGGCTCGATGCCGTAGATTTTCGCCCCCAACGGGTCCTTGAACCGGGCGATGTCGGCGAAGGTCTTGAGCCCCGCCGCCGCCACGTAGTCGGGAACTGCCAGGGTCGCCTGGGCGTCGGCCAGGCTTGGTTTGTCCAGTACTTTCACTTGATTGGCCGCCAGGAACGGGGCGATGTTCTTGTCCATCGCCGGTTTCCAGTAACCCAGGAAAATATCGAGCCGCCTGTCGCGGATGCCGGCGAAGATGATCTGCTGCACGGCGCTGGTCTGCTTGCTTTCGTAGCCCAGGCCGGTGAGCAGCACGTCAGCCATGCCACTGGTGGCGATCACGTCGGTCCAGTTGACCACGCCCATGCGCACGGTCTGGCAGGACGTTGCCTCGGCGGCCATCGCGCCGGAGCTCAACAGGACGGTACCGCAGAGGATCGACAGACAGCGTTTGAACGGTCTTTTCATCGCGAGGGTCTCGTGCGGCAGTGGATTGTTGTAGGTCGGTGTCTTGGTGCACCGTGCCTGGAACATTACGCAGCGTCGAGGGGTTGAAGATGAACTGTGGCGACGCGGTTCTGCACGGTGGCGACAGTTCTCATTCCAGCGAATCAGAGCACATACACTTGTGGCGAGGGGATTTATTCCCGCTGGACTGCGTAGCAGTCCCAAAATTCTGAATCCGTGTGGATCATCTATTTTGGGGTCGCTTCGCGACCCAGCGGGGATAAATCCCCTCGCCACGTGTACTGGGTAGGTCTATTTCTGGTAAGCCTGCCGCCCCCACGCCAGGAAACCCTCCAGCAACTCCCTGAGCACCACCTGGGTCGGCGCCGCCAGGTCCGGGCGATAGTTGAACGGCTCGACCTCTTCCATATAGGTGCTCTGGCACAGTTCCAGTTGCACCGCGTGGATGTCCTGGGCCGGGTTGCCGTAGTGCCGGGTGATGTGTCCGCCCTTGAAGCGTCCGTTGAGCACATGGGTGAACTGGCCGTGGCGGGCGCAGATGGCTTCGAGCTGGCTCGCCAGGGCCGGGTCGCAACTGGCGCCGTTGAACGTGCCTAGATTGAAGTCCGGCAGCTTGCCGTCGAACAGGTGCGGGATCACCGAACGGATCGAGTGGGCATCGAACAGCAAGGCATAGCCGAACTCAGCCTTGAGTCGCGCCAGTTCCTGTTGCAGGGCCCGATGGTAGGGCATCCAGATCTGCTGCAGGTACGTCGCCCGCTCCTCGGCGGACGGCACCAGGCCTTCGCGAAATAACGGCACGCCTTCGAACAGCGTTGCCGGGTACAGGCCGGTGGTGGCGCCGACGTACATCGGTTTGTCATCAGAAGGACGGTTCAGGTCGACGACGAACCGCGAGTACTCGGCCGCCAGGGTGCTGGCGCCCAGCTCATCGGCGAAATCATACAGCCGGGGAATATGCCAATCGGTGTCCGGCAGGCTCTGGGCCTCGGGGATCAACCCGGCCTCTACCGCCGGCGTCAGGCGCAGGCCGGCGTGAGGCATGCTGATCAACAGCGGCACGCGCCCTTGCTTGAAATTCAGGACCTTCTCCACAACCGTTCTCCTCAATCGATTTCCACGCCGTGGCGCACGACGCGTTTTTCCAGATCACCGCCGAGCCAGTACGACAGATCGGCCGGGCGATCGATGTGCCAGGCGACAAAGTCCGCCACCTTGCCGGCTTCCAGCGAGCCGTGGGTCTGGGCCATGCCCAGGGCCTGGGCGGCATGGATGGTTGCTCCCGCCAGTGCTTCTTCCGGGGTCAGGCGCAGGCAGGTGCAGGCCATGTTCAGCATCAGGCGCAACGACAGCGCCGGCGAGGTGCCGGGGTTGAGGTCACTGGCGACGGCGATTTTCACGCCGTGCTTGCGCAGGGCATCCATGGGCGGCAACCGGGTTTCACGCAGGAAATAAAATGCCCCCGGCAGCAGCACCGCAACGGTGCCGGACTCGGCCATGGCCATGGCGTCATCCTCGGTCATGAATTCCAGGTGATCGGCCGACAGCGCCTGATACCGCGCCGCCAGGCTGGAACCATGCAACGACGACAGTTGCTCGGCGTGCAGCTTCACCGGCAGGCCCAATCGCTGCGCGGTCAAGAACACCCGTTCGACCTGCTCGGGAGAAAACGCCAGGTACTCGCAGAACGCATCCACCGCGTCCACCAGCCCCTCGGCGGCCAACGCCGGGAGCATTTCGGCGCAGATGTGTTCGATGTAGTCGTCGGCGCGGTCCTTGTATTCCGGCGGCAAGGCGTGGGCCGCCAGGCAGGTGCTGCGCACACTGACCGGCAGTTCGCCGCCGAGGCGGCGGATGACCCGTAGCATCTTGCGTTCGCTGGGCAGGTCGAGGCCGTAGCCGGATTTGATTTCCACCGTGGTCACGCCGTCGCGCATCAGGCTTTTCAGGCGTTTTGCGGCGCTGGCGAACAGCTCGTCCTCGCTGGCGGCGCGGGTGGCGCGCACGGTGCTGGCGATGCCGCCGCCAGCGGCGGCGATGTCGGCGTAGCTGACGCCTTGCAGGCGCTGCTCGAACTCACCGCTGCGGTTGCCGCCGAACACGGCGTGGGTGTGGCAATCGATCAGGCCCGGGGTGACCCAGGCGCCCTTCAGGTCGTTGACTGCCGGGTAGTCGCCCAGCGGCAATTCGGCACGGGGGCCGATCCATTGAATGTGCTCGCCCTGGGTGACAATGGCAGCGTCTTCGATGATCGAGTAGACGCCCTGGGCCATGGTGGCGGCGTGGCAGTTTTGCCAGAGGGTTTTCATCCCGGTTTCCTCGTCGCATTCAAAATCGATTCGCGAGCAGGCTCGCTCCCACAGAAACCGCGCAGAATCTGAGGGAGCGCCATCCATGTGGGAGCGAGCCTGCTCGCGAAGGGGCCATCAAAGGCTCGGCAACAACTGCGCCGTGACCAACTCGTTCAGACACCGACTCGCCAACAGCTCACTGGCCGCGTTGATGTCCGGCGCAAAGAAGCGATCCTTCTCGTAAAACGGTACTTCTGCACGCAGCAACGCCCGGGCCTGTTCCAGTTTGGCCGAGGTTTTCAAACCACCGCGCAAATCCAGCCCCTGGCACGCCGCCAGCCATTCCACCGCGAGAATCCCGCGGGTGTTCTCGGCCATTTCCCACAAGCGCTTGCCGGCGGCCGGGGCCATGGAGACGTGGTCTTCCTGGTTCGCCGAGGTCGGCAGGCTGTCCACCGAATGAGGATGGGACAGCGCCTTGTTTTCACTGGCCAGGGCCGCAGCGGTAACCTGGGCGATCATGAAGCCGGAGTTGACCCCGCCATTGGCAACCAGGAATGGCGGCAGTTGCGACATGTGCTTGTCCATCATCAACGAAATGCGCCGCTCGCTCAGGGAGCCGATCTCGGCGATCGCCAGGGCCATGTTATCGGCGGCCATCGCCACCGGTTCGGCGTGAAAGTTACCGCCGGAAATCACGTCGCCCTCGGCGGCGAACACCAGCGGGTTATCCGACACCGCGTTGGCCTCGATCACCAGCACCTCGGCGGCCTGGCGGAACTGGGTCAGGCAGGCGCCCATCACTTGCGGCTGGCAACGCAGCGAGTACGGGTCCTGGACCTTGTCGCAGTTCTGGTGCGAATCGGAGACTTCGCTGCGCTCGCCCAACAGGTCGCGATAGGCCGCGGCGGCATCGATCTGGCCTTTCTGGCCGCGAGCGGCATGGATGCGTGCATCGAATGGCGAGCGCGAGCCAAGCACCGCTTCCACGGTGAGGCTGCCCAGGGCCAGGGCAGCGGCAAACAGGTCTTCGCCTTCGAACAGGCCGCGCAAGGCAAACGCGGTGGACACCTGGGTGCCATTGAGCAATGCCAGACCTTCCTTGGCCGCCAGGGTCAGCGGCGCGAGGCCAGCGACTTTCAGGGCCTCGACAGCCGGCAGCCATTCGCCTTTGTAGCGGGCCTTGCCCTCGCCCAGCAGCACCAGGGACATGTGGGCCAGAGGCGCGAGGTCACCGGATGCGCCCACCGAACCTTTCAGCGGAATGTGCGGGTAGACCTCGGCGTTGATCAGTGCGATCAGCGCATCGATCACCTGCCGGCGAATGCCGGAGAAACCCCGGCTCAGGCTGTTGACCTTGAGCACCATGATCAACCGCACCAGCGCATCGCTGATCGGCTCGCCGACCCCGGCGGCATGGGACAGCACCAAAGAGCGCTGCAGGTTTTCCAGGTCTTCGCTGGCGATGCGGGTCGAGGCCAACAGGCCGAAACCGGTGTTGATGCCGTAGGCGGTGCGATTCTCGGCGAGGATCTGCTCCACGCAGGCGACACTGGCTTCGATCTGCGCCGATGCGCTGGCGTCGAGGCTGAGCGTCACCGGTTGCTGATAGATGTCACGCAATTGAGCCAGGCTCAATTGGCCGGGAATCAGGTTCAAGGCAGTCATGTATTGCTCCTTTTGAGAGTTTTGTTTTCACTCGCCAGTCGCTCCGGAATGTTCCGTTATCCGTCACCTTCGCCTTTTGGGCGATGCCTTGTGGGCTAGAGGTGCCTTGGCACGCTGGCGTTTTTTTGATCAATTCAAATTCGGTAGAACATGGTGCAGCACGTTCGGATCCCTGAGCAGCCCGGCGGCGCTGGCGATGTCCGGCGCCAGCCAGCGATCCTGGTCGTAGGCCGGGACGCGCTCGCGCAGCAGCTTCCAGGCGGTGCCGGTGCCAGCGCCGAAACGCTGCGCCTTGAGAAACTCAAAGGCCTGGGCCGCGAGCAGGTATTCGATGGCAAGGATCTGCGTACAGTTTTCCAGCGCCCGGTGCAGCTTCAGGGCCGCGTTGGTGCCCATGCTCAAATGGTCTTCCTGCAACCCGGAGGTGACGAAATTGTCGAGCACCGCCGGTTGCGCCAGTTGCTTGTTCTCCGCGCACAGCGACGCGGCGACGTATTGCACGATCATCATCCCCGAATTCACCCCGGGATTGGCCACCAGGAAGGCCGGCAGGCCGCTGACGTGCGGGTTGATCAAACGGTCGAGGCGACGCTCGGCGATCGAGCCGATTTCCGCCATGGCGATCGCCAACAGGTCCGCCGCCAGCGCCACCGACTGGCCATGAGGGTTGGCCTGGGACACGACCCGGAAATTGTCCGGCGTACCCAGCAGCAGAGGATTGTCGGTAGCGGCATTGAGTTCGGTTTCGATCTGTTGCCGGGCATGCTCCAACTGATCGCGAGCGGCGCCATGCACTTGCGGAATCGAACGAATGCTCAAGGCGTCCTGGGTGCGAATGCCCAGGCTCGAAGCGATGACTTCGCTGCCATCGAGCAGCGCCCGCAAGTTACTGCCCACCTGCTGCATGCCGGGGTGCGGCTTGAGCGCAATGATCTCGGCATCGAACGCGGCGATCTGCCCGCGCTGGGCCTCGAAGCTCATGGCACCGATCACGTCGGCCCACTGCACCAGGCGCGTCGCATCGGCCAGGGCCAGGCAACTGAGGCCGGTCATGCACGGCGTGCCGTTGACCAGGCACAGACCGTCCTTGGCCCCCAGTTGCACCGGTTGCAGGCCTTCGGCGGCCAGCGCCTGCTGCGCCGGGACGACCTGCCCGCGATAGCTGACCTCGCCGACGCCCAGCAGCGTGATGCTGATGTGAGCCATGTGGGTCAGGTAGCCCACCGAACCCTGGGACGGCACTTGCGGCGTGATGCCGCGATTGAGCAGCGCCAGCAACGCCTCGACCACCCGGCGATGGATGCCGGATTTGCCTTGGCTGTAGTTGAGAATGGCCGCGCAGAGGATCGCCCGGGTCTGCTCATCGGATAGCGCCGGGCCGACGCCACAGGCATGGCTGAGCAAGGTGTTGCGCGACAATTGGCTGAGCTGTTCGTCCTTGAGCGAGACATTGCACAAGGCGCCCAGGCCGGTGTTGACGCCATAGGCCCGTTCACCGCTGGCGACGATGCGCTGGACGATGGCCTGGGCATTGTCGATGCGCGCCCAGGCCTGGGCCGACAGTTCCAGCACAGCGCCGAAGCGGGCGACGGCGACCACGTCCTGCCAGCGCAGCGGGGCGTCGGTGATGATGATTTTTTCAGCCTGGGACATCTTCAACCTCATGGGAAATTCTTTTCAGCAACACACCTGGCTAAAGGCACAGCCTCTGTGGCGAGGGAGCTTGCTCCCGCTGGGCCGCGCAGCGGCCCCAAAATCTTGCGAGCGCTACGCACTCGAGCGGGAGCAAGCTCCCTCGCCACAAAAGCACGCCAGCCACCACATAAACCTCAAACCACCGCCGCCCTGCGCTGCACAAACCGGTCAACATACTCATCAGCCGGCGAGTGCAGGATCTCCCGCGGCGTGCCGACCTGGATCAGCTTGCCGTCCTTGAGGATCGCGATGCGGTTGCCGATGCGCACGGCCTCGTCGAGGTCGTGGGTGATGAAGACAATGGTCTTGTGCAGGGTCTTTTGCAGTTCCAGCAACTGATCCTGCATTTCCGCGCGGATCAGCGGATCGAGGGCGCTGAACGCCTCGTCCATCAGGATGATGTCGGTATCCGCCGCCAATGCCCGGGCCAGGCCGACGCGCTGGCGCATGCCGCCGGAGAGCTGGTGCGGGTATTTGTTCTCGTAGCCCTTCAGGCCCACGGTGCTGATCCAGTGCAACGCCCGTTCGGCGCAGACCTGTTTGCTTTCGCCGCGCACTTTCAAGCCGTAGGCGACGTTGTCCAGCACGCTCTTGTGGGGCAGCAGGCCGAAGCTCTGGAACACCATGCTGATCTTGCGTCGACGAAACTCACGCAAGGCATCCATGTCCAGCTGCAGGATGTCCTCGCCGTCCACCAGGATCGCGCCGCTGGTAGGGTCGATCAACCGGTTGAAGTGGCGAACCAAAGTGGACTTGCCGGAACCGGACAGGCCCATGATCACGAAAATCTCACCGGTGCCGATGCTCAGCGACAGGTCGTTCACGCCGACCACGCAGCCGGTTTCGGCCAGCACCTGGTCCTTGGTCCGGTTCTGGCGGATCAGCTCCAGGGCCTCCTTGGACCGGTTACCGAAAATCTTGAAGACGTTCCTGACTTCGATCTTGCTGACGGCTGCGTTGCTCATTTGCTCACCTCATGCCGAGGACGACCATAGGCCTGGGTAATGCGGTCGATGACCACGGCGAGAATCACGATGGCGAGCCCGGCTTCGAGGCCGCGCCCGACGTTGAGGGTCTGGATGCCCAC
The DNA here is from genome assembly GCF_030687895.1 of Pseudomonas sp. FP198. Lineage (NCBI taxonomy): Bacteria > Pseudomonadati > Pseudomonadota > Gammaproteobacteria > Pseudomonadales > Pseudomonadaceae > Pseudomonas > Pseudomonas sp. FP198. The sequence goes on from NZ_CP117452.1 coordinate 5,414,223, forward strand.
CAGTACGTCTTCACCCAGGCCACGGGCGCCGATCATCGAGGCGATGACCACCATCGACAGGGCCATCATGGTGGTCTGGTTGATCCCGGCCATGATGCTCGGCAGGGCCAGGGGCAGTTGCACGCCGAACAGCTGCTGCCAGCGGTTGGCGCCAAAGGCGTTGATGGCTTCCATGACTTCGCCGTCAACCTGGCGGATGCCCAGGTCGGTCAGGCGGATCAAGGGCGGCGCGGCGTAGATCACCGTGGCGAAGATCGCCGGGACCTTGCCCAGGCCGAACAGCATCAACACCGGAATCAGGTACACGAAGCTTGGCATGGTCTGCATGATGTCCAGCAGGGGCATCAGCACCGAACGCAGGCGATTGCTGCGCGCCGAGAGAATGCCCAGCGGAATCCCGATCAGCACCGAAATCAGCGTCGCTACCAGCATCAGCGCGAGGGTCTGCATCAGTTTGTCCCACAGGCCCACCGCGCCCACCAGGAACAGCAGGACAACGATTACCGCTGTCGCCACGACCTTGCGGGTGGCATGCCAGGCGACACCGCCGACGATCGCCAGCATCAGCCACCAGGGGGCCATGCGCAGCAGACCTTCAAGGTTGACGATGGCCCACAGCAACGTGTCGGAGATATGCCGGAACACATCGCCATAGTTGGTCACCAGGGAGTCGACCCAACCGTTGACCCAGTCGGCGATGGAGAAGGTAAAGCTTTCGGGAAACATAAGAGACTCTCGATCAGGTGGATGCGGTGAACGTCCCGGCCAGCCCCACGGTTGGCCGGGAAATATTCGACCTACAGAGCCGCGTCGATTTTCCTGGCAGCGTCTTCGCTGACCCAGGCATGCCAGACTTCAGGATGTTCCTTCAGGAAGATCTTCGCCAGTTTCGGCGACTCGATCCGCTCTTTGGCCATGCGCCCGAGGTTCTGGTTCAGGATGTCGATCGGCAGGTTGACCTTTTCCAGCACCGCCACCAGTTCCGGAGCCTCGTCGTGGAAGGTCTTGGACAGGCCGACCTTGATGCTCACACTCTTGTCGACGCCCGGTTTCTCTTCGAGTTTCACCAGGTCCACCTGACCCATCAGCGGCGTTGGCGACCAGTAGTAGAACAGGATCGGCTCGCCACGCTTGTAGCTCGACAGCACTGCCGCATCCAGCGCCGGACCGGTGCCTGGACGGAAGTTGGTGTAGGTTTTTTCCAGGCCGTAGCTTTTCAGCATTTCGCTGTTGTCCAGCTCGCAGGTCCAACCGGCCGGGCAGTTGTAGAAGCGGCCCTTGGATGGCTCTTCCTGATCCTTGAACACGGCGGCGTACTGGCCCAGGTCGGCGATATTCTTCAGGCCCGGGGCCTTGGCTTCGAGCTTGCGCTTGGCATCGCCTTCGATCACGTAGCGCGGCACGTACCAACCTTCGATCGCGCCGACCACCGGTGCACCGACGCCCACCACCTTGCCGGCCTTCTCGGCCTTGTTCCACACCTCACTGCGGCCGACCCACTCTTCGGCGAACACCTGGATGTCGTTGCTGCTCAGAGCGTTCTCCATGGTGATGGAGTTGCCCGGCAGGCTGTCGGTCTTGCAGCCGTAGCCTTTTTCCAGCACCACTTGCATCACGTCGGTCAGCAGCATGCCGCTTTCCCAGTTCAGACCGGCGAACTTCACCGGTTTGCCCGACTCGCACCAGCCGGCCGCTTGCGTGGCACCGGCGCTGGCCAGCAGGCCCAGGGACAGCAATGTGGTCAGCAGGGTCTTGTTCGACTTCATTATGTGACGCTCCTAATCAGTTGGATTGGCTTACGGCAGTCAAGAGGCTTCCAGCCCTGTCAACGTCCCATCAGACCGCTTGGATGCGGCCCGCCCTGCTCGGTTGTGCGTCAACCGCGTCCTGCTCGACCGGCAGGATCAATTGATCGGGTACTGCGCTGTGCCACTTTCTAGCGATGAGGTAATACAGCGCCGCCGGGACCACCAGGCCGATGATCCACGAGATATCCACACCACCCATGGCTTTCACCAACGGGCCGGTATAGAACTTGGTGGCGATGAACGGCAACTGAACCAGTACACCGAAGACATAGACGCTGATGCCCAGGGCGTTCCAGCGACCGTAGCGACCGTTCGGGTCGTTCAGTGCCGGCACGTCATAGCGCTCGCGCGTGATGCAGTAGTAGTCCACCAGGTTGATCGCGCTCCACGGCGTGAAGAACGCGAGCAAGAACAGGATGAAAGACTTGAACGCGCCGAGGAACGAGTGTTGGCCGAGCAGCGCGATCAGGGTTGCGGCGCCAACGATGACCAGCACGAAAACCAGACGCTGCAAGCGCGTTACGTTCAGGTGCCCGCGGAAACCGCTGATGATCGTCGCGATGCACATGAAGCTGCCGTAGGAGTTCAGCGTGGAGATGGTGACCTTGCCGAAGGCGATGCTGAAGTACAGCAGCGCAGCGGTGGCGCCGGTACCCCCCAGGCCTACGATGTAGGCCACTTCGTGACCGGCGAACTGCCCGTTGGCCGAAGCGGCGGCAAACACGCCGAGGATCATTGCTACCTGCGCGCCGATGACGGACCCCGCGCCGGCGGCGAAAAAGGTTTTCACCGAGGACGTCTTGCTCGGCAGGTACCGCGAGTAGTCAGCCACGTAGGGGCCGAAGGCGATCTGCCAGGAGGCCGCGAGCGACACCGCCAGCAGGAAGCTGCTCCAGCTGAAATGGCGGATTTGCAGGAGTGCGCCAACGTCCGTCTGGCTGATCAGCCGAGCGAACAGGTAGACAAAGGCAATCACACCAATGACGCTGGCGACCCGGCCAATGAAGTGGATCACCCGGTAACCCAGCACCGTCACCAGCACGATGACGCTGGCGAAAATGAGAATGCCGAGACTGTCGCTGACACCAAACAACTGGCCCAGCGCCTGACCGGAAAGCACGGTTCCCGTGGCGGTGAAACCCAGGTACATCAGGCACACCAGCACGATCGGGATGGCCGCGCCATACACACCGAACTGCACCCGGCTCGAGATCATCTGCGGCAGCCCCAGCTTGGGCCCTTGCGCGGCATGCAAGGCCATGACGCCACCGCCGAGCACCTGGCCGATCAGCAGACCGATCAACGACCAGAACACATCACCGCCAAGCACCACCGCCAACGCGCCGGTGACAATCGCCGTGATCTGCAGGTTGGCCCCCATCCAGAGGGTGAACTGGCTCAACAACCGACCGTGTCTCTCCGCTTCCGGAATGTAGTCGATCGATCGTTTCTCGATCAACGGCTTGCTGCTATCGCGTGTGCTGGTGACAGCCATGGTTCAACCTCTGTGGATTGTTCTCGGATTCATTTGCGCCGCGTTCCTGTGGGAGCGAGCTTGCTCGCGATGGCGGCCTATCAGCCAACACATGTGCTGAATGTGCCGGCCTCATCGCGAGCAAGCTCGCTCCCACAGGGGCACGGGATTACTTACCGGTAATCATCGGCAGGTTCAGCCCCTGCTCCTTCGCGCAATCAATGGCGATCTGGTAACCGGCGTCGGCATGACGCATGACGCCAGTGCCCGGATCGTTGTGCAGTACGCGGGCGATACGTTCGGCCGCTTCGTCGGTGCCGTCGCAGACGATCACCATGCCCGAATGCTGGGAGAAACCCATGCCGACGCCACCACCATGGTGCAGCGACACCCAGGTCGCGCCGCTGGCGGTGTTGAGCAAGGCATTGAGCAGCGGCCAGTCGGAAACGGCGTCGGAGCCGTCCTGCATGGATTCGGTTTCACGGTTCGGGCTGGCCACGGAACCGGAGTCCAGGTGGTCGCGGCCGATCACGATCGGCGCCGACAACTCGCCGCTGCGCACCATCTCATTGAAGGCCAGGCCCAACTTGGCGCGCTGGCCCAGGCCAACCCAGCAGATTCGTGCCGGCAAACCCTGGAAGCTGATGCGTTCGCGGGCCATGTCCAGCCAGTTGTGCAGGTGAGCGTCGTCAGGGATCAATTCCTTGACCTTGGCGTCGGTCTTGTAGATGTCCTGCGGGTCGCCCGACAGCGCAGCCCAGCGGAACGGGCCGATGCCGCGGCAGAACAGCGGGCGGATATAGGCGGGGACGAAACCTGGGAAGTCGAAGGCATTCTCGACGCCCTCTTCCTGGGCCATCTGGCGGATGTTGTTGCCGTAGTCGAAGGTCGGTACGCCCATTTTCTGAAAGGCCAGCATGGCTTTGACATGCACGGCCATCGATTGCTTGGCGGCCTTCACCACGGCGGCAGGTTCGGTCTTGGCGCGGGCGCGGTATTCGTCCCAGGTCCAGCCGGCCGGCAGGTAACCGTTGAGCGGGTCGTGGGCGCTGGTCTGGTCGGTGACCATGTCCGGGCGCACACCGCGACGGACCATTTCCGGGAGGATTTCGGCGGCGTTCCCGCACAGTGCGATGGAAATCGCCTTGCCTTCGGCGGTGTATTTCTCGATGCGCGCCAGAGCGTCGTCGAGGTCTTTGGCTTGCTCGTCGACGTAGCGGGTTTTCAGACGGAAATCGATGCTCACCTGCTGGCACTCGATGTTCAGCGAGCACGCACCGGCCAGGGTCGCGGCCAAGGGTTGCGCGCCGCCCATGCCACCCAGGCCGGCGGTCAGGACCCAACGGCCCTTGAGGTTGGAATCGTAATGCTGGCGACCAGCCTCGACGAAAGTTTCATAAGTGCCTTGCACGATGCCCTGGCTGCCGATGTAGATCCAGCTGCCGGCGGTCATCTGGCCGTACATGGCCAAGCCCTTGGCGTCGAGTTCGTTGAAATGCTCCCAACTGGCCCAGTGCGGCACCAGGTTGGAGTTGGCGATCAGTACGCGAGGAGCGTTGCTGTGGGTCTTGAATACGCCCACCGGCTTGCCGGATTGCACCAGCAGGGTTTCGTCATCATTCAGATTGGTGAGGCTTTCGACGATCTTGTCGTAGCACTTCCAGTTGCGCGCCGCGCGACCGATGCCACCGTAGACCACCAACTCCTTCGGGTTCTCGGCTACTTCCGGGTCGAGGTTGTTCATCAACATCCGCAGCGGCGCTTCAGTCAGCCAGCTCTTGGCGGTCAGCGTGTTACCGCGAGGGGCGCGGATTTCAACGTCACGGTATTTTTCAGGTTTGCGGGTAGCGTCGGTCACAGCAAAAACTCCTCAGCGATCAATCCAGACCAGCCCGGGCAGTGGGCAGTGATTCAGCGAACGTTGCGTTGAATGCAGGCGACTCATACGCATACGTCTTTACTTGTATGTACAAGCATATGCAATCAGGCGGCCAACTTGTTCAGGGCGGTCTTCAGGATCGACTGATGAATTGGCTGAAAGCCCTGTGGTTGAAGGGCTGCCGAGTTGCATGAAATTTTTGTAGAGGATTTTTCAGGGGGCAGGCGAAGGGGCATAAAAGCGTGGTATTGCGCCACGCTGGGGCGTTCGGTAACAAGTTGGTGCGCACAGAAGGAACAACGAGCACGCTGTGGTGAGGGGATTTATCCCCGCTGGGCTGCGGAGCAGCCCTAGATCCAGACAACTCGATACATCAGGAAAAACGCAGGGGGTCGCTTCGCGACCCAGCGGGGATAAATCCCCTCGCCACAAGATGAGTGTAGCCGAGTTTAGTGGGCCGTCAGCTCGATCACGCAGCATTGGCCGTGGGTGGCGATCTCCAGCAGTCCGGTGTTGCCGCTCAGTTGCAGGCAGTCATAAAGCCCCAGCGTCTGGACCGCCTCGTCAATATTGACCCTCAGCGTCGGCGCCGCGCTGAACACCAACACCGTCCCCGCCTCGCTGAGAAAACGCTGCTGCCCACCCATCCACTGCAACCGCGCGCGGTAACGCTGCGGCGCATAGATCAGGTTGAAATCGCGGATCGGCCCGCCCAGCAAGGTGCAGTGCACATGGCTTTCGCCGCTGAACGCAAACGGGTCCAGTGGATGCAATGCCCGCGTGGCCTGGCCATCGACATTCAGCGTCATGCCGTCACCCTGCAAGACACTGATGACCCGCTCGTAACCGGCGAAGGTGGAAAAACCGCCCGACTCAGCGATATCGGCGATCGACAGGCGCCAACCGAAACCTTCCAGGCCGGTGCCTGCATCGCGGGTGATTTCTTCGGTGCTGCCTCCGCCGTTCTTCCACGGCATGCGGGGGTAGTCGGCGGCGCGTAAAACCTTCAGCTGGCTCATTTGTGAAAGCGCCCTTCCAGGCTATGACGGGAGCCCGGATGAATCAGGCGCGCGGCGGTCACCGGCTGGCGCCCGGACCAGGTGCGACGGCGAATCAGCAGGCACGGCTCGCCCCGCTCGATCTGCAACAGCTTGCATTCGCTCGGCTCGGCCAGGATCGCTTCGACCACATGCTCCCCCTCGGTCAGCGGCGCGACCTGGTTCAGGTAGGCGTAAGGGGTTTGCTGGGTGAAGTCCTGCTTGAGGTAGTCGGGCGCCACCAGCGCATTGACGAAACGGTCCTCGATCTGCACGGGGATATCGTTCTCGAAATGCACGATCAGCGAATGAAAGACCTTCTGGCCTTCGCGCATGTCCAGGGCCAGGGCCCGCTCGGAGCCGGCGGCCTCCTCTTCCAGGGTAATGACCTTGCAGGTATGGCGATGACCCCGGGAGGCGATTTCATCGGCGATGTTATGCACTTCGAACAGCGCCGACTGGCTCTTCGGCTCGGCGACGAACGTGCCGACACCTTGCATGCGCACCAACAGGCCATCGGCGGTCATTTCCCGCAGCGCACGGTTGATGGTCATGCGGCTGAAGCCCAGCTGGCTGACCAGTTCGCTTTCCGACGGCACGCGATAGTGCGGCGGCCAGTTTCCACTGTCGATCTGCTGGGTGATCATCTGTTTGACGCGGGCGTACAAGGGCGCCGGACTGTCACCCATGGTTGCGGCCAGCGGCGGTTTGGCAGGCGGAGTCGGCACGGCGGTTCCCTGTTCTGCAAATTAGGTGGCTAGCTTGCCGGAGTTTACCGGCCAGGCAAACGTCTGTATATGTATATACAAATTTCACAGATGAGGGTCAACCATGTCCGCCTTCTTTGCCGAGCGCGCGCTGCTGCCTAGTGGATGGGCCAATGATGTACGTCTTGAGGTCGATGCCAACGGCATCCTGACCCACATCCAGGCCGACGCCCACGCAGACGGCGCCGAACGACTGGACGGCCCGCTCTTGCCAGGCATGCCGAACCTGCATTCCCATGCTTTCCAGCGGGCCATGGCCGGACTGGCTGAGGTGGCCGGCAACCCCAACGACAGCTTCTGGACATGGCGTGACCTGATGTACCGCCTCGTCGGGAAAATCAGCCCCGGGCAACTCGGCATCATCGCCCGCCAGCTGTACATCGAAATGCTCAAGGCCGGCTACACCTCGGTCGCCGAATTCCATTACGTGCACCATGACGTCGACGGCGCGCCCTACGCTGACCCGGCCGAACTGGCGCTGCGCATCAGCCACGCCGCCAGCGCCGCCGGCATCGGCCTGACGTTGCTGCCCGTGCTCTACAGCCATTCCGGCTTTGGCGGCCAGGCGCCCAACGAGGGGCAGCGCCGATTCATCAACAGCAGCGAAAACTACCTGAAGCTTCAGGAGCGCTTGCAACCCGTCCTGGCCGGGCAAGCCAATCAGGCGCTGGGCTTGTGTTTCCACTCCTTGCGCGCCGTGACGCCGGGACAGATCAAGGACGTACTCGCCGCCAGCGATCCGCATTGCCCGGTGCATATCCACATCGCCGAACAGCAAAAGGAAGTCGACGATTGCCTGAGCTGGAGTGGCGCCCGGCCGCTGCAATGGCTGTACGAAAATACCGAAGTCGACCAGCGCTGGTGCCTGGTCCACGCCACCCACGCCACCCCCCAGGAAGTCAGCCTCATGGCCAGGAGCCGGGCGATTGCCGGGTTGTGCCTGACCACTGAAGCCAATCTCGGCGACGGGATTTTCCCGGCCGTGGACTTCCTCGCCCAAGGTGGGCGGATGGGCATCGGCTCCGACAGCCATGTGTCGTTGAGCGTGGTGGAAGAGTTGCGTTGGCTGGAATACGGCCAGCGTTTGCGAGACCAGCGGCGCAACCGGTTGTATCGAACGGATCAACCGATGGTCGGACGCACGCTGTATGACGCCGCGCTGGACGGTGGCGCCCAGGCGCTGGGGCAACCCATCGGCGCTTTCGCAGTCGGCAAACGCGCCGATTGGCTGGTGCTTGATGGCAACGATCCGTACCTGGCCACGGCCAACGGCGACGGTATTCTCAATCGGTGGCTGTTCGCCGGTGGCGATCGCCAGGTGCGGGATGTGATGGTGGGCGGCAAGTGGGTGGTGCGCGATAGGCGCCATGCCGGCGAAGAGGAAAGCGCACGGGCATTCACCCAGGTGTTGCGCGAGCTGCTGGGCTGATCCTCATAACAACAATGTGGGAGCGAGCCTGCTCGCGAAGGCGGACCATCAATCAACTTATGTGTTGAATATGAAGCCCTCTTCGCGAGCAGGCTCGCTCCCACAGATGTTATGGAGTCAGTCCGAAGTCTTCGCCATCTGCCGGTCCGATGCGCGCCAGACCAACCGCGTCGTGTCATAGCCTTGCTGGCGGGCCTTGCTCAGCAGTTCTTCACGTACATCCACCTTCACCGTCGGCGTGCGGGACAGCAACCACATGTAGCGCCGGCTCGGGTCGCCGACGATGGCGGTCTTGTAGTCATCGCTGACGTACAACACCCAATATTCCCCTTTTGCCACGCCGGGCAGGATCCGCGAGAACCAGGTATCGAATTCAACCCAGAGCTTGTCGGTCTTGCCCGGCACTTGCGGGTAAGCCGTGCCCTTGGCCTCTTCCCATTTCCAGTCGGAAGTCAGGCAGCGGTTGAACACGTCCATGTTGCCGTCAGGCCTGAGGGTGTAATGCGCTTCGGATTGCGCGCAGTTGCGCTGGAAGTACATCGGCAGGCGGGCCAGTTCGTACCAGGTCCCTTGGTACCGCTTGAGATTGACGCTGTTGACTGTCTTGGGCGCCAACGGGTCTACGCCAGAAGAGGCACAGCCGGCCAATACAAGGCCAGCCAGAAGCACAAAAACTAACCGCATCATTATTTTTTTCTCCCGTGGGCGCTTGGCCCCGGTTTACTTCAGGTTACTTCAGGCCTTGGCCGGAAAACATCAGCACTTTGTCACCGGCATACTGCACGCTGATAAAGCTTTTCTGGTCGCCCCAGGTGCAGCTGGACATGCCGAGCGCGCCCGAACAATCAGTCGGTTTCCCCAGTAACGTTTCGACTTCGGCCTTGGGCATGCCAGCCGACAGCTTCGAATAGTTTTCCTGGTTGACCTTGCTGCATGCGGTCAAGACGACGCACACAAACAGCAGGGCGATGGATCGCAGCGACATGAGTAACTCCTGGAGCGGAAGGGAGGTGGCAGGGTGCCAACCTGATCCTTAGAAGAGAAAACCCCTATCTGGTTCCCTGATCCCCCCAGTATTTATTGGCCATGCGGAGGTGTTTCATCGGAAATCAGCCGGTTTGTGACACGGTCGTGCCTTTCGTCGGGATCGGTCCCTTGACGCCTGATGGGACGGGCTTCTGCGCCGATAAAAAGTAACAGCGCAAATTCTTGCACTATGGCAAATTGGCATCCCTTCCTGACCCGTCCCTACGCGGTAGCGTTCTTAATGACCAGAAACATGAAATTTAGCCACAAAATCCTGCTGGCTGCCGCCCTTGTGGTAGCCGTCGCATTCGCCTGTTTCATCCTGTTCAACGACTATCGTCAACGACAAAGTCTCAACACCAGCACCGAGACGTCCATGCAGGAACTCGGCAACCTGACCAGCCGCAATATCCAGACGTGGGTCGAAGGCCGGATCCAATTGCTGCAATCGCTGGCCCAGCAAATCGCCATTGACGGAAGCAGTGCCGAGAGCCTGAAACGCGCCGTGGGCCTGCCCGCCTACACCGGTAATTTCCAGCTCAGCTATTTCGGCGGTACCGACGGCGTGATGTTCTCGATACCGGCCGGTAATCGTGCCGCCGACTACGACCCGCGCGCCCGTGGCTGGTACAAGGCCGCCAATAGCGCCCAGCAGACCATCGTCACCGAGCCCTACATCGCGGCCTCGTCGGGCAAGTTGGTGATCACCGTTGCCACGCCGGTACAGCGGCAGAACCAGATGATCGGCGTGGCCGGCGCAGATATCGATCTGTCGAGCGTCAGCGCCATCATCAACTCGCTGAACTTCGGCGGCCATGGCCATGCGTTCATCGTCAGCGCCGATGGCAAGATCCTGATCCACCCCGACAGCAAGCGCGTCCTCAAGACGCTCGCCGAGGCCTACCCCAACGGCGCGCCGCAAATCGGCCCGGGCCTGAAGGAAGTCGAACTCGACGGCAAGACTCAATTCATCTCCTTTACCCAGGTCAATGGCGTGCCCGGAGCCAACTGGTACGTGGCGCTGGTACTCGATAAAGACACCGCCCTGGCGATGCTCAGCGAATTTCGCACCTCGGCGCTGATCGCCATGATCATCGCCGTGGTGTTCATCATCGCCCTCTTGGGCATGCTGATCCGCGTGCTGATGCAACCGCTGCTGACCATGGGCCGCGCGATGCACGATATCGCCGAAGGCGAAGGCGACCTGACCCGCCGCCTGACCATTCATGGCCAGGACGAATTCGGTGCGCTGGGTACCTCGTTCAACCGCTTCGTCGAGCGTATCCATACTTCGATCCGCGAAGTGGCTTCGGCGACCGGCCAGGTCAACGAAGTCGCCCTGCGGGTGGTCAGCGCGTCCAACTCGTCGATGTACAACTCCGATCAGCAGGCCTCGCGGACCAGCAGCGTGGCCGCGGCCATCAACCAGCTCGGCGCCGCCGCCCAGGAGATCGCCCAGAACGCCGCCCTCGCCTCGCAGCATTCCAGTGAAGCCCGCAACCTGGCCGAAGACGGTCAGCAAGTGGTGGATAAAACCATCACCGCCATGCAGCAGCTGTCGGCCAAGATCAGCGATTCGTGCGGCAACATCGAAACCCTGAACAGCAACACGGTGAACATCGGCCAGATCCTGGAAGTGATCACCAGCATTTCCCAGCAGACCAACCTGCTCGCCCTCAACGCCGCCATCGAAGCCGCCCGCGCCGGTGAAGCCGGTCGTGGCTTCGCGGTGGTCGCCGATGAAGTGCGCAACCTGGCCCACCGTACCCAGGATTCGGCGCAACAAGTGCAGAAGATGATCGAAGAGTTGCAGGTCGGCGCGCGGGAAGCGGTGCTGACCATGACCGACAGCCAGCGCCAGAGCGAAAGCAGCGTCGGCATCGCCAACCAGGCGGGCGAGCGCCTGGGCAGCGTGACCCAGCGCATCGGCGAAATCGACGGCATGAACCAGTCCGTGGCGACCGCCACCGAAGAACAGACCGCCGTGGTGGAATCGATCAACGTCGACATCAACGAGATCAACACGCTAAACCAGGAAGGCGTGGAAAACCTGCAAGCCACGTTGCGGGCCTGCTCCGACCTGGAGCAGCAAGCGGCGCGGTTGAAGCAATTGGTGGGCAGTTTCAGGATCTAGCGCTCTCAAGCCCGCTCAGACAGTGATCTACTGTGGGAGCGGGCTTGTTCGCGAAGACGGTGGCACATCTAGCACTACCGGCTAAGATAGCTCGTTTCCATAATTTCCATCATCAAGCAAGACGCCGAAGCTTAGGTAATAACCATGGATGCGAACGGGACCAAGAAATCAGAAGATACAACGGCGCTGATATCGCTGTTGGCGATTGGCAACCAGCAAATCGAAGAAGCACAGCATCGGAATATTGAAGAAGTATTCGCCGAATTGGATGAGTTGGATCTTCAATGAACGCACATGGCGAGCTTACAGACTTGCCCCGCTCTTGAGCAGCAAGCATCGCGGTTGAAGCATCTGGCCCCTTCGCGAGCAGGCTCGCTCCCACAGTTGATCTTCCACAGACGCACCTTTTGCTGCTCAACCGAAACCAGTGTGGGAGCGAGCCTGCTCGCGAAGAAGGCATCAGCCTCACAGAAACATCAGAACCTGGACCCAGGCCTCTTCAGGAATTCCAGTTCCTCAGCCGTGGACTCACGCCCCAACACCGCATTGCGATGAGGGAAGCGTCCAAACCGGGCAATGATCTTCTGATGCCGTTCGGCATAATCCAAGTTGTCTTCAAACACCGCCCGCTGCGCCTGCGGTTGCTCCCGGACCAGGTCGATGAACCGCGACACGGCTTCGTTCTGTACCGCGAGGTTTTCGCAGTGTTCGAGTACCAGATAAATGAATACGCGCTGGATAGGCTTGAGTTGCCGGTCGAAACCCGCCGCCAGTCCCTGTGCTACCAGCGCTTGGGCACGCAGGTCGCCGGAAAAGCTTTTGGGGGTGTCGCGAAAGATCATCCGCGGAAGTTGATCGAGTAACAGCACCAGGGCCAGCCAACCTTCCGGGCGTTGCGCCCATTCGGTCAATCCGCCGGCCAGCGCCTGCTCGACCCGATCGCCGAAGCGCTCTTGCGCCTGGCGATCATGGCCTTTGCCGAACCACAGCTTGCCCTTGTCAGCCGCGATGTCATCGGGTGATTCGGCTGAACCGAACCACCAATCGAGCAACGGCTGCCAGGGCTCGGCCATGATTTATTCCTTGTGGTAGGCCGTGGCGCGGGCCACTTCTTCTTTCGAGCCGAGGAACACGGCCACGCGCTGGTGCAGGCCTTCAGGCTTGATGTCGAGAATGCGCTGGTGACCGTCGGTGGATGCGCCGCCCGCCTGTTCTACCAGGAACGACATCGGGTTGGCTTCGTACATCAGGCGCAGCTTGCCCGGCTTGGACGGCTCGCGGCTGTCGCGCGGGTACATGAACAAGCCGCCACGGGTCAGGATGCGGTGCACATCGGCAACCATCGCGGCGACCCAGCGCATGTTGTAGTTCTTTTTCAGCGGGCCTTCTTCGCCGGCCAGCAACTCGCTGACGTAGCGTTGTACCGGGGCTTCCCAGTGACGCTGGTTGGACATGTTGATGGCAAATTCCTGGGTGGTCTCAGGAATGGTGATGTCTTCGTGGGTCAGGACAAAACTGCCCATCTCGCGATCCAGGGTGAAGCCTTTCACGCCGTCGCCCAAGGTCAGCACCAGCATGGTCTGAGGCCCGTAGATGGCATAACCGGCGGCGACCTGTTCGGTGCCTGGCTGCAGGAAGGCCTTCTCGTTCAGCGCTTCGTTCTGGCTCAGGTACTCGTTCGGGCAACGCAGTACCGAGAAGATGGTGCCGACCGGCGCGTTGATGTCGATGTTCGACGAGCCGTCCAACGGGTCGAACACCAGCAGGTAGGCACCCTTGGGGTATTTGCCCGGGATCTGGTAGGCATTGTCCATTTCCTCGGACGCCATGCCGGCCAGGTGACCGCCCCACTCGTTGGCTTCGAGCAGGATTTCGTTGGACAGTACGTCGAGCTTCTTCTGCACTTCGCCCTGCACGTTCTCGGTGCCCATGCTGCCAAGGACACCACCCAGCGCGCCCTTGGAGACGGCGTGGCTGATTTCCTTGCACGCACGCGCCACCACTTCGATCAAAAAGCGCAGATCGGCAGGGGTATTGTTGCTGCGGGTCTGCTCAATCAAATAGCGACTCAAGGTAACGCGGGACATGGACGGCTCCGGAGAATAGGGGGCGGAAAACCCGCGCAGTTTAGCGCGAGTCGGGAGTTAATTCCTCCTATGAGACGGGATATGGAGGATTGAGTTCACGGGGTGGCGGTTCGCTTGGGTATTTCTGTTGATTGGCAGGACGTCATCGCGAGCAGGCTCGCTCCCACATTGGATCTTCAGCGCTCGCCAATCCAGTGAGAGCGAGCTTGCTCGCGATGAACACACCTCAGTTCTTGACCGGTGGCTTGCGCAACAGGCTGAACGCCATCGCCGCGAGGAACAGCACACTCAGCAGCAAGACCGCCCACAAGCCGATTTTTTTCCAATTGGTCTCGACGGGCGCAGGCGTGGTTTCGACTCTTGGGGTCGACGTGGCCGTGCCGTTCACCGTTGCCGTACCCAACGTCGCCAGCCGTGAAGGTTTGTAGTCGGGCACCAGCGTGGTCAATGGCAAACTGGCCGCCTTGACTGTCGAGCTGCCCAGCGCCAGGCGCCAGGGGCCCTCGCCGCGCGCCAGGAACACCACCTGGGTCGGGCGCACGGCAAAGCGCAGGGCCGGGGCCTCGGCGCCCAGGCCACCGCCGCGCTCGTCCACCGTCAGCTTCAGTTGTTGAACGGTCTGGCCGGACAGTTGCAGCTGGTTTTGCAACACGTCCTGGCCATTCTGGGTCAGGCGATAGAGCAGACCGCTGCCCATCGGCTGCCAGGGTTGGCTGCTTTCGCGACGACCGGCCAGGGTCGCCGGCGCCAGGGTGTTGGCTTGGCTCAACTCGATCTGCACCTGTTCGACGTTCAACCCCATGGGTAACTGCCAGGTGTATTCGCCGGCCTTGGTCGTGCCACCGGCCAGAGGCTGCGACCAGACCAACGGCAGCGGCAGGCTCTCGCGGCTGGCGCTTTGCAGCTGGGCCGAGGTCAGCACCGGCGCCGAGGACGGCGAATCCCACAGCAGTCGCAAGTAGCGCGCCGATTGTCCCGGCAAGCTCACCTCATGCTGCTCGACCCGCTCATCGGCAAACGTCAGCCGCGCGATCTGGCCTTCGCCCCACGACTGCCAGTGCTGCAAGTCGTCGCTGGCTTCGATGGTGAAACGCTGGAAGCCATCGCGCTCGCTGGTCCAGTCGAGGATCAGTTGCTGCAACGGCGCCTTGATCGCGCTGGCGTCCAGCAACCAGCCGCGCAACTCTTCCTCGCCCGCCTCGAGCCGACTGGACGGCTGGACTTCCACCAGCGTGCCGTTGGCGTTCGATTGCACACGCACGCTGGGCGCACGCTCGCTGTCATCGGCGGCGTTGTATAGCGGGAACCATTTCACATCGGTGAGCGTGCGACTTTCCCGGCTCTGCGCCGATTCGCGAACCAATGCGTAGGCCTGGGCCTGGCCCGCCGAGTTGAAGACCCGCAAGTCGCTCAGGTCGGTCTGGCGCGCCTGCAACTGCACGTCCAGCGGCAACGCCAGGCGATACCACGGCCCCTCGCCGCTCAAGGCCAACGGCACCTGATGGGCGAAGTCTTGCGGTTGTTCCTGTGCCGCGGCAGACATGGCCACCCACAACCCCACCACGCCCAGCCCGATTCGACTCAACTTGCGACTCAACTTGCGACTCAAGATGACACTCCCTCACTGACAGGCATCGGCGGCTCGGCATCCACGACCGGCTCCGGGCGTTTGGGCGGCAGCGGCGCAAAGTAGCCGACCACCAGCAGCAACACGCCCACGCCGATAAACGACACGATCCGCGCCAGACCACCACGGTTACTCAATTCGACAAAGAACAGCTTGGCCACCACCACTGCAATCAACGCCGCGCCGATCAGCCACACCTCACGACGATGCCGCAGGTGTCCGCCAATCATCAGGCCCAGGGCGATCAGGGTCCAGACAATGGACAATCCGGCCTGCACGAACATGGATTCAAGCAACGCGTCCAGCTCGAACGGCACATCCATCCACTGGTGCGCAGTGCGCATCACCAAGGCGGTGAAGAACGCGAACAGCGACACGCCGGCGATCAACTGAGCGACCTGTCCGATCCGACTCCAGCGGTTCGTCGTTTGCTCCACGGCGTTGCGGGCCCACACATAGATACCGAACAAGGCGAACAGCAGACCCAGTTCCAACGGATTGAGCAACGGCACATAAGGCAGCGGCTCCGAGTTGCCATCACTGAACGTGTTGGTCAGCCAGAACCAACCGAGCATCAACAGTGCCATGGGCGCCGCCGCGTAGACGCGGTATTCGCGCGGTTGGGCCGACACCGGCCACGGCAAGGCACGCGGCGTCGCCATCAGCACCAGGTAGAGGCCTGGCAGGATCGCCCAGGCCAGCCACCGCCAGGCATTGTACTGCTCGGACAGCAACAGCAGGCCGTAACGCAATTCCAGCATCAGCACCGCCATCAACAACCAGCAACCGAGCACATGGGCCGTGCTGCGCGCCTGGGCCGGCAGCGTCGTAGCCAGGCGCTTGAGCGACAGGAAATGCACGGCAAATACCGCCAGCCAGGCCAGCCAGCCGAAATCCGCCGCCGGGTGATAACGGCTGTGCCCGACCGCCACCAGCACACAGCCTGCTGCTGGAATCAACAAGGTGCACAGCAGCCCCAACGCCGGCCATTTCAAGCGCAGCGACAACACGCTCCACACCGCCACGCTGGCGGCCGCGACAATCAACAAAAAACTGCCTTGCAGGTTTTGCGGGGCAAAGCGTAGCACTTCGCTGACCCACGCCAGCGCCCACCAACCGGCGCCCCAGATCAGCAGCAGCTCGGACAGGCGCTGCAAACTCAAGGCATCGAGTTCCCGCGCCGCGTGCGCCTTTTGCAGACGCCATGCGCCCACCAGCGCAGCCAGCCCCAGCACCAGCGGTGTCCAGAATCCGCTGTGGGCCAAGGGACGCAGGTCCTCGGTATCAAGCGAGCCCAGCAGCGCCGGCCCTGCCATGAGGAAAGCCGCACCGCCAATCACTTGCAGCAGCAGGCCAAAGACAAAGCTCACGCGCTGTTTCAGGTACAGGCTCAGCCAGATGATCAACAGACCGCTGGCCGCCCACACGCCGCTCGCCGTTTGCCAGGGCAGCACGAACAGTACCGCGAGATTGATCAGCACCAATCCGGCCAGCAACACCACCGACAAGCCGCGCAACAAGCGCACATCGTTGCGCACCATGTCGTCGCGCGCCGCCAGCAACATGCCGCCGATCAATGCCAGGCCGATCAGCGAGGCGCTGAGCAGACCGCTCCAACCAGCATTGAACACCGCGGCTGAATCGCCTTCGGCGCCTTGCAGGCGCAACAGGAACAGCGCTCCGCCGAGCAGTTGCACGGCAAACGCGGTAAACAGGAAGCTGCGTGACTGCAGGCGCAGGCCGACGACCAGCGTCGCCAGCCCGGCCAACGCCCATGCGATGGCAGTGCCATGCGTAAACAAAAACAATGGAGCCAGCAGGTAGAGGAAGCTCAGCCCCAGCACTGCCAGCACGGGCTGCCCGCGAAGCTCCCAGCTTGCGGCGTGCCCGGGCTCGGCCTTGCGCAGTTGGTAGAAGCTGAACAGCAAGGCACCACCGAGCATCAACGCGCCCAGCCACGAACCTTCCAGCAGGCTACCTTCGCCGCTATGCAGTTCGCTGACGAAGGCCAGCGCCGACCCCAATTGCAGCAACAGGGCAAAGATGCGCGCAAAAGGTCGCTGCTGACGCAGGCCGAGCCAGAAGATCCCGGCGCCTTCCACCGCCCACGCGGCGGCAGTCCAACGGGCGTCGAGGCCAAGGGGAATCGCCAGGCTGGTGAAAATCACGCCCAGGGCCAGGCAGGTTTCGGCCAGCAATACAGCGCGCCCGCCCATCAATACGCGGGCCAGCCCCATGTAGATCATGCCCAGGGCCAGGGCGCTGAAGGCGGCGGCGAATTCCAGATGCTGCACCAACGCGAACTGCAAGCCGAAGCCCACCAGCGGCGGACCGAACAGCATGCTGCCGTCCACGTAATCGCCCTTGCGCGCCGACCAGCGCAGCAGCGCTTGACGACTTTCATCTTCAGGCGCATCGCTCATTTCCAGTAGCTTGCGCCGGGTGAACAACAAGCCGATCGCCAGGTACATCAGGAAGAACACGATGAGGAACGGCTCAGTGCTCCAGAGCAGTTCCGGTGTATAGGAACGCAGGCCCCAGGCGAAACCGATGCCGAAGGTGCCGACGAAGCCGATCAGGTTGAGCAGGCGCCAGGCGCGGAACCAGGCAATCGCGAAGATGCCGGTATTGAGCAGGATGAAATAGCTGAACAGCGCGACATGGTTGCCGCTGCCGGTGGAGGTCAGGATCGGCGCGGCGAAGCCGCCCAGTGCGGCAGCTGCCGCCAGCCCCAGGGCATTCTGGGTAACGGCCAGGATCGCGGAAAACACCGTGACCGCCACCAACAAGCCCAGGGCAGCCTTGGAATCGAGCAGCGGGTGCAGGCGCATGGCGGCGAACACGGTCAGGTACAACACCGCAATCCCCGTCCCCTGCAACATCAACGCATAGTTGCTGTTGCGGTGGCGCAACCACCAGCCCAGGCCCAACAGGCCCAAGGCGCTGGCCGCGACGCCGGCGTAACGCAACTCGATCGGCACTACCATGCCTTCAGTGGCGTAGCGCAGCAGGAAGGCCAGGCCGAGGAACAACAGCACCACGCCGACCCGCAGTACGGTGTTGCCGCCGAACAGCCAGTTGCGCGCGCCCGTCCAGGCACGATCGATCAGGTTCGGACCACGAGGCGCCGCCGGCTCGGTAGTCCTCGGTTCCAGGGGCAGAGGTTCAAAGTCGCGGGTTGCGCGCCGACTGGATGTTTCGGGCGCAGGCGTCCAAACGTCATCGGGCAACGGCTGGCTGGCCTGGGTGGCCATCGCGGGGACCGGTTCGAGTTCTGGTGGCAGCTGCCAGATGAGCTCCGGCTCGGTGCGCGCCTCGGGCTTCGCCGCTTGGGCAACAACGATTTCCGGTGCCGGTGCCGGTTCACTCGCCTCGGCCACGTTGCCGCGTTCGAGCACCGCCAGACGCGCTTCCAACGTGAGCAGGCTGCGTTGGGCATCTTGCAGCAGGATCTGTTGCTTGGCCGCCTGGATACCCAGGCGTCCCAGTCGAAACGACTGGGCGATGCCTAGCCCCACCAGCGCACCGATCAGCGCGTCGGCAAACGACTCTTCCACCACCCAGCCGAGTGCCAGGCCCAACAGTGTCAAAATCCATTGCATATGGTCGATATCCCTAAGCGGCCCGTTGCGGGCATGACCGGGGTGATGTGGGGTCTGGCTCAGTCTAGTGGAAAACCCTGAAACCCTGTGGGAGCGAGCTTGCTCGCGATGGCTGCGTATCGGGCAATATGAATGTCGCCTGATACACCGCTATCGCGAGCAAGCTCGCTCCCACATTGGATTCCTGGCACTTCCAGTACTGATCCGGCCACGCAGCCCGGCGAAACTGACGCCTAGTATATCGACGAAGCCCAACCGCCGTTGGGCTTCGCTCACATTTCTTGCAACAGTCAGTCCAGGGCCTTCCAGATGTCGGTGGCGTATTCGCGAATGGTCCGGTCCGAGGAGAACCAGCCCATGCGCGCGGTGTTGAGCACCGCCGAGCGCCACCACTGCTTGGGATCGTGCCACCTCTCCTCGACTTTGGCCTGGGCGTTCCAGTAGGCGTCGAAATCGGCACACACCAGGAAGCGGTCGTAATCCACCAGCGAGTCCACCAGCCCGGTGTAGCGCATCGGATCGTCCGGCGAGAACACCCCGCCACGAATCGCTTGCAGCACATCATTGAGGCGATGGGACGCGGCGATGTCCGGCGCGGCACTGAATTCGCCGTTGCGCTTGCGTGCCTCCACCTGCTCGGCTGTAAGGCCGAAGATGAACATGTGCTCGCCACCGACGCGGTCATGCATCTCCACGTTGGCGCCGTCCATGGTGCCGATGGTCAGCGCGCCGTTGAGACCGAACTTCATGTTGCTGGTACCCGAGGCTTCGAAACCGGCCGTGGAAATCTGCTCCGAGAGGTCCGCCGCGGGGATGATGCTTTCGGCCAGGCTGACGTTGTAGTTGGGCAGGAACACCACTTTGAGCAAGCCGCGCACGGTCGGGTCGTTGTTGACCACCCGCGCGATGTCGTTGGTCAGCTTGATGATCAGCTTGGCCTGGTGATAACTGGCAGCGGCCTTGCCGGCGAAGATCTTCACCCGCGGCACCCAATCCACCTCCGGCTCGGCGCGGATCGCCTGGTACAGCGCCACGGTGTGCATCAGGTTGAGCAACTGGCGCTTGTACTCGTGGATCCGCTTGACCTGCACGTCGAACATCGCCGCCGGGTTGACGGCAATGCCCAGCCGCTCGTGGATCAGGTAGGCCAAGGCTTTCTTGCTGTGCAGGCGCTGTTCGGCGAATTGCTTGCGGAACGCCGGCTTGTCGGCGAACGGCTCCAGTTCGATCAGCCGCTCCTCGGGATTGTCGAGCACGCTCGGGCCGAGGGCGTCGACCATCATCGAGGTCAGTTCGGCGTTGGCCTGGAACAGCCAGCGGCGGAAAGTGATGCCGTTGGTCTTGTTGTTGATCCGGTCCGGATAAAGCTTGTGCAGCTCAGAAAATACGGTGCTGCGCATCAACTGCGTGTGCAGCCCGGACACGCCGTTGACGCTGTGGGAACCGAGGAACGCGAGGTTACCCATGCGCACCCGGCGACCGTTGTCTTCTTCGATCAGCGACACCGAGCGCAACACGTCGAAATCGTGCACGCCCTTGGCCCGCAGCGAATCGATATGCTGGGCGTTGATCAGGTAGATGATCTGCATGTGCC
Source organism: Pseudomonas sp. FP198 (assembly GCF_030687895.1). Taxonomy (NCBI): domain Bacteria; kingdom Pseudomonadati; phylum Pseudomonadota; class Gammaproteobacteria; order Pseudomonadales; family Pseudomonadaceae; genus Pseudomonas; species Pseudomonas sp. FP198. The sequence goes on from NZ_CP117452.1 coordinate 5,434,687, forward strand.
GCGGCAACATGCGCTCCATCAGCCCTACCGGCCAGGTTTCCAATGCTTCAGGCAGCAGCGTGTGGTTGGTGTAGGAGAGCGTGTCCTGGGTGATCTGCCAGGCCGCGTCCCACGCCACGTCGTAGACGTCCACCAATTGGCGCATCAGCTCGGCCACGGCAATCGACGGGTGGGTGTCGTTGAGCTGGATCGCCGCGTGATCGCCCAGGGTCAGTACCGAGGTGTGCATGTTGCGATGGCGGCGCAGCAAATCCTGCAGCGAAGCAGCGACGAAGAAATATTCCTGGCGCAGGCGCAGTTCCTGGCCGGCTTCGGTGCTGTCGGCCGGGTACAACACGCGGGAAATACTCTCGGCCCGGGCCACTTCCGCTACGGCGCCGAGGTGGTCGCCAGCGTTGAAGCGCTCCAGGTGCAGGTCTTCCACGGCTCGGGCGCGCCACAGGCGCAGGGTATTGACGCTGGCACCACGCCAGCCGACGACCGGCGTGTCATAGGCAATCGCCCGCACGGTCTCGGCCGGGGACCATACCTGCCGGGTCTTGCCGGTTTCATCGGTGACAGTCTCGACGCTGCCGCCGAAGCCGATCGGGTAGACCACCTCCGGACGCTCGAATTCCCACGGGTTGCCGAAATCCAGCCAGTGCTCGGTCTGCTCCTGTTGCCAGCCGTCGACAATCGCCTGGCGGAACAGGCCGTGCTCGTAACGAATGCCATAACCATGGCCGGCGATACCGAGGGTCGACATGCTTTCCATGAAGCACGCCGCCAGACGGCCGAGACCGCCGTTGCCCAAGGCCGCGTCAGGCTCCAGCAGACGGATGCGCTCAAGGTCCACGCCCAGCTCGGTCAAGGCTTCGCGGGCGGTGTCGAGCAAGCCGAGGTTGCTCAGGCTGTCGTACAGCAGCCGGCCGATGAGAAACTCCAGGGAGAGGTAGTAGACGCGCTTCTGGCCCTTTCGGTAGATCTGCCGCGTATGGTCCATCCAGTGTTCGACCATGTGGTCGCGGGCAGCGAGGGCGATGGCTTCGAACCAATCGTGATCAAACGCATGATCGGGGTCCTTGCCGACGGCATAAGTGAGTTTGGTCAACACGGCGTCGCGAAAAGCCGCAACCTCGGCTTCGCGAACAAGTGGTTCTTGAGTCATTGATGAGACCTCGAACGAGCATGGAAATGTCTGAGCCTAGACGGTCTGACAGACGGTACGGGCTCTTGGTTCGGTGGTTTTTCCCCGGTGTCGGAGAATCGCCGCCAGAGAATTGCCAGATAGGCGAGTGAATGCAGGGGCCGTGCCGGTCCAGGCGGGGTTTTGCCGCGAGCTAAAAAAAACCGGCAGATGGTCGTTAAAAATTTCACCAGTCCCGGTATGATCGCGCGCCCTGATGCATGCTGGTAAACCGTGATGATGAAGCCCAACCTGATCGCCGCCGCGGAGATCGACCGACTCGATACCTGGGCCAAGTATTCCGCCCCGATGTGCGGTTCCTGCGTGTCGAGCTGCTGCACGCTGCCGGTGGAGGTCAAGATCAAGGACCTGATCCGCATCGGCATCGTCGATGAATTCGAGCTGGGCGACCCGCCGAAAAACATCGCCAAGCGCCTGCAAAAGGAAGGGATCGTCGAGCGCTACAACCAGAAATCGGAAATCTTCACGCTCCAGCGCATGAGCAACAACGATTGCCTGTATCTGGATCGCAAGAGCCGGCTGTGCACCATTTATGAAAAGCGCCCGGACACCTGCCGCAATCATCCACGGGTCGGGCCACGGCCGGGATATTGCGCCTACAAGCCCAAGGAAGTGGAGCGCGAGCGTAATCCGCGGACGTTGGACAGATTTTGAACAACTGATGGTTTAGCGGCGCCTGCAATACCGTCTTCGCGAGCAGGCTCGCTCCCACAGGGGCATTATGTCGTTCACAATCTTGCGTCCGACAAGTAACCACTGTGGGAGCGAGGCCCTCACAGGCGCCACATAAATCCCAGGCACAAAAAAACGCCCCCGGTTTCACAACCGGGGGCGTTTTTCATTCAGCCTTGGCTAAATCAGTTCTTGGCTTTCTTGGCGGCGCGGGTACGCTCGCTTTCGTCCAGGATCTTCTTGCGCAGGCGGATCGACTTAGGCGTCACTTCACACAGCTCGTCGTCCTGGATGAATTCCAGAGCCTGTTCCAGGGTGAAGCGAACAGGTGGAACCAGGGCGATGGTTTCGTCTTTACCCGAAGCACGCATGTTGTCGAGCTTCTTGCCCTTGGTAGGGTTCACGCCCAGGTCGTTGTCACGGCTGTTCAGACCAACGATCTGGCCGCCGTAGATTTCCTGGCCGTGTTCAACGAACAGCTTGCCACGCGCCTGGAGGGTTTCCAGGGAGTAGGTCAGTGCCTTGCCGGTTTCAACCGAAACCAGAACGCCATTCTGACGGCCGGACATGTCGCCGGACTTCATCACGTCGTAACGGTCGAAGATCGAAGTCAGGATGCCAGCGCCGTTGGTCAGGGTCAGGAACTGGTTACGGAAACCGATCAGACCACGAGCAGGGATGTTGTATTCCAGACGTACACGGCCCTTGCCATCCGGCACCATGTTGGTCAGGTCGCCCTTACGCAGGCCCATCTCTTCCATCACCTTGCCTTGGGATTCTTCCGGCAGGTCGATGGTGACGTTTTCGAACGGTTCGTGCTTCACGCCGTCAACCAGGCGGATGATCACTTCCGGACGGCCTACAGCCATTTCGAAGCCTTCGCGACGCATGGTTTCGATCAGAACCGAGAGGTGCAGTTCGCCACGGCCCGAGACCTTGAACTTGTCAGCCGAGTCGCCTTCTTCAACGCGCAGTGCAACGTTGTACAGCAGCTCTTTGTCCAGACGTTCCTTGATGTTACGGGAAGTCACGAACTTGCCTTCTTTACCGCAGAATGGCGAGTCGTTTACCTGGAAGGTCATGGAAACGGTTGGCTCGTCGACGGTCAACGGCTTCATCGCTTCAACGGTGTCCGGGTGGCACAGGGTGTCGGAGATGAACAGCGAGTCCATGCCGCTGATGCAGACGATGTCGCCGGCAGCTGCTTCTTCAACGTCTACACGGTGCAGACCGTGGTGACCCATCAGCTTGAGGATACGACCGTTGCGCTTCTTGCCGTCGGCACCGATAGCCACGACCGGGGTGTTCGGCTTGACGCGGCCACGGGCGATACGGCCAACACCGATCACACCCAGGAAGCTGTTGTAGTCCAGTGCCGAGATCTGCATCTGGAACGGGCCGTCACGGTCGACTTTCGGCGCGGGTACGTTGTCGACGATCGACTGGTACAGCGGGGTCATGTCGTCAGCCATTTCGGTGTGGTCCAGACCGGCAATACCGTTCAGGGCCGAGGCGTAGACGACTTTGAAGTCCAGCTGTTCTTCGGTGGCGCCCAGGTTGTCGAACAGGTCGAAGATCTGGTCCAGAACCCAGTCCGGACGCGCGCCTGGACGGTCAACCTTGTTGATGCACACGATCGGACGCAGGCCGGCTTCGAAGGCCTTCTTGGTCACGAAACGGGTTTGCGGCATAGGGCCGTCCTGGGCGTCGACCAGCAGCAGCACGGAGTCGACCATCGACATCACGCGCTCGACTTCACCACCGAAGTCGGCGTGGCCCGGGGTGTCCACGATGTTGATGTGGTAGCCGTTCCAGTTGATGGCGGTGTTTTTCGCCAGGATGGTAATACCGCGCTCTTTTTCCTGGTCGTTGGAGTCCATCACGCGCTCGTCGTTGAGCTCGTTGCGCTCCAGGGTGCCGGATTGACGCAAGAGTTTGTCTACCAGGGTGGTCTTACCATGGTCAACGTGAGCAATGATGGCGATGTTGCGTAGATTTTCGATCACTTGTGTATCTCGATCAGAGGATTCGGTGTGCTGACAGGTCGTGGCAGCGATTTACAGTAGAGTCCGACAGTTACAGCGTGTCGGCGGCGTCGGGGGGCCGGTGACGCAGGCCACAGGCAAACAGCCCCGGGCACTTAGCTCGGTCGATAAACGCGCACATTGGCATGCCCCTCACTGAGCAAATGATGGGCATGCAGGCGACTCATCACGCCTTTGTCGCAATACAGCAGGTACTGGCGAGTAGGGTCCAGTTCCTTGAAACGCGCGTTCACTGCATAGAACGGCATCGTTTGTACCTCGACGCCGGCAACGCTCAGCGGGTCGTCTTCAGCATCGTCCGGATGACGGATGTCGATGATGATCTGACCGGCCAGCGCTTCGCCGACTTCTTCAATCTGGATGTCCTGGCCCAATTCGTCGATGACCCGATCGATCGGCACCAGCCTGGCGTTCTCGATTGCGCGTTCGAGTACCGCCATGTCGAATTCTTTCTCTTCGTGCTCCACGCGCCCGCGCTTGGCCGCCGTCTTCGGATTGACCGAGATGACCCCGCAGTACTCCGGCATGTGCCGGGCAAAATCGGCGGTGCCGATTTCCGTGGCCGTGTCGATGATGTCCTGCTTGTGGCTGGCGATCAGTGGCCGCAGCACGAGTTTCTCGGTTACGCAGTCGATCACCGACAGGTTCGGCAGCGTCTGGCTCGACACCTGGGAAATCGCCTCGCCGGTGACCAGCGCGTCGATGTGCAGGCGGTCGGCGATGCTCGTCGCGGCACGCAACATCATACGCTTCAAAATGACGCCCATATGACTGTTATCGACTTTGCCGAGAATCTCGCCCAGGACTTCCTCGAACGGCACGCTCACAAATAACACGCGCTGGGAGCTGCCGTACTTCTTCCAGATGAAGTGCGCCACTTCCATGACGCCCAGTTCGTGGGCGCGCCCGCCGAGGTTGAAGAAGCAGAAATGGCTCATCAAGCCGCGACGCATGATCTGGTAGGCGGCGACGGTGGAGTCGAAACCACCGGACATCAATACCAGCGTCTGTTCCAGCGAACCCAGCGGATAACCGCCGATGCTGTCGTGCTGGCTGTGGATCACGAACAACCGTTGGTCGCGAATCTCGATGCGCACTTCAACTTCAGGGTCTTTCAGGGAGATACCGGCCGCGCCGCACTGCCGGCGCAACTGGCTGCCGACATAACGTTCGACGTCCATCGAGCTGAACGGGTGCTTGCCGGCGCGCTTGCAGCGTACCGAGAAGATCTTGCCGGCCAGGGCATCACCATAATGGAGCATGCACTTGGCGAGGATATCGTCGAAGTCCCCCAGCGGATATTCGTCGACCTGGAGGAAATGCGCGATGCCTGGCATGCAGCTCAGGCGCTCGGTCATTTCCTTCAAGGCCTTGGGTTCGCTGACGCGGGTTTCCAGTTCGAGGTTGTCCCACACGCCATTCACCACCACGGCCGGGTCCAGGTCACGGAGCACGGCACGGATGTTCTTGGCCAACTGGCGGATGAAACGCATCCGTACCGGGCGGCTCTTGATGGTGATCTCGGGGAAGACTTTTACGATTAGTTTCATGAAAACAGCGCGCGAACGGCCAGCCGAAAAAGGGGGGCGCGGATTATAGCGGAAATTGCTCAAGGTTTAACCAGTTAATCTGCACTTGGTTTTCAGCGCACCAAAACAGGTCACAATCCACAAATGGCGCCACATTGCGGTGCGCAATTGTCCGACAATCCGCGCCCAGGCCCTTTCAAAAGCGAGGATTTGGTGCAAAAAACCCATGCTGGGGCACTGGCATGCAAATTGCTCCCTTGTGAGGCAGGTTGCCTTGGCAGAGTATTCGCGCCGGCATCACCCATATCTAAGGGCACACCATTACCGCCCGAAGCCACCCGGAGGACATATGTCGAAGTCGGTTCAACTCATCAAAGATCATGACGTCAAGTGGATTGATCTGCGCTTCACTGACACCAAGGGCACTCAACATCACGTGACCATGCCGGCCCGTGATGCGCTGGACGACGAATTCTTTGAAATCGGCAAGATGTTCGACGGTTCCTCCATCTCCGGCTGGAAAGGCATCGAAGCCTCCGACATGATCCTGATGCCGGACGACGAAACCGCGGTCCTCGATCCGTTCACCGAAGAGCCGACCCTGATCCTGGTTTGCGACATCATCGAACCTTCGACCATGCAAGGCTATGACCGCGACCCACGCGCCATCGCCCACCGCGCCGAGGAATACCTGAAGTCCACCGGTATCGGCGACACCGCTTTCTTCGGTCCTGAGCCTGAGTTCTTCATCTTCGACTCGGTCAAGTTCAAATCCGACATCTCCGGCTCCATGTTCAAGATCTTCTCCGAACAGGGTTCGTGGATGTCCGACCAGGACGTGGAAGGCGGCAACAAAGGCCACCGTCCAGGCGTCAAAGGCGGCTACTTCCCGGTTCCACCGTTCGACTTCGACCACGAAATCCGTACTTCCATGTGCAACGCGCTGGAAGAAATGGGCCAGACCGTCGAAGTTCACCACCACGAAGTGGCGACTGCCGGCCAGAACGAAATCGGCGTGAAGTTCAACACGCTGGTCAAGAAGGCTGACGAAGTCCAGACCCTGAAGTACTGCGTACACAACGTTGCCGACGCCTACGGCCGCACCGCGACCTTCATGCCGAAGCCTCTGTACGGCGACAACGGTTCGGGCATGCACGTGCACATGTCGATCTCCAAGGACGGCAAGAACACCTTCGCCGGCGAAGGTTATGCCGGTCTGTCGGACACCGCCCTGTACTTCATCGGCGGCATCATCAAGCACGGTAAGGCCCTGAACGGCTTCACCAACCCGTCGACCAACTCCTACAAGCGTCTGGTCCCAGGCTTCGAAGCACCGGTCATGCTGGCCTACTCGGCTCGCAACCGTTCCGCCTCGATCCGTATTCCTTACGTGAACAGCCCTAAGGCTCGTCGTATTGAAGCGCGCTTCCCGGATCCGGCTGCCAACCCGTACCTGGCCTTCGCAGCACTGATGATGGCCGGCCTGGACGGTATCCAGAACAAGATCCACCCTGGCGATGCCGCCGACAAGAACCTGTATGACCTGCCGCCTGAAGAGGCCAAGGAAATCCCACAGGTTTGCGGTAGCCTGAAAGAAGCCCTGGAAGAACTGGACAAGGGCCGTGCGTTCCTGACCAAGGGCGGCGTATTCAGCGATGACTTCATCGACGCTTACATCGCGCTGAAAAGCGAAGAAGAAATCAAGGTTCGCACCTTCGTACACCCACTGGAATATGAGCTGTACTACAGCTGCTGATCCGGTAGCGCCGGTCACGCACGGCGTGAAATAAAAGAGGCCTCCTTCGGGAGGCCTTTTTCATGGGCGCCGGTTACAGGCATGATGCCTCGTCGCTCCTTGATAAAGACGAGACTGCCCATGACTTCGCGCCTCAAACTCTGCCTTGCCCTGTCCGCCGCACTGCTGGCCACCAGCGCCGAAGCGGGCAACGCCCCCGAAGCCCTCACTCCGCTGCTGAACGCCATTGGCGAACGCCTGGCCATCGCCGATCAGGTAGCGTTGAGCAAATGGGACAGCGGCAAACCGGTGGAGGATCGCCAGCGTGAGCGTGAAGTCATTGCCGCCGCCGTCGCCCAGGCGCCGGCCTACAAACTGACCGGCGAAACCGTGGAAGCGTTTTTCGCCGCCCAGATTGAAGCCAACAAACTGGTGCAATACATCAACCTGTCCGACTGGGCCCTCGACGGCAAGGCCCCGGACCTGCCACGCCCGGACCTGGTGGGCGAGATCCGCCCCAAACTCGATCGATTGCAAAAACGCCTGTTGCAGCAGCTGGCCGACTTCGCCCCCTACCGCACCGACCCGCAGTGCCCGCAATGGCTGGCCCGCGCCACCCACCACAACAAACAACACCCAATACACAGGCTCGCCTTGATCCGGGCAACTGCCGGGCTGTGCGTGTCCGCAAAATCCTGACACACCAAAACTCCCACTGTGGGAGCGAGCCTGCTCGCGAAGAGGCCCGCACATTCAGCACTTCAGCGCCTGACACGCCGCCTTCGCGAGCAGGCTCGCTCCCACAGGAAATACGTGCAACACAGCAACTGGGCCAACCAGCCGCGCTGACCTATGCTGCACCCATCACCTTTCGTTTTCGGTCGATTTTTCCATGGGTCGGGTTTACTCAATCATCCTCTTATCGCTGTTGGCATTGCCTGCTACCGCGCAGATCTACAAATACACCGACGCCGACGGCAACACCGCCTACAGCAATCAGCCACCCGACGGCGTACCGGCCCAGGCCGTGGAATTGCCGCCGCTCAACAGCGTGGAATCCCAGACACCGGCCAGCCGCGAAGCACCTGCGGCCGCGCAAGGCAGCGACGCGCCGCGTAACGCCTATGACATCCTGGAACTGACCGACATCCCCACCGAAGAAGCCCTGCGCGCCAATAACGGCACCTTCACCGTTGGCGTCCGGGCCCAGCCACGCCTGCAAAGCCCGCATCTGTTCAGGCTATTGCTGGACGGCCAGCCGTACGGGCAGCCGAGTAACGTGCCGCGCCTGCAACTGGTGAACATCGATCGCGGCGAACACAGCCTGGCAGTCCAGGTCCTCAACGGGGAACGCCTCGTGCAACAAAGCGAAACCGTTACCTTCACCGTCCAGCGGATTCACCTTCCATGATCCGCTGGCTGCTCGCCCTCGGCCTGCTGCTGGTGGCGCTACCGAGCCTGGCGCAGGTCTACACCTACATCGACGCTCAGGGCAATCGCGTCTTCACCGACCAGCCACGCCCCGGCAACGCGAAGAAAGTGCCGCTACCGCCAGGCAACCGGATGCCGGCCACGCCCTCCGGTACTACGCCGACGGCGACCGCCGGAAAGCCACCCGCCGAGCCCTTGTTCCGATACGAGATGCTCCGGCTGCTGATCCCCGAGCCAGATGCGACGATACGCAGTACCGCCGGGGAACTGATCGTCACCGCCACCAGTGAGCCCGGTTTGCAGAAAGGCCATCGCTACCGCCTGCTGCTGGACGGCAAGCCGACTGGCGAACCGGGACCCAGCCCAGTGTTTGCGCTGAAGAACATTGATCGCGGCACCCATCACCTGGCGGTGGAGATCCTCGACGAGCAAGCGCGAATCGTCGAACGCACCGCCAACCAGCCCTTCCACATGCAGCGCATGTCCCTGGCGCAAAAGCGCCGCGTCAAACCCTGTGCTATCGCCGACTACGGCCAACGCCCCGAATGCCCCCTGGCGGACAAGCCCGAGGAGGAAAAAAGCAGCATCCTGCCCTTCTTCTAATGCCATCCAGGATGGCGCACCATGTCGGTGCACAGCTCTGCACCTCTACCCAGATTCCAACCCATTTTGGTTCGAAACTACCCGCGATAACTGGCAGAACGCCACACAGATGGGCGGGAAAAGGCTATTTGACGCCTGAAACGCTTCTTTTCGGAGCCTTGGTTTGGTTTTTGCATTTTGCTGGTATCAGCGCATGAATCGCGCGCGCGATTTGGGGGCTTGCCCTTGATCGCTACGCTTTAAAAGAGGTCCTGATGACCATTAGCGACGCACTACACCGTTTGCTGCTCGACAATCTCACCACCGCGACCATCCTGCTCGACGCCGAACTGCGTCTGGAGTACATGAACCCGGCGGCAGAGATGCTCCTGGCCGTCAGCGGCCAGCGCAGCCATGGGCAGTTCATCAGCGAACTGTTTACCGAATCCGCCGAAGCGCTGAATTCCCTGCGCCAGGCCGTCGAACAGGCCCACCCGTTCACCAAGCGCGAAGCGATGCTCACCGCCCTGACCGGCCAGACCCTGACGGTCGACTACGCGGTAACGCCGATCCTCAACAACAATGCCACCCTCCTGCTTCTGGAAGTCCATCCCCGTGATCGCCTGCTGCGCATCACCAAGGAGGAGGCGCAATTGTCCAAGCAGGAAACCAGCAAGATGCTGGTGCGCGGCCTGGCCCATGAGATCAAGAATCCGCTGGGTGGCATTCGTGGCGCGGCGCAGTTGCTCGCCCGGGAACTGCCGGAAGAAAGCCTCAAGGACTACACCAACGTCATCATCGAAGAAGCCGACCGCCTGCGAAACCTGGTGGACCGCATGCTCGGCTCGAACAAGCTGCCCTCGCTGGCGCTGTGTAACGTTCATGAAGTACTGGAGCGCGTCAGCAGCCTGGTGGAGGCAGAGAGCCAGGGCTGCATCAGCTTGGTGCGCGACTACGACCCGAGCATTCCCGACGTCCTGATCGACCGCGAGCAGATGATCCAGGCGGTGCTGAACATCGTGCGCAACGCCATGCAGGCCATCAGCAGCCAGAGCGAGCTGCGCATGGGTCGCATCAGCCTGCGCACCCGCGCCATGCGCCAGTTCACCATCGGCCATGTGCGCCATCGCCTGGTGACCAAGATCGAAATCATCGACAACGGCCCGGGCATCCCTGCGGAACTGCAGGAAACCATCTTCTTTCCCATGGTCAGCGGCCGTCCGGACGGTACCGGGCTGGGCCTGTCCATCACCCAGAACATCATCAGTCAGCATCAGGGCTTGATCGAATGTGAGAGCCACCCCGGCCACACCACTTTCTCGATCTTCCTGCCACTGGAACAAGGAGCCACATCGACATGAGCCGTAGTGAAACCGTGTGGATCGTCGATGACGACCGTTCTATCCGCTGGGTCCTGGAAAAAGCCTTGCAACAGGAAGGCATGACCACCCAGAGCTTCGACAGCGCCGACGGGGTGATGAGCCGCCTGGCCCGTCAGCAGCCGGACGTCATCATTTCCGACATCCGCATGCCCGGCGCCAGTGGCCTGGACTTGCTGGCGCGGATTCGCGAGCAACATCCGCGGCTGCCAGTGATCATCATGACCGCTCACTCCGACCTGGACAGCGCCGTGGCGTCTTACCAGGGCGGTGCGTTCGAATACCTGCCCAAGCCGTTCGACGTCGACGAAGCCGTGTCCCTGGTCAAGCGCGCCAACCAGCACGCCCAGGAACAACAAGGCCTGGAAGAAGTCCCGGCCCTGGCCCGCACCCCGGAAATCATCGGCGAAGCGCCGGCGATGCAGGAAGTGTTTCGCGCCATCGGTCGACTGAGCCATTCCAACATCACCGTGCTGATCAACGGTGAGTCGGGCACCGGCAAGGAATTGGTAGCCCACGCCCTGCACCGCCACAGCCCACGAGCGGCGTCGCCATTCATTGCGCTGAACATGGCGGCGATTCCCAAGGACCTGATGGAGTCCGAGCTGTTCGGCCATGAAAAAGGCGCGTTCACCGGCGCGGCCAACCTGCGCCGGGGCCGCTTCGAACAAGCCGATGGCGGTACGTTGTTCCTGGATGAAATCGGCGACATGCCGGCCGATACCCAGACCCGGCTGCTGCGGGTACTGGCTGACGGCGAGTTCTATCGAGTCGGCGGGCATACGCCGGTCAAGGTCGATGTCCGGATCATCGCCGCGACCCACCAGAACCTGGAAACCCTGGTCCACGCCGGCAAGTTCCGCGAAGACCTGTTCCATCGCCTGAACGTGATCCGCATCCACATCCCGCGCCTGGCGGACCGTCGCGAGGACATCCCGACCCTGGCCCGGCACTTCCTCGGCCGTGCGGCCCAGGAGCTGGCGGTGGAGCCCAAGCTGCTCAAGAGCGAGACCGAGGAATACCTCAAGAACCTGCCATGGCCCGGCAACGTGCGCCAACTGGAGAACACCTGCCGCTGGATCACTGTGATGGCGTCGGGTCGCGAAGTGCACATCAGCGACTTGCCACCGGAACTGTTGAGCCTGCCACAGGATTCGGCGCCGGTGACCAACTGGGAACAGGCCCTGCGCCAATGGGCCGACCAGGCCCTGGCCCGCGGTCAATCGAGCCTGCTCGACAGCGCCGTCCCGGCCTTCGAACGCATCATGATCGAAACGGCCCTCAAGCACACCGCCGGCCGCCGCCGCGACGCCGCCGTGCTGCTGGGCTGGGGCCGCAATACCTTGACTCGCAAGATCAAGGAATTGGGGATGAAGGTTGATGGAGGGGATGATGATGAGGGGGATGAGGGCTGATCAGCCTTTGACCCTTCGCTGAATTTGAGGGCCCTATCGCGAGCAAGCTCGCTCCCACAAAGGCCAATACCATCCAATGTGGGAGCGAGCCTGCTCGCGAAGCTTCAGAAGATTCGTGCACCGCTTCAATGCACTGCGAACCGCAATTGCTCATGTACGACGAGCCAGAACCGATCGCCCTAGCTTCAAAAAACCGCTCAACACCTAAGCAAAAGCCCCGGAATACGGGGCTTTTTCGCATCTTCAGCAGTTTTTTGTGACAAGCCATTTAAAACTGGCACGCCCCCTGCAATAACCCAATCACTACCCAGTTTCGGGGACCTTGGTACAGGCAGGCCGGGGATTCCCCTCTTTTACACCGGGCTCATCGAGCCCACTGTTTTGGGGGCCTTGATACAGGCAGGTCAAGGTTTCCCTTCTTTACATCCGGGCTGCGCCTTCACGGCAAGCCCTCCCGTTTTGGGGACCTTTGGTACAGGCAGGCCGGGGATTCCCTCTTTTATTGCTCCTGGAGACGGATCTCCAGCCGCCAGCGGTCATCGACCTCGCTGCCGGTCCACTCCCCTCGCAACGGACGCGCCGCCACCAAAGTCAGCAACAGCCCCTTGTCACTCAACCGCACCCGCCAGTTCACGTCCTTGCCGTTGAGCTTGAGCTGGCCTTTCTGCGGCCGACCTTGCGCCTGAAATAACAGCGCCACGGAGCCGTCGATGATTTCCCCATGGAGCTCCGGTTCGTTGTTGAACCAGGCCACCAGCCCTCCCTGGGTGACCTCGACCTGTTGCAACTCGCTCGGATCGGGCGTCGTCAGGCGGCCGATCATCAGCCCGACCATCATGCCGACGATCGCCAGAGAGCCCATCACCCGAGGCAATAGCTTCGAACGCCGATCGGTTTGCGGCGTAGAATGCCGCTCATCTTTATCTGCGGAGCCGTGCATGTTTCACGTCATCCTTTTTCAACCGGAAATACCACCCAATACCGGCAACGTCATCAGGCTGTGCGCCAACAGCGGCTGCCACCTGCACCTGATCGAACCGCTGGGCTTCGAAATGGACGACAAGCGCCTGCGCCGCGCCGGCCTCGACTACCACGAGTATGCCACCTTGCAGCGGCACGCCGACTTGGCCAGCTGCCTGGAAAGCCTGGGGCATCCGCGCCTGTTCGCCTTCACCACCAAGGGCTCGCGGCCGTTTCATGACGCCAGCTTCGTCGCCGGCGATGCATTCCTGTTCGGCCCGGAAAGCCGTGGCCTGCCGGCCGAAGTGCTGGACGCACTACCGGCGGACCAACGCTTGCGCTTGCCGATGCGTGAAGGCTGCCGCAGCCTGAACCTGTCAAACACCGTGGCGGTGGCGGTTTATGAGGCGTGGCGGCAGAACGGCTTTCAATAGCATCGCATAACAAATGTGGGAGCGAGCCTGCTCGCGAAAGCGTCAGCTCAGTCGGTACTTGATTGACTGATATAGCGCTTTCGCGAGCAGGCTCGCTCCCACAGGTGTGATACTCGGCCGACAGCGCCGCTTACTGGACGGTCGCGCCGCCTTCTTGTTGCATGCGCTGCAGCTCTTGCGCGTACAGGGCATCGAAGTTCACCGGGGCCAGCATCAGGGCCGGGAACGAACCGCGGGTCACCAGGCTGTCCAGTGTTTCGCGGGCGTACGGGAACAGGATGTTCGGGCAGAACGCGCCCAGCGTGTGGCTCATCGAAGCGGCATCCAGATTCTTGATCAGGAAGATACCGGCCTGCTGGACTTCGGCGATGAACGCGACTTCGTCGCCATTCTTCACGGTCACCGACAGGGTCAGCACCACTTCGTGGAAGTCTTCTTCCAGGGCTTTCTGGCGGGTATTCAGGTCCAGGGCCACGCTCGGCTCCCACTGCTGGCGAAAGATCGCCGGGCTTTTCGGGGCTTCGAAGGACAGGTCGCGAACGTAAATACGCTGCAAGGAGAATTGCGGTGCGGCTTCTTCTTCAGTGGCAGCTGTGTTCTGTTGGTCAGTCATCGCAGATCCTTCTTACTTTCAGGTTCTATTAATTGGGAATTCAAGCCTTGAGCAGCGCGTCGAGCTTGCCGGCGCGCTCCAAGGCGAACAGGTCGTCGCAACCGCCCACGTGGGTGTCGCCGATCCAGATCTGCGGCACGGAGGTACGCCGGGCCTTCTGGGTCATTTCGGCGCGCAGTTGCGGCTTGCCGTCGACCTTGATCTCTTCGAAGGCTACGCCCTTGTTCTTGAGCAGCATCTTGGCTCGGGAGCAATAGGGGCAGTAATCGCTGGAATAGACAACTACGTGGGGCATGTCACTTCACCAGGGGCAGATTGTCGGCTTTCCAGCTCGCAACGCCACCAGACAGTTTGGCGGCGGTGAAGCCGGACTTCATCAGTTCGCGGGCAAGGGTACCGGCCTGCTGGCCTTGGGCGTCGACCAGGATCAGCGTCTTGGCCTTGTGTTTTTCCAGTTCGGCCACACGAGCGATCAGTTTGTCCTGAGGAATGTTCAGCGCGCCGACGATGTGACCGGCGGCGTAATCCTTGGTCGGGCGGATGTCGACCACTACGCCGGCGTCCTTGTTGACCAGCGCGGTCAGCTCGCCGGTGCTCAGGCTGCGACCGCCGCCCTGCATCGTGTGGGCAACCAGCAACGCCAGCAGTACGACGAAGATACCGACGAGAATGTAGTGGTTAGTGGCAAATTCAATCAGGTGAGCAACCATCGAAGGAGGTTCCAGGGCGTTAAAATGTCGGCCAGTATACACAGCACGCAAGGCCGGCCAAACCCCGCCCGGCGGTGACGGCACCGGAACTTACCTTTAAACTGCCCGTCCCTTTTCCATCGTCTTCTTTTAACCAGCCACGAGTGGATTCCATGACTACCACGCCTAAACCTTTGGTCCTGATGATTCTGGACGGCTTCGGTCACAGTGACAGCCACGAATCCAACGCCGTCTACGCGGCCAGGAAGCCTGTGCTGGATCGCCTGTGGGCCACCGTGCCGAACGGCTTGATCTCCGGCAGCGGCATGGACGTCGGCCTGCCCGACGGGCAGATGGGCAACTCCGAAGTCGGCCACATGAACCTCGGCGCCGGCCGCGTGGTGTATCAGGATTTCACCCGCGTGACCAAATCGATCCGCGACGGCGAATTTTTTGAAAACCCGACCATCTGCGCCGCCGTGGATAAAGCCGTAGCTGCCGGCAAGGCCGTGCACTTCATGGGCCTGCTGTCCGACGGTGGCGTGCACAGCCATCAGGACCACCTGATCGCCATGGCCGAGCTGGCCGCCAGGCGCGGTGCTACCAACATCTATCTTCACGCCTTCCTGGATGGCCGCGACACGCCGCCGAAGAGCGCCGAATCGTCGATCAAATTGCTCGACGACACGTTCAAGACCCTCGGCAAGGGCCGAATCGCCAGCCTGATCGGCCGTTACTTCGCCATGGACCGTGACAACCGCTGGGACCGCGTCGCCCAGGCCTACAACCTGATCGTCGACGGCAATGCCGAATTCCACGCCGCCACCGCGCAAGAAGGCCTGCAAGCTGCCTATGAGCGTGGTGAAAGCGACGAGTTCGTCAAGGCCACCACCCTCGGCGAGCCGGTAAAAGTCGAAGACGGCGACGCCGTGGTGTTCATGAACTTCCGCGCCGACCGTGCCCGCGAACTGACTCGCGTATTCGTCGAAGATGATTTCAAGGAATTCGAGCGCGCCCGCCAGCCGAAACTGGCCGGTTTCGTGATGCTGACTCAATACGCCGCCAGCATTCCCGCGCCATCGGCCTTCGCTGCCGGTAGCCTGGAAAACGTGCTGGGCGATTACCTGGCGAAAAACGGCAAGACCCAACTGCGCATCGCGGAAACCGAGAAGTACGCCCACGTGACGTTCTTCTTCTCCGGCGGCCGCGAAGAGCCCTTCCCGGGCGAAGAGCGCATCCTGATCCCGTCGCCGAAAGTCGCCACCTACGACCTGCAACCGGAAATGAGCGCGCCGGAAGTGACCGACCGCATCGTCGACGCCATCGAGAACCAGCGTTATGACGTGATCGTGGTCAACTACGCCAACGGTGACATGGTCGGCCACAGCGGCGTGTTCGACGCAGCGGTCAAGGCCGTGGAATGCCTGGACACCTGCGTCGGCCGCATCGTCGAGGCGCTGGAAAAAGTCGGCGGCGAAGCGCTGATTACCGCCGACCACGGTAACGTCGAGCAGATGTCCGACGAGTCCACTGGCCAGGCCCACACGGCCCACACCACTGAGCCGGTGCCATTCATCTATGTCGGCAAGCGTGACTTCAAGGTCCGCGACGGCGGCGTGCTGGCCGACGTGGCGCCGACCATGCTGATGCTTCTGGGCATGGAACAGCCGGCGGAGATGACCGGGACTTCGATCCTGGTCTGACGTCGCAGCATTGAGCAGGGGTTTGTGTGGCGAGGGAGCTTGCTCCCGTTCGATGGCGCAGCCATCGCAGAGCCTTCTGGCTTGATCTATTGTCGAGGGGCTGCTTCGCAGCCCAGCGGGAGCAAGCTCCCTCGCCACAGCAAGCTCGCTCCCACAATGGTTTCTGGTGTTTTTTCGGCCAGTTATCACACAGCCCCAAATGGGCGTTTTTTTTGCAGCGTGGGGCGGGCATACTAGGCCGTCCCTTTCCCTGGTGCCACCCGCCTCTATGCTCCGCGTCCTGATAGCCCTTGCTCTGACCTGCCTGCTCCAACCGGCCTTCGCGGACGAGCGCGCGCAAACCCAACAACAGTTGGAAGCCACGCGCCAGGACATCGCCGAGCTGAAGAAGCTGCTGAACAAGTTGCAGGAAGAAAAATCCAGCGTGCAGAAAGACCTGCGCGGCACCGAAACCGAGATGGGCAAGCTGGAGAAGCAGGTCGACGCCCTGCAGAAAGAGCTGAAGAAAAGCGAATCCGAGTTGCAGCGCCTCGATGGAGAGAAAAAAAAACTCCAGAGCGCGCGCACTGAACAGCAAAAGCTGATCGCCATCCAGGCTCGGGCGGCCTACCAGAACGGTCGCCAGGAATACCTCAAGCTGCTGCTCAATCAGCAGAATCCCGAGAAATTCGCCCGCACCCTCACCTATTACGACTACCTGAGCCAGGCCCGCCTGGAGCAGCTCAAGAGCTTCAATGAAACCCTGCGCCAGCTGGCCAATGTCGAGAAAGACATCGAGCTGCAGCAAGCCCAGTTGCTCGTGCAGAAAAGCAGCCTCGACACCCAGCGCGAAGAACTCGAGAAGGTTCGCAAGGAGCGCCAGGTGGCCCTGGCCAAGCTCAATGACGACGTGAAGGCTCGCGACAGCAAGCTCAAGGCCCGCGAACAGGACCAGGCCGAACTGGCAAATGTCTTGAAAACCATCGAGGAAACCCTGGCTCGCCAGGCTCGGGAGGCGGAAGAAGCGCGGCAGAAAGCGCTGATCGCCCAGCAGGAAGCCGAAAAAAAGCGTTTGCGTGAAGCCCAGGCCGACGCCGATGCCGGCGAAGCCCCGCGCAAGCCGGCTAAATCCAGCCCCGGCGCAGTGGTTTCCAGCGATGGCGAAACCTTCGGCGGTGCTTTTGCTTCAGCCCGGGGCAAACTTCCATGGCCGGTCAATGGTCGATTACTTGCACGCTTCGGTGAAACCCGTGGCGACGATACCCGCACCAAGTGGGACGGCGTGATGATCAGCGCTTCCGCCGGTAGCCAGGTGCACGCCGTACATGGCGGGCGCGTGGTGTTTGCCGACTGGCTGCGCGGTGCCGGCCTGCTGGTGATCCTCGATCACGGCAACGGATACCTGAGCCTTTACGGCCACAACCAGACGCTGCTCAAATCGGCGGGGGATGTGGTCAAGGCCGGCGAGTCCATCTCCACGGTCGGCAACAGTGGCGGGCAGGACACGCCAGCACTGTATTTTGCTATTCGCCAGCAGGGTCGCCCCAGTGACCCGGCACAATGGTGTCGTGCGCAAGGATAAGCGCGCCCATCCAACTCAGGAGTTCGTTCGACATGCTGCATTTGTCCCGCCTCACCTCGCTGGCCCTGACGATCGCCCTCGTGATCGGCGCGCCCCTGGCTTTCGCTGCGCAACCCGCGCCGGCGACGACCGCCGCTACGGCCGCCACCACCAAGGCCCCGCTGCCGTTGGATGAATTGCGCACCTTTGCCGAAGTCATGGACCGGATCAAAGCCGCGTACGTGGAACCGGTGGACGACAAGATGCTGCTGGAGAATGCCATCAAGGGCATGCTCAGCAACCTTGACCCGCATTCGGCCTACCTCGGCCCTGAGGATTTTGCCGAGCTGCAGGAAAGCACCAGCGGCGAATTCGGCGGCCTGGGCATCGAAGTCGGCAGCGAAGACGGTTTCGTCAAGGTGGTCTCGCCGATCGACGATACGCCCGCCTCCAAGGCTGGCATCCAGGCTGGCGACTTCATCGTCAAGATCAACGGCCAACCGACCCGTGGCCAGAGCATGACCGAAGCCGTGGACAAGATGCGCGGCAAGATCGGAGAAAAGATCACCCTGACCCTGGTGCGCGACGGTGGCACGCCATTCGACGTGACCCTGACCCGGGCGGTCATCCAGGTCAAGAGCGTGAAGAGCCAACTGCTGGAGTCCGGCTACGGCTACATCCGCATCACCCAATTCCAGGTCAAGACCGGCGAGGAAGTCGCCAAGGCCCTGGCCAAGATGCGCAAGGACAACGGCAAGAAGCTCAACGGCCTGGTCCTGGACTTGCGCAACAACCCCGGCGGCGTCCTGCAATCGGCCGTGGAAGTGGTGGACCATTTCATCACCAAGGGCCTGATCGTCTACACCAAGGGCCGCATCGCCAATTCCGAGCTGCGCTTCTCGGCCACCGGCAACGACCTCAGCGAAGCCGTGCCACTGGTCGTGCTGATCAATGGCGGCAGCGCGTCGGCGTCGGAGATCGTCGCCGGTGCTCTGCAAGACCAGAAGCGTGGCGTCGTCATGGGCACCACCAGTTTCGGCAAGGGCTCGGTGCAAACCGTGTTGCCGCTGAACAACGACCGCGCCCTGAAGATCACCACCGCGCTGTACTTCACGCCCAACGGCCGCTCCATCCAGGCCCAGGGCATTGTCCCGGACATCGAGGTACGCAAGGCCAAGATCACCAGCGAGGCGGACAGCGAGTACTTCAAGGAAGCCGACCTGCAAGGTCACTTGGGCAACGGCAACGGCGGCGCGGACAAACCGACCGGCTCCGGCGCCAAGGCCAAGCCGATGCCGCAGGATGACGACTATCAGTTGGCCCAGGCCTTGAGCCTGCTCAAAGGGTTGAACATTACGTCCGGCCGCTGAGATGGGCCTGCGTTTCATCTTCGTCCTGTTGTGCCTGCTGGCGGGAGCCGTTGACGCGGCTCCCGCCACAGCGTCCCCGCCGCAGAAGGCTTACCTGAGCCTGATCATCGATGACCTGGGACAGAATCTGCCCCGGGATCGCCGTGTCCTGGCCCTGTCCGGTCCGGTCACCGCGGCAATCATGCCCGACACGCCCCACGCCGCCGAAATCGCCCGCGAGGCTCATCGCGCCGGCAAACTCGTCATGCTGCACATGCCCATGGACCCGGCCACCGGGCCGTTCGCCTGGCACCCGGAATTATCCATCGAAGAATTGGGCAAGCGCCTGGACGCCGCGTTTGCCGCGGTGCCCTACACCAGCGGTATCAACAACCACATGGGCAGCCGCATGACCGCGCAACCCCAGGCGATGGCATGGCTGATGGCGAACCTGCAACAGCGTCACAAGTTTTTCGTCGACAGCCGCACCAGCGCGCAGACCGTCGCCGCTGCCGAAGCACAAAAGATCGGCCTCGCCAGCGTGTCGCGGGATGTATTTCTGGATGACGAACGCACCGAAGCGGCTATCGCCGGCCAGCTTCAGGTCGCCATCGAACTGGCTCGGCGGCAGGGCTCGGCCGTGATGATCGGCCATCCCTATCCACAAACCCTCGCCGTACTCGAGCGCGAACTGCCCAAGCTCAAGGCCCAGGGCATCGAGTGGATCGACATCAAGTCGATGATCAGCCTGCGCAGCAACCGAGCGATGGCCGGGCATGGGAAGGATGGGGTTTATCGTTAGGCTTGGCGTCTCAGAGATAGCGCGCCATGATCGCGTCCACTTCGCCTTCCTTGCGCAGCTCATCCAGGGCCTTTTGCAGGCGGCTCACCACCTCGTCCGGCACGTCCTTGTTCAAGGCCAGGTAGAGCTCGGCACTGTTGAATCGCAGTACGGTCTTGAGATCGCTCACCCCCTCCTGACGCGCCAGATAACGCCCTGCCGGGTCGCCGGTGGCCCATAGGTCTATCTGGCCGTTGACGAGTTTCCTGGCGTTGTCCTGATCGCGCAACACGACAATTGGCCTGAGCCCCTGTTTGGCCAATGTTTCGGCAATTGCATCGCCCTTGTAGGCACCAATCCGGTACTGACGCGCCTGCTCCAACGAGTCGAGGGCAATCTTGCTGTCGGCCTTGGCGAGCATGATCCAATCGTCCGGGCCGATGGGGCCAACCCATTTGAAGAGCTTTTCGCGCTCAGGCAGCCGAGCCGTTACAAACACCCCATAACCGGGTTTTTCCAAGGCAAGCTTGTAGATTCGTTCCCAGGGGAAACGCAGCGTCAGGCTGTAGGAAATGTCAGCTCGCTTGAATATCTCGCGGACGATGTCCACCGCAATGCCATGAATGTTTTCGTCCTGGGCGAAGTTCTTGCCGTTCTTCGCCATGTTGTAGGGCGGAAAGTTCTCCGTCAGCAATACCAGGCCAGCATCGCGGCCGTCCCCGGCCTGCGCCCCGCTCATGAACAGCAGGAAAGTGCTGGTAAATACAACAAGAGCGCGTTTGAACATATCTGATTGTCCGGGTCCATGGCGTATTCCAGAGTGCCTTGGGCCTGCCGGCATGTCTACTGTCGTTTTTCACGACAAACACCCAACCAAACAGGATGCGCGCAAACGCAACCTTGGCGGAGGTAATTAGTTACCACCTTCCATCACGCCGAGGCTGATTAATTAGCGAAGCCGGCCAAGACCGGCCCCAATTAATCAAAGGCATGACTCAATGAAAACGATCTACTTGTTACTGGGCGGTTTGCTTTGCCTGTCTGGCGCACTGAGCGTTGCACACGGCAAAGATTATGGCGAAGGGGTTCAGAACTTCACCGACTCAAAAATCCTGAACAACAAGGACGGCTCACATGACCATTGGCAGGGTATCGGACGCTTGTACACAATGAACGGGCGTTGTACCGCGGCGCTTCTCGATACCCAAGACGTTACGGGGTCACCGCCCACGCCCGCCTACGTGCTTACCGCGGGGCATTGCACCGAGTTGACCAACGCGAACATCGTTACCAACAAGCCAATACAAGGCTTCATGCAGTTCAACTATTTCGCCGATACCGCACCCTATCTTACTTATCCATTGAAAAAAATTGCCTGGAGGAGCGTTCAAGGCGTAGACATTGCAGTCATTGAACTGGACGTCAGCCTGCAAACTTTGCTCAAGGAAGGGATACGGCCACTGGGCCTGGCCACTGAGCGCCCCGTCGACGGGACGGATGTCCTGATCGTAGGCGCACCAGTCCACGAGCAGGACACGCTGCGATTGGCCGCCTGCACACTGCAACCTGCCCAGGAGATTGTGGAAGGCCGGTGGGTCTGGCGTAACACGCTGATGACCCGCTGCAAGGATATAAAAGGTGGCGGCTCTGGCAGCCCGCTACTTGATCGCCATACCAACCAGATCATCGGCGTGATAGGCACGGGCAACCTGACCGCCCAAGCCTACCCCTGCGAACAGCACGCTCCATGCACGCCCGACGGCGGACACTACAAGGCCATACTGGGCAATATATACGGTAATGCGACGAACTATCTCAGCGGCTGTTTTGTACAGGGCCGCCTCGTTCAAGGCGCGACTTCTTTCTGTCCGCTCTATCCGGTCTTTTCCGTCAGTGCCCCAGCGGACAGCCCGCAAAGGTACAGAAGAGCGGGAAAAAAGGCCAACGGTAGCGCAGATATTCCGAACTGGAATTACAAGTTCTCCATCGACACGCCTTTCTACCGTCATAAAACCGTTCAAACCGCGAAGGACTGCCAACAAGGCCCAGGCTATAGCCAAACAATAAGTGCCAAGAATGCCTTTATAAACACTGCAATAGGGGATCAGCCCGGTTTGTACTTCTTATGCATCCTGGGCGTGGGTTCCGCAGACCAACGCCCAGAAGAAGGGCTGACCAACAATGCGTTGTCCCTTCCGGTCGAAATTCTGGAAAACGCCCCGACAGCTCAGCCTGAACTGATGTTCACTACTGGCGTGCAAGTGTCGACAACGAAGAATGAGCAGCCGCATCGAACCTACGCTTACAAGTTCGGCCCGACAGGGGAGACAGACTGCTCAGACAAATCCGATTACGACACCAGCGAAGATATATATGCGTGGCTTGAAAATTCACACTTGCCTGGAAAGCTCTGCACCATTGCCTATGACATATCCAAACAAGCATCCGAGCCAAGGATGGACATCCTGAACCCTACCCCGCTCAGGGACGTCCAGCACTCGCCCTGATTCGCCCTCGGCTCGCCTGCCGGATTCTCGGCTTATCTGACGCAGATACCGCGCTGGGCCATGTAGGCCTTGGCTTCCGGCACGGTATATTCGCCAAAGTGGAAAATGCTCGCTGCCAACACTGCACTGGCATGGCCTTCCAGAATGCCATCGGCCAGGTGCTGCAGGTTACCGACACCGCCGGAAGCGATGACCGGGATGCCCAGGGCATCGCTGATAGCACGGGTGACGCCGAGATCGAAGCCGTTCTTCATACCGTCCTGGTCCATGCTGGTCAGCAGGATTTCTCCGGCGCCCAGGCCCTCCATCTTCTTCGCCCATTCGACGGCGTCCAGCCCGGTTGGCTTGCGCCCGCCATGGGTGAAGATTTCCCAGCGCGGGGTTTCGCCCGGACCGGAGACCTTCTTCGCGTCGATCGCCACGACGATGCACTGCGAGCCGAAATGCTCGGCCGCCTCGCCGACGAATTCCGGGTTGAAGACCGCCGCGGTGTTGATGGACACCTTGTCCGCGCCGGCATTGAGCAGGTTGCGGATGTCCTGCACGCTGCGCACGCCACCGCCCACGGTCAGCGGGATGAACACCTGGCTGGCCATGCGCTCGACGGTGTGCAGCGTGGTATCACGGCCGTCGACGCTGGCCGTGATATCCAGGAAAGTAATCTCGTCCGCACCCTGCTCGTCATAACGACGGGCGATTTCCACCGGGTCGCCAGCGTCACGGATGTTCTCGAACTTCACGCCCTTGACCACCCGGCCGTTATCCACGTCCAGGCAAGGGATGATGCGTTTGGCCAGCGCCATGATGAGTCCTCAGCCTTTATAGGAATCGCAGAAGGCCTGGGCCTCGGCGACGTCCAGGGTACCTTCATAGATCGCGCGACCGGTGATCGCACCGATGATGCCCGGCGCCCTGGCGTCGAGCAGTGCCTTGATGTCGCCCAGGTTGTGGATGCCGCCGGAGGCGATCACCGGGATCTTCGTGGCGGCGGCCAGGGCAGCGGTGAACGGAACGTTGCAGCCCTGCATCATGCCGTCCTTGGCAATGTCGGTGTAGACGATGGCGGACACGCCGTCGGCTTCGAAACGCTTGGCCAGGTCGATCACTTGCACGGTACTCACTTCAGCCCAGCCGTCGGTGGCGACAAACCCGTCCTTGGCGTCGAGGCCAACGATGACCTTGCCCGGGAAGGCACGGCAGGCTTCGGCGACGAACTCGGGTTCCTTGACGGCCTTGGTGCCGATGATCACGTAGCTGACGCCGGCCTTGACGTAGTGCTCGATGGTCTCCAGCGAACGAATGCCGCCACCGATCTGGATCGGCAGGTTCGGGTACCGTTTGGCGATGGCCGTGACCACTTCACCGTTGACCGGCTGGCCTTCGAAGGCACCGTTCAGGTCAACCAGATGCAGACGACGGCAACCGCCCTCCACCCACTTGGCGGCCATGCTCACCGGGTCATCGGAAAACACCGTGGAGTCTTCCATGCGGCCCTGGCGCAGACGGACGCAAGCGCCGTCCTTGAGATCGATAGCGGGGATAATCAGCATCTGGCAAACCTTCAAATACGAAAATTCAGCTTGGCTCGAAAATCAGTTTTTCTCGAGCGCCCACAAGTCGCTTTCGATGCTTTCGAACCTTTCCTTAAGGTGCGCCTGCACATCGAAAATCGCCCTGTTGTAATAGTGCGGAGCAATTTCGCGGGTAAACAGATCAAGAATTTCCGCCGCTTCGAACGAGCCAAGGTCCAGCTCGAAACGCTCCTCCATGAACCGCTGGATCTTGCGGTTCGCCTCACTTTCCTGCTCAGGCGTGAGAGTGAGGATCGGCGGTTTCTTGCGGGCCATTACCAGCGCCCGTCCCACGCCGCGAAGTTCTGCAGCAGTTGCAGGCCATGGGTATGGCTCTTCTCCGGGTGAAACTGCACGGCGAAGCGCGAGCCATCGGCCAGGGCCGCGGCGAAATCGACACCATAGTGACCGCTGCCCACCACCTGCCGGGCATTGCCGGCGGCGATGTAGTAGCTGTGCACGAAGTAGAAACGCGCGAGGTCCGGAATATCGTGCCACAGCGGATGGTCCACCGTTTGCCGCACTTCGTTCCAGCCCATGTGCGGCACTTTCAAGTGCTCGCCGTCTTCATGCAGGCCCTTGCCAAAGAATTTCACCTGGCCCGGGAACAGCGAGATGCAATCGACCCCGTCGTTCTCTTCACTGCGATCGAGCAAAGCCTGCATGCCCACGCAGATGCCGAGGAACGGGCGATCCTGGCTGACTTCGTGCACCAGCTTGTCGAAGCCCAGGCGCCGAATCTCGGCCATGCAATCACGAATCGCGCCGACACCGGGGAACACTACCCGGTCGGCTTCGCGAATCACGTCGGCATCGCTCGTGATCAGCACCTTGCCGGCGCCTACATGCTCGAGGGCCTTGGCCACCGAGTGCAGGTTGCCCATGCCGTAATCGATAACCGCAACCGTCTGCATTACAGGACGCCTTTGGTGGAAGGCATCTGGCCGGCCATGCGGTCATCGAGCTCGACAGCCATGCGCAGCGCGCGGCCGAACGCCTTGAACACGGTTTCGATCTGGTGGTGGGTGTTGTGCCCGCGCAGGTTGTCGATGTGCAGGGTCACGTTGGCGTGGTTGACGAAGCCCTGGAAGAATTCCTGGAACAGGTCGACGTCGAAGCCGCCGACGGTGGCGCGGGTGTACGGCACATGCATCTGCAGGCCAGGGCGCCCGGAGAAGTCGATGACCACGCGCGACAGCGCTTCATCGAGCGGCACGTAGGCATGGCCGTAGCGACGGATACCCTTCTTGTCGCCGATGGCTCTGGTGAAAGCCTGGCCCAGCGTGATACCGACATCCTCCACGGTGTGGTGATCGTCGATATGCAGGTCGCCCTTGCTGACGATGTCCAGGTCGATCAGCCCGTGACGGGCGATCTGGTCGAGCATGTGCTCAAGAAAAGGCACGCCGATATCAAACCGGGCCTTTCCGGTGCCATCCAGGTTGATCGAGGCTTTGATCTGGGTTTCCAGAGTGTCGCGCTCGACAGACGCCTTACGTTCGGCCATCACCAGCTCCGCAAAATCATTGGGCGAAAAAGGCAGCCATTATAGGGGCGCGAGCGCCAAACAGAAACAAAAGAGGTGACACCGCTGACGGGCTGAAACCGATGCGGCGGCGTTAGACATGTCCATACAAGTCTTCCAGGACTCATGAAAACAAATGTGGGAGCGAGCCTGCTCGCGAAAGCGGTGCATCAGAAGACATTGTTGTCGACTGACACGCCCCATTCGCGAGCAGGCTCGCTCCCACAGGGTTGGCCCGTTTCCAATGGATTCGGGCCTATTTTGGAGTGTCGCTTAGCGGAACAACACCGCCGTCTTCTGCAGGGTCACCCACACACCCCACGCCAGCGGAATGCCCACCACCAGCCAGGCGGCGATCGCCAGGGGCTTGGTGCCCGGTGCGGCTTTCCATTCCAGCGAAGTGGTGCTGTCGGCGCCCTTGTCGTGGCCCAGCGCTTGCTCTGCGGCCAGTTCGGCGTCGGTCATGAAGTACTTGTCGGCGACCGGGCGAACCAGCAGGTTGCACAGGAAGCCCAGCACCAGCAGGCCGGCGAGGATGTACAGGGTGATGTCATAGGCCGCGGCGCGTTCTACGCCGATGCTCAGTTGATATTCACGCAGGTAGTTCACCAGTACCGGACCCAGTACGCCGGCTGCCGCCCAGGCGGTCAACAGGCGACCGTGGATCGCACCGACCATTTGCGTACCGAACAGGTCCGCCAGGTAGGCCGGCACGGTGGCGAAACCGCCGCCGTACATCGACAGGATGATGCAGAACGCCGCCACGAACAGCGCGACGCTGCCCAGGTGGCCCAGGCTCGGGATCAGCGCATACAAGGCCACACCCAGGGCAAAGAACACGAAGTAGGTGTTTTTGCGACCCAGGTAGTCCGAGAAGGAGGCCCAGAAGAACCGGCCACCGATGTTGAACAGGCTCAGCAGACCGGTGAAACCGGCTGCAATGGCAGCGATCTGGCCCAGTTGCGCGGCGTCCAGCTGACCGAACGGCAGGTCGTTGCCGAGCAGTTTGCCGCCGAACACCTCCTGCAGCAGTGGCGAAGCCATGCCCAGGATGCCGATACCCGCGGATACGTTCAGGCACAGCACCAGCCAGACCAAACGGAACTGCGGGGTTTTCCAGGCAACGTTCACGTGAACGTGGCGATGGGTGATCATCGCGTTCGCGGCTTTTTTCGGTGCAGGATTCCAGCCCTCAGGCTTCCAGCCGGTCGGCGGAACGCGATAAGACAAGGCGCCACCGATCATGAACACGAAGTAGATCGCGGCCATCACCAGGAAGCTCTGCCATACGCCCACGTCGGTTGGCGTAGCGAAATGGCTCATCAGCGCTGCTGCCAGTGGAGCACCCACCATCGCGCCACCGCCGAAGCCCATGATCGCCATGCCGGTCGCCATGCCGCGCTTGTCCGGGAACCACTTGATCAGCGTCGACACCGGGGAGATGTAGCCCAGGCCCAGGCCGATACCACCGATGACACCGGAGCCGACCCACATCAGCCAGATCTGATGGGTATAGATACCCAGCGCCGAAATCAGCAGGCCACCACACCAGCACAGGGCCGATACCACGCCAGCCTTGCGCGGACCGGCATGTTCCAGCCAGCCGCCCCAGATGGCTGCCGAGCAACCCAGGAAAATGAAGAACAGGGTGTAGATCCAGCCGAGCATCGAGATCGGCCAGTCACATTGGGACGAAAAGACTTGCGAGATGAAGCTCATGTCCGGCGCGCAGGCTACCGGCTTGGTGATGCCCAAGGCCTTGGACAGCGGCAACCAGAACACCGAAAAGCCGTAGGCCATGCCGATGCACAGGTGAATGGCCAGCGCGGCCGGTGGCACCAGCCAGCGGTTGAAGCCAGGCTTGGCGATAATGCGTTCCTTGGAGAGGAACGCAGGCTGGTCGGCAACGCCGTCCGCCGTAATGCTCGTGCTCATTGTGTATCCCCCAGTTATTGGAATAGGTTCGCCAGCCACGCATCACCCTCAGTCTTCATTTGCACGCAGGCATGACTGTATTTTGCGGTGAAGCTCCATTTTGGTGCGGCATCACGTCGCACAGGGACGGGCGAACTGACAAAGGTTACCATTTGCTCGTGACAGAATAACCAAAGTGCTATCACCTTTTTTCTGTCATTCGTCTTATCGCGCCTCTTCCCACTTTCTGTAGGGCGTTATTCGTTTATTTTTCAGGAATCTCCATGCCCATCGTCGTCGAGCGTCTGAATGAAGCCACTCATCAGGATCATCAGGACCTGCAGAAAATCTACCAGGACGCCCCGGCCTGGCTGTTCGAGCCGTTCAGCGATGCCGGGCAGTTGATCAACAGTTGCCTGACGGAAGGTACGCTGATTGCGGCACGGTTCAACGACCGACTGCTCGGCGCCGCACGCCTGCAACGGCACCAGGACGCTTGGTACTTGTCTCACCTGTGCGTAAGAAAGGTTACCCGCCGCCGTGGTGTAGCCGAGCGCCTGGTGAGCGAGGCAAGGAGGATGGCTCGAGATGATGACGCCGGGCTTCGGCTCGAGGCACCGGCCGGGCATCTGGAGGTGCAGGCCTTGGCGGCGAAGCTGAAGTTGTCTCTCGATATTTGCTGACCTTTGTGGCGAGGGGATTTATCCCCGTTGGGGTGCGAAGCGCCCCTAAAACCAAACGCCGAGGTTTACCGACTGATCTGCATTGCTTGCATCAGGGTTGCTGCGCAACCCGACGGGGATAAATCCCCTCGCCACAGGTCTATGTCCGGCAGGTCTGCGGTAAGACAGATCACCCAACGCTCCACCAACCCGGGACGTTATACTCTCCGGTAAAATTTGAACTCAACCTACAAGGATTCGCCCATGAAAGCGTTCGGCAAAATCCTGGGTCTGGTACTTCTCGGGCTGTTGCTGATCATTGTGGCCCTGGGCTTTGCCCTGACCCACCTCTTCGATCCCAACGACTATAAGGAAGAGATCCGCCAGATAGCCCGCGACAAGGCCCACATCGAGCTGACCCTCAATGGCGATATCGGCTGGAGCCTGTTTCCATGGCTGGGTCTTGAATTGCACGAAGCCAGCGTTGCGACCCTGGCCAATCCGACCCAACCCTTTGCCGACTTGCAGATGCTTGGGCTTTCAGTCCGGGTGATGCCGCTGTTGCGCCGTGAAGTGCAGATGAGCGACG
Source organism: Pseudomonas sp. FP198 (assembly GCF_030687895.1). Classification (NCBI taxonomy): domain Bacteria; kingdom Pseudomonadati; phylum Pseudomonadota; class Gammaproteobacteria; order Pseudomonadales; family Pseudomonadaceae; genus Pseudomonas; species Pseudomonas sp. FP198. The sequence continues at coordinate 5,463,498 of NZ_CP117452.1, forward strand.
TACGGGTCGAAGGCCTGAACCTGCGGCTCAACCGCGACAAGAACGGTCATGGCAACTGGGAAGACATCGGCAAGGCGCCCGCCTCCACGACCGCAACGAAGGCGCCGGCGCCAACCGAACAGTCCGCCCCGCCGGCCAACGCTCCGACAGAGAAACCGGCCCAACCCACTCGCCTGGACATCGACAGCCTGACCGTGAACAACGCCCGGGTCGAGTACAGCGACGAGCAGACCGGCAAGCTGTTTACCGCTGAAAGTATCCAGTTGAGCACCGGCCCGATCCACGATTCCACCAATATCCCGGTTACCCTCACGGCTTTCCTGTCCAGCAACCAGCCGGCTGTTCGGGTGCGCACCGAGGTGACTGGTGAGCTGCGCTTCGAACGCGCACTGCAACGCTACAAATTCGAAGACCTGAAGCTGTCCGGTGAAGCCACCGGCGATCCGTTGCAAGGCAAGACCGTGAGCTTTGCGGCGCAAGGGCAACTGTTCCTCGACAAGGCAGCCAACGTTGCCGAATGGACCGGTATCAAGCTTTCCTTGAACCAGCTTCGCGCCCTCGGCGAGCTGAAGGTCAACGATCTCGACAAAACGCCGCAGCTGAATGGCGGCGTGTCGATTGCTTCATTCGACCTGGCCAGCTTCATCGACAGCATCGGCCAGAAACTGCCGGCGATGGCCGATGGCAGCCTGAGCAAGGTCGAGCTGGCGAGCCGCATTGCAGCCACACCGACCAGCGTCGAGCTCAACGACATCAACCTGAAAATCGATGAGAGCAATTTCAGTGGTCGCATCGCCGTGGAAGATATCGCCAAGCAGTCGCTGCGTGCCCAGCTCAAGGCCAACACCTTCAACGTTGATCGCTACCTGCCGCCAAAGTCCGCCGAAGCCAACAGCGCCAAGGCTGCCCGCGAGGCCGAAGTCAGCAACACCGAGGCCAGCGCCATGGCCGGTGCCGGCAGCACACCGCTACCAAGCGCCCCGACCCAGGGCGCTTGGAGCAACGATCGATTGTTCCCGGTGGAGCGCCTGAGCAAGCTCGATGTCGATGCCGACCTGAGCTTCGGCCAGCTGACCCTCGACAAGCTGCCCATCCAGAATGCCGCGCTGAAGGCCACCGGGCTCGGCGGCCTGTTGACGCTGGAAAACCTGCGGGGCGATTTGTATAACGGCAACTTCGAAGCCAAGGGCACGCTGGACGTGCGCCAGCCCACGCCGCAGTTGAGCCTGCAAACCCGCATCAACCGGGTACCGGCTGACAAGATCATCGAAAGCCAGGGCAAAAATCCGCCCGTCAAAGGCCTGGTGACGCTCAACAGCGCCATCACCGCCAGCGGCAACAGCCAGAAGGCCCTGATTGACAGCCTGAACGGCAATGCCGGGTTCGTCATCAACGACGGCGTGCTGCTCAATGCCAACCTCGAACAGCAGCTGTGCAAAGGCATCGCCACGCTGAACCGCAAGAGTCTTAACGGTGAACCGCGCGGCAAGGACACGCCGTTCCAGCAACTCGACGGCAACCTCACTTTCCACAATGGCGTGGCCAGCAACCCGGACCTGAAAGTGCGCATCCCCGGCATGACGGTCAATGGCAACGGTGACATCGACCTGCGCGTATTGGGCATGGACTACCGCGTCGGCGTCATCGTTGAAGGCGACAAGAGCGACATGCCCGACCCGGCCTGCCAGGTCAACGAGCGTTATGTCGATGTCGAGTGGCCGTTACGCTGCCGAGGCCCGCTGGAGCTGGGCGCGAAAGCCTGCCGCCTGGACAACGACGGGCTGGGCAAGGTCGCGGCGAAGCTGGCCGGCGACCGCCTCGGCGACAAGATCGACGAGAAGCTCGGCGACAAGGTCAGCCCCGAGCTCAAAGACGCGCTCAAGGGGCTGTTCAAGCGATGACATCCGAGCAGTTTTCCAGCGCCGTATTGGATTGGTTCGACCGCCACGGGCGCCATGACCTGCCCTGGCAGCAAGACATAAACCCGTATCGGGTGTGGGTCTCGGAGATCATGCTCCAGCAGACCCAGGTCAGCACCGTGCTCAATTACTTCGACCGGTTCATGGCCGCCCTGCCTTCCGTCCAGGCCCTTGCCGCCGCGCCGGAGGATGAAGTGCTGCATCTGTGGACCGGGCTGGGCTATTACACCCGCGCCCGCAATCTGCAGAAAACCGCGAAAATCGTCGTCGAGCAATACGGCGGCGAGTTTCCCCAGGATGTGGAAAAGCTCACCGAACTGCCGGGAATCGGCCTATCCACCGCTGGCGCGATTGCCAGCATCAGCATGGGCCTGCGGGCGCCGATTCTCGATGGCAACGTCAAGCGGGTGCTGGCGCGCTTTACTGCCCAGGAAGGCTACCCGGGCGAGCCCAAGGTTGCGAAACAGCTCTGGGCCACCGCCGAACGCTTTACCCCTCAGGATCGGGTCAACGCCTACACCCAGGCGATGATGGACCTGGGCGCCACGCTCTGTACCCGCAGCAGACCCAGTTGCCTGCTCTGCCCGCTGGAAAAAGGCTGCGAAGCCCACATGCTGGGCCTGGAAACCCGTTATCCGATTCCCAAGCCGCGCAAGGAAGTGCCCAAGAAACGCACCTTGATGCCGATGCTGGCTAACCGCGAAGGCGCCATCTTGCTTTACCGCCGCCCATCCACCGGTTTGTGGGGCGGTCTGTGGAGCCTGCCGGAACTCGACGACCTCGATGACCTGCAACACCTGGCCCTGCAACATTCGCTGGAACTGGGCCAGCAGCAGGCAATGCCAAGCCTGGTACACACATTCAGCCACTTCCAGCTGGCCATCGAACCCTGGCTGGTCCGGGTCCGGGAAACCGGCCATCACGTGGCCGAGGCCGACTGGCTCTGGTATAACCTCGCCACCCCGCCGCGCCTGGGCCTCGCCGCCCCGGTCAAGACGTTGCTCGAACGTGCGGCCGCCGTATTGAACGCAGGAGAGTTGCAATGACCCGCACCATCATGTGCCGCAAGTACAAAGAAGAATTGGAAGGCCTGGAGCGCGCACCGTTTCCCGGCGCCAAGGGCCAGGATATCTACGACAATGTCTCGGCCAAGGCCTGGGCCGACTGGCAAAAACACCAGACCCTGCTGATCAACGAAAAACGCCTGAACATGATGAATGCCGAAGATCGCAAATATCTTCAAGGGGAGATGGACAAGTTCTTTTCTGGCGAAGAATACGCCAAGGCCGAGGGCTACGTGCCGCCCTCCGAATAAGCTGCCCGGAGCGGGGGCGAATCGTAAGCGACGGTAATAGTTAAATATTTTTTGATAACTTGCTTGACGCCCCCCTGAAAAACCCGTTTAATGCGCCCCGTTGCCCAGATAGCTCAGTCGGTAGAGCAGGGGATTGAAAATCCCCGTGTCGGCGGTTCGATTCCGTCTCTGGGCACCAAATACCGAAAACCTCGATCAAGAAATTGATCGGGGTTTTTTATTGGCCGGGATTTCTTCCTGTGCCCTGTCGACTCAGTTACATTCGTCCGCCTCCCTCCTCCTGCATGCGAGTCGACATGGATATCACCGGCATCCCCTTCGGCACCACTGACTGGTCCACCATCGAACCCACCGAACACAAAGGCATTACCGGAACCGCTTACTGGCGCACGCAGCATTTCGGCACCGTTCGGGTACGGATGGTGGAATACACGGCCGGCTACCTGGCCGACCATTGGTGCACCAAGGGCCATATCCTGCTCTGTCTCAAAGGCGAGCTGAACACCGAGCTCGAGGACGGCCGGCAATTCCTGCTCAAGCCCGGCATGAGCTATCAGGTGGCCGACCAGGCCGAGCCTCATCGCTCCTCCACTCCATCCGGGGCGACGCTGTTCGTGGTGGATTGAGATTCGAAGCGTTCGCGTCGAAGCTGTAGGATAGATGGCCTTATTCATCAGGAATCCGACCATGTCATCGGCGAACAAACAGCAAAAACGCAGCCAGCGCGCCAAGGAAAAAGCCAAGAAGAATCGCATTCAGCGTGCCGCTGCGCCGAACGACTTCCTGGACCCGAACGACGAGCGCATCGACCTGGAAACCGTGGATCTGTCGGACCTGTTCCGCATCATGAGCGCCGCCGAGAAGGTCAGTCAGAAAGCCATGTGCGAAGCGTTCCTGGGCCATCCATTGCTGGCGCTCGTGCTGGAGCAGGAAGGCGAGGAAGAAGCGACCGACTTCATCATCACCGCCTTGATCGAATACCGTCGCCTGACCACGGGCGTCGATGAGCAGACTGCCCTGGATTGGGTGGAAAGCAAGCAGTTCCAGGCTGACTATGTGGCCGCATCCCAGGCGCTGACGCAAGGCCAAGGCTGATTTAATCAGCGACTGGCGATGGATCATACGCTGGTGGGACGGCTCCTACAGACCAAGGTCCACCGGCATGGGCGGTGTCATACCCGTCCTGCATCAATCAGCTATTTTTCCTCCAGGGCAATCAGCTCCGTCTGACATCAACGAAGCTTTCATTGGCGCATTCTTCTGGTCCGCCCCTTCCAATGGCTGGACACTTCGATGAAGCCGATACTGCCCCAAGACGATCCACAGCTCGCGCCCTTGATCAATGAACTGGGCGAGCTGATTCGCCAGGCACGCCAGAAAGTGTTGCGTGCCGTTGACACTCTCCAGGTACAGACCTGCTGGCAGATCGGCCGGCACATCATCGAGTTCGAGCAAGGAGGCGCCGAACGCGCGGCTTATGGCGCAAGGTTGCTAGCCTCGTTGGCGAAGGTGCTGACGGCGCGGTTTGGGAAAGGGTTTGATGAACGTAACCTGCGGCATATGCGGGATTTTTATCTGAAGTTTTCGATTTGGAACGCAGTGCGTACCGAATTGAGCTGGACCCATTACCGCACGCTTCTGCGGGTAGGACACGACAACACTCGACATTGGTACATGAACGAAGCCGCCACCCAGAATTGGTCCACCCGCGCCTTGGAGCGCCAGATCGGCACGTTCTATTACGAACGCCTCCTGGCAAGCCGCGATCGACCTGCGGTAGAGCAGGAAGCAAGCGCAAGGCGCTGGATTGCGAACGGGCGCGACTTGAGGAGTCGCCCCTCGAACGCAGCGACTTGAAGAAATGAAAGCCGACATCCAGGAGCGCATAAGCAATAAACCCATGTAACATTGATGCGTTTTTTTTCAGCAACGCTCCAGTCAACGAGCTTCATTCTGCATGTCACCGGCCGCAACCCACCCCTCTTTGATCCAGGCATTGCGGACTGAAACCGCCGAGTTGCATGTCGCCTTGGAAAAACGCCTGCCATTTTTCTCGGAACGGCTGGACCTGGCTTTGTACCGGCGCCTGATGGCGGCCTATTACGGTTTTTACCAGCCATTGGAACAACGGCTGCAGGTTTTGGCGCTGATTCCGTCCGGGCTGGACCAATCCCTGCGCATCAAGCTTCCGGTATTGCGGGCCGATCTCGTGGCGCTGGGCATGGATGCAGCCGCTATCGAGGCGCTGCCCGTTTGCCAGCAACTGCCGCAGATCGACTCCCGCGCGGCCGCCCTCGGGGTTTCCTACGTGCTGGAAGGAGCGACCCTCGGCGGACAGATTCTGCGACGCAGGGTGGCGGAGCAGCTTGGCCTGGATGCCTCCAGTGGCGCTGCCTTTCTCAACGTGTACGGTGAACTCACCGGCCGCCGCTGGAAGGATTTCCTCCAATACCTGGACGACAGGAACCTTGGCGAACCCCAGACGCTCGAAGTCACACGCGCCGCCAAGGCGACGTTTACTCATTTTGAACACTGGCTGGACAGCCAAAAGGTACTGCTATGAACCCGGAAAACCAGGAAGCCTTCGAAGAACTGCTGGCTAATTGCGCAGACGAACCGATTCGCTTCCCCGGCGCCATCCAGCCTCATGGCGTGCTGCTGATGCTGTCCGAGCCCGACTTCCTGATCCGTCAGGTCAGCGCCAACGTATTGCAGCTTATGGGACAAGATCCCAACAGATTGCTGGACCAGACGCTTGATGCACTGGTGGGACTGGAGCAGGCGCAAGCCATCCTCATTGCCTGTCATGCAGCCCCGGGAAGCGACAACGCGCCCGTAGCCATTGTCGTGAACCAGCAGCGTTTTGACGCCTTGGTGCATCGTCATCAGGGCGCCCTGATCATCGAGCTGGAACAACACCTGAGCGACTATCGCCCCGAAGGCGTCAGCGGCGAGGCCAACCTAGGCCGCATGCTCCAGCGCCTGCAAAGCGCAAAAGACCTTCAAACGCTGTACGAAATCAGCGTGCGGGAAATCCAGGCCATGACCGGCTACGACCGCGTGCTGATCTATCGTTTTGAGGAAGAAGGCCACGGGCAGGTCATCGCCGAAGCCAGCGCGCCATCCATGGAGCTCTACAAGGGACTGTTTTTTCCTGCCTCGGATATTCCCGAACAGGCCCGTGAACTGTATCGCACCAACTGGTTGCGCATCATTCCCAACGCCGACTACACGCCGATACCCCTGGTGCCCGAGCTGCGTCCCGATACCCAGGCGCCGCTGGACCTGAGCTTTTCGACGCTGCGCAGCGTCTCGCCGATCCACCGTCAATACATGAAGAACATGGGCGTGCTGTCGTCGATGAGCATCTCGTTGATGAAAGGCGAGCAGCTGTGGGGCTTGATCAGTTGCGGCAATCGCCAGCCGCTGCTCGTGCCCCACGAAATGCGCATGGCCTGCCAGACCATCGGCCAGATCCTGTCACTGCAGATCAGCGCCATGGAAACCCTTGAACTGACTCGGCAACGGGACGCCAAGCTGGAGGATCTACAGGCGCTTGTCGCCGCCATGGCCGAATCCAGCGAGAACGTCTTCGATGGCCTGTGCCGCGAGCCACAACGTCTGATGGAGCTCACCGGGGCCAGTGGCGTTGCGATCTTCGAGGACAACAAACTGCATCGCCACGGTCAGTGCCCCGAACCGGAGCAAATCCGTGAATTGCACAAGTGGATATTGGCAACAGGTCAGCCGGTTTTTTCTCACCATAACCTGGGCAGCGTTTTCGCCCCAGCCAAGGTTTTTCAGGATGTAGCGAGCGGGGTGCTGGCGATTCATCTGCCCAAGCCTGTGGAAAACGGCGTGCTGTGGTTCCGTCCCGAAGTGAAGCAAACCATCAATTGGAGCGGCGACCCGCAAAAACCCCTCGACCTGGAAGACAGCGAGGCCGGATTACGCCTGCGGCCGCGCACCTCGTTTGAAATCTGGAAAGTCGAGATGGACGGTATCAGCGCCAAGTGGAGCTATGGCGACTTGTTCGCCGCCAACGACCTGCGCCGCTCGGCCCTGGAAAATGATCTGGCCCGCCAGGTGCGCAAGGAGCGCCAGGCGGTGCAAGCACGCGATGAACTGGTGGCGGTCGTGTCCCATGATTTGCGCAACCCGATGACGGTCATTTCCATGCTCTGCGGCATGATGCAAAAGGCCTTCAGCTCCGACGGCTCACACAGCTCGAAGCGAATTGCCTCGGCCATCGACACCATGCAACAAGCCGCCAGTCGGATGAATGCACTGCTGGAAGACCTGCTCGACACCTCGCGCATCGACGCCGGGCGCTACACCATCAACCCTCAGCCGATGGACGTTAGCCAGATATTCGAAGACGCGTGTTCGCTGCTCACGCCGCTGGCCTCCGCCAAGGCAATCGATATTTCTTTCCATGCCGAGCCCAACCTCAAGATCAATGCAGATCCCGAGCGGCTGTTCCAGGTGCTGTCCAACCTGATCGGCAATGCCATCAAATTCACGCCGCAGCAAGGGACCGTCGGCATCAGCGCGATGTCGGTGGGCGATGAGATCGTGTTCAGCGTCCGCGATACCGGTGAAGGCATTGCCCCCGAACAGTTGCCGCATGTTTTTGACCGCTACTGGACGACCAAGGAAGGCAACCCGAATGGCACCGGACTTGGGCTGTATATATCCAAAGGGATTGTCCAGGCTCATGGCGGTAAACTGCACGCCGAAAGCCAGCCAGGCCAGGGCAGCGAATTTCGCTTTACCGTGCCGAAAATCGACTGAGCCGGGCACCGCCCCCTAACGAATTGGAAACCGAAGCCCAATGGCCTCACTGAACAAACAGCAGAAACGCGCCAAGCGTGCCAAAGACAAAGCCAAGCAGATCCGCATGACCGGGCGAAAATCCATCCCGATGTATGGCGATCCGGCCCATGCCACCGCCCAGCCACCGGTCTACGTGCAGGAGTTGTTCGTCAAGCTGCGCGACGCCGAGGCTGTCAGCCGCAGCGAAATGCTCGACACATTGCTGGCAAACGTCAGCGAAATGATCATCGAGCGTCCGGGCCTGCTGGATCTGAAGAACGCCGAAAACGAGAGCATGGCCGCCACCAACCTGGCGGCCGACATGCTGGTGGACTACCGCATGTGGGTCGATGACATGGACCGCGAGGCGGCCCAGCGCTGGCTCAGCACGCCGGAGTTCATCAAGGACTTCAGCGAGGCGCTGGACCGTTATCGTCAGACGATGGAAGAGCCCGCCGGCGAATAAGCGGGCTGGCTACTCGCTGCTGTTCCAATGGAATACCAGCTTGCGCGCGGCTCCGCTGCCTAGGTCGGCGGTGTCGCGGCGCTCCTCCCCATTGCGCGTCGCCACCACGCTGTACTTGCCCGGCGGCAGTTGCACATACACCAGCGGGCCCGCATCGCTGAGCGTCAGTAATGTTTGTCCTGATGCGTTCAGCACATTCACGTCCACATCCGGAACGTATTTGTTCTCCGGGCCGATCGCAAAAGTCATGTGCAAGTTGTAACCCTGGGCCTGCCCGATGGCCCGGGCTTCGTCTTCGCCGATGCCGCCGGACAGATAAGTAATGCCGTTCTGCTGCATGGGTTGGATCTGGACGCCTGTGTTGTCGATGGGCGCGAGGTTGGTGGCGTTGAGGGCGATGGGGAATAGCAGGACGCCGAAGGCGGTGAAGGGCAATAGAAGATAGCGAATAAGCTTCATGGCGAGAACTCCAGGTTCTGAAACAACTTGCACGCTTCCTTTTGGAGCACGACCAAGCGTTTGGGTTTAGAACGATTGGAACTATCGATTAAAGACGGGAATAATTTCGCGCCGCGTATATCCCTTTGACATATCCCGTCGTTATCCTATTCTTTCAACTGAATCCAGCGGAGGACCCTACGTGGAACAAACTACCCTCTTCATGAGCAACCGCAGCCAAGCAGTTCGACTACCTAAAGCAGTGGCGATGCCAAGCGATGTAAAGCGCGTGGATGTGATTGCGGTAGGCAGAGCCCGCATCATCACGCCGGCCGGCGAAGCGTGGGATAGCTGGTTCGATGGCGATAGCGCGACAGCTGACTTTATGACAGAGCGTGAGCAACCTGCCGATCAGGAGCGCGAGTCGTTCTGATGATCAAATTCATGCTCGATACCAACATCTGTATTTTCACCATCAAGAACAAGCCCCAGGCAGTTAGAGAAGCATTCAATCTTCACCACGGACAGCTCTGCGTTAGCGCCGTCACACTGATGGAGCTGATCTACGGCGCGGAAAAATCATCTGCCCCAGAAAAAAATCTTGGGGTCATCGAAGGGTTTTGTGCCCGACTCGAGGTTTTACCTTTTGGTTTTGAAGCAGCAGCACATACCGGAATGATCCGGGCGGAGCTGGCAAAAATAGGCAGGCCAATCGGGCCTTACGACCAGATGATTGCCGGCCATGCCCGTTCCCTCGGCCTGATCGTAGTCACTAACAATCTGAAAGAATTCGAAAGAGTCCCCGGGCTACGCATCGAGGATTGGGCTACCCTGGCTCCACAGCCGTGAAACGAGTCTGCCTCAAGGCTCTCTGAATATCGGGACATATCGAGCCCGGCCTCGAATGACCCAATAGATTTTTAATCCATCAACGCTCATCCGGTAAACCCTTCCCACCCCCGCCCAAAGCTGGCACCATCGCGCCTTTTTTTACGCGACTCCCCAGCCAATTCGCTGACAGGCAGGTTCAAACAGCCGTTCGGTTGTTGACGGCGCGACAGTCTGCTGTGCCGATGCGACAACCTGTCGCAAGTCGCCGGTTTACCGCGCGTAGCGCTGTTGGCGGCCATCAGGACGCATGCTAGCTTGGCCGCCTCGCCAGGAAGGCTGCCGACAGCAAGGGAGCACATATCATGAGGAACGCACATGGCCCAGGCCACGCCCGCGCTTGAAATCCGCAACCTGCACAAACGCTACGGCCAGCTGGAGGTGCTCAAAGGCGTCTCGCTGACCGCCCGCGACGGCGACGTGATCTCGATCCTCGGCTCTTCCGGATCCGGCAAGTCTACGTTCCTGCGTTGTATCAACCTGCTGGAGAACCCCAACCAAGGCCAGATCCTGGTGGCTGGCGAAGAGCTTAAGCTCAAGGCGGCGAAAAACGGTGAACTGGTAGCGGCCGACGGCAAACAGATCAACCGCATACGCAGCGAGATCGGTTTTGTCTTTCAGAACTTCAACCTCTGGCCGCACATGAGCGTGCTCGACAACATCGTCGAGGCCCCGCGCCGGGTGCTTGGCCAGAGCAAGGCCGAAGCCGTCGAAGTCGCCGAAGCCTTGCTGGCCAAGGTCGGTATCGCCGACAAGCGCCACGCCTACCCGGCCGAACTGTCCGGCGGCCAACAGCAACGTGCTGCAATTGCCCGCACGCTGGCGATGCAGCCCAAGGTGATTCTGTTCGACGAACCCACCTCCGCCCTTGACCCGGAAATGGTCCAGGAAGTACTTAGTGTGATCCGCGCCCTGGCCGAAGAAGGCCGTACCATGCTGCTGGTTACCCACGAAATGGGGTTTGCCCGCCAGGTTTCCAGCGAAGTGGTATTTCTTCATCAGGGCCTGGTCGAAGAACAAGGAACGCCACAGCAGGTTTTCGAAAGCCCGCTTTCGGCGCGCTGCAAACAATTCATGTCCAGCAACCGCTAACGGAGCAGTACCTATGCAGACCTACAGGAAAATTCTCTTGGCCGCTGCGGCCAGCCTGGTCCTTTCGGCCAACGCCATGGCGGACGGCAAACTGAAAATGGGCATCGAAGCAGCCTACCCTCCGTTCAACAACAAGGACGCCAGCGGCCAGGTCGTGGGTTTCGACAAGGACATCGGCGACGCGCTGTGCGCCAAGATGAAAGTCGAGTGCGAAGTGGTCACTTCAGACTGGGACGGGATCATTCCGGCCTTGATGGCCAAGAAGTTCGATTTCCTGATTTCTTCGCTTTCGATCAATGAAGAGCGCAAGCAATCGGTGGATTTCACCGACCCGTACTACACCAACAAACTGCAATTCATCGCACCAAAAAACGTCGATTTCAAAATCGATAAAGAGTCTCTTCAGGGTAAGGTCATCGGGACACAGCGCTCCACGCTCGCCGGTACCTGGATGGAAGACAACATGGAAGGTGTCGAGCTGAAACTGTATGACACTCAAGACAACGCCTATCTGGACCTCACCTCCGGTCGTCTCGACGGAATCCTGGCAGACAAATACGCGAACTACGACTGGCTGAAAACCGAAGCTGGCCGGGCTTACGAATTCAAAGGTGACCCGGTGGTAGACGGCGACAAAATCGCTATCGCCGTGCGCAAGGGTGACGATGAATTGCGCAACAAGCTGAACGCCGCATTAAAAGAGATCGTTGCCGACGGCACCTATAAAAAGATCAACGACAAGTACTTCCCGTTCAGCATCTATTGATCCTGACGTGCCTGACCGGCGCCGCTGTTGTACGGCGCCGGTCCTTAGCAAAGCCTGCCGCGATATGAACACATACCCATGATGATCGATCTCTACGGATTCGGCCCGGCGCTTGCCGCCGGCGCGCTGATGACCGTCAAGCTGGCGCTCTGTGCCCTGTGCCTGGGTCTGGTGCTCGGCCTGCTCGGCGCCTTGGCCAAGACCTCGCCGCACAAGCCGCTGCAATGGCTGGGCGGCACCTATTCGACACTGGTGCGCGGCATCCCGGAATTGCTCTGGGTGCTGCTGATCTACTTCGGCACCGTCAACCTGATGCGCGCCTTGGGTGAATATTTCGGCAATCCCGACCTTGCCCTCAACGCCTTCGCCGCCGGCGTCATCGCACTCGGCTTGTGCTTTGGCGCCTACGCTACTGAAGTGTTTCGCGGCGCGATCCTGGCGATTCCCAAGGGCCACCGTGAAGCCGGCGTCGCTTTGGGCCTGTCGAAATGGCGGATCTTCATCAGGTTGATCCTGCCGCAAATGTGGCGCATCGCGCTGCCCGGCCTGGGCAACCTGTTCATGATCCTGATGAAGGACACCGCGCTGGTCTCGGTGATCGGCCTGGAAGAAATCATGCGACACGCGCAAATCGGCGTAACCGTTTCCAAACAGCCGTTCACCTTCTATATGGTCGCCGCGCTGATGTACCTGGGGCTGACAGTACTCGCCATGATCGGCATGCACCTGCTTGAACGACGCGCGGCCCGTGGCTTTGCCAGGAGCACCCAATGAACTGGGAAGTCATCATCAAGTGGCTGCCGAAACTGGCCCAGGGCGCGACGTTGACCCTGGAGCTGGTGGCTATCGCTGTGATTGCCGGCCTGTTGCTGGCAATACCGCTGGGCATCGCCCGCTCATCGCGTCTGTGGTACGTGCGGGCGTTGCCCTACGCCTACATCTTCTTTTTCCGCGGTACGCCGTTGCTGGTTCAGCTGTTCCTGGTCTATTACGGCCTGGCGCAGTTCGATGCCGTGCGCAGCAGCGCCTTGTGGCCCTATCTGCGGGACCCGTTCTGGTGTGCCACGGTCACCATGACCCTGCACACCGCCGCCTACATCGCCGAGATCCTGCGCGGCGCGATCCAGGCCATCCCCCGTGGCGAGATTGAAGCCGCGCGGGCCCTGGGCATGTCTCGCCCCAAGGCGCTGCTTTACATCATGCTGCCCCGCGCCGCGCGCATCGGCCTGCCGGCCTACAGCAACGAAGTGATCCTGATGCTCAAGGCCAGCGCCCTGGCGAGCACCGTGACCCTGCTGGAACTCACCGGCATGGCCCGAACGATCATTGCCCGGACCTACCTGCCGGTAGAAATCTTCTTCGCGGCCGGCATGTTCTACCTGGTGATGTCCTTCGTCCTGGTACAAGGCTTCAAGCAACTGGAACGCTGGTTGCGCGTCGATGCCTGCCAAGGGCGCTGAGAGCGAGGTGCTGACGGGCGAAGCATTGCTCGCCCGTTTCATGGCCCTGGATGCTTTTCTCACAGAGCACCAGGCACTATGGAAGCCCCGCCCCTTCACTCATCTGCAGCTACCTTGGGAAACTTCCCACCCCGAATTGGCCCAATGGCTACGCCAGCGTTCGCTGCAAGCGGCGGAAAACGACCATCACCAGCCGTGGTTGATTGAAGACGCGCCCGCGCCGTTTGCGCAATGGGCCGCTACCGCCCGCGCATTGAGCGCTGTCGCCGAGCTGCCCGCCAGCCCGCTGAGAGCGTCAACTCATCGCCTCAACGTCGACGTACCCGGGCGCAAATGGCAGCAGATCGAGGCCTTCGCCAGCCGCCTGAACTTCACCACCAAACCGACCCACTGGCTCGACTGGTGCGCCGGGAAAGGCCACCTGGGTCGACGGTTATTGCACGACGATCAGCACCTGACCTGCCTGGAATACGACCCCATGCTGGTCGCCGCCGGCCAGCAACTGAGCCAGCGCCACAACCTGCCCGCCGTGCACCTGCAGCAAGACGTGATGGCGACGGACGCGGCCCAGGCGGTCCAACCGAAACACACCCCGGTAGCCCTCCACGCCTGCGGCGACCTGCATGTGCGGCTCATGCACCTGGCGAGTATCGCCGGCTGCGCACAAATGGCTATCGCGCCGTGCTGCTACAACCGCATCAGCACGGCGCAGTATCAACCGCTGTCCGATGCGGCCAGCCAATCCCGCCTGCAACTGTCGCTGGACGACCTTGGCCTGCCACTGAGCGAAACCGTCACCGCCGGCGCGCGCGTCCGACGGCAACGGGACAAATCCATGGCCCGGCGCCTGGCCTTCGACCTGCTGCAAAGGCAAATCCGCCACAGCGACGACTACCTGCCCACACCGTCATTACCCAGCGCCTGGCTGGAAAAACCGTTCGCCCAATACTGCACCGAGCTGGCGGCCCTGAAGAATTTACCCATAGTCGGTTCCCCCGATTGGGAGCAATTGGAGGCTGCGGGTTATAAACGCCTGGCCGAGGTGCGCAACCTGGAACTGGTGCGAGGCCTTTTCCGACGGCCGTTGGAGCTTTGGCTGGCGCTGGACCGGGCACTTTTCCTCTGCCAGAGCGGTTATCACGTACGCCTCGGTATCTTCTGCGAAGCACCTCTTACGCCACGAAATCTGTTGCTCTTGGCAGAGCGTCGTCCCCGCCGTACAGCCTGTGGATAAGTCTGTTGATGAAATAAGCCTGGATCTAAGTAGGTCCTGATTTTTTGAGTATTTGTAAGCTGGTCATTTTTTGTTCACATGGATAAAAAACCATGAAAACAGGGATTTGCGATCAAACGAGAAAAGTGTCACAAAAAGGAAAGATTCCGTTCGGCGCTTCCTTCCCATTGTGCATAAGCGCCAAAACAAACCGACATAACGGTTGGTTTTAACGCCTTCAGGGCAGCATTTTCGCTGGCCGTGCGTCGATTGATGCCCGCACGCAAGCTCCGCCGCCCCGCCGAGCCACGGCTTGCGTAAAAATAGTCAGAATTCAGGGGTTTACAGAACCCGCCCAATCGCTATAATCGTCGCCCACACGCCGGTATAGCTCAGTTGGTAGAGCAACTGACTTGTAATCAGTAGGTCCCGGGTTCGACTCCTGGTGCCGGCACCACATTAGGCTCCATTGCATTCCACTGAATGCTCTGGAAGCCCCGAAAACCCGCCCTTTGGCGGGTTTTTTCGTTCCAGCACCCTCTGTCGGAATCCAACAAAATCCCCCTTCCCCGAGGGTATGTTAGGGGTACTGCGATTTCCCGGTCAGGAGCGCGTACCCCTATGCCACGTCTAGCGATCCCCCTCAGCGACCTGCAATGCCGCACGGCCAAAACCCGCGAACGCGCCTACAAACTGTTCGATGGCGGCGGCATGTACCTTTTCGTCAAACCCAATGGCGTGAAGACCTGGCGCTTGAAGTACACCAAGCCCAGCGGCAAGGAAGGCACGCTCATCATCGGCAATTACCCCATCGTTACCCTTTCCGTCGCACGACGTAAGCGAGACGAAGCCAAGGCGTTGCTGCTAGACAACCTCGACCCAATGGAAGAAAAGAAGAAGGCCAAGATCGTAGCCCAGCGGGCGGCACTGCTTTTCGAAACCGTTGCCCTGGAGTGGCACGCCGATATGTCCCGCCGCTGGACCGAAGGCCATGCAAAAACCGTAATGAGCCGACTGCGCACCCACGTCTTCCCGCTGATCGGCCAACGCCCCATCGCTGAACTCGATACCCACGACCTGCTAGAGATCACTCAGCGCATCAAGGAACGCGGCACCATGGATGTGGCGTTAAGGGTACAGAACTACTTATCCACGATCATGCGCGGGGCCAAAAGGGCTCGGCAGATCACCATGAATCCTGCACTGGATCTGGCAGGCTCGATTCACGCGCCGCGCACAGTCCATCGCCCCGCCCTATCCCTCAACCGCCTACCCGAACTGCTACAACGCATCGACAACTACAAAGGTCGCGAGCTGACGCGCCTTGCCGTCCTGTTGACGTTGCATGTATTCGTCCGCTCCAGCGAACTACGCTTCGCTCGATGGAGTGAGTTCGACCTTCAACGCGCCATGTGGGAAATCCCAGATACGCGCGCACCGATTGAAGGGGTACGCAACTCCACACGCGGGACCAAAATGAACGGCGACATTCAAATGGTTCCGCTATCGCCGCAGGTCATCGAAATACTGGAGCGCCTGCGCAGCCTCAGTCGCTTTTCAGAGTTGGTGCTACCGGGCGACCACAAGTACTGGAAGCCCATGTCCGAGAATACGGTGAACACCATGCTCCGCAACGTCGGCTATGACACCAGCAAGGACGTGTGCGGCCACGGCTTCAGGACCATGGCCTGTAGCGCCCTGCTTGAGTCCGGGTTATGGACCGACGCAGCCATCGAAAGACAAATGAGCCACAAGGAACGCAACCGCGTGCGCGCCGCTTATATCCACAAGGCCGAATTCCTTGAACAGCGCAGGCTGATCATGGCGTGGTGGAGCAACTACATCGACGCCAACCGCCATGAGCATGTGACACCCCACGAATTCGCTCACCCAGTCGGCAACAACATCACCGCCCTACAAAATAGCCGTGGCGCATCCAAACGCGGGTAAGCCAATGAGATCACCGCAGTCCGCCCTTCCACGCGGGTCCATCCAAGCGGGGCTGCAAAGCCGCCCTGCTTGGATGGACCTCACTTAAAAAATCTAAAGCCCACGCAACTGTCTGTGGAAAACCACTGATTTCCACCGGGTGGATAATTTCATCCACAGCCGCAGAACTTCCGAAAATTCGAGCCTTGACCCAAATTATCCACAGGCGTAGAAAAGATCGGGCAAGTGCTGTCGTTGACAGCAACCCAAGTAGCCAGAACCTTTAAGGCTACGCCACACCGTGGTGGTTCTCCCAAAGTGCGACTAGCGTCCGGTGGCTCGCACGGTCACTCACCGAGTGATGGATGCCTACTTCAGATCATTGCCATTGCGGCAAATACATCCCCCTACCTAGCTGCCCTGCAGCAACCTATCCGCTTGGCCATTTCACTGCGCCAATCTGCGCCCGTCTCTTTCTTCCGGAAAGAGACGGGCGCTCCTACCACTGCTGCAGCCCACCTCGTACAAGGCATTGCGGCATTTCCCCTCGTGACAATCGGCGTGACAAACATCGAAGTCACCAGCAACAGCGATGCAGATGATGGTGCCGCAGTCCAAGGAATGGACTGCACCTGAGTGACAGTCAGGCACGCCCCGGTCATCGCCTCACTGCCTTCACCCGACTCAGGATCTCGCGGCGCTGGTCTCGTCAGCCAGTGCGGCCTCCACCCGCCCACGTCTTTGGAAGTGTTCAGGAGGCCAGATCATGAGATGCCCAAGCTCCCGGTCGTAAGGAGTCGTCAGTTCCGCGTTAGTGGACAACCCTCACAGGTCGCAGGGGCCTTGATCCCTGATAACACTCAGCATTTCTTGGCGGGATGACGTGGGGAAAGTTTCAAAGGTTTGGCTTCAGAGGAGTTCGATCGTGGCGCTGGTAGGTAAACGTGGCGGGCGCAATTTTGGCTATGGCCGGCAACTGAGCTATGCCGGACCACAGGCATTGAAAGATCTGTTTGGCAGCGGTCATTACGGGACGGTCAAGGCGCACAGTGATCGCTGGCAGGCGTTTGTACGCTGGTGTCGGTCGGAGGATGGACCTGGGTTTAACGATGCGCGGCAGATTGATCGGCAGACCTTGCTGGACTACGCCGGGCATCTGCGCCAACAAGTTGAACAAGGTGAGCTGGCCATCGCCACTGCGCAAAACCGGTTATCCAGTGTGAATCGGACCATGGCCGCGCTTCGCGGTGATCCGTATGTGAAAGTGCCGAGCCCGAGTAAGGCGTTGGGAATGCGGCGCACCACTGTTCGTCGTTCAGTGCCGCAAGGCCAAGACCGCGAACAGGTGAAGCGGATCGTAGAGGTACTTTGCGAAAACCAGCAGCCGCGCGTCGCGGCCATCGCTCAGTTAGCGCGAGCCACCGGTATGCGCTTGCGCGAGGCGATTTTGGCCAACCTTCCCCGTCTAAAACGTGAAGCCAAGCAATTCGGAAAGATCAACATCCAGGACGGCACCAAAGGTGGCCGTTCAGGCGAGTCAGCACCTCGTTGGATTACGGTAGATGATCATATTCGTGACGCACTGAGGTTTGCCGAAAAGATCTTGCCCGACGATAGCCGCAACCTGCTTGCACAGAACGAACGCTACCTCGATTTCTTGCAGGGAATCGTCCGCCCCGCACGGGACATCCTCCATCAGCACAACTTCAAAGGCTTCCACGAATTGCGGGCAGCCTACGCGTGCGAACGCTATGAGCAAATCACTCGACATCTTGCGCCCATCTACGGCGGCAACTGCTACCAGCTCGACCGACGCCTTGATCAGGAGGCCCGAGCGCAAGTCAGCTATGAGCTGGGGCACGGCCGTATCGACGTGGTTTCGGCTTACATTGGTGGTAGAGCATGAACATGGCATTCGATATGGAGCTGTTCCTGTCAGGCGTCCTGACCGGGTCGCATACCACACGCCAACGCCACCTTCGTCAGGCAAAGACTATCCAAGCAGCAATCGCTGATCGCTGGCAACGCGACAATCCATGGACTTGGCAGAGAAAACACCTTGCGTGGTTTTTGAATCGCCACCTAAACCAGCACACTGAATCGACGCGCTATTACTATTTGCTGACCATGCAATTACTCACTCATAGCTTAGGAAAAACCTGGCAGTTCAACCGCTAGACGAAGGTCAGAAAACGGTCGGTTCTGTTGAAAACAGTCGGCCATGGTTTCCACGGCAGAAAAGTACGCGCTTGAGATTGAATCTTTTCTTTTAGCAGAGGATTCCGGGCTCGGATTTCGCGTAGCTGCGCGCAAAAAAGGCGTTTTCAGCAGTCAGTACGCGAGTAGCTTAGAAGGACCGACTTTTTCAACAGAATCGGCCATACGGACGTTCGCCTTTAACCACTCCTACTGTCCCTGCGTATCTTTCGATCAAGGCAAAAGTGTGGAGTGGTAGGTCCGTTCGCGACCTTTGTGAGTATTTGGCCGTATGCCAAGTACTCCCTGAACGTCCACTCGCTGGGATGACCAACAGTCTTGCTTCGTAGATAGGTAAGGCAGCGCCTGTCTAAAGACTCAGCGCGTCAATCATCCTACTGCAAACTGAACCGACTGCTTGCCGGATTGTAAACAGCTCCCGGCTCGCGCGGGAATATAAACCAGCGGGGCGGCGTTGTGTGTCGCCGGAGGTAAGTGAAGGGCCGATAGAACTAGAATTTCTGGATATCAGTGAGGGTTGCAGCAAACGCCTGGAGAATCTCCACCTTGCTTCGGCCGCCGCCGGTGAGGTGGATGAACTCATCAAAATCGATGTTCACGAGCCTGCCCGTTCTCGGATTCATTAAGACGCACGATCTCCACTCATAATTGCCCGTCTCTACAGCCGCCGCATAGCTCAACAGCCAGTACATTGCGACTTGCCTATAATCGGCAGCGGAGAAATTACCGGCTATGCATTTCACTTCGATTAGCGACGACCCGGCAAAAAAATCGCCGGTTCCTGAGGCGATCCAGCGAAAGCCGGGGATCACCGGCGCCGCGCCATAAGCCGAGTTACAATCAGTAGCTACCTGCTTGACCATAGTCACCAGGTTGTCCGCTACGCGCAGGGCGATACGTTGATCATTCTCAGAAATTTCCGATGGGCTGATTGCATCGAAGAACCCGCTTTGCCTGTCTGTTGCGGTAGCAACGCATTCTCCCCACGTTGGATTGTTACCAAGGACGAGCTGCTCACCTACGGCAAAGGCCAGTTCGAATAGCAGAGATTTTTGTAGTTCACTTGCCTGAATCGCTTCTGCCGGCACGACGATCACCGCACAATCGATAGCCAGTTTGTTATAAAAGGACACGATGCCAGGCGTTAGCCCTGGGAAAATAGCATTCAATATGCCGGGAATATTTCGAGCAATCGTTCTAGGGTCACGGCCAGCTTTAGTTATCATCACACCAGCTCCGATAGAGACCGGCGAAGTTCGGGCGATCCTGACGCTCTATTCCTAGCCTCCATGACTGCTCCAAGCTTGGCCCAATCTGACGGCGTAGACCATCCCCTTGGTCTCCAAAGGACTCGGCTGCGAGCCATGTCAATCGCTGACATTCAGCGTTGATTTCACTCCATCGGCTTGAGATAGAGCTGAAACCGGACCTGTCTTTCCATAGACGCCAGCAGTCTATGCACGCCCTTTTGACTGTGTGGGACGAGTTGTATTTATAAGTACTTTGGACAAAAGCAGCTCTAGCTGGCGTTTGCGCAAACTTCAAGACTCGAAGGTAGTGCAGCAAGCTGGCTTCAGCTTGCAACAAATGAGCAGAGTGGACAGCCACTCTATCTATCACAGCATCCAGATCGGAGTGGATTTCTTCATATCCCGCGCCCGCTCTGAGATTGGCCACACCTCGCATTATGGTTGACCACGAAGCGCGAAAGGCATGCAAGTTATTCGGCTCCAGTAGCGTCGACGCAAGTTGCAGGGCTACGATTGGGCTATGGAACTTCAGGGTCCTACCTATCTGGGTTATCAAGAAATTATCCGGGAGCGACTTTTGCAATTCGTTGCCGAGCAATTTCTGGACGTCTAGATTTTCGACAGTCATTTTCAGCGACTCATAATCCCCCTCGGGGTTATCAGAGTAAGGATCATAATGTAGGTCGATATGTCTCAAGATTCCGGCGTTGGTATCGTCACCACCAAGCTGAGTGGTAACGTCCTCATAATGTTTAGCCGTCATCATTATAGTTTTCGATTTATTCAGCGTGATCCCATAGTCCGCGAGAGCGTGTGATAAAAATGCTAGCCCTGCGTAAGCGGCGGAATTCGAATCTGCAATGAGCACATAGTCGTCAACATATCGGTACCAACGTAAGCCGTCATGCGTCATTCGATGGTCGACAGAGTTCAAAAACAGCTCCGCCAGAATCCGCGAGCACTGTCCGCCGACAGGTAATCCGAAGGAACGCCCCGCTGAAAAATTTTGATAACAGTGCGGTGATTTGGTTACCTACCCTGCCATCCGGGAACAGGTCATCGATGAGGTTTTCTAAGTAATGATGCGAGATGTGTTCGTAAAAGCTTGAAATGTCGGTTTGGACGACTACTGTCCCCTTGGGAGCGAGCGCAGCCTCTTTCGACGTAGCCTCTCTGAACACTCTCCAGGATGAGCCCCGGTCGAATAGCTCAGACCCACCCTCCGCCTGGAACCTATATGAGAAGGTTCGCTGATCACGTATTGGTTCTAACTGATCGGCAATAGCTACGCCGAGTCCGTTGAAATAAATGCTCCAAAACGGGTGGAGTTTTGTAGTCACCCTGAATCCTGATGCACCGGTTGCGACCAAAAGGCGCTCGCTGAATACGGTTAATGCTGCGATTTTGTTCTTGCTGTTGGACACACTGTCTTTGCGAAGCTCCTCCGAAAAACCGAAAGCGACCTCTGCTAGCTCATTTTGCTTAGCTGAAACGAAATTCGTGTCGACATCGAAAGGTAGCGTGTCGTTGTCACCGTGCGCTCCGATATCAGCTGCCGCACGCAGAAAATGCTCCAGTGTTACTTCAGACATGTCCTTTCCCCGGCCGACGACCTCTGTTAGCCGGGCTCAGCGCACCGACAATCCCTCACCCAGCGATCATCTCAGTACGCCCGCTGCATGTCGATAGACGGCCAAAAGCGGACCGCCCTGCAGCTCCAGATTTCTCCATTGTTGTAATCGCACCCGGGTTAAGCAGCAGTAAATGCGCAGCCCATCGATATCGATTTTTTCTGCATATGTAGGCCTGGAGGTCTTGGAGTGACGCTATAGAAGGATGAGGGCATAATGCCACTTCACAGCAATAGGAGTGTTTATGAACAAGGATACGGTCGAAGGTGCGATGAGCCGCTTGGCTAATACGATGCGGATCTATATAGAAACCTTCCTGCGATATAAGGGACTGGTAGCTATCGATAAAGAAGAGGCTATCAATAATATGGATAGAGCCTGGGAGGCAAAGCTAGAGGCCTTCCATACGCTATATGATGTCACCCAGGGTGAGATCGATTATTTTGATCGTCCGGATACGGCTTTTCTGATATTTTTACGCAACGCGTTGCATCACCGTAATCACTCCCTCTTCCAAAGTTTAAATTCAACTTTGTGGTTGTGTGATGAGCCAGAGCGACTGGCTGGAGCCGCATATCTGCTCGCAAATCACCCTCCTAAAGGAGGTGGTCCATCACGTATGCATCATTTCATCAAGCTCGAAGATATCTACTCTCGACTTGATCCGCGCCGGAATGCTCCCGAGCTTGATAGAATGAAGAAAGTTCAAAGCCAATTCCGTTTTATCGAGGAGGGTCTGTCGTTTGAGAAGATATGGGCACAAGCAGACTCTGAGCGTTACCCAAATCACCAAGTCTACTTGGATCTGATGCCAGTTTTTATTTCCGCAGTAAGTAGCACGCTAATACGATTGAAAGCGCTCGGTTATTCTTTTAAAGGATATGACGCAGGAACGTATGAAAGCTGCTTCACAGAGGAGCTTGGGACAGATTTACAAAATCTTAAATTTAGGGGACTCCGGATGAATGATTTGCAATACTTAATGGGTCCGTCGCATACGATTAATGAAGCAGCAGTTCCCTACAATGATAAAGGTGAGATGACTTATGCTGAATTCTGAGCGGTAGAAGGTCAATGACATCGGCCTCAGCCTAGGGTCTAGGTATTGATGACTGGGGCAAGCATGGCCTTATTCATCTGCTTTGGGTCGATTTCTGCCTGTCGCAGCTGACAGTAAACTGCCATATCCGGGGCCTTACCTCAAGGCTGCGTCATGGCGATAGCTAGATCGCTTCGTGGATAATTCCTTACGTTGCGCTGGCTGCAAGAAACCGAGATCAGCGCACCTTACACCTGCAGTTTCTAACACCATTTGACTGGCGGCTCTAATTCAACGAAGTATCGCCCGCCCGCTCTAAAGCTGCCAAGATGAAGTCGCTTTTCGCTGCGCAAGCAATCTGAGCCAATGGTCACCTTCACCATCGCGTCCAACACAGGAGGGTGATCCACCAATGGAAAATGTTTCTTCAAATAATAATTGCCCTAGAGCCCGCATGCGGTGCGTCCACCACTTGACAACTTAGAAAATCTATAGCGCCAACAGATATTTACCGGTAGAATTCACACGCCATGCACAACATGGAAGATATAATTATGGAGTTTTCGATGGCTCAGAATAAAACATTAGAAAAAAAGAAGACAGAAAAAGAAAAATGGCGAGCTGTCTACTGCGACTCGGTAAAATTTAAAGGGTACCTTGCCCCCAAGTCATGGACTCTTTGTGTAGGAGCTGGAATATCCAAGGGAATCGTCCCTGACTGGCACAACCTTGCACACCATGTTGTAAATAGTGCATATAATTTAAGCCTTAATGACGATGAATTTCAAAAGATCGTTTCGGAGACCGGCTGGTCATTAGACTCATGGATTCAAGCTGCCGCGAACAAATTTCAGGCTGACGGCAGAGAATCTGCTGACTTTAAAAGCCTCATCGAGTCACAAATTTATTCTATAATTCGTTCGAAAGCCACCGGCATGGGGTTGAGTCGTTATTTAATTCAAGTTTTAAGTGATCCACATAGCGCTCCCCGTGATCGTGTCATTGAGATCTGTGATTTCTTGGAAAACACTTTCTCTGGCAGCTCGTTATTTCAGACTGGAAGAGCGCTGATCCAGTGTGAAAAAAGCGGCACGGCACCTAAAGCTGTTTTGACATTTAATGCAGATACTTTGTTAGAAACATATATAAATCTCAATCTTCGCAGGACGCACTACCTTGGCCCTGGCCCATATGGGCATCCAGAATTTCCCTTTGTACAAGTCACGAGACCTGTCATAAAGTCAGGAAATAACATTCCAATCATTCACTGCCATGGCGCTATTGCTCCCAAAGACACAGGGATGCACCGCCACAGAGACTCAAGAGATCGGCTTATCTTTCTAGAGCAAGAATATCTTGATATGGCTAGTAGCCGAGCATCTTGGGGAGAGTCGCAATTTCTTTTTCACGCCCACTCCACAAAGATGGTCTTCCTTGGGTTATCGATGGCGGACTCCAATATACGAAAGTGGATGAATGGTATCAATATTGAAAAATCTCGTGACTTGCAGCTTTTTGGCTACGAAGAAATACCGAATCCTCACCACGTTTGGATTAAGCCCGAGCCGGCAGCCCCTCAGATGAAACAGGTCTATTTGCTATCACTTCTTCACTTAGGTGTGAGGCCAGGATGGATAAAATCTTGGCGTGACGTTGAAACCGCATTGCTCAACCTTTCGAGTGCGATTTAAATAGTTTTACATGAGACAGGTACCGCTTCTTCAGACTCAAATCGAGATACTTCGATTGTACGAATGGCAGATTTAGCCACCAGCAGCTATGAGCGAAGGGCTGCTTCGGGTCGGAAAGCGGATGTTCCCGACCAACTGCTTTCGGCCACTCAGGTTCACGGAGCTAGCTGTAAACTGCCTCTCATGGTATCTACTTGCCATCGCCGAAATGAACAGGACGGTGTTGCATGTTTGATAATTTGCAGAAAGAGCTTCGCCGACTAGCTGCGACTCAGCAGGTGTCTGTGCCCATTGAAAGTGATGCGGAGGGTTACATCGACAAGGAATGTCCCGCTGAGGCATGCCTGTTCCAATTCAAGATCTACGGTGATGATTGGACAAATATCGTGCGGGACGATGAGGTTTTTTGCCCATCCTGCCGGCACGCTGCTCCAGCCAAATCATGGTTCACAACCGCACAGATCGAAGGGGCGAAGGAGTACGCTTTGGGCACTGTGATCAACGGTCTAAACGGCGCAATGCGAGCAGACGCCCAAGCCTCTAAACGACGGCAAAAACCGGGCGCTTTCCTCAGCATTACTTTAGACGTCAAAGGCGGAAAGGATGCTGTTCTTTTGCCGATAGCCGCAGCGGAACCGATGCGCCTACGTACAAGGTGCGATGATTGCGCGTGCAGATATTCCTACGTTGGCGCGGCCTACTTCTGTCCGAGTTGCGGGAAAAACTCGGCGAGCCACACCTTTCTGCAAACGTTAGCGACTATCCGAACGTCGGCTGCACTAGGTGGAACGCTGCGCGGAGTGCTCGAGCCCGACGAGGCCGAGGTGATGACACGAACTCTTCTGGAGAAGGCCATTTTAGATACAGTTACTTCTTTCCAGCGGCTTGCTGAGCAGCTATATGAAGCTCGAACCGGCAAAGAGCCGCGGCGTAATGCCTTCCAGAATCTTGATGCAGGCTCTGCATTGTGGGAAACAGAACTCGGAGTTTCATACGCTCAGCTACTGGAGGCCGCTGCTATGACACAACTGCGTGTCTACTATCAGCAACGCCATCTTCTGGCACACCAGCAGGGTATCGTTGATAACGACTATGTTACACGTAGTGGCGATACAACCTACGAGGTCGGACAACGGCTACTCATCAAAGAAAGTGCTGCGCTTAAGTTTGCAGACCTGGTAGACCGGCTTGGAACCGCGCTAATGGCCCGTTGCTCGCCCTGAGCTGAGTGTGGCCCCGCCGACTCCCTGCCAACGGTCGTGAGTTGTTAAGCGCTCTAGTTTCGTAGACATCTTTGAGTGTCCGCCTCTGGCCGTCTGCTGCCTGTCGCCACGGCAGCTTTGGCGGATTCCTTCCTATTCTCTACGAAAGAGATGATCGACAACGTTCAAATTCAGGGGGGGTTACCATTCGTATGCGGCTCTGAATTACTTACAGGCCGACAATGTGCTCACATCGAAAAAATCCCGAGTTCGATTCCATCGAGCGCCATAACCAGCTGATTTATTTATAGTTACTAGTTGGGGTACGCCGAATTTTCCAGCGAACTCCAGACGCCCGAAAAACCTAGCCCCGCAGAAACATACCGCTCGTCTGGTGCCGGCACCATACAAAACAAAGCCCTCGCAGAAATGCGAGGGCTTTGTTGTTTCTGGAAGGCTTAAACCTTTTAAAGCTGGATAAGGGCCCGCACGACCTTACCGGCATCGAGAGACCAAGCCTTGCCCACTCGCCTACTCGGTGCAATTTCACGTCAGCCCAACGTTGACGGCCTCTTACACCTACCTATAATGCACTCCAACACACCCGCCAAGCCTAGGTTGACCCAGTCAGCAAGCTCAAATCGTGCGGTTTTTTTTGCCTGGAAAAAACTACATGAGGCCCTACGACAAACCGACCCTCAGCGTAGAACAGCAATTGGAACTGCTAAAGCAACGGCTTACACACCGCCAACGTGTATCCCGGTCATGACAGCCTCGATGACGAGCGAGTTTTTGGCATCTTAAACCGCCTGGCGCTGGCTTGAATTGATAACCCGTCGCGAGAAGGTTCACGATTTTTTGTGCTCAGGCTCATCCGCTTTGCTGCGTTTGCTGGAGACACACTAAGCATCACTCGCCACCATCGCGCCACGATTGCGTGCTTTCCAATCACCCAATACTCTCTGATCGTCGCTGCCAATTCAGCGACCGGGCGTAGGAAACCCGAAATAATCAAGGCGCATCAGCTGCGCCCCGCTTACTATTGCAGGCGCTTTTTTTGTGTCTGCGATACGCGTTATGGCGGCTGTGCGCGGGACACCTTCGGGTGTGCCGGGTGCCTTGATTCCCGGTTTTCCTACCCCGTGCACGGCCGCCACCCCATCCCGTAGGAAAGGACGGTAGGCGGCTCTCATAGTCAAGGAGCCAGACCATGCCAAACCCGCGAGACCTCAAAACCCCAGGCCTAACCCCCTTCTCCTACCACTCCGACCGCCCCCTGTTCCGCGTCAACAGCGGCATCCCCATCGGCGAAGCCCTCTCTCACGCCTCCGATCTTCTCCACATCGCCATGCGTCTGGCCGATGATGCGGCGATGGTTCGGGGTACGGATCGTTATGCCTGGGCGTCGTGTTATTTGCAGGAGATGAGCAAAGCCGTCATCGATGACGTGGTGAAGGTGCTGGAGGCGCCGGGGAGTAATCCTGCTTAGGGCGCAGTGACGCGATGCTGCTCCTTGTGCGGGGGCAGCATTGGGTTTCGTCGGTAGCAAAGAGGGGCCGCTTCGCAGCCCAGCGGGAGCAAGCTCCCTCGCCACGGGTGAATGGAGCATTCATCTATTTATTTTCGCCGCCGATAGCCTCAATTAAGAGCATGCCTTTCCAAGGCTCGGCGAGCGCTCATCTACACTTGCCCGAAATCCCCCGCTCCAGGAGCAATAAGCGATGAAAATCCGCACCAAGGTTGTAGGTTCGGGGTTGGTCAGCCTGTTTTTTGCGCTGTTGCTGGGCGGTATCGGGCTGTGGGGTTACCACGCCATGACCGAGGCCCTGGCGCAGAACGAGACCAGTATCTCGGCGATGCGCAAGCACATGGAGGCGGACATGATGCACGACGCCATTCGTGGCGATGTGTTGGCTGCCTTGCTGGTTGCACCGGGGGATGCCGAGGGTGCGAAGGAGGTGACCGAGGCGTTCGATGAGCATTCGCAGCGGATGCGCAAGGTTATCGCGGAGAACGCCGAGGCTCAGTTGCCGGGTACGATTTCACAAACCATTGCCGAGCTGAAGCCTCAGGCCGAGGCCTATATCGCCTCGGCGAAGCAAGTGATTGGCAAGGCGTTGGGTGGGGCTCAGGATGGCCGGGCGTTGCGTACCGAGTTCGATAAAGCGTTTTCGGCGCTGGAAGAGCGTAACGAAGCGGTCAGCGAATTGATCGAAAGCCAGGCGCAAGTTTCTCGCGAGCATCAGGACCACAGCATCCATACCTCGGAGCGCTGGTTGATCATCACGTTGCTGGCCACCTGCGTGGCGCTTGCATTGCTGTCGTGGAGCCTGCTCAAGGCAGTGCTCACGCCGCTGAACAAGATCATCATCAATACCCAGGCAATTTCCCAAGGCGATTTGCAGCGCTCGATGGGCCCTCATGGCGATGATGAATTGGGTCAGTTGCAAGCCGTGATCGAACAGATGCAGGCCAACTTGCGGCAGATGATCGCGACGATCCGTGGCCAGAGCGATGAGCTGCACGGCACGTCACGCAATCTGGGCGATACGGCGCGGCAGATTGTGTCCAGCGCCGACCAGCAGGCCCAGAGCGCTACCAGCATGGCGGCGAGTATGGAGCAGATGATGGCGAACATCAGCCAGATCCATCAGCACGCCGACAGCGCGCGGACGATTTCGGCGCAATCCGAACAACTGGCGAGCAGCGGTGGGCAGGTGATCCTGGGGGTGGTGGAAGGCATGAACCGGATTGCCGAGGTGGTCAACCAATCGTCCAGCAAGATCACCGCCCTGGACGCGTCCTCCGAGGATATCCATTCGATCATCCAGGTGATCAAGAGCATTGCCGAACAGACCAATCTGCTGGCCCTTAACGCCGCTATCGAAGCTGCTCGAGCCGGCGAGGCGGGCCGCGGTTTTGCGGTGGTGGCCGATGAGGTGCGCAACCTGGCAGCGCGCACCACTCAGTCCACCCAGGAAATCACCGCGATGATCGAGCGCATCCAGTCCAGCGCCCGGGATGCGGTGGCGAACATGCAGGCCTGCGTCAGTCGCGTGGACGAAGGCGTCAACCTGGCCCAGCAGGCCGGCGTCTCGATCAGCGAGATCCGCACGGGCGCACGGCATGCTGCCGAAGTGGTGGAGGAAATCTCCCAGACCATCGCCGAACAATCAAAAGCCAGTGATGAAATGGCTCAGCGGGTAGAAGCAATAGCCGAGCAGTCTCGGGAAAACACCCGCTCGATTCACGATCTGACAAAAACGGCTGACCATCTGAACGATGCCGCGGGCTCGATGCAGGCTTCGGTGCAGCAGTTCAAGATTTGATCAACCACGTCCACATGTAATTGGAGTAAAGGAGCTTGCCCGCTGGCGCACGGCAGCTCCTTGTTCACACCTGGCTGACCTCAAACACAAACGAAATCTCCCGTTTCTGCGCACTCCACACGTAACGAATGTGCTTGCCCTGCACCGGAATCGACACCGCCGGCGGACGAAACGCGGCCACGCATTCATGGCCGGGCAAGCGGACGCTGTTGTACAGCAATCCCCACGACAAGGTTTCACGCAGCTCCCGGGCAAATACCTGGGACGGGCCGTAGGCGTCAGGGTCCGGGTTATGCAGATGGGGATAATCGTGGCGGATGTCGTGCAGGGGTTTGACGATCTTGTTGACGTAGGTGCGCATGGTCAACTCCAGGTCCGGCTCGTTGGTCGCGCCAAGGAAGCGTGCCTGGTGGTAGCAGGTCTCGGCAATCGCGGCTTCCTGGCTGCTGGCAGCGTAGTAGACGCCGAACGTGCCGTCGCTGAAGCGGCTGCGCTTGCCGATGTGGGTGAATGCCGCCATCACCGGCGACGAGCCCGGGCCGGAAACCCGGTCTTCGGGGCGTACCCGGGACAGCACGCCGGCCTCTTCCATGAGCCGGTCATTGGTCAGCGCTTCGAGGGCGTAGGCGGTGGGCAAGTCTTCGGGATCAAGCACGTCTTCGAACAGCGTGATCGGCGGAAAGCTGCTGTTGACGATCCGATAGGCCCGTTTCCATTGCGGGTCCGCCAGTGGTGGCATCATCAGCCGCGCACTCCGTCGAGGTATCGCCGCACATCGGCGATGTCCACCACTCGCCCGTTCAGCATGTAGGAAAGCGCCGACTGGCCGTTGAATGGCGCCGCGTTATTGGGACTGCTGACCCATTGATACACGCGGTCCCGGCTGTTGCTGAAGATGATGCTCAGGGCTTTATGAATACCCATAAGGTAGGAGATTCGCTCGAGGGTATCGCGCGGCAGCCTTACGTTGTCGGGTAATTGTTTGTACTTGTAGAAAGTCGTGTTCCCTACCTTGCCCAACAGCGTGCGCTGCTGCTCGACGCTGCAGCCCCACAACTCCATGAGATTGAAGAAGAACTTCAACGCGATTCGACCCGCGTCCGGGGAATCCAATTGTTGCTGTGCGTTGAGCGTGATGGAGGAAGTCGCCATGAGGTTTGGGCTCCTGTATTACGGACTGTTGCGTAAAGAATAATACATAAACGGATAAAAATTAAGTTTTAATTCGCAAGCGAATAGATTGAGAACCAGGAAGTCTGGATTTACCCGCAAATGTTTCGACCTATAAACAGCACCAGCAAAAAATCAGAATCGCGCATAAGCTCCAATCATCGCCTGCCGGAGCTTTTCGCCACAAAACCGCGACAACCGTGGCAAGGTGCTTGATGATAGCCAGCATCGCACCGCCAGACCCTGGCCAGGTGCCAAATAACAGCGAGCCCACTTAAGCAGAGGGCATTACCTCATGGATAGCAGAACCTTACGCAACCTCATGCGCATCGTGCAGACCGGCTCGTTGTCGGCTGCGGCGGAGCAGTCGTGCCTGACGGTGCAGGCATTGGCGGCACAATTGAACAAGGTCGAGGAACAATTCGGGTTTCGGTTGTTCCGCCGCTCGAACAAAGGCCTCGCATTGACCAGCCAAGGCTCGGAACTGACGCCCTTCATGGATCAGGTCCTGGCGGCCACCCGGCAACTGGAGGAAAAAGTCGCGGCGCTCAAGACGCCCCGGCGACGTACCCTCAAGGTAGCGCTCAACACGACGCTGCCGGCGGAATTCAATCGACGGATGATCGAACGCCTGATCGCCGTTTTTCCCCAGTATCAGTTGGAGTTCAGCTACGCCGAATCGATGGAGAACCTGAGCAAGCTCAAGAACGAGCATTTTGACCTGGCGATCCTGGTCGGACAGCCGAGCGGATTTACCAGCATCGCGATGCCGGATGTCCAGGTACGCGTGGTCGGCGCTCATTGTGGCGAGGAAGATGATTCCCTTGGCCTGCTGGGTGACCGGTTCCAGGTGCGTCCGGCAGAGGAATGTCCTTATTCGCGCAGTTTCCTGCGCTTCCTCGACGCCGGTCTCGGTGAATACGGGCCGAGCCAGCGAATGGTCTATTCCTGCAGCGAAACCCTGACGCTGTCGTTGATTACCCAGCTCGACGGTTTGGGCCTTGTCTCCCGGGACGCGGCGCTGCGCAACGGCCTGGCTATCTTCCCGGATTTCGAGGACTTCCTGGAGGTACGCCTGGCGGTAAACAACCCTGAGCTTTCGGACCAGGCGTTGCATGATGTGGTGGACCTGACGCTACAGGAACGAACCGAGCGCGATATACGCCGCCGTGCCCACCGCCACACTGAGAAACAGGTTGCGGCTGAAATACGCACATAGCAGGGTCGGAATCGCGGCGTAGAACTCTGGACGGTCGAGCTGTATCTGCTGGTCCTTGATCAGTAACGGCGTCAGGGTGATCGCAGCGACGATCGCCACCGGCAGGTATTCCAGTGCACGGGCAACGAAGGGTGGCCAGTTTTCGGTGTTGACCTGCAGCGGCAAGGCCCGGGGCAGGAAGGTCACGGCCATCATCAGGACCACAACCAGGATCAGGAACGTTTGGTCAGGCATACGCCCACCCCGCAGCCAAAAAACGTGGCAATGAATACGTTGAACGGCGAGCTGCCCAGCAGGCTCAGCGCGCCCATGCAGGCTACGGCCGCCAGAGCCGCGATCAGTTTGTTACGCGTGTTGCACAGCGAAACCAGAACATAGAGCATCATCGCGGTCAGGGCGTAATCGAGCTGATACTTGATCAGGTGCGCGGCGTATTGCGCACAGACAGCACCCAGCAAACCGCCCAGCACCCAGGACGTGTGGCAGAAGAGGTTGAAACCGATCAGGTAGCGCACGCTTACCGGCGCCCCGCTGCCGAGCTTGACGCTGTGGAAAGCGAACGACTCGTCGGTGAGCCCCGACGCGTAGCACCAGCGCTCGAAGCGGCTAAGCCCCAATGCTCGCAAAGCCTTGGCCATATAGACAGACATCAGCATGTGACGGGCATTGATCAGGAATGTCGTCAGCACGATGGTGGTCAAGGAGGCCCCGCTGGAAATCAACGCCAGCGCGGCGAATTGTGAAGCTCCCGCGTACACGAACAGGCACATCGCAACTGGCAGCCACAAGGGCAAGCCGGCGTTGACCGCCATCAGACCGAACACAAACGAAACCGTGAAATAACCCGCTACCACCGGACTGGCTTCAGCAAAGGTTCGCGAGGCTTGTGGTTCGACCGCCAGCGGCTGGCTGGAAGTCTTGTTCATAAATCCCTCTCGAAAGTGATTTCACCCCGGGGTTCGCAGAACCCCTGGGCCGCCCAGAAACGCTTGCCGGCCAGATTGGCATCGTCGACGAACAGGAACATGCGCAGCACGCCAACCCGCTTCATGTCGGCCGATGCCGCCTCCACCAGCCGCTGGCCCAGGCCTTGAGTGCGATGCCTTGGGCTGACGGCCAGGTGATTGATGGTGCCGCGAGTGCCAAGCATACCGCCGATGACCGCGCCGACGACGTCACCCGTCGCATCGAAGGCCAGGTAGGCAGTGGTGGTTTCCTGCAGCAACACCCCGCGCAGGAACCGGGCATCCTGCCATTCGCAGAACGACACTTCGGCAAAACCGCGAAAAAACTGCTCCAGTCGTTCGGCGTCCCTGACCATGGCCCGGCGCAGCAGGACCTGCTGCGCCGACTCATCCATGGGTTCGAGCTGTTCAGCGAACAATGTCGAAAGCGGTCCCGGGCCGCGAGAAAGAAATCGCCAGAATCTGCCTGAAGGCCATTTCGTGGCTATGGGTGTTGCGGGCAGGGGTCACGTAATGGCGCATGTCGCGATCAAGGAAGAACGTCGTGTCGAGGATGTCCTCGTAGGTGGTCGCCGCCAGTTGCTCTTCCTGGGGACTGTAGAGACGGCTTTCAGCGCCCGCCACATTGTTGCGGCCCCAGAAGTGCACGCCGCTGAACGGATACCCATCGCAATGGATGCCCTCGGGGGTGATTTCCAGTTGCTTGCCCGGCTTGATCTCGATGCGGATCTGGTGGATCTGGCACTGCCAGATCTCATCGTGCAATTCCTGCGGGAGGACGTTCTTGTACACCTCGAAGTCCGTGTCGATCAGGCTGCGCATGACCGGCGAATTGATCACTTCGTTGGAGAAATCCTGGAAGTGCCGCTCCAGCCCGCCGACATAGCTGTTGTTGGCCTTGGACTGGACGTAGGCCCGGTGCTCGAGTTGCTTGAGCTCACGGGTTGCGGGGTTGTATTCGAAATCGCTGTAACGACGAAAACGCATGCCAGACTCGGCCTGACCGTAATAACTGTCGGGCTCCATGTTTTCCCAGCTTTTGGTCAGCCGGACAAAGTCGCCGAAATGACCGTAGAGATTGAAGTCACCACCGCGGACGTTGACGTATTTGTCACGCCTTAGCGCTTCGCCCACTTCCCTGTTCAGAACGATCATTTTTATCAGGTCTCCACTGCAATGAGCGGACTAATCTATTAGGTGCAGGATTTCCGTCCATGAGAAAGTATTTGAGGCATTTCAAGCCGCGCTTGAAACGGTGCAAAAAATTTCATTAGTGCGACTTTTTGCCATGAAGATCACGTTCGAGAGGTCGTTTTTAAAGCGAGCGCTGGTGAAAACATTGCCGCTGCCCTGAATGCGCAAAAACCGACGCAGCACAACGCCATCTGTTAGGCATTTTTCTGTGAAAAACCCCGCCCAGCCCGTCTGAAGCATTCCTGGAAATCTCTGGACCCGCCGGTTCGCAGGCGTTCCCAGCTATCTGGCTCATTCCTTGATAGACGTGCGGCCCCGGGACAAATCCCGGTTCCGACACTACCTTTCGGCAAGGAGAGCCTCATGACGCCATCGGCGTTCACGCCCCTCGATCCCAGGACATGGCTGGCGCAACAGCCGTTGCAGGAAAACGAACACCTGTACCTGATCATCAGCGCGGCGAGCGAAGCCGATGCGTTGCAAGCCCTTCGCACTTCAGTTCCCGCTCATCCATTGCTGCCCATCTGGAGCGACACCCCCTACGCCGCCTGGCAAACGGTGATGCCCTATGTCACCAAGCTTGAGCCCGACTCAGCGTTCCTGACATGGATCGCTGGGAACGATGCCCTCGATTGGGGCTGGCTGGCCGTGTCCCACTGCGAACCCGGCGAGGTACTGGCGCATCTGCGCAGCTTGACCCAAGTGCGGATGCCGGACGGAAACCCGGTGTTCTTTCGGTTCTGGGATGGGCGGTTCATTTATCCGTTGCTTGAAAAGCTCGGCGCGGCGGCCGGGCAGGTGTTGCCGACGTTCGATCGATACCTGATGAACGGCAAGGCCTTACAGATCGGTCCAAGAAGAGTTCCGGCTGTCAGGGACTGGCCATGGTGGGACATACCGCAGGAGGTGCTCGACATGTTGCCGGACGAGAACCGGTCCATGCACGTCGACCGTCTGCTGCAATGGCTGGAAGAAGAGCATCCAGGTGTCCACGCCGCTTGGTCAGAAAACAATCTGAAGCAGAAAATTTCCCGTTTCGTCAGCCGGGTGGGTCTTTCGGAAAACCTGCGCGATGCGCTGCTCGAGGACCTTATCCTGGAACAAGGCTGATGCTGTCGAAAGGGTATGGGAAGAAAGCCGTCCTCTCGCCGGGAGACAACGGCATTCTTCATCAGGCGAGGCGCGTCCCGAACCCGGTCGAGACGCGTTTCAAACAGCGTGAATCATCAAAAAACGTTGATCGGATAATCCACAAACACCCGCAGCTCATTACCGCTGACGTTGTACTCACTGGATTTCTGCGACACGCGCAGGACCGAACTGCGCAAGCGTACGCTCAGGTCCTTGGCCGGGCCGCTCTGGACCACGTATTTGAACTGGTTGAAGATCTCGCGTTCGGTGCCGCCTTCGCTGGTGGAGGTGGTGATGTTGTCGCCCCGCACATAGGCCACGTTGTAGGTCAGGCCCGGTACACCGAAGGTGGTGAAGTCCAGGCCGTAGCCCAGCTGCCAACTGCGTTCGTCTTCGGCGTTGAAGTCGGACCAGTAGGAGTTCGCCAGATAGATGGTGTTGCCACCGTCGCCGACACGATTCTGATCACGTTGATAGCCGCCGTAGGCGTAGCCCAGGTTGCTGTCGCCGGTGCTGCGCTGGTGGGCGAGCGTGAAGCTGTGCGGGCCGGTGGCGAAAGTTGCCGCCAGGCTCCAGATTTTGTTGTCGTCACCAGTGACGCCGTTTTCGCGAACATAGCTGTCGTCCAGCTTGGTGCGATAGCCGTTGAAGTCCAGGGTCAGGGACTGGTCCTTGGCCAACGGGAACACGTAGTTGGCGTTCACGTATTGCTTCTTCAATACGTCTTCGACATCGGATGCGTAGAGCGAAGCCTTGAATTGCTCGGTGAACTGGTAGCTACCGCCCAATACGTTGATCGATTTCAAGCCACCACTGTCACGGCCTTCAGCGCTTTTACGGGACTCGGCGGTGAAACGGCCGGCGTTCAGTTCGAGCCCTTTGATCTCTTTGGAGGTGATCAGCGTGCCGGTGTAGCTTTCTGGCAGCAGGCGCGAATTGTCGTAGTTCAACACCGGCAGGGCCGGCATCTGGTCGCCGTAGGCCAGCACCGTGTTGGAGACACGGAATTTCACCGCGGCGCCGAATTTGGAGAGGTCATCGGCCGCGTTGCCGCTGTCGCCTTTCTTGAAGAAATCGATGCCTTGTGCACCGGTGCGCCCCTTGCCGCCGTCCAGACGCAGTGCATACAAGCCGAACGCATCCACGCCTACGCCCACGGTGCCTTGGGTGAAGCCGGACGAGAATGTACCGATGGCGGCCTGGCCCCATTCGGCCTTGTCCTTGTTGCCGTCCTTGTAGTCGCGGTTGATGTAGGCGTTGCGCAACAGGACTTTCAGGCTGCTGTCTTCGACGAACCCCTTGGACTCGGACTGATCGCTGGCCATGGCGTGGGTTGTGCTCAAAATCCCCAGTGCTAGCAAAGTAAAGCGTTTGTTCAACATGATTATTTTCCTTGTACGGGTTGATACGCACCGTAACCGGCAACCGAAATGGCGCTTTTTGCGCTCTTTTTCAGACTCTTGCTCCTGGAAATAATGAAAAGGCCCGGCCACGGAATGAGCGTGTCGGGCCTTTTTATTATTTAAGAGTCATGGCTGTTGGCCACAGGCGTGGGCGAATCCTAGTCGCGCCCTGAAGTCCGTGTCAATTTCGTGAATCTTCGGTAATCAGGCGAAAAAGCTATAAGAACACCACAGTACTAAAAGCCATCCAGGCCACAACTGCTGCTGAATCAGGGCGTGCTTCGGCAGACCCCCATAAAAAAGCGCCAGCCTTTCGGCCAGCGCTTTTTATCAATCCTTCGAATTCTATCCCTGCATGACATCCCACAACGCTTCCAGCTCCGCCTCGCTGAACAGGCCAACGGGGTAGCGCTCGATGATCATCCGGCGCGGATCAGGTTCTCTGATCTGACGCGTTCCATTGGACTTCAACCACTGCGCCAACGCTTGAAGCGACTCACCATTTACGGCCAAGGGATGGCATGTGCGCTCGCTTATCATATTCATTCCAGCGCCCTCTCCTGGTTGATGAGCGGCCAATTTATCCAAGGTTTATGACAAAACAACGCAGCTCCACTCCCCGAGACTGCAAGGATGCCGATACAAGAGCTATGCCAAGGTAATCGGCTCGCCGACGAACCGCGCACAAAAAAGCCCGCGCCCCAATGGGGACGCGGGCTTGCCAGGATGGATCCAAAAGCACCGGTGTAGAGCCGCTGCGATTGATGTCACCGGGCTGTTACATCCCCACTCATTTTGTGTGCGCGGCAGGTTGCTGTTGGGTAAGGCAATGGATATTTCCGCCCCCCAGTAACAGCTCTCGCCCAGGCACCATGACGACTTCATGCTGGGGAAACAGGTCCTGCAGGATTTGCCTGGCCGTGCTGTCCAGCGGATCGTCGAAACTCGGGGCGATGATGCCGCCATTGACGATCAGGAAGTTCACATAAGAGCCGGCCAGACGCTCGCCAGGTTTGCGCTCCTGTGAACCTTGCACCACGTCCACGCCGGCGCATTCTTCTTCGGTGGCATACAGCGGCCCGGGAATCGGCATTTTATGCACCGTGAACGAGCGGCCCTTGGCGTCGGTGCTGTTTTGCAGCACATCCATCGCCGCGTGGCAGCGGGCATAGTTCGGGTCCTGCGGGTCGTCGGTCCAGGCCAGCAGCACTTCACCAGGGCGTACGTAGCAGCAGAAGTTATCCACATGGCCGTCGGTTTCGTCATTGAACAGGCCATCGGGCAGCCAGATGATCTTGTCCACCGCCAATTGGGCACTGAGCACCGCCTCGATTTCCTGGCGGTTCAGGTGCGGGTTGCGATTGTGGTTGAGCAGGCATTCCTCGGTGGTGATCAAAGTGCCTTCGCCATCGACATGAATCGAACCACCTTCGAGGACGAAGCCCT
Organism: Pseudomonas sp. FP198; assembly: GCF_030687895.1. Taxonomy (NCBI): domain Bacteria; kingdom Pseudomonadati; phylum Pseudomonadota; class Gammaproteobacteria; order Pseudomonadales; family Pseudomonadaceae; genus Pseudomonas; species Pseudomonas sp. FP198. Next base: position 5,500,686 of record NZ_CP117452.1, read on the forward strand.
CGGTGCGGTAGCGCGGGCTGCGCTCGATTTCGAGAATCTTGCCGGCCACCAGCGAATCCCGGTTCCATGGGGAATACAGCCCACCCTCGAAGCCGCCCCAGGAATTGAAGTCCCAATCGACACCGCGCACTTCGCCGTTGTCGTTGATCACGAACGTCGGGCCTGTGTCCCGGACCCAGGCGTCGTCGCTGGACATTTCCACCAAGCGGATATTCGGCACGTCGAGTCGCGCCCGGGCGTTTTCGTATTGGGCGGCGGACACCGCCACGGTGACCGGCTCGAAACGGGCGATGGCCTTGGCTACCGCCACGTGGGCGGCCTGTGCGGGCTTGCCGCCAAGGCGCCAGTTATCCGGGCGCTCGGGCCAGATCATCCAGACCTGGGTCTGGGGTGCCCACTCGGCAGGCATGTAAAAACCGTCCGCGCGCGGAGTGCTGTACAAAGTTGTCATGATTCAGGACTCCAGTGAGCCGTCGAGGGTTTTGATCGCGCCGTACAGGTTCGGGCGCCGATCACGGAAAGTGCCCCAGGCACTGCGAATGTGTTCCAGTTCGTCGAGGTCGAAGCTGTGTACCAGCACGCCTTCTTCGGTCCCGTTCAATTCCTGGACTTTTTCACCGAACTGATTGGCGATGAACGAGGAGCCGTAGAACGTGATGTCATAGCCATCCTGCTCTTCGTTGCCGATGCGATTGCTGGCGACCAGCGGCATCAGGTTGGCGCCGGCATGGCCCTGTTGTACACGCTGCCAATGACCGCGCGATGAAATGGTCTTGTCGTGCGGTTCGCTGCCGATGGCGGTCGGGTAAAACAGAATTTCCGCACCTTGCAACGCCATGCTACGGGCGCACTCCGGAAACCACTGGTCCCAGCAGATGCCTACGCCGATTTTCGCATAGCGGGTGTTCCACACCTTGAAGCCGGTATCGCCAGGGTTGAAATAATACTTTTCATGGTAGCCGGGACCGTCCGGGATGTGGCTCTTGCGGTAGATGCCCAGGTTGCGACCGTCGGCGTCGATGATCGCAATGCTGTTGAAACGCGCACGCCCGGCCCGTTCAAAAAAACTGATCGGCAGCACGACCTGCAGTTCTTCGGCAATTTTCTGGAAGTGCTTGATGGCCACGTTTTCGTCAACCGGAGTCGCCAACTGTAAATAATCCGGGTTCGGCTTCTGGCAGAAGTACGGCGTCTCGAACAATTCCTGGATGAGGATGACCTGCGCGCCTTGTGCAGCGGCCTGGCGGACCAGCTTTTCAGCGGTCTCGATGTTCGCTTCGAGATCCCAGGAACAGGCCATTTGCGTGGCGGCTACGGTAACGATACGGCTCATGAATCATCTCCTGGGCGATGGACAGTAGCGCCTTTATAGCCGATAAAAATCGGTATTTGAAGCATGAAAACCCATAAATCTGTTAATCAGCCGTTAAAACATCGACAAAAATCGAATTAACCTCCAATAAACCTGTGGGAGCGAGCCTGCTCGCGAAAGGGCCGGAACATTCAACATTGATGTTGATTGATCCACCGCTTTCGCGAGCAGGCTCGCTCCCACAGGGGGACACCGTTAGGCATGCCAGGGAGACTACAACCCCTCCTCCAGCGCTTTCGCCAGCATGTCGACGAAGAAGTCCACGCTCTGGCGACTGGTGACCATCGGTGGCTTGATCTTGAGGATGTTCAAGTAATCACCAGTCGGCTGCATGAAGATGCCCAATTCCCGCAAGCGATTGCACAGCGCGGTGGTTTCCTCGGTGGCCGGTTCGAGGGTGTCGCGATTGCGGATCAGCTCCACGCCCAGGTAGAACCCGGAGCCATGCACCGCGCCGACCAATGGATACTGGTCGATCAGCGCTTCCAGGCGGGCCTTGAAATGGCCGCCAACGACCCGGGCGTTTTCCCACAGGTTTTCTTCCTCCATGACGTCCAGCACGGCCATGCCGATCTGGCAACTGACCGGACTGCCGCCGGCGGAAGAGAAAAAATATCCCTCGGCTTCCAGCGCCTCGGCGATTTCCCGGCGGGTGATGACGGCTCCCAGCGGCTGGCCGTTGCCCATGCCCTTGGCCATGGTGATGATGTCCGGCACCACGCCTTGCTCCTCGAAGCCCCAGAAAAACTCGCCCATGCGCCCGTAGCCGACTTGCACCTCGTCGGCGATACAGACACCACCGCGCTCGCGCACCAAGGCGTAGACCTGTTTCAGGTACCCCGGTGGCAGCGCGATGCCGCCGGCATTGCCATATACCGGCTCGCAGATGAAGCCGGCGAGCTGACGTTTCTGTTCGGCGATTTTTGCCAGGTTGTGCTCGACGCTGCGCACGTAGTCCGGCGCACTTTCGACACCGCGGAATTCACCACGATAGGTGTTCGGCGCCGTCACCGGGTGCACCCAGTCCGGACGGCTGCTGAGGGCCTGGGGATTGTCGGCGATGGACGTCGAGACCGCATCGGCCGCCACCGACCAGCCGTGATAGGCCTCCAGCACGCTGAGCATGTCGCGCCCGCCGCTGTAGGCCCAGGCCAGGCGGATCGCCAGGTCGTTGGCTTCGGTGCCGCTGTTGACCAGGAACACCCGGTCCATGTTCGACGGCGCCAGCGCCAGCAGGCGTTCGGAAAATTCGGCGATCGCCGCGTAGTGGAAACGCGAGTTGGTATTAAGCAGCGACCACTGCCTGGCCGCGACCGCCGCCATGCGCGGATGACCATGGCCCAGCACTGCGACATTGTTGAGCATGTCGAGGTACGAGCGGCCCTGCATGTCGATCAGGTGGTTGCGCCAGCCACGCTCGATGCGCGGCGGGTCGACGTAGTAGTGCTTCTGCGAGCGGGCAAAACTGGCATCGCGACGGGCCAGCAGCGCCTGCGGATCGATTTCCGGCTCGGCATCGCAAGCCAGCCCCAACAGCACCGCAGGTGATGGGCAGAGCGCTTGCCAGGCCTGCGCCCGGGACGGTGTGCAGAACAATGGCGGGGCCAGATGCGCGCCCCGGCACAGCTGGACCAGCAATGGCCCAGCCACCTCGCCCACTACCTGCCCCTTTGCCAGCGCGGCCCCGGGTTGCAGCGACGAGGAAACGCCCCACAAACGCACGCTCAGTTTCGGGCCATCGAGCCGCAGCAAGCCGTCAGCATCGCTGTGCAACACCCCGGCGAAGGGTGACTCCAGCGGCGTACCGTGAGGAATGTGCAGTTCGACATGGAGCGGATAAGTATCGGGCTCTTCGGCACTGTCCGGCCGGGTGCGGGACAACCGATACTGCCCGTAACGGCTGGCCGCCAATCCATGCACGGCGGCGGCTTCGCTCAGCAGGCGCTGATCGATCCCCGGCTGCTCCCAATTGCCCGCCTCGAAATGCGGGCTGAGCACACCCAGGTCGATAAGGGCGAAGTCACGCCCCACCAAAGTCGGCAACAGCGGCGCGAAACCCTCGTTGGCAAGGGGCGGCAGGCTATGGCCCACGGCGGCCAGGATCGCCGCTTCCATCAACTCAAGCGGCACGGAATGGGCGACGTCGAAGATTTCCCATTCATGCTTGAGGTTGTCGCGGGCATATTGATTATCCGGATCGACAGCGACTTGTTGCTCACCGCTGAGTACCAGCACAGCGGCGCGGGCCACGATCAACGGCCAAAGCGCCTGGAGCTCTTCGCGCTGCAATGGATTGACCGCGTGATAGGCCTTGATCGCCGGCAGGATGAAAAACGGATCTGCATCGGCATGATGCAACAGCGCCGCGCAGGTGACCGACAGATCGGTGACACGCCAGGTGCGAATCAGGTCGCCGAAATCGATGACGCCCTGCAGTTGCCATTGGCGCTGCGCATCGCGTTGCCAGACCACGTTGTCATCGGTGATGTCCATGTGGATCGCCTGCATCGGCAGGCTCGCCTTGAGCGGCTGCAAGCGCTGTTCGGCCTGCTGTGCGACCTCGGCGATCAACTGGCGCCGTTGGTCATCGTCGATGACAGGCAACAGGTGTTCGATCAAGGCTGGCGCGTGGCGCGCGTCCCATTGCAGGGTTCGCTCCAGGCCCGGGTGGTCGAACGTGGCCAGGGCCAGGTCCATGTCGGCGCACAGGCGGCCCAGCCCAGTCACCAGGTCAGGCGTGAGGTGCTTGAGCTGAGTGAGGGACTGGCCGTCGATGTATTCCAGCAGGCGCATGTGTATCGCTTGGCCGTCGACTTCAAGGGTCAGCAGATCCTGGCCATTGGCGGCCTCGATCACCCGTGGCACCTTCACCGCTCCATGCCCGGCCAACTGCTTGAGGGCGGCATGTTGGGCCTGGAGTTCCTGGACGGCGTAGTCGCCGTGGCAGATTTTCAGCACGAACCGCCCGCGTTCGCTGTCGACGCGGTAGTTGAGGTCCTGATGACTGCCAAGGGGTCGCAGGTCACCGCTGAGTCCGTAATTCGAGCGCAGCAGTACCAGTGCCTGTTCGGCGCTGATCTGTGGGCTTGGCAAACTGGCACGGTGAACCAACGTGGCGAGTGGCATACAACGACCCCTGAGGTGGTTTTGTCTGGATGCCTATCTCGCCACCGAGTCGATGGATAAGCAACCCCCTCTTCGACTCGGGGCTCGCGCAGCTCGCTGCTTTGGGCAAGAATGGGCATCCTTGCTTCTGCCATCTCATGGAGACACCCAATGAATGTAATCGCCACCGACCTGCCCGGTGTCCTGATCATCGAACCCAAGGTATTTGGTGACGAGCGCGGTTTTTTTTATGAAAGCTTCAACGCCAAGGCATTCAGGGACGCGACCGGCATCGACACTCAATTCGTGCAGGACAATCATTCCCGCTCGCAGAAAGGCGTATTGCGTGGCCTGCATTATCAATTGCAGAACACCCAGGGCAAACTCGTACGTGTCACCGCCGGTGAAGTGCTCGATGTGGCCGTGGACATCCGCCGCAGTTCGCCGAATTTCGGCAAATGGGTTGCGGTACGCCTCAGCGCCGACAATCACCGTCAACTCTGGGTGCCACCAGGGTTCGCCCACGGCTTTGTGGTCCTGAGTGAATTCGCGGAATTCCTCTACAAGACCACCAACTACTACGACCCGACATCCGAACGCAGCCTGCTGTGGAACGACCCTGCGCTAGACATCGACTGGCAGTTGGGGGATATCCAGCCGCAACTGTCCGGCAAGGACCTGGCGGCTTCGACCCTGGAGCATGCCGACGTCTTCGCCTGATCGAAGACGCTGGCGTGCGTCCTAGGCATAATGCGCCTGTCCCCACAGGCGCATCATGCTCATGAATTCCACTCTCCCCCGCAGACCCCGTTGGCGCAGCCTGGCACTGCTGGCCCTGTGCCTGGCGCCTTTGCTGTGGCCGCTGGAGCACCTGGCGGAGCGTTACTACCGCAGCGAGCTGGCCGGGCAGAATCGCCAGACGCTCGATCTCTACGTCGCCAACCTGTTGGGCACCCTGCACCGCTATGAAGTGCTGCCGCAGATTCTTGGCGAGCTGCCGCCCCTGCGCGCAGTCCTGTCGGCGCCAGATGATGGCGTTACCCAGGGCAATGCCAATCGATTGCTGAAGAACATCAGCGCTCAGACTGGTGCTGAAGTCATGTACTTGATGGACGCCACTGGCAAGACCCTGGCGGCATCGAACTGGGACAAGCACGACAGTTTCGTCGGGCGCAATTTTGCTTTCCGCCCGTACTACATCGAAGCCATGGCCGGGCGTCTTGGCCGCTTCTTCGGCCTGGGCACCACGTCGGGCAAGCGCGGTTATTTCTTCGCCGCCGCCGTACGTGATCGCGAAAAAGTCATTGGCGTACTGGTGGTCAAGGTCGACCTGGACCACACCGAAAGCCTGTGGGGCAAGACCCCTGAGCAATTGCTGGTGACCGACCATAATGGCGTGGTCATTCTGACTTCACGCCAGGAATGGCGGTTTCGCGCAACCCGCCCTTTGAGCGCCGAAGAGAGCAAGGCAATCAGTGCGGTCCAACCCTACCCGACCCGCGATCCGAAGCCGCTTCATCTGGACGCCAATGCCTGGCTGCCCCAGACCCAGGTCATCGAAGAGACTGGCTGGAACGTGAGCATCCTGGCCCCGCGAACGCTGATCGATCGTCCGGTGCGCACGGTGGTGGTCATTGGTGGCGCGGCGTTGCTGGTCTTGATGTTGCTGCTCGGGTTGATGATGCAGCGCCGGCGCCATTACCTGGAACGGATCGCCTTCGAAGCCAAGGCCCGGCATGAGCTGGAAGGTCGGGTGGCGGAACGCACCAGTGACCTGGAAGGCCTCAACCGGCGCCTGCGCCAGGAAGTGCTGGAGCGCGAGCAGGCCCAGCAGGAGCTGGTCCGCGCCCAGGACGACCTGGTGCAGGCCGGCAAGCTGTCGGCCCTTGGCACCATGTCGGCGAGCATCAGCCATGAACTCAACCAGCCGCTGGCGGCCATTCGAAGCTACGCGGAAAACGCCGGAATCCTGCTCGACCATCAGCGCACCGACGACGCCCGGGGCAATCTCAAGCTGATCAGCGAACTGACCGGGCGCATGGCCTCGATCATCGCCCATTTGCGCGCTTTTGCCCGCCGCGACCGTCACGCGCCGGAAAGCGTCGCCCTGCAACCGGCGCTGGACGATGCCTTGGCGCTGCTCGCCAAACGTCGGCGCAGCATGGAAGTGGAACTGATCCGTGACCTGCCGGCCGCCACCTTGTGGGTCGAGGCCGGCGAAACACGCTTGCGCCAGGTGCTGGGCAACCTGCTGGCAAACGCTCTTGATGCCCTGACCGAAAAGGGCCCGCCGCGCAGACTCTGGCTCAGTGCCCAGGCAACGGAAACCGGCGTCAACCTGTACATACGCGATAACGGCCCGGGGTTCTGCATGGAAGCCCTGGGCCGGGCCGGCGAGCCTTTTTATACCACCAAGACCCGCACCCAGGGCCTTGGCCTGGGGCTGGCGATTTGCGACACCCTGATGCGCGCCTTCGGCGGCGAGCTGTTGTTCGCCAATCACAAGGAAGGTGGCGCCCTGATTACCCTGAAGCTGCGCGCGGGCGCGCCCGGGGTGAGCCTGCAACCGTCCGAGGACCGTAGTGTATGACCATCGATAACCAGATTGAGGTGGTGCTGATCGACGACGATCCCCACCTGCGTCAGGCCTTGAGCCAGACCCTCGACCTGGCCGGCCTGAAGATCCTGCCCCTGGGCGAGGCCAATGGCCTGGCGGGGCAATTGCCGCGAGACTGGCCCGGCGTGGTTGTCAGCGACATTCGCATGCCCGGCATGGACGGCCTTGAACTGCTGAACCAGCTGCACGCCCAGGATCCGGAGCTGCCGGTCCTGTTGATCACCGGCCACGGCGATGTTCCGCTGGCGGTCCAGGCAATGCGCGCCGGGGCCTATGACTTTCTGGAGAAGCCCTTCGCCAGCGATCATCTGCTCGACAGCGTTCGCCGAGCCCTGGCCTTGCGTCGCCTGGTTCTGGACAACCGCAGCCTGCGCCTGGCCCTTAGTGACCGGCATGAACTCAGCGCCCGCCTGGTTGGCCAATCGACGCCCATGCTGCGCTTGCGCGAGCAGATCGGCGCCTTGGCGGCGACCCGCGCGGACGTGTTGATCCTCGGTGAAACCGGGGCCGGCAAGGAAGTGGTCGCTCGCGCACTGCACGACCTCTCAAGCCGGCGCAACGGGCCGTTCGTGGCGATCAACGCCGGCGCCCTGGCTGAGTCAGTGGTGGAAAGCGAACTGTTCGGCCACGAGCCCGGCGCCTTCACCGGCGCGCAAAAACGCCGTATCGGCAAGTTCGAATTCGCCAATGGGGGCACATTGTTCCTCGATGAAATCGAAAGCATGAGCCTGGACGTCCAGGTCAAACTGCTGCGCCTGCTGCAAGAGCGCGTAGTGGAACGGCTGGGGGGCAACCAACAGATCCCGCTGGATATCCGCGTCATCGCCGCCACCAAGGAAGACCTGCGCCAGGCCGCCGATCAGGGCCGTTTTCGCGCCGACCTGTATTACCGCCTGAACGTCGCGCCGCTGCGTATTCCGCCGTTGCGCGAACGCGGCGAAGATGTGCTGATGCTGTTCCAGCACTTTGCCAACGAAGCCAGCACCCGCCATGGCCTGCCGCCGCACGAACTACAGCCGCCCCATCGGGCGCTGCTGTTGCGCCACAGCTGGCCGGGTAACGTGCGCGAATTGCAGAACGCCGCCGAACGTTTTGCCCTGGGCCTGGAACTGGCGCTGGACAACAGCGCGCCGGACAGCGGCCTCGCTGCGGTGGATGTGGTCAGCGGCGGCCTGAGCGAGCAGGTGGAGAACTTTGAAAAAGCCCTGATCGCTGCCGAACTGGCCCGCTCCCACAGCTCCGTACGCAGCCTCGCCGAAGCCTTGGGCATTCCGCGCAAGACGCTGCACGACAAGTTGCGCAAACACGGGCTGAACTTCGGCGACAGCAGCCATGGCCCGACCGAAGAGTCGGATTGAGCTCCACCCTTTCACTTTCAGCCAAGAGGGTCTGCATGAACCGCGACAGCCGCTACCTGGAAACGATCCTGCACCGGGATATCCCGCTGACGCAGGACATGGGCCTGAAGGTGCTCGGCTGGCAAGCCCGGCAGCTACGCTTATTCCTGCCGATCGCAGCCAACGTCAACCACAAGAGCACCATGTTCGGCGGCAGCCTGTATTGCGGCGCCGTGCTCGGTGGCTGGGGCTGGCTGCACCTGGCGCTGCGCGAGGAAGGCATAGAAGACGGGCACATCGTGATCCAGGAAGGGCAGATCAGTTATCCGCTACCGGTTACCCGCGACGCGACCGTCATCTGTGAGGCGCCCGATGAAAAGACCTGGACGCGTTTCCTGGCCACTTATCGTCGCTACGGACGGGCAAGGCTGGCCTTGCAGACGCACGTGGTGAATGTGGACAACGAGGACGTGGCGGTGCAGTTTGAAGGGCAGTACGTGCTGCATCGCTGATTGGCGCATAGACCCGTGGCGAGGGAGCTTGCTCCCGCTCGGCTGCGCAGCAGACGCTTTGGGGCCGCTTCGCCCGAAGCGTCGGACCGGCCCAGCGGGAGCAAGCTCCCTCGCCACAAAAGCTCCTGGCTAAAAGATCAGATTTTAAGAACGAGCCAGCTCCAGCAACTTCCCACGCCACGGCGCTTTCGCCGGAAGCGCCAGGAAAGACGTATTCAACAACGACTCCCGTGCCGGATAGCAGAACGGCTGGCCCTGCAGGTCGAGTACCTCGCCACCCGCGCCCTCCAGCACGCCCTGGGCAGCGGCGGTGTCCCACTGCGACGTCGGCGCCAGACGCGGGTAGCAATCCGCCGCACCTTCGGCCACCAGGCAGAACTTCAGCGAACTGCCGATACTGGTCAATTGCAGCGCCCCCAGGCTTTCGCTCAAACCGGCCAACAGGCGTTCCTGCTCCGGGCTGGTATGACGGCGGCTCGCGACCACCGTAAAGGTTTCACCGGGCGCCAGCACGTTACGCACCGCGATGGCCGCAGGCTCGGCATCCCTGTCGCCGCGCCAGGCACCCAGGCCCGCACCGCCGGCATAATAACGACCGTTGGTGGGCATCGACACCACACCAAACACCACTCGTCCGTCCTCGATCAGGGCGATATTGACGGTAAATTCCTCACTGCCGGAAATGAATTCCTTGGTGCCGTCCAGCGGATCCACCAGCCACCAGCGCTGCCAGCCGGCGCGGACGCTTTGCGCAATATCGGCATCCTCTTCGGAAAGGATCGGGATATCCGGCGCCAGGGCTTTGAGCCCGGCCACGATCACATGGTGAGCTGCCATGTCCGCGGCCGTCACCGGCGATTCGTCGGCCTTGCGCACGACCTCCACATCGGCCCGCCAGAAGGGCAGGATCGCGTCGCCAGCCGTGAGCGCGAGCTCGATAACCGGGGCCATCAGGGGATGCGGAAAATTCATGGCAGGTAGGCTCCGCGCTGAGTCAGCAGATCGCGGGCCAGGTACAGCGCCGCCAACGCCCGGCCCTCGGTGAATTGAGGGTTCTGCGCCAGGGCCGACAGCTCGCCCAGGTTGACCTTGTCCACACGCATCGGCTCGGGCTCGTCGCCTTCCAGACGCTCTTCGTACAGATCGGTCGCAAGCACCACCTGGATCTTCTGACTCATGTAGCCGGGAGACAATGACAACTCGGTCAGGTGTTCCAGTTGACGGGCGCCAAAACCGGCTTCCTCCTTGAGCTCGCGCTCGGCCGCCGCCAGCACATCTTCACCCGGCTCGATCAGGCCCTTGGGCAGGGACCATTCGTAGGCCTCGGTACCGCCGCAATACTCTTCCACCAGCACCGCATGGTCGGCGTCGAGCATCGCCACGATCATCACCGCACCGTAACCTGCGCCCTTGCCCGCCAGGCGTTCGTAGGTGCGTTCCACACCGTTGGAAAAACGCAGTTTCAGTTCTTCCACGCAAAACAGGCGGCTGGTGGCGACGATCCGTCGGTCGAGTATGGTGGGTGTCTGGCGCATAAACGGCTCCCTGGGCGATAGCAGGCTACTATACCCGGCCTATCCTGATTGTTTGCGTCGGATATCTGATTACCGCTGGAGAAGTTTTTATGGCGTTGTTGCCCTGGCACGAGATCGATACGGTTCTGCTGGACATGGACGGCACCCTGCTGGACCTGCATTACGACAATCACTTCTGGCTGGAGCACCTGCCCCAGCGCTATGCCGAACTGCATGGCGTCAGCCGGGCCATGGCGGAGATGGAACTGCAGCCGCTGTTCGAGCGCAACGCCGGCCAGTTGCAGTGGTACTGCCTGGATTTCTGGAGTGCCGAGCTGAAGCTGCCGGTGCGCGAACTGAAGCTGGAAACCGCCCACCTGATCGCCCTGCGCCCGGACGCCGATACGTTTCTGGCAGCCATCCAGCAAGCCGGCAAACGGGTCGTGATGATCACCAACGCCCACCGCGACTCGTTGTCCCTGAAGCTGGAACGCATCGAACTGGCTCCGTATTTCGAGCGTTTGATCAGCTCCCACGACTACGGTTTTCCCAAGGAAAGCCCGCAATTCTGGGACGCCCTGCAAGCCGACCTGGACTTCGACCCGGCCCGCAGCCTGTTCATCGACGATACCCTGCCGGTATTGCGCAGCGCCCGGGATTTTGGCATCGCACATTTACTGGCGGTCAGCGAGCCGGACAGTCGCAAGGGGCCGAAGGATACGGGGGAGTTCGATGCCGTCAGAGATTATCGGGATTTGATTGCCGGGCTTTGAACCGCACAGTCCTCATCGCGAGCAGGCTCGCTCCCACCTTGGCTCGCGGCGAACCGGTAATCTCTGTGGGAGCGAGCCTGCTCGCGATAAAGACACCGCCGGGCTCAAATCCTATTCAGGGATACGCAGTGACTGCCCTGGGTAGATCTTGTCCGGGTGCTTGAGCATCGGTTTGTTGGCTTCGAAAATCTTGTTGTACTTGTTCGGGTCGCCATAAACCCGCTTGGAAATGGCGCTCAAGGTGTCGCCTTCTTCCACGGTGACGAATTTGGCCTGCGTCGCGACCGGGCCGGTCACGGTGATCTGGTCATCGACACCGCTGATACCGGCCACGTTGCCCAGCGCCAGGAGAATCTTTTCCTTCTCTTCCTGAGTTGCGGCTTCACCCGTGGCGATGACTTTCTCACCTTCGACCTTGACCTGAATTTTTGAAGTATCGATCCCTGTCAGGGCCTCCTGTACATGCTTGGTCAACGCTTCGCTGTTGGCTTCGGCCTTGTCGGGCGTCAGCGCATCGAGGATTTTTTCACCGGCATCTTTCAAGAAACTGAAAAGGCTCATCGTATTCACTCCATGGGTTCAGGTGTCCAGACGCAAAAGACTAGACCAAGCCAACCGACCCCGTTTCCCAGCCGACCAATGACCTCGCCACCGTCAAGGCGCTAGAATCCGAATCTTCCCGCGCCCAGGAGCGAAGATGGACATCAAGCAGCTGAAATTTCTTATCGCGCTCGAAGAAACCCGCCACTTCGGCCAGGCTGCCGCCCGCTGTCACATCACCCAGCCCACCTTGTCGATGCGCCTGCGCAGCCTGGAGGAGGAGCTGGGTTTGCCACTGGTCAATCGCGGCCAGCGCTTCGAGGGTTTTACCGCACCGGGTGAGCGAGTGCTGGCCTGGGCGCGCACGGTGTTGGCGGCCTACGATGGACTACAGGCCGAAGCGGCGGCCTGTCGTGGCAACCTGGTGGGCACGCTGCGCCTGGGCGTGGTTCCACTGTCGGATTTCGACCCGCTGGCGATGATGCAGCGCCTGCACACCGACCATCCCAGCCTGCGTTTCGAATTGTCATCCCTGAGCTCTGAACGCATTCTCGAACAATTGGCAAACAACCGGATCGACCTGGGCATTTCCTACCTGGAACGTCTGGACAACGAGCGTTTCGAAGCCCTGCCCTTCGCCCATACCCGCATGGGCCTGCTATACGACCAACGTTTTTTCTTTTTTGGCGAAGAACCGCTGAGCTGGGAAGCGCTGGTGGAGCTACCCCTGGGCATGCTCACCAGCGGCATGCATTTTCGCCAATCCATCGATCATCACTTCCACAGTCGGGGGCTGACCCCCCAACCGCTGCTGCAAACCGACGCGGTGCACCAATTGTTACAAGCTGTGCACGGCGGACTGTGTTGCGCCGTGGTACCGCTGGAAAGCGGGCTGAAGCTCACCGAAGACCTGCGAATCCAGCCCATCGACAGCGCCCAGACGCTGGTCCCGCTGGGGCTGATCATGCGGCGCGGTGCCCCACGCTCGGCATTGGCAGAGGCCTGTTTTGCCCTTTATCAGCAATCAGTAACCATTCCTTGATCGACGTCATCTATTGAAGGATCAGTAATAGCGATTAGACGTGGCAGATTGCCGCATTTAGTCTTAGGACTATTCCTACTCTCAGTGATGCCCATGAACGACAAGCCTCCGGTCTGTCCTGCGCCTGCCTTGGAAGCCTCCAAGCCAGCCGCCAGCCAGAGCTATCGCTACTGCAACCTGGACCACTCGCAATCGGACAGCGCCGCGCTGGCCGAGGAAGTGGCGTTGGCGATTGCCTATAACGGCATCAGCCAAGCGGTAATGTTGGTCACGCCCACTGACCTGGAAGATTTTATCGTCGGCTTCAGCCTCGGCAGCGGCATCATCGAAGACCCGGCGGATATCTATGACCTGCAACTGAGCGGGGCCGGTTCCGCGCAATATGCCCAGGTCACCATTGCCAACCGCGCCTTCTGGAACCTCAAGCAACAACGTCGGCAACTGGCCGGCACCAGCGGTTGCGGGCTGTGCGGGGTGGAGGCGGTGGAACAGGCGCTGCCCAACCTCAAGATGCTGCCGGGCGCACCGCTGCCACCGGCGCAATGGCTCGACGGCCTGCGCCAGCGCATCGGCCAGTTCCAACCCCTGGGCCAGCACTGCGGCGCGGTACACGCGGCGCTGTTCATGAATGACCAGGGTGAACTGCTGCTGGGCCGCGAAGACATTGGTCGCCACAACGCCCTCGACAAATTGATCGGTGCGCTGATCCGGCAGCAGATCCCGATAGCCGGAGGCCTGGCGATCGTCACCAGCCGTTGCAGCCTCGAATTGATTCAAAAAGTATTGCGTGCGGGCATCCAGACGCTGGTCAGCCTGTCGTCGCCTACGGGCCTCGCCGTGCAGTGGGCTCGCCAACACAACCTCAACCTCATCCACCTGCCGCAAAAAAGTGCGCCGCGGGTCTACAGCCCTGCGATGGAGAATCAAGCGTGAGCAATCATCAACAAGCCAACCAGAAACCCACACCGCGCTACAAGCCTTACAAGGGCCCGGCCGGTGGTTGGGGCGCGCTGATCAGCGTCGCCCAGGCCTGGCTGACCAGCGATAACGCGCTGAAAAACATCCGCATGATGCTCAAGACCAACCAGAACGGCGGTTTCGACTGCCCTGGCTGCGCCTGGGGTGACTCGCCGGAAAGCGGCATGGTCAAGTTCTGCGAGAACGGCGCCAAGGCGGTGAACTGGGAAGCGACCAAGCGTCGTGTCGACGCGGCTTTCTTCGCCAAGCACAGCGTGACCTCGTTGCTGGAGCAGAGCGACTACTGGCTCGAATACCAGGGCCGCCTGACGGAGCCGATGAGCTACGACGCGCAAACCGACCGCTACAAGCCCATCAGTTGGGAAGCCGCGTTCGCGATGATCGGCAAGCACCTGCAAGGGCTTTCCAGCCCGAGCCAGGCCGAGTTCTACACCTCGGGCCGCGCGAGCAATGAAGCGGCTTATTTGTACCAGCTGTTCGTGCGCGCCTATGGCACCAACAATTTCCCCGACTGCTCGAACATGTGCCATGAGGCCAGCGGCGTGGCCCTGTCCCAAAGTGTCGGGGTGGGCAAAGGCACGGTAACCTTTGACGACTTCGAGCATGCCGACGCGATTTTCGTCTGGGGCCAGAACCCCGGCACCAACCATCCGCGGATGCTCGAACCGCTGCGCGAAGCCGTGAAGCGCGGCGCCCAGGTGGTGTGTATCAACCCGCTGAAAGAGCGTGGCCTGGAGCGCTTCCAGCATCCGCAACACCCGCTGGAAATGCTCACCAACGGCGACAAACCCACCAACACCGCGTATTTCCGCCCAGCCCTGGGCGGCGACATGGCCGTGCTGCGGGGCATGGCGAAGTTCCTGCTGCAATGGGAACGTGACGCACAGAACAACGGCGCCCCTGCGGTATTCGATCACGCGTTCCTCAACGAGCACAGCGCCAACGTCCTGGATTACCTGGCGGTGGTCGACGACACCCCGTGGGAACAGATCGCCGAGCAATCCGGGTTGACGCTCGCCGAAATCGAACAAGCGGCGCGCATGTACGCCAAGGCCAAGAACGTGATCATGTGCTGGGCGATGGGTATCACCCAACACCGTCATTCGGTGGCGACGATCCAGGAAATCGCCAACCTGATGATGCTGCGCGGCAACATTGGCAAGCCAGGCGCAGGCCTGTGCCCGGTGCGCGGCCACAGCAACGTGCAGGGCGACCGGACCATGGGAATCAACGAGCGCCCGCCCGTTGCATTCCTCGACGCTCTGGAACGGCGTTTTCAGTTCAAGGTGCCGCGTGAAAACGGCCACAACGTGGTCGAGGCGATCCACGCCATGGCCGAGGGTCGGGCCAAGGTGTTCATCGCTCTGGGCGGCAACTTCGCCCAGGCTACGCCAGACAGCCACCGGACCTTCGAGGCCCTGGGCAATTGCGACCTGACGGTACAGATCAGCACCAAGCTCAACCGCAGCCACCTGGCCCATGGCAAGGAAGCGTTGATCCTGCCATGCCTGGGCCGGACTGACATTGACCTGCAAGCCGATGGCCCGCAGGCGGTGACGGTGGAAGACTCCTTCAGCATGGTCCACGCCTCGAACGGCCAATTGCAGCCACTGTCTGACCAGATGCGCTCCGAGCCGTGGATCATTGCCGGCATCGCCGCCGCCACCCTGGGCAGCCGCCCGGTGGATTGGAACTGGCTGGTGGCCGATTACAGCCGCATCCGCGACCTGATCGCCGAGACCATCCCAGGCTTCAAGGATTTCAACGAAAAACTCAAGAACCCCGGCGGCTTCTACCTGGGTAACAGCGCAGGGGCACGTCGCTGGAATACGCCTTCAGGCCGCGCCAACTTCAAGCCCAACCTGTTGCCGACCGACCTGATCCACGAACGCACCCGGGCTACAGGCCAGTTGCCGGACCTGATCCTGCAATCCATGCGCTCGCATGACCAGTACAACACCACGATCTATGGCCTCGATGATCGCTATCGTGGCGTGAAGGGCCAACGTGACGTGTTGTTCGTCAACGAAGCGGACATCATCCGCCTGGGCTTCAAGCCAGGGCAGAAGGCAGACATCGTCTCGCTCTGGGATGATGGCCGCGAGCGCCGGGTCAAGGGCTTTACCCTGCTGGCCTTTGATATCCCGGCCGGACAGGCTGCCGCCTACTACCCTGAAGTGAACCCGCTGGTGCCGCTGGAAAGTACCGGCGACGGCAGCCACACCCCGACCTCGAAGTTCGTGGCTATCCGCCTGGAAGCCGCAAGCGAGAACGGGTTGATCATGGCCAAGTCGGCCTGAAGCAATTCCGAGGGGCGCTTCTGGCCCCTCGGGCACTTTTCCAACGGGCACAAAAAAGGCCGTTTTTCAAAAAAAACGGCCTGTCCGAAGTAGCTAAAGACCGGCGAAATAACGTTAAGTTCCGCCCAAAAAACAGCAACTTAGAGAATTGTGCACAAGTCGTGTTACTCGTCGGATTTCGATTGTAACCAAGCGAAGCCAGCCTCAGGATCGCGCCGTCATCCCTTTGAGGCTCCTCTATGAAGTTCTCCTCCATTCTCTTGTTGTCCCTTGGCCTGATCAGTGGCGTCGCATCTGCCGGCGGTACCGCCGAAGCAGGTGTAGGCGGCGCATTGGGCGGGGTTTTGGGTTCGGTCGTCGGCCAGTCCCTGGGCGGCAACACCGGTTCCACTATCGGCGCGGCCCTGGGCGGCGCAGGTGGCAGTGCGGTCGGTGCCGATAAACGCAGCCGCGGCGAAGCGGCTATCGGCGGCGCACTGGGCGCAGCCGGCGGCAACGTGGTTGGCCGCAGCGTGGGCGGCAGCACGGGTAGCCTGATCGGTGCCGCAGCGGGCGGTGGCGCCGGTGGCGCACTGGGTAACTACATGGGCAAGGACGACGATGACGACCGTTATGAAGGTCGCCGTGGTGATCGCCGCTACTACCGTGACGGCCATCCGGGTCGCGGCCATGCCTACGGCCATCGCAAGCATAAGCACAAACATCGCTATCACGATGATTGACGGCTGGCTTGATCCAGACCGTTGAATGATCGCAGCCTTCGGCCCTTCTCGCAGAGACTGACCGAAGGCTGCGATTTTCGTTTTCAGGCCACCAACCGCTCCAACGCCCCGCGTAGCTGAGCCGGAATCGTCACTGGCCGATTCGACGTGCGATCTACGAACACATGCACGAAACGCCCCGCCGCACAGGCCTCGTCCTCGCCCGCCTTGAACACCGCCAGCTCATATTGCACCGAACTGTTGCCCAGCTTCCCGACTCGCAGACCGATTTCGATCCGGTCCGGGAAAGCGATCGAGGCAAAATAATCGCAGGCTGAACTCACGACGAAGCCCACCACCTCCCCGTCATGGATATCCAGGCCACCGGTCTCGATCAGATAGGTATTCACCGCTGTATCGAAAAAGCTGTAGTAGGTGACGTTATTGACGTGACCGTACACATCGTTGTCATGCCAGCGTGTAGTCACTGGCTGGAAATGCGGATACTCGGCGCGTTGGGGCATCACTTGTCCTTGGTCTGGCTATCTGAGGCGTTGTGCAGGGTGCAGATACTACCGCTGCGAGAAGCTCTTGCCTTGCGCAGCCAGCTCGCCAATCAGACGGGCAGGCTTCCATTGGTCCCCCTGCTTCGTCTCGAGCTCCAGCAACCGTGCGTGGATGTCTTCGAGGCCCTGCTGATCCGCCCAGGCCATCGGGCCGCCCTTGTCCGCCGGAAAGCCATAGCCATTGAGATAAACCAGGTCGATGTCGCGGGAAGACTCGGCAATGCCCTCCTGGAGGATCTTCGCACCTTCGTTGACCAATGCGAGCAAGCAGCGCTCCAGAATCTCCTCGGCAGCTATTTCGCGGCGCTGAAAACCCAGCTCCTCACTGACCCGCAGCACCAGCGCATCGACCTCCACATCCTGCTCGGCCTGGCGGCTGCCCGGCTCATAGTGGTAGTACCCGTTACCACTCTTCTGGCCGAACCGCCCCATCTCGCACAGGCGGTTGTCCACTTGTACTTCGGGCGCATCCTGACCTTTACCCGCCAACTCGCGCGCGCGCCATTCCAGGTCGATCCCAACCACGTCATACATGCGGAACGGCCCCATGGCAAAGCCGAAACCTTGCAGCGCGGCATCGACCTGATGGGGAAACGCTCCCTCCAGCAGCATCTTGCGCGCCTCCAGCACATAGGGATGAAGCATCCGGTTGCCGATAAACCCGTGGCAATTGCCCGAAACCACGCTCACCTTGCCCATGCGCTTGCCCAGCGCCAGGGCGGCATCCAGCGCCGGCCTGGAGGTTTGCGCGCCACGAACGATTTCGAGCAGTTTCATGATGTGCGCCGGGCTGAAGAAATGCAGGCCCAGCACCTGGGTCGGCCTGCGCGTGGCGGCGGCAATCGCATCGATGTCCAGCGCCGAGGTGTTGCTTGCCAGGATTGCCTCGGGCTTGAGCATGCCGTCCAGCTCGCGAAAGATCTTCTGCTTGAGTTCCAGGTTCTCGTAGACCGCTTCGATGACCAGATCCGCGTTGCGGATTGCCGCGTAGTCGTCCGCCCGAGCTATTCGGGCGATGCGCGCATCGGCTTCGCCTTGGTCAATACGTCCCTGGCGCACGTTATGGGCATAGGTGTCGGCCACCGCCGCCAGCGCCTGCTCAAGCATTTGCGGATTATTGTCGACCCACTGCACCGTAACGCCGGCATTGGCCAGGCACATCACGATGCCTCGCCCCATGGTGCCCGCCCCGACCACCGCGGCGCGCTGGATATCAAAGGATGTCTGGCTCATGTCTGCTCTCTTGTTGGTGACCCAAAGACAGCGTTCACCTTAGTCAGCCGGCGGATATTTTTGAAATTTATTCGTGTGATGAAGGGCATTCAGCGGATGGATGCAGCTCACAGGGTACGGGTTATTCGTCTGATGTCAGGTACAGATCAAGATCTTCACGTAAGGCCAGCGACGCCAAGCGCTGGATTTCAAGAATTTGTTTCGCTGAAAGCCTGAAATCCGCGCCGATATGATCGATGCTGCTCTTCCATTCCATCACGGGCGCCAAGTCCTCTACCGACAGGCTGATGCTCTGCTCAATTACCAATTCGTCCTTGTCCGGATAAAATCCCAACACAGCAAAACTCATGATTCTGCCTCCCTCGTTTTATCCACCTGTTTGGTCAGAGGCCATCAAGCGTTCTGATAATCAAAAGATATCTGATAGTCATGCTTCGACAGATCCAAGGCATGTCGAAAATGTGGTTGGAGGACTTCAACCCAGTCGGCATTCACATCAAAGTTTCCGTTGTTGATATTTTTTTCCAAAGGGATATCAAGATCATCCATAACCGATGAATCATCCGCAAAATCCTTTGAATATTCTTTCCCAATCAATAGTTGAGATGTTTTATCAAACCACCTGAGTCGTATTTGTAACCCCATGAACCCTCACATAAATTCATGCAGCGTAAGAGCGTTCTGGCTTTTCACGAGACGACACCAAGTATCCAGGGTCGTGCCCCAACGAAGAGCCTTCAAGCATTCCCTATGGAGCTGTATCAATAGTCATTACATGTAATTTGATAAATGCAGCTAGGATGGTAAATCTCCTTTCCCAATATTTCTTCGAACTCGGTTAGCTGCGACCTCGTAAGGTTATAGCCCTCCCAGCCCTCCTGCTCGTTAGTCCACCCCATAATTAGCTTGGTACGTTCTGCCTGACCTTCTGGTATTTTTTCCTCAAATTTCAGAAAGCCGGTTTCCTTATCAAAGACTTCAATCATGTAAATCATGGCTCGACGCTCCTGGTTTTGTCTGCGGGTTTAGTTTGCTCTCCGGTGGTCGGGCTGTATTCGCCAAGATGTTGCCCACGTTTGTTATACATCTCGACTGTTCCGTGTTGAGAGTCCCATTCAAAAATAACTCCTTTAAGGGTTTCCAGCGTTTCCTCAGGGCGCCTCCACCCTTGACCCGAGTTTTACGATCAGTGCGTACGGCATCTGGAAAAGCAATCACCTCCGGAGCTTTATGATACTTGTGGTCTCTAGAAACACTAAGTACGACGTAGATTGGCGAAACCCCAGCCCCTCCCGACCGCCCAACAATGTAAATGCGCCATAGGCGCTCAGCATTTCCGTCGGGATGTAGCCGGTTGGATTGTGGTAGTCGATGATCGCAGCGCAGATCGCAGGACTTGGCAAACACGCAGCCCTTGATGTCCGGTACCTTCCTTTCACGTACCTGGGCCTGGCGCTGGCTCATATACGCTTCCTGCCGGGCGAGCATGTCTTTGTAAGCCTTGAGGTCGGCGTCTCTTTTCGCCAGTTCGGCAGAGGTCATGTCCCGCAGGACCCTGTAGCCTCTGTCGCCACCGCGAAGCTCCCAGACCTGCGGGATACCGGCTTTTCCTTTCGTCATGCTTCGTCCTTGTCGGGCGCCGCTGCCTCACTGACAGGGCGCGACGAACCTTACCCGGCAGCAAAAAGCAGCGCGTACAGGACGTTTCCGAAACCGCAGTGGGATCTTTCCCTTTTTTAATGCACTAAACTTTCCGGGTCTGACACGCCCTGCTCACCTGTCCCTCGGACTCTCCAACATGCATCTCGCCCCAGACTTTCCCGACGATCTCGCCATGCGCCAGCTCATGGAATTGCTCCACGAAGAACTCGGCCTGCCGGAACGCAAGACCATTCGCCTGGACACTGCGGTCAATTTCGATCTTGGCTGCGATGGCGCGGATGCCAGGCACCTGATGGAAGCGTTGGAGGAGCGGTTCGTCATCGACTTTGTCGACTACGACGCCTATCGCTACTTCCAACCGGAAGGCTTTGATGTATTTCAAAAGCGCAGGGCCAAGGGCCGGGGAAACAAGCTGCCGCTGACGATCGGCATGCTCTACAAGGCGATCAAGGCGCAACGATGGGACACGCGGGAGTTGGAGGAAAAATAGTCGCCCACAAAAAAGCCACCCTCAAAGGGCGGCTTTCTCATTCAATCACCAAGCCTTACAGCTGCGGACCCGCCGCCTTGATCGCATCGCTCACGTCGAACTTCTTGAAGTTCTCGGTGAACAGACCGGCCAATGCCTTGGCGGCTTCGTCGTAGGCAGCCTTGTCGGCCCAGGTGTTGCGCGGGTTCAGCAGGCCGGTCTCGACGCCTGGGACAGCCAGCGGCACGTCCAGGTTGATGATATCCAGGTGTTCGGTTTCAGCACCTATCAGCGCGCCGCTCTGGATGGCCGCGATCACCGCACGGGTGGTCGGGATGTTGAAGCGCTTGCCGACGCCGTAGCCGCCGCCGGTCCAGCCGGTGTTGACCAGGTAGACCTTGGAGCCGAAACCACGGATACGCTTGATCAGCAGCTCTGCATATTCACCGGCCGGACGTGGGAAGAACGGCGCGCCGAAGCAGGTGGAGAAGGTCGACTTGATGCCGCTGCCCGAGCCCATTTCAGTCGAACCCACCAGTGCGGTGTAGCCGGACAGGAAGTGGTAGGCGGCTTGCTCTTCGCTGAGGATCGACACCGGTGGCAGCACGCCAGTCAGGTCGCAGGTCAGGAAGATCACGGCGTTTGGCTCGCCCCCGAGGTTTTTCGGCGCGCGTTTTTCGATCAGCTCACGCGGATAGGCAGCGCGGCTGTTCTGGGTCAGGCTGTCGTCGGCGTAGTCGGCTTTCTTGGTGACCGGGTCCAGGACCACGTTTTCCAGGACGGCGCCGTGCTGGATGGCTTTCCAGATGACCGGCTCGTTCTTCTCGGACAGGTCGATGCACTTGGCGTAGCAGCCGCCTTCGATGTTGAAGACCACACCCACGCCCCAGCCGTGCTCGTCGTCACCGATCAGGTAACGGCTTTCGTCGGCGGACAGGGTGGTCTTGCCAGTGCCCGACAGACCGAAGAACAAGGTCACGTCGCCTTCTTCGCCCATGTTGGCGGCGCAGTGCATCGGCAGCACGTCGACCGCTGGGAGCAAGAAGTTCTGTACGGAGAACAGGGCTTTTTTCATTTCGCCGGCGTAGCGCATGCCAGCGATCAGCACTTTCTTGGCCGCAAAGTTGATGATCACGGTGCCGTCGGAATTGGTGCCGTCGCGCTCAGGCTCGCAGACGAAGTTCGGCGCGTTGAGGATCTGCCACTCGTCCTTGCCGCCGGCGTTGTACTGCTCGGGATTGATGAACAGGCAACGACCGAACAGGTTGTGCCAGGCCGTCTCGGTGGTCATCTTGACCGGCAGGTAGTGCGCAGGATCGGAACCTACATGCACGTGGGAAACAAAACGCTCGCGCTCACCCAGGTAGGCCTCGACGCGGTTCCACAGGGCATCGAACTTGTCGGCCGGGAACTTGCGGTTGATCGGGCCCCAGGCGATGGCGTCCTGGGTAGTCGGCTCTTCCACGATGAAACGGTCGACTGGCGAGCGACCGGTACGATGACCGGTACGAACAACCAGCGCGCCAGTATCGGCAAGCTCGCCTTCACCGCGATTCAGGGCTTCTTTGACCAGATCATCGACACTCAGATCGGTATACACGGCGTTATTGGCTTGCGTCATGAGATTCCCCGTCGGCCCGTGGCCGAGTGCTCCAAACGTTTTGTAGTAGGAAGTCGCGCACTACTACCCGAAAAAAGTGGGCCGGATTATGCCAGAAAAGCCCAAAAAGAGTAGGGCCCTCCCGTCAGTACGGCGTAAATCCGGCGTTTGCCAGGAGATTTACCTGCGCTGAACCGTTTTAGTGACGAGTATCTGACGGTGTGTCGACACCCGCACCGGCGAACAATTGTGCGATGTCCGCCGCGTCGAACAGGTAGCGCTCATTGCAAAACTGGCAATCGATCTCGATGGCGCCGCCATGCTCGATCACCAGTTGCTGCGCATCTTCCAGACCCAGACTGACCAGCGCATTGCCGGATCGTTCACGGGAGCAACTGCATTGGAAGCGCAACGGCTGACCCTCGAACAGGCGCACCTGCTCTTCGTGATAGAGGCGATGCAAGATGGTTTCGTTGTCCAGGCCCAGCAACTCGTCGGCGCTCAAGGTGCTGGCCAGAGCGGTGACGTGCTGCCAGCTGGCGTCACGCTCTTCCGAATCGCGAATGCGATCGGCGGGCAATTGCTGCAACAGCAGGCCACGGGCGCGCCGCCCGTCGGCGTACAGCCAGAAGCGGGTGTTGGTCTGCTGGGACATGACGAAGTAATTGGTGAAGCATTCGGCCAGCGTCGCGCCGTCAAGATCGACAATGCCCTGATAACGCTTGCCATGACTCGGATCGACCGTCAGGGCCAGCACGCCGTTGGGCATCATGTCGGCCAGTGTCGCGTCGGCGCCGATCTGCTCGGCGTGGTACCGGGCCAGGCCACGAATCTCGCGCTCGCTGGAGCATTCGATCATCAGCAAGGGGATTGGACCTTCGGAGCGCGCCTGGAGAATCAGCAAGCCATCGAACTTCAAGGTGCCCACCAGCAATGCTGCCGCCGCCATCAGTTCGCCAAGCAGTTGCGCGACCGGCTCCGGATAGGGGTGCTTGGCAAGGACTTCGGCATAGCTACGCTCCAACGCCACCAGCTCGCCACGGGCGTCGCTGTCATCGAAGATGAAACGCTGGGTGAAGTCGGTATCCGGTAAATCAGTCATAGGGTCTGGTATCTGCGGTGATGACAAATGATGACGGGCATTTTATGGGCATTCCGGGTGGGTTCCAAGCAAGGTGAGGGTTTGCCTGACCGGAAGGGCTCATCTGGATTTGCAGGCCTGGCACATCGTGGCGAGGGAGCTTGCTCCCTCGCCACGGGTTACCGGTGCGCCGATGTTTTATTCGCTATTGCTGCCATGAAACCTGAACAGGTCGCGACGCTGCTTCTTGCTCGGCTTGCCATCGGTGCTGACGCCCAGGGCCCCGGCCTTGCGTTGTGCGGCCGCGGCTTCGCGCTTGGCGATGCTGGCGTCGGTCTCGCGATAGAGTGTCTGCGCTTCTGGCGCGCCGCGCCGCACAATCGACAGGGCTTCGACCACCACGGTTTTTTCATCGAACCCGGCGCGAATGACGTATTCGTCGCCAATACGTGGCTCTTTGCCAGGCTTGCAACGTTCACCGCGATGGTGAACCTTGCCGCTTTCGATGGCGGCCTTGGCCAGGGCACGGGTCTTATAGAATCGCGCCGCCCACAACCATTTATCGAGACGGACCTTGTCGTCCTCTTCGCTTTTTTGTGCCACTGCAATTCCTCTTTTCAACCAATAGCCAGAACTGTACTACCGTTTTTGTCGGGCGCACGAATCCGCTCCGACGGATAGAATGCCCGCCGAACCGCTCGCTTGCATTGGCATGCGCCGGTATCGGTTACACCTGTAAACAAGTACGTAGATAACTGTCGCCATTTTGTGATTATTCTGCGTGAATACCGCGATTGCGGAGTCCGCTATCCGATGCGCCAATTTCAGGTTGTTTTTATTGAAGACTTTTGACCATCTGACCGTCGTCGGTCTGCGCGAATGGGTGGCGCTCCCGGATCTGGGAGTCGCAGGCCTGCGGGCAAAAATCGACACCGGCGCCAGCACCTCCAGCCTGCACGCCACCGATATCGAGCCATTCGAGCGCGACGGCGAGAAGTGGGTGCGTTTCACCGCTCACCTGGGAACGGTGGTGCAACTGCGCCACCGCCGCTGCGAAGCCCCGCTGGTGGCGCGCAAGACCATCAAGAGCTCCAACGGCCACGCCCAGGTCCGCTACGTGATCAGCACCACGCTGGCGCTGGGTGATCGGTTCTGGCGGGTGGAGTTCACCCTGGCCTGTCGTAAATCCATGCGGTATCGCCTGTTGTTGGGTTCAAAAGCCTTGATCGACGGCCAGTTGGTCGTCAATCCAGGCATCAAATACGTTCAAGACAAACCGGTATTTCCGGTGTCCACTACCTCTGCCACAGGTGTTGCATGAAGATCGCTGTGCTGTCGCGCAATCCGCGCCTGTATTCCACTCGTCGCCTGGTTGAAGCAGGGACCGAACGTGGCCATGAAATGGTGGTGATCGATACCCTGCGCGCCTACATGAACATCGCCAGCCACAAGCCGCAGATCCACTACCGCGGCAAACCGCTGGAAGGCTTTGATGCGGTGATCCCGCGTATCGGCGCATCGGTGACTTTTTATGGCTGCGCAGTGCTGCGCCAGTTCGAAATGATGGGGGTGTTCCCGCTCAATGAGTCTGTCGCTATCGCTCGCTCCCGAGACAAGCTGCGCTCATTGCAATTGCTCTCCCGACGCGGCATCGGCTTGCCGGTAACCGGTTTCGCCCACTCTCCCGATGACATCCCCGACCTGATCGCGATGGTCAACGGCGCGCCGCTGGTGATCAAGGTGCTAGAGGGCACCCAGGGGATCGGTGTCGTGCTGTGCGAGACCGCAACCGCGGCGGAATCGGTGATCGAGGCGTTCATGGGCCTCAAGCAGAACATCATGGTCCAGGAATACATCAAGGAAGCCGGTGGCGCGGACATTCGTTGCTTCGTGGTCGGCGATAAAGTGATCGCCTCGATGAAACGCCAGGCCAAACCCGGTGAGTTTCGCTCCAACCTGCATCGCGGTGGCAGCGCGAGCCTGATCAAGATCACCCCGGAAGAACGCATGACTGCCCTGCGCGCGGCCAAGGTCATGGGATTGGCGGTGGCTGGCGTGGATATCCTGCGCTCCAATCACGGACCGCTGGTGATGGAGGTCAATTCTTCGCCAGGCCTGGAAGGAATCGAGACCACCACCAGCAAGAACGTGGCCGGGATCATCATCGAGCACCTGGAAAAAAATGGCGGGCCGAACATGACCCGGACCAAGGGCAAGGGTTGAATCGACACAAAGCCCTGTGGGAGCGAGCTTGCTCGCGATGCGGTGTATCAGTCAGCATCAACTCGGCTGACTGACCGCAATCGCGAGCAGGCTCGCTCCCACAGGTACTCAGTTTTACCTGGAGAGATTGCTACACCGCATCCCGCGGCAGCATCAAGCCCAACGGCAATCGCACCCGTGCCTCCAGCCCGCCGCCAGCCCGATTGCGCAATTCGACGTTGCCGCCATGCATCGAGGCGATGCGCTTGACGATGGCCAGGCCCAGCCCGGTGCCCTTCCCTCCCCGAGCCCGATCACCGCGGGTGAACGGGTTGAAAATGGCTTCCAGCTCCGCTGGGTCGATGCCGGCGCCGCGGTCCATGACGCTCAGGACGACATAAGGCGCGCTGGTGTCGCCGGAAACATAGGCGGCGACTTCAACGCCCGTGCCGGCATGGTTGAGGGCGTTACCGATCAGGTTGTTCAACAGGCGCTTCATCGACACGCGGCGCAGCGGAAACGGCTGGATGGGCTCCAGGCGCAAGTGGACCTTCTCTTCGTTCTGGTTATAGGGCGCAGCCACCTCCCGTACCAGCTCGCTGAGGTCCACCTCCTCTACCGATTCGTCACGACCGTCGCGAATGAACGCCAGGAACTGATCGAGAATCGCGTCCATGTCTTCGATATCGCGGACCATTTCGTCGGTCAGGTCGGTGTGCTCGCCCATCAGTTCCAGCGACAGCCGCAACCGCGTCAGCGGCGTGCGCAAGTCATGGGAGACGCCGGCGAGCATCAGCTCACGTTCGCGTCCGGCCTGTTCGACATCCTCGGCCATCTGGTTGAAGGCGCGGTACACCTCAGTCATCTCGCTGGGCGTATCGCTGATGGGCAACCGCACGCTGCGGCCCTGGCCCAGTTGCCGGGCCGCATAGACCAGGCGCTTGAGTGGCTGGTTGAGCTGGCTGACGAAAATCCACGCCGAAGCCGTCGACAAAAGGCCGATCGCCAGAAACCAGCCCAGCACGTTCCAGATTTTCTGGCCCCGCAGCGGATGGGGGTACAGCGGAACCTTCAGCCACCCATCGCCAAGGCTCGGGGCACGCACCCACAAGGCCGGCGGCGAATGCATGCGCAGCCGCACTTCGGTGTCGGCGCCCAGTTCGGCCTGCATCTGCCGCTGGTAGATCTCGCTGTATGGCCAATGCTGCTCACCTTCAGGCACACCTGCGCCGACCACCCGGATCAAAGTCGCCGCCTCGGCGATTTTGACTCGATTGGTTTCGTCCGCTGCCCAATAGGCGCGCAGGGTCAAGGCAACGCCGTGACTGTATTGGCGGTCCACCAGCACGTCTTCGTTCATCAGCAGGTAAACCAGCGTCAGCGCCTTGGAAAACAGCACGACGATCAGCACCAGCCAGAGGGTGCGGGAGAAAAAGCTCTGGGGGAACCAGACGGGGGTCTTCATGAGTAACCGCTACATACTTGCAGGAGCGAGCGATGCTCGCACAATGACGGACCGCGAGTCGCCTGGAAAGATTTTCACCCGCCAGGCTGCGCGCTCCTACAAATCGCCGATCACTTGCCGGCAGCGCCATCCGGCACGAACACGTAGCCAACGCCCCAGACCGTCTGGATATAACGCGGCTTGGAAGGATCGGGTTCGATCATCCGGCGCAGACGGGAAATCTGCACGTCGATGGAGCGCTCCAGCGCATCCCACTCGCGGCCACGGGCCAGGTTCATCAGCTTGTCCCGGGTCAGCGGCTGGCGGGCGTTCATCACCAGGGCCTTGAGCACGGCGAACTCGCCAGTGGTGAGCATATGGATCTCATCGCCGCGCTTGAGCTCGCGGGTGGCCAGCGACAGTTCATAGTCGCCGAAGGTCACGCTCTCGTCTTCGCTGCCCGGTGCGCCCGGCACCGGCGCCGACTGGCGACGCAGGACAGCCTTGACCCGGGCCATCAGCTCATCCGGGTTGAACGGCTTCGCCAGGTAATCGTCGGCGCCCAGCTCCAGGCCCTTGATACGGCTCAGTTCGTCGCCCTTGGCAGTGAGCATGATGATCGGGATCTGGTTGTTGGCGCCTCGCAAGCGGCGACAGGCCGTCAAGCCGTCCTCGCCAGGCAGCATCAGGTCGAGGACCACAAGGTTGAAAACCTCACGGGCCAGCAGCCGGTCCATTTGCTCGGTGTTCGGTACGGTGCGGGCGCGATAGCCCTTGCTGACGAAAAAGCGCTCCAGCAGGCTGCTCAGCCCCGGATCGTCGTCAACAATCAGAATTTTTTCGCCTTCAGCAGTTTGTGCGGTGCTGCTCATAGGAAGCTCCTTTGATCTTGGCGCGCATTATGGCTTAGCTGCCGTTATACGCACCGAGTGCATTGTTAGCAGATTTTTCCTCTATCTTCAGTAGCTCACCCATCCATCCCGCAGGTCACGACACCCCCCGAACAGCGGAACGCTGGTTATAATGCGCGGCCTTTTGCGCCAGGGGATGCCGGATCGTTATACCGGCGCACCGTTCTCCCTGGCCAGGCAGCACTTTTTGAATTCAGCGGGTCACTGGCCGTCCCCTGCCCCCGGCAGCGACGCAAGCCAGGCCGCTCAACCAGCCTCGCCGCGCCCTGTTACTGTGGCGGCGGGCCTGATTTCACAATTTGTCAGGTGGTTTTATGGACAGCATCAACAGCCGCATCGCCGAGGAACTCGGCGTACGCCCGCAACAGGTCGAAGCGGCCGTCGCGCTACTCGATGAAGGCTCCACGGTGCCTTTCATCGCCCGTTACCGGAAGGAAGTGACCGGCAGCCTCGATGACACCCAGCTGCGTCATCTGGAAGAGCGCCTGCGCTACCTGCGAGAACTCGACGAACGGCGCATCAGCATCCTGGCGAGCATCCAGGAGCAGGGCAAGCTGACCCCGCAACTGGAACGCGACATCAAGCTGGCCGACACCAAGACCCGCCTGGAAGACTTGTACCTGCCCTACAAGCAGAAACGCCGCACCAAGGGCCAGATTGCCCTGGAAGCCGGCCTCGGCGAACTGGCCGACGGCTTGTTCAATGACCCCACGTTGGCGCCGGAAGCCGAAGCCGCACGTTTCGTCGATGCCGAAAAAGGCGTGGCGGACATCAAGGCTGCCCTGGAAGGTGCCAAGTACATCCTCATGGAGCGCTTCGCCGAAGACGCGAACCTGCTGGAGAAATTGCGCAATTACCTCAAGCAGGAGGCGATCCTCAGTGCTCGCGTCATCGCCGGCAAAGAAGAGGAAGGCGCCAAGTTCCGCGATTACTTCGAACACGACGAACCGCTCAAGAGTATGCCGTCCCATCGCGCCCTGGCGATTTTCCGCGGTCGCAACGAAGGCATCCTCAGTTCATCGCTGAAAGTCGGCGAAGAATTGCCCGGCACCATGCACCCGTGCGAAGGCATGATCGGCCAGCAGTTCGGCATCCAGAACCAGAACCGCGCCGCCGACAAGTGGCTGGCCGAAGTGGTGCGCTGGACCTGGAAGGTCAAGCTCTACACCCACCTGGAAACCGACCTGCTGGGCGAACTGCGCGACAACGCCGAGACCGAGGCGATCAACGTGTTCGCCCACAACCTGCACGACCTGCTGCTGGCCGCACCAGCCGGGCCGCGTGCCACGCTGGGCCTGGACCCGGGCCTGCGCACCGGCTGTAAGGTGGCCGTGGTCGATTCCACCGGCAAGCTGCTGGACCACGCCACGGTCTACCCGCATGTGCCGCATAACAAGTGGGACCAGACCATCGCTATCCTTGCCGCCCTCTGCGCCAAGCACTCGGTGGACCTGATCGCCATCGGCAACGGCACCGCCAGCCGTGAGACCGACAAGCTGGCCGCCGAGCTGATCAAGAAATACCCGGCCATGAAAATGACCAAGGTCATGGTCTCCGAGGCCGGCGCTTCGGTTTATTCGGCGTCGGAACTGGCCTCGAAGGAATTCCCGGACCTGGACGTGTCGATCCGTGGCGCGGTGTCCATCGCCCGGCGCCTGCAGGACCCACTGGCGGAGCTGGTGAAGATCGACCCGAAATCCATCGGCGTCGGCCAGTACCAGCATGACGTATCGCAATTGAAGCTGGCCCGTGGCCTGGACGCCGTGGTGGAGGATTGCGTGAACGCCGTGGGCGTGGACGTGAACACCGCTTCGGTAGCACTGCTGGCGCGTATCTCCGGCCTGAACGCCACGCTGGCGCAGAACATCGTCACCCACCGCGACGAACACGGCGCGTTCAAGACCCGCGCCGCGTTGAAAAAAGTCCCGCGCCTGGGTGAAAAAACCTTCGAACAGGCCGCCGGCTTCCTGCGCGTCATGAATGGTGACAACCCGCTCGACTCCTCGGCAGTTCACCCGGAAGCCTATCCACTGGTGCAACGCATCGCCGCCCAGACCGACCGCGACATTCGCTCGCTGATCGGCGACGCGGCGTTTCTCAAGCGCCTGGACCCGAAGAAATTCACTGACGAAACCTTCGGCCTGCCCACCGTGACCGACATTCTCCAAGAGCTGGAGAAACCGGGCCGCGACCCACGTCCGGAGTTCAAGACCGCTGAATTCCAGGAAGGCGTCGAAGACCTCAAGGACCTGCAACCGGGCATGATCCTCGAAGGCGTGGTGACCAACGTCACCAACTTCGGCGCGTTCGTCGACATCGGCGTGCACCAGGACGGCCTGGTGCATATTTCGGCCTTGTCGGAGAAATTCATCAAGGACCCTCGCGAAGCCGTGAAGGCCGGTGACGTGGTGAAAGTGAAGGTCATGGAAGTCGACATCCCGCGCAAACGCGTTGGCCTGTCGATGCGCATGAGCGACACGCCGGGCGAGAAAATCGACGGCGCCCGCGGTGCCCGTCCAGGCGCCGCGCCACGCCAGTCGCAGAACACCGCGCCGCGCAAGGAAACCGCCACCGCGGCCCCGGCGAATAACGCCATGGCCTCGCTGTTCGCCAACGCCAAGCAACTGAAGAAACGCTGATGGAAGCGCCGGCCGGGTTGGTGGAGAGCGCGTTTTTCAAGCTGCTCGGCTGCCGTCTGCAGAGCCTCGGGGACGGGGTGGCGCAAGTCGCTCTGAGCCTTGAGCCTCCGTTGCGCAACCGCGGTGGCAAGCTCCACGGCGGGGCGCTGTTCAGCCTGGTGGACATTGCCATGGGGCTGGCCTGCTCCAGCGTCCATGGCTTTGACCAGCAGAGCGCAACCATCGAGTGCAAGATCAACTACATTCGCGCCGTGTCCGACGGCGAAGTGCTGTGCACCGCCCGGGTCATCCACCCGGGCCGGCGCACGCTGGTGGTCGAGGCCGAGGTGATGCAGGGCGACAAACTGGTCGCAAAAGCGCAAGGCACGTTCGCTGTCCTATAGCTCGCTGTCATCGATTTAGGGTAATTTCGACGCCATGAATGCCGTGCCGACCTCTATTGTGGGAGCGAGCCTGCTCGCGATAGCGATGGACCAGTCAATATAAAGTTGACTGAGACACCGCCATCGCGAGCAAGCTCGCTCCCTCAGTGGGGTTGCGGTGGTTGGCCTTTGGCACAAAAACCAGGCGAAAACGCCAGTTTCAACTTCACCCTTGTAGACCGTCTTGCCCACCCCCATATTGGGGCGACTGACGCGTGAAGGAATTCAACTTGAGCGACCTTTTAAACCGCCGCCTGGCCCTGCTCGGCGAGCGCGCCAACCTCTCCCTGCTCGAGCAGTGCCTGCACGGTATCGAACGTGAATGCCTGCGCGTCACGGGCGACGGGCGCCTGGCGCAGACCCCGCATCCCGAATCCCTGGGCTCGGCGCTGACCAACGAACAGATCACTACTGACTATTCCGAGTCGCTGCTGGAGTTCATCACGCCGGCCCTGGCCAACCCGGCCGACACCCTGCACAGCCTCGACAGGATCCACCGGTTTGTCTACAGCAAGCTCGGCGACGAGTACCTGTGGAGCCCTTCGATGCCGTGTCCGCTGCCGGCCGAGGAAGACATTCCGATCGCCTACTACGGCACCTCGAATATCGGTCGACTCAAGTATGTCTATCGCAAGGGCCTGGCCCTGCGCTACGGCAAGACCATGCAATGCATCGCCGGGATCCACTACAATTTCTCCCTCCCGGAAAAGCTCTGGCCCCTGCTGCGCCAGGACGAGGCCAGCGAGGTGAGCGACCGCGACTTCCAGTCCTCGGCCTACATCGCGCTGATCCGTAATTTCCGCCGCTACAGCTGGTTGCTGATGTACCTGTTCGGCGCCTCGCCGGCCCTGGACGCAGGTTTCCTGCGCGGCCGTCCGCACCAGTTGGAGCAACTGGACCCGGACACCTTGTACCTGCCCTATGCCACCAGCCTGCGCATGAGCGACCTGGGTTACCAGAGCAACGCCCAAGCCGGCCTGACACCTTGCTATAACGACCTGGCGAGCTACACCGACAGCCTGCGCAAAGCCGTGGCAACCCCCTATGCACCTTATGTCGACGTCGGTACTCACCAGAACGGCGAATGGGTGCAGCTCAACACCAACATCCTGCAGATCGAAAACGAGTACTACTCCAACATCCGCCCCAAGCGCGTGACCTACACCGGCGAGCGGCCGATCCAGGCGCTGATGGCCCGGGGAATCCAGTACGTCGAAGTGCGCTGCCTGGACATCAACCCGTTCCTGCCAATGGGCATCGACCTGACCGAGTCGCGCTTCCTCGATGCGTTCCTGTTGTACTGCGGCCTCAACGACAGCCCGCAGCTGGAAAACAACGAGTGCAGCAACGCCACGAGCAACTTCCTGACCGTGGTCAAGGAAGGCCGCAAGCCTGGCCTGCAATTGCAACGCCAGGGCCAACCCGTGGATATGCAGGCCTGGGCCCTGGAATTGCTGGAAAAAATCGCTCCGCTGGCGGCGTTGCTTGACCAGGGCCAGGGTGGCGAGGCACACCGTCAGGCACTGGATGCGCAACGGGCCAAGGTTCGCGACCCGTCCTTGACGCCATCCGCCCAGGTGCTGGCCGCCATGGCCGAGCACGGGGAGAGCTTCGCCGAGTTCTCCCTGCGCCAGAGCAAGGCCCACGCCGAATTCTTCCGCGCCGAGCCGTTGTCGACCGAGGAACAGGTCACCTTCGAGAACACCGCACGCCAGTCGCTGGTCCAGCAAACCGAGCTGGAGCAGAACGAAGTCGGCGATTTCGACGTGTTCGTGGGTTCGTATCAGGCGAGCATTCTGGCGATCAGTAACTGAGTCGCCAATGTGGCGAGGGGATTTATCCCCGCTGGACTGCGGAGCAGTCCCTAGAGGCTACGCTGTTCGCCACAGCTTGCAGCCGAAATCCTTGGGGTCGCTTCGCGACCCAACGGGGATGAATCCCCTCGCCACAAGGGTCCTGAGCCATTCTCAGCAGAATTTTTCGAAAATAAGCTAATTCGAAAAAGTTATTTATTTACTAATTCTTAGATCATTTAGTCTCCTCCAACGCCGACTCTCCGGCGGCCTGTTGAGGAGCTTCCCCATGTCTTTGCGTTTCCCCCTTCGCCTTCTCGCGGCCGCCTCCCTGGCCGCGGCGAGCCTTTTCGCCCAGGCGGCCGACCTGACCGTGGCCTATCAGACCACCGTCGACCCGGCCAAAGTCGCCCAGGCCGACGGCGCTTATGAGAAAGCCACCCAGGCCAGGATCAACTGGCGAAAATTCGATAACGGCGCCGACATCATCGCCGCCATCGCCTCGGGCGACGTACAGATCGGCTACCTGGGCTCCAGCCCGCTGACCGCCGCCATCACCCGCAAGGTTCCGGTGGAAACCTTCCTTATCGCCACCCAGATCGGCGCCGCCGAAGCCTTGGTTGCCCGTGATGGCTCCGGCATCAAGACCCCGCAGGACCTGATCGGCAAGAAAATCGCCGTGCCGTTTGTTTCCACCGGCCATTACAGCCTGCTCGCCGCGCTGAAACACTGGAATATCGACCCGTCGAAAGTCACCGTGCTCAACCTCGCGCCACCGGCCATTATCGCTGCCTGGAAGCGCGGCGACATCGACGCCACCTACGTCTGGGACCCGGCCCTGGGCGTGGCCAAGGAAAACGGCAAGGTGTTGATCACCTCCGCTGAACTGGCCCAGTTCGGCGCGCCAACCTTCGACGCCTGGATCGTGCGCAAGGACTTCGCCCAGAAGCATCCCGAGATCGTCACGGCTTTCGCCAAGGTCACCCTGGATGCCTACGCCCAGTACCGCAAGGACCCGCAAGCCTGGCTGGCCGACGCATCGAACATCGACAAGCTGGTGAAACTCTCCGGCGCCAAGGCCAGCGACATCCCATTGCTGTTGCAAGGCAACGTATTCCCGTTGGCCGCCGACCAGGTGGTCAGCCTCGGTGCCCCAACCACCCAGGCCATCACCAACACCGCCGCGTTCCTCAAGGAGCAAGGCAAGGTTGAAGCCGTGCTGCCGGACTACGCGCCATACGTCAGCGCCAAATACATTACCCGCTGATCAAAGACAGGAGACGTCGAGATGGCCTTGCTACAGCTGGAGCGCATCAGCGCACAGTACCCCGGCGCAACGAAACCGGTACTGGCGGATATTTCGTTGACCCTGGGCCCGCAGCAGTTGCTGGTTGCCCTCGGCCCCTCCGGCAGTGGCAAGACTTCGCTGCTCAACCTGATTGCCGGGTTCGTGGAACCCAGCGCCGGACAGATTACTCTGGACGGTGTTCCCGTCAGGGGCCCGGGTGCCGAGCGCGGCGTAGTGTTCCAGGACGATGCGCTGTTGCCCTGGCAAGACGTGTTGGCGAACGTCGGGTTCGGCCTGGAACTGGCGGGAGTTGCCAGAGAGAAACGCGAGGCTCGCGCTCGGGAAATGCTCGCCCTGGTGGACCTGGCCGGTTTCGAAAAGCGCCGTGTCTGGCAGCTGTCGGGCGGTCAGAAGCAACGCGTCGGACTGGCCCGCGCGCTGGCGGCCGATCCACGGCTATTGCTGATGGACGAACCTTTCGGCGCCCTGGACGCGTTCACCCGTGAACAGATGCAGGAACTGCTGCTGCAAGTCTGGCAACGTACCGCCAAACCGGTGTTCCTGATTACTCATGACATTGAAGAGGCGGTATTCCTTGCCACCGACCTGATCCTGCTGGCGCCCGATCCGGGGCAGATCGTCGAGCGCCTGAGCCTGGATTTCGGGCGTCGCTACGGCGCGGGGGAATCGGCGCGGTCGATCAAGTCCGACCCGCGCTTCATCGAAACCCGCGAGCATGTGCTTGCAAAAGTGTTCTCCCAACGCAGCGCCACTCGGCAACAGGAGCGCGCATGAGCAGCTATGAAGTTCCAGCCGTGGCCAGCGACGCCGTGGCCGCCCGCCCTCCAGTCCTCGCGCGCCGTACCCTGAGCACGCGATGGATCAGCGGCCTGACGCTGGTGGTGCTGCTGTTGGTCTGGTGGGCCGTTACCGCCAGCGGCATGATCGAACCGCTATTCCTGCCGCCGCCCTCCGCCGTGCTGCAAAAAGGCTGGCTGCTGGCTACCAGCGGCTACATGGACTCCACACTCTGGCAGCACCTCGGCGCAAGCCTCGGGCGGATTGGCCTGGGCCTGCTGTTCGCGGTGTTGACGGCGGTGCCGGTGGGTATCGCCATCGGTGCCAACCGTATCGCCCGTGGCGTACTCGATCCGCTGATCGAGTTCTACCGACCGATTCCACCCCTGGCTTACCTGCCGCTGATCGTGATCTGGTGCGGCATCGGTGAGCTGTCGAAAGTCCTGCTGATCTACCTGGCGATTTTCGCCCCGATCGCCATCGCCACTGCAACCGGCGTGCGCACCGTCGACCCGGCCAAACTGCGCGCAGCCCAATCGCTGGGGGCCACGCGGGCGCAACTGATTCGCCATGTGATCGTACCCAGCGCCCTGCCCGACATCCTCACCGGTATCCGCATCGGCCTGGGCGTGGGCTGGTCGACGCTGGTCGCCGCCGAACTGATCGCGGCCACCAGCGGCCTGGGGTTCATGGTGCAGTCGGCGGCGCAGTTCCTGGTCACCGATGTGGTGGTGCTGGGGATCCTGATGATTGCGCTGATCGCCTTCGCCATGGAAATGGGCCTGCGCGCCCTGCAACGCAAACTGGTGCCGTGGCACGGCCAGGCCCACTGAACCCTGATGACCACGCCGACATTCGGCGCCGATCCGAGAGAACGACGATGAGCCGTCCAACCGTTACCCCCCTGAGCGTTGCCCTCGGCGCGCAGATCAGCGGGATCGATATCAGCCAGCCACTGGCGCCGGAAGACCGTGACGCCATCGAGCAGGCACTGCTCGAATATCAGGTGCTGTTCTTCCGCGACCAGCCGATCGAACCCGCGCAACAGGCCCGTTTCGCCGCGTACTTTGGCGACCTGCACATCCACCCGATCTACCCCAACGTGCCGGAGCAGCCCGAAGTGCTGGTGCTCGACACGGCCGTCACCGATGTGCGCGACAACGCGGTGTGGCACACCGACGTGACCTTCCTGCCGACCCCGGCCATGGGCGCGGTACTCAGCGCCAAGCTGCTGCCGGCATTCGGCGGCGATACGTTGTGGGCCAGCGGCATCGCGGCCTACGAAGCCTTGTCGGCACCGTTGAAAAGCCTGTTGGCGGGCCTGACGGCGACCCACGACTTTACCCGTTCGTTTCCGCTCGAGCGCTTTGGCAACACGGCGCAAGACCGGCTACGTTGGGAAGAAGCACGGCGCAAGAATCCACCGCTGTCGCATCCGGTGATTCGCACTCATCCGGTGAGCGGCCGCCGCGCGCTGTTCGTCAACGAAGGCTTCACTACGCGCATCAACGAGCTGTCGGAAACCGAAAGCGAGGCGATCCTGAAATTGCTGTTTGCCCATGCGACGCGTCCGGAGTTCACCGTTCGCTGGCGCTGGCAGGCCAACGACGTGGCCTTCTGGGACAACCGCGTGACGCAGCATTTCGCCGTGGACGACTACCGCCCCAACCGGCGGGTGATGCACCGGGCGACAGTGTTGGGGGATGCGCCGTTTTTCAGGTGAGGCCTGCCTGAATCTTCCAAACGACCCATATCCCCGTGGCGAGGGAGCTTGCTCCCGCTGGGCTGCGTAGCAGCCCCAAAATCTCGGATCAGTTCATCATGCGCAAGCAACATGAACTTGGGGCCGCTTCGCGACCCAGCGGGAGCAAGCTCCCTCGCCACGGGTCCTGCGTTCAATCTGATAAACCGGCTGGAATTACTCAGCTGTAGAAGGTTTCTCCCACAGGTTGATCCCGCCCTCTTGGGCAAACCGGTCAATCTCGGCCAGTTCTTCGGCGCTGAACTCGAGATTCTGCAGCGCTCCGACGTTCTCGACGATCTGCTCCGGTCGGCTGGCGCCGATCAGGGCCGAGGTGACACGCGGATCGCGCAATGTCCAGGCCAGGGCCATTTGCGCCAGGCTTTGACCGCGACGCTGGGCGATCTCGTTGAGGGCGCGTACGTGGGCGATGTTTTCCTCTGACAGATGCGAGGCCTGCAACGAACCGCCGCCCGGGCGATTGACCCGCGCATCGGCGGGAATGCCCTTGAGGTATTTGTCGGTCAGCAGGCCCTGCGCCAGCGGCGTGAAGGCGATCACGCCGGTGCCCAGTTCCTCGGTGGCGTCCAGCAAGTCCTTCTCGACCCAACGGTTGAGCAGGTTGTAGGCCGGCTGATGGATCAACAGCGGCACTTTCCATTCCTGGAGCAGCGCCGCCATTTCCCGGGTCTTCACGCCCGAATAGGAAGAAATGCCAATGTACAGGGCCTTGCCCTGCTGCACGGCGGTGGCCAGGGCGCTGGCGGTTTCTTCCAGCGGCGTGTCGGGATCGAAACGGTGGGAGTAGAAGATGTCCACGTAGTCGAGACCGAGGCGCTGAAGGCTCTGGTCAAGGCTGGCCAGCACGTATTTGCGCGAACCGCCGCCCTGGCCATAAGGGCCTGGCCACATGTCCCAGCCGGCCTTGCTGGAGATGATCAGTTCGTCGCGGTATTGCTGGAAATCTTCACGCAGCAACCGGCCGAAATTGATTTCGGCGCTGCCGTAGGGCGGGCCGTAGTTGTTGGCCAGGTCGAAGTGGTTGATACCCAGGTCGAATGCCGTGCGCAACAAGGCCCGCTGAGTGTCGATCGGCGTGCTGTCGCCGAAGTTGTGCCACAAGCCGAGTGACAAGGCCGGCAGTACCAGCCCGCTGCGCCCGACGCGGCGGTAAGGGATGGATTCGTAGCGGTTTTGCGCAGCGGTGTAGGTCATCGAAAAAGCTCTCTGTTCGGACGGCGGGTGGCAGAAGCTAACATTTCACAGACGCACCAGTCAGGTCGAAAGTTCGCGCAAGGCCGCTGCTGCCAGAAAACCCGAACGCGAGCTGTAACGCTGGTCTCGTCGCACGGTTTGATCGATACGCTCAAGCAATTGCTCGGGCAGTGTGGCGTTGAACCGCACCGACTTTCCGAAATAGGGCGTGACATCAAACTCAACCACG
The DNA here is from genome assembly GCF_030687895.1 of Pseudomonas sp. FP198. Taxonomy (NCBI): domain Bacteria; kingdom Pseudomonadati; phylum Pseudomonadota; class Gammaproteobacteria; order Pseudomonadales; family Pseudomonadaceae; genus Pseudomonas; species Pseudomonas sp. FP198. Next base: position 5,538,770 of record NZ_CP117452.1, read on the forward strand.
CCCCATATCCCCCCGGCGTATTGCGGATCGTCGAGATGATCGTCAATTTCATGGATCTTTGGCAGCGGTTCGCCGTCGGCTATCAGGCCTTCATAGTGCAACGAGAGCGCTTCTCTCACATTTTCGAATGCCTGGCTCACCGTACTGCCTGCGGAAAAACAACCCGGCACATCCGGGACCGTCACGCCGTATTCGGAATCGGCATCCTTGTGCAGAACGACCGGAAATTTCATGTGGACGAATCCTTCCTCCAGACCCGGCAACCGCAGCAACCGGTCTGATAACAATGCATCCCCATCGGGGATTTCGTAATCGGTCATGACCTTCATTTCAGGCCCGCCTGTTTCAAAATGCTATTGATCGTGCCTCTGGGCAGATCGGCGTCAGGGTGCTTGATCGTCACCCTCCCAGCCTTGAAAGCGTGTTTATACTGATGATGACTACCCTTGACCGCCACCAGATACCAACCATCCTCCTCAATCTTCCTGATCATTTCCCGGCTTCGCATCACCTATGCCTTATTCGACAGCTCTGCCGGGAAACTCTAGCTGTGAAAGAGGGTTTTGATACACACAATACACACTCTGAAAAATATTAGCTCAACTCTTCCAACTGATGCACCGTTACCACAATCCAGTCATCGCGCCTGCGCAAACACCTCCGCCACCCAATCCACGAACACCCGTACCCGCGGTGACATGTGTCGGTTGTGTGGATAAACCACCGACACCGGCATCGACGGTGGAGGCGTCGCGGCGAGCACTTCGCGGATCAGGCCTTGGCGGATCGGCTCCTCCATTCGGTAATACGGGCATTGGATCAGGCCCATGCCGGCGATCGCCGACGCCGCATAGATTTCTGCCCCGGACACCGACAACGTGCCCCCGATCGAAACCTCCTTGAGCTCGCCGTCGACCATGAATTCGAATGGATAAAGCTTGGCGGTGGTGCGCGAGACGTAGTTCACCGCCCTGTGCTGCTTGAGATCCTCCAGGCTTTTCGGCTCACCGTATTGGCGCAGGTAAGCGGGGCTGGCACAGGTGATCTGGCGAAGATTGGCGACACGCCGGCCGATCAACGACGAATCCGCCAACGTACCGGAGCGCACGACACAATCGACGCCCTCGGCGATCAGGTCGACGAAGCGGTCCGCTTCACTGATAAACAATTCGATATCCGGGTAGCGGGTCATGAATTGCGGCAACGCGGGGATCACGAAATACCGCGCCTGGGTTCCATGCAGGTCCACCCTCAACTTGCCTTTGGGCGCCACGCCGCGAAACGCCAGCTCGGCTTCTTCGAGTTCCGCCAGCAATTGCACGCAACGCGGGTAGTAGGCCTCGCCATCGAGGGTCGGACGCACCCTGCGTGTGCTGCGCTCCAGCAGACGGACACCCAGCCAGGCTTCGAATTGATTGAGGGTGTGGGTCAGCGTGGCCCGGGGCATGTTCAGGTCTTCGGCAGCCAGGGTGAAGCTGCTGCGTTCGTAAATGCGGACAAACACCTTCATCGCCTTGACCTGGTCCATCTGAAGCCCTGATTGTTGAGAAATATTGAACAGTCAAGGCAACTCTCCTGCATTTATCGCTGCGCGTAAACATGTGAATCTCGCTTCAACCCATCACGAAATCTGAAGGAGATCCTTGCCATGACTGCTCAAAACGCCAAAGTCGCCATCGTCACCGGTGCCTCCCGTGGGATCGGCGCGCAGATAGCCAGGCAATTGGCGAGCGACGGGTTTGCCGTCGCCATCAACTTTGCCAGCAGCGCCACCGAGGCCTCGCAGCTGGCGGTGCAGTTGCGTCAGGCCGGGCACCCGGCCATAGCGGTGAAGGCCGACGTGTCGGTTGCCGCCGACGTCAGCCGGATGTTCGATGAAGTCGAAGCGCAACTGGGCAGGGTCGATGTGTTGATCAACAACGCCGGCATCCTCCAGGTCATGCCGTTGGCGCAGCACAGCGATGAGCTGTTCGACCGCACGTTCGCCATCAACACCCGTGGCACTTTCAACACCCTGCGCGAGGCCGCGACCCGGCTGAACGATGGCGGCCGCATCGTGAATTTTTCCAGCAGTACCGTGGGCATGAACCTGCCGGGCTACTCGGTGTACATCGCCAGCAAGGCCGCGGTGGAATCCCTGACCCAGGTGTTTGCCAAGGAACTGCGCGGTCGCCAGATCACCGTCAACGCCGTGGCCCCGGGGCCGGTCGCCACCGAGCTGTTCATGCAGGGCAAAAGCGAAGAGCAGGTCCAGCACTATGCCAAGATGCCGCCCCTGGAACGCCTCGGCCAGCCGGAAGACATCGCCAGCATCGTGTCATTCCTGGTAAGCCCGGCCGCTGGTTGGGTGAACGGCCAGATCCTGCGGGCTAACGGAGGGCTGGTCTGAGGCTTGGCTTTGCGCAGCCAGTGAAACCGCCATCGCGAGCAAGCTCGCTCCCACAAGGGTTGTCCCATTACCCTGTGGGAGCGAGCTTGCTCGCGATGGCGTCGGTGCGATGCCGATTATTTTTTCAGCGCACCAGATGCAGAAACTGCATGTGCCGCTCGTACTGGTCGAGGATGTCGTTGATGACCTGCTCCTTGGAATACCCCACCAGGTCATAGTCCTGGCTGCCCTCGCTCAGGTGTACTTCGGCGCGGTAGTAGCGACGATTGTTGATCTGTTTGGAGCCCATGCCACCCCGGGCGAAGGACGGCGTGAAGTAACCCCGCATCTGCACCTGGTAGATGAACGGATGCTGTTCGCCGTGGCCGATCTCCAGGCTGACGCTGTCGTTGGCCGGGTCTGGCTGGGTCATCACCGTCAGACCCTTTTCGGCGAATACCGCCTTCACCTCCTCGATAGCCGGGCGCACCGTGGTATCGAGGAAGCGATACACCTCGTCGCGGGAAGGAAAATGTACCGCCTGGCTCAAGCGCTGGCGCCAGCCGCCAGTGCCCCGCCGGGAGCCCGACACCGGCGCGAGGGAATGCAACTGCGCGATCTGCTTCTGCGACTCCAGGTAGAACGCCTTGTGCAGGCCCCACATCATCAGCAGCAGAATCAGCGAGAACGGCAAGGACGTCAGCACCACGGCCGACTTCAAGGCATCGATGCTGCCGGAGAACAGCAAGGCACTGGTCACCAGGGCAGTCATCGCGCCCCAGAACACCCGCAGCCATTTCGGCCCATCCTCATCGGGGCTGCCGCCCTTGGCCGACAACGTCGACAGCACCACGGTGCCGGAGTCGGCGGACGTGACAAAAAACACGAAGCTGATGAACACCGTGACCGCTATTACCGTCTTGCTCCACGGGTAGGTTTCCAGCAGCAGGTAAAGGCTCATCGACGGGTTGTCCAGGGCCGACATGCCCAGGGCGCTCATGCCATGGTTCAGGACCTGGTCGATGGCGCTGTTACCGAAAATCGACATCCACGCCAGGGTGAAACCCAGGGGGATCAGCAGCACGCCGAACACGAATTCACGGATCGTCCGGCCACGGGATATGCGTGCGATGAACAGCCCCACGAACGGTGACCAGGCGATCCACCACGCCCAGTAGAACACCGTCCAACCGCCCAGCCAGTCGCTGGGCTCGTTGTAGGCATACAGGTCGAAACTCTTCATCGGCAGGGCGCCGAGGTAATCGCCGAGATTCTGGATAAGCGTATTGAGCAGATGCTGGGTCGGTCCGGCGAACAGCACAAACAGCAACAGCGCGCACGCCAGCAGCATGTTGATATCGGACATGACGCGTACGCCCTTGTCGACGCCGGCAACGGCGACAATGATTGCCGCGCCCATCATCAGCACGATCAGCCCGACCTGGATCCACTGGGTGTGAGCGATGCCGAACAGGTAATCCAGACCGGAATTGAGGTGCAGCACGCCAAAGCCCATATCCGCGCCAAGGCCGAACACGGTCGCGATGATGCCGAAACCGTCCACCGCATAACCGATCGGCCCGTTGATGCGCTTGCCGATCAGCGGGTACAACGCCGACCGCAAGGCCAGCGGCAGGTTGTGCCGATAGGCGAAGTACGCCAGGGCCATGCCAACGAAAGCGAACACACCCCAGCCGTGCAAACCCCAGTGCAGGAACAGGATCTGCATCGCCTGGCGCGCCGCATCGGCGGTGCCGGCTTCGCCCTGGGGCGGCTGGACCAGATGGGTCAGGGGCTCGGAAACGCAGAAGAAAAACAAGGTGATGCTGATCCCGGCGGCGAACAACATGCCGGCCCAGGACAGGTAGCTGAACTCGGGCTCGTCGTGGTCGGCACCGAGCTTGATCTTGCCGTAGCCGGACAAGGCGGTGACCACCACGAAGACCAGATACAGGGTCATCGCCAGCATGTAATACCAGCCGACCGTATTGGCCGCCCAGTTCTGCGCGGCCAGCAACCAGGCGCCGGCCTGCTCCGGCACGGCAATGACGACCAGGCCGAACATCAGGATGAAGGTCGCGGCGAAATAAAACACCGGCGGATTCATGCGGACCAGGCCGCTGGATGGGAGGGACGAAGTACTCATCGACGAAGCACCTCGCAAAGCGAAATCATGACGTGCGCAAACGGACTCGGCAAAGGCAAGCCTCCTGTTGTGAGCGGGCAGCAAACCAATGGTTTAACTTGAATGAACGTTCAAGTTAAACATGAATAGGCTGCCAAGGACTAATCGCAGGGCTCAATGGCACGTTTCCTACACTAGCCCATGGGTGGGTATGACGTTGCCTGAAGTGATTTCGTTCAAACGTAGCCAACCCCTGTGGGAGCGAGCTTGCTCGCGATGACGTGCTGACAATCGACATCTTCATTGGCTGGTCCATCGCTTTCGCGAGCAGGCTCGCTCCCACAGGGGTTTATCATTATCCATGTCCCCAACGCCCACATGCCGGTTGCCGGTGAATACTCAGCTGCCTATAGTCCGGATATCGCCTACAGCCAGTACGGACTCATGATCAAAGAACAGTTGTCTCGCTTCCATCGTCTCGACCTGCTCAGCCATCCGACGCCTCTGGAAAAACTCGACCGTCTCTCCGCCTGGCTCGGTCGCGACATCTACGTCAAGCGCGACGACCTGACGCCTCTGGCACTGGGCGGCAACAAGTTGCGCAAGCTTGAATACCTTGCCGCCGACGCCCTGGCCCAAGGCGCCGACACGCTCGTCACTGCCGGCGCGATCCAGTCCAATCATGTCCGTCAGACCGCTGCCCTGGCCGCGAAGCTGGGCCTGGGTTGTGTGGCGCTGCTGGAAAACCCCATCAGTACCGAGGAAAGCAATTACCTGGGCAACGGCAACCGGCTGTTGCTGGAGCTGTTCGATGCCAAGGTCGAACTTGTTGAAAACCTGGACAACGCCGACGAACAGTTGCAGGCCCTTGCGAGCCGCCTGCGTAGCAACGGGAAAAAACCTTACCTGGTGCCAATTGGCGGGTCGAATGCCCTGGGCGCCTTGGGCTATGTGCGCGCAGGTCTGGAGTTGGCCGAACAGATCAAGGACACCGGGCTTGAATTTTCCGCCGTGGTGCTGGCCTCTGGCAGTGCCGGCACCCATGGCGGCCTGGCGCTGGCACTGAGCGAAACCCTGCCGGACCTTCCGGTGATAGGCGTGACGGTTTCACGCAGCGAGGAGGACCAGTTTCCGAAAGTCCAGGGGCTCGCCGAACGTACCGCGCAGTTGCTGGAAATGGCCCTGCCGCCGGCCTTCAAGGTGAACCTGTGGGACGAGTATTTCGCCCCCCGCTACGGCGAGCCCAACGCCGGTACGCTGGCGGCGGTCAAGTTGCTGGCGAGTCAGGAAGGCCTGCTGCTCGATCCGGTCTATACCGGCAAGGCCATGGCCGGGCTGCTCGACGGCATCGGTCGCGACCGCTTTGAAAACGGCCCGATCATCTTCCTGCATACCGGCGGTGCACCGGCGCTGTTTGCCTATGACTCGGTGTTCCAGGCTCGGTAAATGTCGCTGTGGAGCGAGCAGGCCCGCTCCCACAAGATGTTGATTACATATTGGAATATGGTCGTGATTTAATATTATTTTCCAATCTATACGACCCGACCTATAGTCGCGCCGCAGGCGTATTTGCCACGAGACGCAAAGCCTGCTTTTAGGGCAGGATGTGGCAATTCTTTCGGATCGCGGCTACGCCTTTCTCTTCCAGATAAACGTCATCATAAAAATACAGGGGCTTGTCATGAATTTTTCCGCATTACGTCGCAACCTGCTGGTGGGTTCGCTGGGCCTGGCATTGAGCGCCGGGCTGATGGGCCAAGCGGTTGCCGGTGAGCAGCTGCAGAAAATCAAGGACGCTGGTGAAATCAAGATCGGCCTGGAAGGCACTTACCCACCGTTCAGTTTTGTTGATGACAGCGGCAAGCTGACCGGCTTCGAAGTGGAATTTTCCGAAGCCCTGGCCAAGGAACTGGGGGTCAAGGTCAAGCTGCAGACGACCCCGTGGGCCGGTATCCTCGCCGCCCTGGAATCCAAGCGTCTTGACGCCGTGGTGAACCAGGTGACCATCTCCGAAGAGCGCAAGAAAAAGTACGACTTCTCCGAGCCGTACACTGTTTCCGGGATCCAGGCGCTGGTACTGACCAAAAAAGCCGACGAACTGAACATCAAGAAGGCCGCTGACCTGGACGGCAAAAAAGTCGGCGTGGGCTTGGGCACCAACTATGAGCAGTGGGTCAAGGCAGAAGTACCGGGCGCCCAGGTCAAGACCTACGACGATGACCCAACCAAGTTCCAGGACCTGCGTGTCGGCCGCATCGACGCCATCCTGATCGACCGCCTGGCCGCGCTGGAATACGCCAAGAAAGCCAAGGACACGACAGCAGCCGGCGAAGCCTTTTCTCGCCAGGAGTCTGGCATTGCCCTGCGCAAAGGCGAGCCCGAGCTGCTGGCAGCCGTGAACAAGGCCATCGAAAAACTGCGCGCCGACGGCACGCTGAAAAAGCTCTCGGAAAAATACTTCAGCGCTGACGTCACTCAATAATGGAAGCAGCTCTTCAACTCGCGCTGGACTCCGCGCCCTTTTTGCTCAAGGGCGCGTATTACACGGTCATCCTCAGCCTGGGCGGCATGTTCTTCGGCTTGCTGCTCGGGTTTGGCCTGGCGCTGATGCGCTTGTCGCGCTTCAAACCGGTGAACTGGATCGCCCGCATCTACGTGTCGTTCTTTCGCGGCACGCCGTTGCTGGTGCAGTTGTTCGTGATCTACTACGGGTTGCCGCAACTGGGCATCGAGCTGGACCCACTGCCAGCGGCATTGATTGGTTTCTCACTGAACATGGCCGCCTATGCCTGCGAAATCCTGCGGGCCGCAATCAGCTCCATCGAACGCGGCCAGTGGGAAGCGGCGGCCAGTATCGGCATGACCCGCGCGCAGACCCTGCGTCGGGCCATCCTGCCGCAAGCCGCACGCACAGCCCTGCCACCGTTGGGCAACAGCTTCATCTCCCTGGTCAAGGACACTGCATTGGCGGCGACCATCCAGGTACCGGAGCTGTTCCGCCAGGCGCAGCTGATCACCGCCAGAACCTTCGAAATCTTCACCATGTACCTTGCCGCCGCGCTGATCTATTGGGTTCTTGCCACCGTGCTTTCGCACTTGCAGAACGTCCTGGAAGCCCGGGTCAATCGGCATGACCAGGAGTCCTGACCGATGATTGTCGTGGAAAAACTGACAAAGCAGTTCAAGGGTCAGGTGGTGCTCAACGGCATCGACCTGAAGATCGAAGAAGGCGAGGTGGTAGCGATCATCGGCCCCAGCGGCTCGGGCAAGACCACCTTCCTGCGCTGCCTGAACTTCCTCGAAGAACCCAGCAGTGGCCGGATCAAGGTCGGCGACATCGAGATCGATGGCAGCCGCCCGCTGAACCAGCAACAGGGCCTGGTCAGGCGTTTGCGCCAGCAGGTAGGGTTCGTATTCCAGAACTTCAACCTGTTCCCCCATCGCACCGCATTGGAAAATGTCACCGAAGGCCCGCAGGTGGTGAAAAAAATTCCCCGTGCCGAAGCCGAAGCCCTGGGGCGCAAGCTCCTGGCCAAGGTCGGGCTGGCCGGCAAGGAAGATGCCTACCCACGGCGCCTGTCCGGCGGCCAGCAGCAGCGCGTGGCAATTGCCCGGGCGCTGGCGATGGAGCCGGCGGTGATCCTGTTCGACGAGCCGACCTCGGCCCTCGACCCCGAACTGGTGGGCGAAGTACTGGCGACCATTCGCGGCCTGGCCGAAGAAAAACGCACCATGGTGATCGTCACCCACGAAATGGGCTTCGCCCGGGACGTGGCCAATCGCGTGGTGTTCTTCGATAAAGGTGTGATCGTCGAGCAAGGGGAAGCCAAGGCTTTGTTCGCGGCCCCTAAAGAAGAGCGTACTCGACAATTCCTCAGCAAGTTCCTCTCCGCACACGCCGCGCAATAAGTTATCCGGCACACTTCCATGGAAGGAAGTGGGTAACTTGGATGTCATACTCCTGACCGCTACGAAACAACTTACAGCCCCGCCCTCAGTTTAGAAACTTGTCAGCACGACATGCGCATACCTTGCGTAACACTTATGTCGGACCGTTCGCCCATCGTCTCGCGCCTTCAGCTACCGCAAGCAATACGACAGACGCCGGGGCAAGGAAAGTGGCGTCTGACGGCACGCATTATTAACTGCAACGCGTAGGAAACTTCTGAAGAGTTAATCAATCGAGCATTAATCCCGCGCTTCTATTGACACTGTAACTGCCCACCCCTTATCTAGAAGCCAACAGGCGACGCGCATTATTTTTTATTCCCCCAGTCCTGCACAGAAAGTTCATGATTTTATTGCAACGCAATAAACAATGCCGCGTTTATCCGTGCCTTTGACCTTTATGAAACAGCTCGATATGGACACCAAGGAGAACACCATGACATGTACGTCACCGATCCTCGAACTGGCCGCGCCCGCGCTGGCCAATGCCCTGCATACCGGTATCAACATCACCAGTGCCGCTCGGCTGGAAGTGCTCATCACACCTTATTCCGGCATGGATGCGGGCGATCTGATCGAACTGTTCTGGGATAACTGCTACGTCGGCTCCCGCCAGGTATCCCAGGCGGATACCCATGGCGGCATCACGCTGCGGATACCGGAAAGCTTCGTCGTCAACGGGACGTCATGCATCCATTATCGCGTCATGCGGGTTGGGCGTGGGCCGGCGCTGTCGGCCCCGCAACGGGTGCAAGTCAAACTCGATTGCCCCGGGGGTCGGCCTTCGACCTTGATCGGCGATGAAAACCAGAGCCTGGCACCGGTGCGTATCCCCCAGGCCATCCGTCGCCAGGGCGTTAATCCGAATCAGATCAAGCGTGGCGTACCGCTGACCATCGAGCCCTACCTGAACATGGCCGCCGACGATGCGATCACCGTGCGCTGGGGCGACGTGCGCATGGACCTGCCTCGGATCAAACCTTGCGAGGTGGGCCAGCCGATCCATGTCTGGGTGCCACCGGAAATAATCACCGAAGCCGGCGAAGACCTGCGCCTGGAAGTGACCTATTGCATCCTTGATCGGGTAGGCAACACCTCCCATTGGGCACCGCCGCGGACATTGAAGATCGGTTGCGCGAATGCGTATCTGAAGAGCCCCGTCCAAAGCGTCGTTGATGGCCGTTGAAGCGCGCCGTCACAAAGTAATCGGTTTTTGTGGCAGGGATGTCCGCTCCCTCACCACAAGAGCCGTTTCGCCCATGCGGGCTCCCTGAATTTAAATCCAGCCTATAGATATTCCTAAAAGATAGTTCAAAAACATTTTATACGCGTTTAGGGTATATCGACCGGACCACCGGACATTCTTGATTTTCGCCACCGCACTCATCGCGGTGTTTTCTTGAGATGTGAGGTGGGTATGGTACGGAACACAATCGCCCCAGTGCAGGGCGCCAAGGCACTGCACGCAGCCACGGAGTGGCTGTAATGTCCGATCTGGCGCAAGCAAAGGTCCATAGCGACCTGGATGTCGCTCCATTGTTATTGCCGGCACAGGTGCTGCGCACCGATGCCGAGGCAATCAAGGCCGCGCATGAACTCGCACAGGTTGCTCGCCAGCAGGCCGCGCGCCGCGATCAGCAGCGCAAGCTGCCCTGGGCGGAAATCGAGCAATTCACCCGCAGCGGGCTTGGCAGCATTGCCGTTCCTCGTGAGTACGGCGGGCCGCAAGTCTCTTCAGTGACCATCGCCGAAGTGTTCGCGATCATTTCCGCAGCCGATCCGGCCCTTGGGCAGATCCCGCAGAACCAGTTCGGCGTGCTCCAGCTGATTCTCGCCACGGGAACCGAACGGCAAAAGAAAATTCTCCTCCAGAGCGTGCTCGAAGGCTGGCGCATCGGCAACGCCGGGCCGGAGCGCGGCACCCGCAACACCCTGGACCTCAAGGCGCGGATCACCGCCGATGGCGATGGCTTCGTCATCAATGGACAGAAGTTCTACTCCACCGGCGCCCTGTTCGCCCACTGGGTCGCCGTGAAGGCATTGAATGACGAAGGTCGCCAAGTGCTGGCGTTCGTCCGGCGCGGCACCCCGGGCCTGCGCATCGTCGACGACTGGTCGGGCTTCGGCCAGCGCACCACGGCCAGCGGCACCGTGCTGCTGAACAATGTGCGGGTCGACGCCGAACTGGTCCTGGACAACTGGCGCATCAACGAAACGCCAAACGTGCAAGGCGCCTTCTCGCAGTTGATCCAGGCGGCGATTGACCTGGGCATCGCCCGCGGCGCTATCGACGACGCTATCGCCTTCGTTCGCGAACGCGCCCGACCCTGGATCGACGCCAAGGTCGAGCGGGCCAGCGACGATCTGTACGTGATCGCCGACGTTGGCAAGCTGAAAATCGAACTGCATGCCGCCGAGGCTCTGTTGCGCAAGGCGGGACACGTACTGGACCAGGTCAACGCAGCGCCGATCACTGCACAGTCCGCCGCCCGCGCTTCGATAGCCGTCGCCGAAGCCAAGGTGCTGACCACCGAAATCGCCCTGCAAGCCAGCGAAAAACTCTTCGAGCTGGCCGGCAGCCGCGCCACCCTTGCCGAGTTCAACCTCGACCGCCACTGGCGCAACGCGCGGGTCCACACCCTGCACGACCCGGTGCGCTGGAAATACCACGCAATCGGCGATTACCACCTGAACGGGACCTTGCCCGCCCGACATTCCTGGATCTGACGACCCGACCACTGGAGCAGCACATGACGCTTTCCCAACACGTCGCGGTGATCACCAGCGATGAACAAGCCCTCATTGTCGCCAGCGACCTGGCCGATGACTTCAAGCGCGACAGCGCCCTGCGCGATCGCGAACGGCGCCTGCCGCACCCGGAGCTGGAAGCCTTCACCCGCTCCGGCCTGTGGGGCATCAGCGTGCCCAAGGCCTACGGCGGCGCGGGCGTTTCCAACGTCACGCTGGCGAAGGTCGTGGCGCTGATCGCCCAGGCCGATGGCTCGCTCGGGCAAATCCCCCAGAACCACTACTACGCCCTGGAAGTGCTGCGGGTAAACGGTAGCGAAGCCCAGAAGCAACGGCTGTATGCCGAAGTGCTGGCTGGTCAGCGGTTCGGCAACGCCCTGGCGGAGCTGGGAACCAGGACTGCTCACGAGCGCACCACCCAACTGCTTCGCGATGGCGACGGGTACCGCATCAACGGTCGCAAGTTTTACGCCACCGGGGCGATCTATGCCCAGCGCATCCCTACTTCGGTGGTGGACGAGAACGGCGTGCAGCAGTTGGCGTTCGTTCCGCGCAACAGCCAGGGTCTGACAGTCATCGATGACTGGAGCGGTTTCGGCCAGCGCACCACGGGCAGCGGCTCGGTGGTGTTCGAAGCCGTGCATGTCGCTGCCGAAGACATCGTGCCGTTCCAGAGCGCCTTCGAACGCCCTACTCCGGTGGGCCCGTTGGCGCAGATTCTCCATGCCGCCATCGACACCGGCATTGCCCGCGCCGCCTATGAAGATGCGTTGCATTTTGTCCGTAGCAAAACCCGGCCGTGGATCGACGCCACCAGCGATGTCGCCACCCAGGATCCGCATACGCTCAAGAGCTTCGGTCACCTCGGCGTTCGCCTGCACGCCGCCGAAGCCTTGCTGGAGCGCGCCGGCGAATTCCTCGACCGCGCCCAGGCCGACACCAATGCCGAAACGGTGGCGGCGGCCTCGATTGCCGTGGCCGAAGCCCGGGCCATCAGCACCGAAATCTCCCTGGCCGCCGGCAGCACGCTGTTCGAACTGGCCGGCAGCCAGGCGACCCTGGCCGAACATGGCCTGGATCGTCACTGGCGCAACGCCCGGGTGCACACCCTGCATGACCCGGTGCGCTGGAAATATCACGCGGTCGGCAATTTCTACCTCAACGACGAAAAACCACCGCTGCGAGGGACCATCTGATGGCCCTCGGCAAGAAAAAAATCCTCCTCAACGCGTTCAACATGAACTGCATCGGCCATATCAACCACGGCTTGTGGACGCATCCGCAGGACACCTCGACCCAGTACAACACGCTCGAATACTGGACCGGCCTGGCCCAGCTACTGGAGCGCGGTCTGTTCGACGGGTTGTTCATTGCCGATATCGTCGGGGTCTATGACGTTTACCAGCAATCGGTGGATGTCACGCTGAAAGAGTCGATCCAGCTGCCGGTCAACGACCCGTTGCTGCTGGTCTCGGCAATGGCTGCCGTCACCCGCAACCTCGGCTTCGGCCTCACCGCCAACCTCACCTATGAGCCGCCGTACCTGTTCGCCCGACGCATGAGCACGCTGGACCACCTGAGCCGCGGCCGGGTTGGCTGGAACATTGTCACCGGTTACCTGGACAGCGCCGCGAAAGCCATGGGCCTTGGCGCGCAGGTCGAGCACGACCGCCGTTATGACCAGGCCGACGAGTACCTGGAGGTGCTCTACCAACTCTGGGAGGGCAGCTGGGAAGACGATGCGGTGCTCAACGATCGCCAGCAACGGATCTACGCCCAGCCAGAAAAAGTGCACAAGGTCAGGCACCAGGGCGAGTTCTATCAGGTCGAGGGTTATCACCTCTGCGAGCCATCGCCCCAACGCACACCGGTACTGTTCCAGGCCGGCAGCTCCGAGCGCGGGCTGTTGTTCGCCGGGCGCCATGCCGAGTGCGTGTTCATCAGCGGCCAGAACAAGCCGGCGACCAGGGCCCAGGTGGACAAGGTTCGCGCCAGCGCCGTCGCGGCCGGGCGCAATGCAGAGGACATCAAGGTGTTCATGGGCCTGAACGTGATTGTCGGCGAGACCGAAGCAGCGGCCTGGGCCAAGCATGCCGAGTACCTGGGGTATGCCAGCGCCGAGGCCGGCGTGGCGCATTTCTCCGCGTCGACGGGCATCGACTTTTCCGAGTACGAACTGGACGAACCGATTCAGTACGTGAAGAGCAACGCCATCCAGTCCGCGACCAAGACCTTGCAGAACAACGACTGGACCCGACGCAAGCTTCTGGAGCAACACGCCTTGGGCGGTCGCTACATCACCGTTGTCGGCTCGCCCGAACAGGTCGCCGACGAGCTGGAATCGTGGATCACCGAGACCGGCCTCGACGGCTTCAACCTGACCCGCATCGTCACGCCACAAAGCTACGTGGATTTCATCGACCTGGTGATTCCCGAGCTGCAGCGCCGCGGGTCGTACAAGACCGAATACGACGGGGGGACGTTGCGGGAAAAGCTGTTTCACGCGCAAGCGCGACTACCCGGCCAACACACTGGCTCGAACTACCGGCGATGACCCCGTGGAGCAGCCCTGACCAACCTGTGGCGAGGGGATTTATCCCCGCTGGGGCGCGAAGCGGCCCTGAAATCTGAAGCTGCGGTGTATCAGGCTGACGGCACTGGCTTTGGGGCTGCTTCGCAGCCCAGCGGGGATAAATCCCCTCACCACAAAAACCTCTTTACCCAAAAATGACTGGAACAACCAACATGACCAAGCAACTCCTGACCCTGCCAGTCAAAGCACTGGCCCTGGCCCTCGGCCTGTTCAGTTCAGCGCTGTTCGCCGCCGACGCGCCGTTGAAAATCGGCACCACCGCCGCCTTCGCCATTCCTCTGGAGGCCGCCGTCGAAGAGGCCGGCAAACAAGGCCTGAAGGTTGAGCTGGTGGAATTCAGTGACTGGATCGCGCCTAACGTCAGCCTCGCTTCGGGTGACATTGACGTGAATTATTTCCAGCACATTCCCTTCCTGGAAAACGCCAAGGCCGCCGCTGGGTTCGACCTGGTGCCGTTCGCGCCGGGCATCATCAACAACGTCGGCCTCTACTCGAAAAAATATAAAAGCTTCGACGAGCTGCCCGAAGGCGCGAGCGTCGCCATTGCCAACGACCCGATCAACAGCGGTCGCGGCTTGCAACTGCTGGCCAAGGCCGGGCTGATCCAGCTCAAGCCGGGCGTCGGCTACAAGGCCACCGAAGACGATATTGTCGCCAACCCAAGGAAGATCAAGATCCTGCAGGTCGAAGCCGTGCAACTGGTGCGCGCCTATGAAGACGCCGATCTGGTGCAGGGTTATCCGGCCTATATCCGCCTGGCGAACACCTTCGACGCGACGTCCGCGTTGCTGTTCGACGGCCTCGATCACAAGGAATACGTCATCCAGTTCGTGATCCAGCCCAAGAGCAAAAGCGACCCGCGGCTGATCAAGTTCGTCGATATCTATCAGCACTCCCCGGCCGTGCGCGCAGCCTTGGACAAGGCCCATGGCAAGCTCTATCAAGCCGGCTGGGAAAGCTGATATGAATGCCGTCAACGCTTTGCTTGAACAGCAAACGCCCACGCGCCGAAGCGCCGAAAGCACCGAGCTGCACCCACAGCTCAACCGCGCCCACGTGCGTTTTGTCGGACTGGGCAAAACCTACCGGGGCGCCCAAGGACCGGTGAACGCGCTGCACGGCATCGACCTGGCGATCCAGCGCGGCGAGGTGTTCGGCATCATCGGCCGCAGCGGCGCCGGCAAGTCATCACTGATCCGCACCATCAACCGCCTCGAACAACCCACCAGCGGTCGGGTGCTGATCGATCAGGTGGACATCGGCGAGTTCGATGAAGATCACCTGGTCGAGCTGCGCCGCCGCATCGGCATGATCTTCCAGCATTTCAACCTGATGTCGGCCAAGACCGTCTGGCAGAACGTCGAGCTGCCGCTGAAAGTCGCCGGGGTGCCCAAGGAGCAACGCCAGCGCAAGGTCCGCGAGCTGCTCGAACTGGTGGGCCTGGATAGCAAGCACAAGGCCTATCCGGCACAACTCTCAGGCGGGCAGAAGCAGCGGGTCGGCATCGCCCGGGCGCTGGTCCACGATCCGCAGATCCTGCTGTGTGACGAGGCCACTTCGGCGCTGGATCCGGAGACCACTCAGTCGATCCTCGGCCTGCTGCGGGAGATCAACCAGCGTCTGGGCCTGACGATCGTGCTGATTACCCACGAGATGGCGGTGATCCGCGAAGTCTGCGACCGGGTGGTGGTGCTGGAACAAGGGCGGATCGTTGAGCAGGGGCCGGTCTGGGAAGTCTTCGGCAACCCGCAACATGAGGTCAGCCGGACGCTGCTGGCGCCGTTGCAGCACGCGCTGCCTGAAGAACTGCAGAATCGTTTGCAGCCGCAACCGGCATCGGCGGACGCCGCCACGGTGCTGCGCCTGCAATTCACCGGTACCGCCCGCGATGAACCGGACCTCGCAGCCCTGTTCGGCGCCCTCGGTGGCCGGGTGCGACTGTTGCACGGCGGCATCGAGCGGATCCAGGGACATGGGCTGGGACAATTACTGCTGGCCGTGAGCGGCTCCTCACTGGGCGCCGAGGAATTGCGTCAGCGGGCAGCTACATGGGCGCAACGGGTGGAGGTGCTGGGTTATGTGGTTTGATCGGTTATTGCAGGGTTTCATCGACACGTTCCTCATGGTTGGCGTGTCGTCATTGATCGCGTTGCTGGCGGGCATTCCGCTGGCGGTTATCCTGGTCACCAGCGGCAAGGGCGGCATTTACCAGGCACCGGCGCTGAACCGTGCCTTGGGCGCGTTCGTGAACCTGTTTCGCTCGATCCCGTTCCTGATCCTGATGGTGGCGCTGATTCCGTTCACCCGGCTGATCGTCGGCACGACCTACGGCGTGTGGGCTGCGGTGGTGCCACTGACCATCGCCGCGACGCCTTTTTTTGCCCGCATCGCCGAAGTCAGCCTGCGGGAAGTCGACCACGGCCTGATCGAAGCGGCGCAGGCCATGGGCTGCCGGCGCTGGCATATCGTCTGGCACGTATTGCTGCCCGAGGCGCTGCCAGGCATCGTCGGCGGTTTTACCATCACGTTGGTGACCATGATCAATTCCTCGGCCATGGCCGGGGCGATCGGCGCCGGTGGCCTGGGTGACATCGCCTACCGTTACGGCTACCAGCGGTTCGACAGCCAGATCATGCTCACGGTTATCGTGCTGCTGGTGGCGCTGGTCGCGGTGATTCAGTTGGGGGGCGATCGTCTGGCGCGCGGCCTGAACAAACGCTGAAGCGCGACTCATTGTGGGAGCGAGCCTGCTCGCGATTGGCGGCCGGCGGGCTTGCGGTATAGTCATCAAACACTCCCCAGCAAAGCCCGCGATCATGAAACACACTGCCGAAGACCTGCACGTCATCACCGCCACGACCCTGGGTCATTACAACGCCGTGGCCGATAATTTTCGCGAAGGCACCCGCGATCATGATGTCAGCCAGAACATCGATGCGTTGCTGCGCCACATTCAGGCCCAGGCACCGTTTCATATTCTCGACTTCGGCTGCGGTCCGGGGCGGGATTTGCGTACGTTCACCGGCATGGGCCATGTCGCGGTCGGCCTGGACGGTTCCGAAGAATTCGCCCGGATGGCCTGCCAGGACAGCGGGTGCGAGGTGCGGCAACAGGATTTCCTGAAGCTCGACCTGCCGGCCGAACGCTTTGATGGAATTTTCGCCAACGCGGTGCTGTTTCATATTCCTGTCCAGGAACTGCCACGGGTTCTCAGAGAACTGCACGCGACGCTCAAGCCTGGCGGCGTGCTGTTCAGCTCAAATCCTCGCGGCGAAAACCAGGAAGGCTGGAACGGCCAGCGCTTCGGCGCCTACCACGACCTCGACGCCTGGCGCAGGCTGCTGGGCGCAGCAGGCTTTGTGGAGCTGGAGCATTATTACCGGCCAGCGGGGCTGCCACGGGAACAGCAGCCTTGGTTGGCGAGTGTGTGGCGTAAACCTGCTTAGGACTTGAGGGCGCCATCGCGAGCAAGCTCGCTCCCACATTCGATCAGTTGTGAACTCATGATCTGTGAGCAGCGCAATTCCAATGTGGGAGCGAGCTTGCTCGCGATAGCGCTCCAATAGTCAATGAAGCTTGAAGGCTTGGCCTCATCGCCTGGAAGCTTCACTCCGGCTGTTTCAACCACTTCTGCGACAACTGCTCAAGCCGCCCATCCTCCTTGATCCGCGCCAGGGCATTGTCCAGGCTGGCCTTGAACGCCGGGTTGTCCTTCTGGAACGGAATCACCAGGCTGGGCGGCGGGCCTTTCTTATCCTGCGCCTGGAACGACTGCGCCATGACCAGCGGACGTTGCGACTCGTCCTTGCTCGCCAGCAACTGCGCATCCGGTTGGCTGTAGGGGGTACTGGTATCGAAACGATCCGCCAGTTCCGGGGTCAGTGCTATGTGATTGATGGCGACGTCGTATTTGCCGGTTTCTACACCGGCCAACAAATCCTCGGCATCGGTGACAACGAAATCGGCCCGTACATCGAGTTCGTTCGCGAGCATTTCGCCCAGCTCCACTTCGAAGCCGGTGAGTTTGCCGTCTTCCTTGAAGTTGAAGGGCGCCGTGTTGGCCTCAAGAGCGATGCGCAACTCGCCCCGGTCGTTGATATCGTCGATCAATTCGGCATGGGCCAAAGGGCTCAAAAGAGGTAGCAGGCAGATCAGGCCAGGCAGGAAACGCATGGTCACTCCTAGAATTTTTACAAGCGACGCTCGTCTCAGGCTCGCTTTGCTATGGTTGTTGCAGGCTTCGACAACGATTGTTCATGAAGTTGTCATGACTCAGCGGATTTCATCGAAAAACTGGAGAAAAAAATGAAAAGCTTTATGTCTCGTGCCGCGTTGGCTGGCCTGTTGTTGGGCACCTCGATGCTGGCAACAGCGGCGACCCCGGCCCCCAAGGGCGCAGAAGTGTTCATCGTTTCCCCGGAAGATGGCGCCACCGTCAGCCAGGAATTCAAGGTCAAGTTCGGCGTCAAGAATATCGCCCTGGCTCCGGCGGGCGATGTGACCAAGAACACTGGCCATCACCATTTGCTGATCGATGTCGACGACGTGCCGAAGGAAGGCGCGCCGATTCCGACCGACGCCCACCACATGCACTTCGGCAAGGCACAAACCGAGGCCACCATCAAGCTGGCCCCGGGCAAGCACACCTTGCAATTGATCCTGGGCGACAGCGGCCATATGCCATTCGACCCGTCGATTGTCTCCGAGAAAATCACGGTGAATGTGAAGTAACGCCGTATCGACTGACACAACGCAGGCCCCTGTGGGAGCGAGCTTGCTCGCGATAGCGGTGGTTCAGTCGATAGATCTTTTTCTGACACTGCGCGATCGCGAGCAAGCTCGCTCCCACAAGGTTTCCAGGTTGTGTCAGAAAAAAACGGGAGCCATTCAGGGCTCCCGTTTTTTTATTGCAAACCCAGCCCGCTTAGAACAACACGCGGCAACGAATGGTGCCGTTGATGTGCTGCAGCTTCTCCTGCGCCAGGTCCGAGTATTCGGCATCGACGTCGATCACGACGTAGCCGACCTTCTCGTTGGTCTGCAGGAACTGGCCGGAAATGTTGATGCCGTTTTCCGCGAAGACCTTGTTGATCTCGCTCATCACACCCGGGATGTTCTCGTGGATGTGCAGCAGGCGATGCTTGCCAGGGTGAGCGGGCAGAGCCACTTCCGGGAAGTTCACCGACGATACCGAGGTACCGTTGTCGCTGTACTTGACCAGTTTTTCCGCCACTTCCAGACCGATGTTGGCCTGGGCTTCAGCGGTGGAACCGCCGATGTGCGGGGTCAGGATCACGTTGTCCAGGCCACGCAGCGGGCTCTCGAAGATGTCGTCGTTGGAGCGCGGCTCTACCGGGAACACGTCGATGGCGGCGCCGATCAGGTGCTTGTCCTTGATCGCTTCGGCCAGGGCGTCGAGCTTGACCACGGTGCCACGCGCGGCGTTAATCAGGATCCCGCCTTTCTTGATGGCACGGATTTCCTTCTCGCCGATCATCCACTGGGTGGCCGGGGTTTCCGGTACGTGCAGGGTGACGATGTCGGACATGCCCAACAATTCGTGCAGGTCGTTGACCTGGGTGGCGTTGCCCAGCGGCAGCTTGGTCACGGTGTCATAGAAGAACACCTGCATGCCAAGGCCTTCGGCGAGTACCGACAACTGGGTGCCGATCGAGCCGTAGCCGACGATACCCAGCTTCTTGCCGCGGATTTCGAAGGAGTTGGCCGCGCTCTTGATCCAGCCGCCACGGTGGCAGGAAGCGTTTTTCTCGGGGATGCCGCGCAGCAGCAGGATCGCCTCGGCCAGCACCAGCTCGGCAACGGAACGGGTGTTGGAGTACGGCGCGTTGAACACCGCGATACCGCGCTCACGGGCCGCGTTGAGGTCAACCTGGTTGGTGCCGATGCAGAAGCAGCCGACCGCGACCAGTTTCTTGGCGTGGTCGAAGATCTCTTCGGTCAGTTGAGTACGGGAGCGGATACCGATGAAGTGAGCATCGGCGATCTTTTCCTTGAGCTGGGCTTCCGGCAGAGAACTGGTGATGTACTCGATGCTGGTGTAGCCCGCCGACTTGAGGACGTCGACAGCCGATTGGTGGACGCCTTCGAGAAGAAGGAACTTGATCTTGCTCTTATCGAGAGAAGTCTTGCTCATCTGCGTAAACCTGTGTCCCGGAGAAAAATGGCAGGGAATCGGGCAGCCTGGGCCGGCCCGACCGGCGTGACAGCCGTCGCCGCAGAACAGCCTTTGGGCACTACGCTGCGGGGTCGGTATGCTAGCATATGCCCCCCGCAAACACCCATTCCTGCGACGTGAAGCGTTCTCAGGATGACCATGAATTGTTCGAGAGTTCTGTCGATGACCAATCCTGCCGTGATAGATGAGCTGAAGACCCTGGTTGAGCCTGGCAAGGTCCTGACCGATGCCGACTCCCTGAATGCTTACGGCAAGGATTGGACCAAGCATTTCGCTCCGGCGCCGACGGCCATCGTCTTTCCCAAGACCATCGAACAGGTCCAGGCCATCGTGCGCTGGGCCAATGCGCACAAGGTCGCGCTGGTCCCTTCGGGCGGACGTACCGGGCTGTCCGCCGCGGCCGTGGCGGCCAATGGCGAAGTCGTGGTGTCCTTCGACTACATGAACCAGATTCTCGACGTGAACCTGACCGACCGCACCGCCGTGTGCCAGCCGGGCGTGGTCACCGAACAACTGCAGAACAAGGCCGAGGAACATGGCCTGTACTACCCGGTGGATTTTGCTTCAGCCGGTTCCAGCCAGATTGGCGGCAATATCGGCACCAATGCCGGCGGGATCAAAGTCATTCGCTACGGCATGACGCGTAATTGGGTGGCGGGCATGAAAGTCGTTACCGGCAAGGGCGACGTGCTGGAGCTGAACAAGGACCTGATCAAGAATGCCACCGGCTACGATTTGCGCCAGCTGTTCATCGGCGCCGAGGGCACGCTTGGCTTCGTGGTCGAAGCCACCATGCGCCTGGACCGGGCACCGAAAAACCTCACCGCGATGGTGCTCGGCACGCCGGATTTCGATTCGATCATGCCGGTGCTGCATGCCTTCCAGGGCAAACTGGACCTGACCGCATTCGAATTTTTCTCCGACAAGGCTCTGGCCAAGGTCCTCGGTCGTGGCGACGTGCCGGCGCCGTTCGAGACCGACTGCCCGTTCTACGCCCTTCTGGAGTTCGAGGCCACCACCGAAGAAGTCGCCAACCACGCGCTGGAAACCTTCGAGCACTGCGTCGAACAAGGCTGGGTGCTCGACGGCGTGATGAGCCAGAGCGAAACCCAGTTGCAGAACCTGTGGAAATTGCGCGAGTACATCTCCGAAACCATCTCCCACTGGACGCCGTACAAGAACGACATCTCGGTAACCGTCTCGAAGGTTCCGGCATTCCTGCGGGAAATCGATGCAATCGTCGGCGAACACTACCCGGACTTCGAAATCGTCTGGTTCGGCCACATCGGCGACGGCAACCTGCACCTGAACATCCTCAAGCCGGAAAACCTGAGCAAGGATGAGTTTTTCGCCAAGTGCGCGACGGTGAACAAATGGGTGTTCGAAACCGTCGAGAAGTACAACGGCTCGATTTCCGCCGAGCACGGCGTGGGCATGACCAAACGCGACTATCTGACCTACAGTCGCTCGCCGGTGGAGATCGAGTACATGAAAGCGGTAAAGGCAGTCTTCGACCCCAACGGCATCATGAACCCGGGCAAGATCTTCGCGGTTTGACCCTTATAAACACCTGATGAAAATCCAAAGGCAGGAGTCGGTTATGAGCTATCAGCACCAGTATGTCGACGGTACGCGTATTCATTTCCCGATCGGGAAAGTGGTGTGCATTGGCCGCAACTATGCCGAGCATGCAAAGGAACTGGATAATCCGGTGCCCACCGAGCCGTTGCTGTTCATCAAGCCAGGCAGTTGCGTGGTGCCGCTGGAAGGCGGTTTCAGCATTCCCACCGACCGCGGGTCGGTGCATTACGAGGCGGAAATCGCCGTGCTGATCGGCAAGCCGCTGTCGACCCGGCCCAGCGCTGAGGAAGTGCTGGACGCGATCTCCGGCTTCGCTCCGGCCCTGGACCTGACCCTGCGGGACAAGCAGGCCGAGCTCAAGGGCAAGGGACTGCCCTGGGAAGTCGCCAAGTCTTTCGACGGCGCGGCGGTGATCGCCCCGTTTGTCTCGAAGGACACCTTCGCCGACCTGACCGACATCCCCGTTCGCCTGGTCATCAATGGCGAAGTGCGCCAGGACGGCAACAGCAGCCTGATGCTCAACCCCATCGTGCCGATGATCCAGTACATGGCCGGCTGTTTCTCGCTGCAGGCCGGCGACGTGATCCTGACCGGCACGCCGGCCGGCGTCGGGCCGTTGAACGTCGGTGACGAGCTGGTGCTGGAACTGCCGGGCGCGAGCCGCTTCGAGAGCAGTGTTCGTTAACAGCTGCATCTGTCCATCCTGTGGGAGCGAGCTTGCTCGCGATAGCGTCATGTCAGCCGACATCAACATGTCGGACACACCGCTATCGCGAGCAAGCTCGCTCCCACAGGTTAGCCTGAGCGGCCATCCGGCCATTTACCGTTTTTTTCACATGCCATCCGGATAATTCCGGGCAATGCGGCATCTGAGCCAGCCAGCCCCTAGCCGAATTCCCTGGAACGTGTCCCCTGATGGCCAAGACCCAAGCACTGCCCACCCCCAAAACATCCCGCCGCTCTCGCTTCGCCCTGCCCTGGTATGTCTGGCTGCTGATCGCGGGCGCCAGCGCTTATGGCCTGGCATTCGCCATGCACTGGGATGACCGGGGCCTGCTTTGGGTGTCGGAGCGCTTCCAGAGCCAGGCCGAGCGCCGGGAAAGCATCTGGCTACCTGATTACCACGCTGTCATTGACGCCAAGGCGCTCCCGGGAATGGAAGACGACGAAGCGTCCGACCTGACCTATAGCCCACAGACCAAGACCCTGTTCGCGGTGATGGGCAAAAATCCGTTCCTGGTGGAGCTGAACCTGCAGGGTGACGTATTGCGCAAGATGCCGCTGGTGGGCTGGGGCAACCCTGAAGGCGTGGCTTTCATGGAAAACGGCCTGTTGGCCATCACCGATGAACGCAAGCACACGCTGTCGATCATCCAGGTCGACGCCAATACCCGCGAGCTGAACATCAAGGATTTCCCCCAATATGACCTGGGCACGTCGAAGAACCAGAACAAGGGATTCGAAGCCATCGTCTGGGACCCGAAGAACCAGCAACTGATCCTTGGCGAAGAGCGCCCACCGGCATTGTTCACCTGGAAAAGCGACGGGAGCCAGTCGCTCAAGGGCGACAAGCAGATCCATGTCAGCAACGAACTCGACCTGCGCAACCTGTCCGCCCTGGCCGTAGACCCGCGCACCGGCCACACGCTGGTGCTATCGGCCGACTCCCATTTATTGCTGGAACTGGACGAAGCAGGCAATCAGGTCAGTTTCATGACCCTGCTCGGCGGCTTCAACGGCCTGAAGGACACGATCCCTCGGGCCGAAGGCGTCACTGTCGATGAAGCCGGCACCCTCTACATCGTCAGTGAACCGAACCTGTTCTACCGTTTCGAAAAACAGCACTGACAGCGCGACTTTGTAAGACATTTCCCACCATCGTGTAGGATGTGGCACGCGGCCATTAAGCTTCAGTTCAGGCAGTCGTGGTATTTCCAACCACCTGTTTTTATCCGAGCCCTCCTACATGCGTCGACTTGTCCGTCCCAAGCCACTGTTCCTGCTGTTGCTGGCCATCATGTTGATCGCCCTGATCGCGGTGGGCCAGTACCTGCGCCTGTTCGAACGCGTCTGGTTCAACATGAGCAGCCTGTGGCACCCCGTCAACGAGCAGGCAATCGCACTGGATCAGTACCAGGTCGCGCTCGAGGCGCAGGTGATCGAAGGGTTGGACGATGACGTTTCGGCGCTGACCTTCGATCCGATCCGCAAGACCCTGTTCACCGTGACCAACAAGAATCCCGAGCTGATCGAGCTGTCGCTGGACGGCAAGATCTTGCGGCGCATAGCCCTGGTCGGGTTTGGTGATTCGGAAGCGGTGGAATTCATCAGCGAGAACATCTATGTCATCACCGACGAGCGCCAACAACGGCTGATCAAGATCCATCTGGACGACGACACCCGGTTCCTGGACGCGGCCGAAGCCGAGCAGATCTCGCTCGGGGTGCACATGAGCAGCAACAAGGGTTTCGAAGGGCTGGCCTACGACTCCCTGGGCAAGCGGCTATTCGTGGCGAAGGAGCGCGACCCGATGCTGATCTACGAGGTCCACGGGTTTCCCCACCACAACCCGGAAAAATCCTATGCGGTGCACGTCGTCAACAATCCCAAGCGTGACGCCGGGCTCTTTGTGCGCGACCTTTCAAGCCTGCAATACGATGAGCGCAGCGGTCACCTGATGGCGCTGTCCGACGAGTCGCGGTTGATCATCGAGCTGGATATCAACGGCCGTCCGTTGAGCACGCTGTCGTTGAGCAAGGGCCGCCACGGCCTGCAGAAAACCGTCCCCCAGGCTGAAGGCCTGGCCATGGATGACGATGGCAACCTGTATCTGGTGAGTGAGCCGAATCTGTTTTATGTGTTCAAGAAGGCGCAGCCCTAAGCTCGCACAGACCCCATGTGGGAGCGAGCTTGCTCGCGATAGCGGTGGGTCAGCTTGCATGGATGTCGAATGTGCCTTCGTCATCGCGAGCAAGCTCGCTCCCACAGGGTCCGGTGTGAACCAATAACTATCCGCCGGGCTATTCAGCCCGCAGCGTCTTCACCCCTTCAGCAGTCCCCAGCAACAGCACATCCGCCGGACGTGCGGCGAACAGGCCGTTGGTGACCACGCCGACAATGGCGTTGATCTGGCTTTCCAGCTCCACCGGGTTGGTGATCTGCAGGTTGTGGACATCCAGGATGATGTTGCCGTTGTCGGTCAGCACACCTTCGCGATACACCGGATCGCCGCCCAGTTTCACCAACTGACGGGCGACGTGGCTGCGGGCCATGGGGATGACTTCCACCGGCAGCGGGAAGGCGCCGAGTACCGGCACCAGCTTGCTGGCGTCGGCGATGCAGATGAAGGTCTTGGCGACTGCCGCGACAATCTTCTCGCGGGTCAATGCAGCGCCACCGCCCTTGATCAGGTTCAGGTGCGCATCGCTTTCATCGGCGCCGTCGATGTAGAACTCCAGGTCGCTCACGGTGTTGAGCTCGTACACCGGGATCCCGTGGCCCTTGAGGCGCGCGGCGGTGGCTTCGGAGCTGGCGACCGCGCCGTCGAACGCACCCTTGTGCCGCGCCAGCGCGTCGATGAAGCAATTGGCGGTCGAGCCGGTGCCGACCCCGACGACGCTCTTGTCATCCAGCTTCGGGAGAATGAGGTCGACGGCGGCCTGGGCCACGGCCTGTTTGAGTTGGTCCTGGGTCATGCGGGCTCCGAGGGTGCCGAGAGGGAACGAAAGGCCGGCATTATAGGCGCAGAAACCGTGGCGAGGGAGCTTGCTCCCGCTTGAGTGCGAAGCGCTCATCGCTTTTTCCGGGACCGCTTCGCGATCCAGCGGGAGCAAGCTCCCTCGCCACAGGGGTTCGGTACCCTCGGACCACTTAATTCGTGTGGTCGCCCGGCCAAAAGCCGGGTTAGACTCCCTGGCCCTGCCCAACCCGCTCAGTGATGCTTTCCGATGCTCGAACAGTACGTCAAGAAGATCCTCACCTCGCGCGTTTATGACGTTGCCGTTGAAACCCCGCTGCAGACCGCCCGCCAGCTCTCCGAGCGGCTGGGCAATGACGTCTGGCTCAAGCGTGAAGACTTGCAACCGGTGTTCTCGTTCAAGATTCGCGGGGCCTACAACAAGCTGACCCAGCTCAGCGACGAAGAGCGCGCTCGTGGCGTGGTCACGGCCTCGGCGGGCAACCATGCCCAGGGCCTGGCGCTGGCGGCCAAGGTGCTGGGCGTCAAAGCCACCATCGTCATGCCCAAGACCACCCCGGAAATCAAGGTCGAAGGCGTACGCTCCCGCGGCGGCAAAGTGGTGTTGCATGGCGACTCGTTCCCCGAGGCGCTGGCGTATTCGCTGAAGCTGGTCGACGAAAAAGGCTACGTTTATATCCATCCCTATGACGACCCTCATACCATCGCCGGGCAGGGCACCGTGGCGATGGAAATCCTCCGTCAGCACCCCGGGCGCCTCGATGCGATATTCGTCCCGGTGGGCGGTGGCGGGCTGATTGCCGGGATCGCAGCCTACGTGAAATACCTGCGCCCCGAGATCAGGATCATCGGCGTCGAGCCCGACGACTCCAATTGCCTGCAAGCGGCCCTGGCCGCCGGTGAGCGCGTGGTATTGCCGACCGTCGGCCTGTTCGCCGATGGCGTGGCCGTGGCGCAGATCGGCCAGCACACCTTTGATATCTGCAAGCACTACGTGGACGAAGTGATTACTGTCAGCACCGACGAGATCTGCGCAGCCATCAAGGATATCTACGACGATACCCGCTCGATCACCGAGCCGGCCGGCGCCTTGGGCGTGGCCGGGATCAAGAAGTACGTCGAATCGCGGGGCATCAGCGGCCAGACCCTGGTGGCCATCGACTCCGGCGCCAACGTCAACTTCGATCGCTTGCGCCATGTGGCCGAGCGCGCCGAGCTGGGCGAAGGGCGCGAGGCGATCATCGCCGTGACCATTCCTGAGCAGCCGGGCAGCTTCAAGGCCTTCTGCGAAGCCATCGGCAAACGCCAGATCACCGAATTCAACTACCGCTACAACACCGGCAGCGAAGCGCACATCTTCGTCGGCGTACAGACGCATCCGGAAAACGATCCGCGCAGCAAGTTGATCGCCAGCCTGACCGAGCAAGGCTTCCCGGTGCTGGACCTGACCGACAATGAACTGGCCAAGCTGCACATCCGTCACATGGTCGGCGGCCATGCTGCCCACGTCATCGACGAAGTGGTGCTGCGTTTCGAGTTCCCGGAGCGTCCGGGCGCGTTGTTCAACTTCCTCAACAAGCTGGGCGGGCGCTGGAATATCTCGATGTTCCACTACCGCAACCATGGCGCGGCGGATGGTCGCGTGGTCGCCGGGCTGCAAGTACCCCACGATGAACGACACCTGGTCCCGGCCGCCCTGGAAGAAATCGGCTATCCGTATTGGGATGAAAGCGACAACCCGGCCTATCAGCTGTTTCTTGGTTGAAGGGCTACGCTGAAGGACATCGGCCTTAAGGAAATCCCATGGAAACTCTGCTGACCTTGAAAGTCCTGCACGTCGCGGCCACGGTCCTGCTCCTGGCTTGCGGTGTAGCCCTTGCCGTCCTGGCCTGGCGTAAACGCAGCGAGGGACCGGCCAGCACGCTGCGGCGTCCCTGGCTGTTGGCCTGGTGCGTGGTGCTGGTCTGCATCCTGAGCATGCCGTTCACCGGCTGGTGGCTGGTTCACCTGGTGGGCTGGCCGTTGGGGCAAAGCTGGCTGTTGGGCTCCAGCGTGATCTACACGGTGGCGACGCTCTGCGTTTTCTGGCTGCTGGCAAGGCTCAATCGTCTGCGCCTGGGCAGCGGTGGCGGCAGCAGGTTTACCCTGGCATTGGCGATCATCGGTGGCGTCGGCTTCCTGTCCATTGCCGCACTGATGGGTGCCAAGCCGATTTAAGCGACAGGGACGGTCATGAAGATCCTACTGGTGGGAGGCGGCGGTTTTATCGGGCGCCATCTGCTGCGAGCGTTGCACAGCGCTGGTCACTCGATCATCGCAACCAGTCGTGAACCCCAGGCGCCAGGTTGGCCCGGGGTTGAATGGCGGCAGCTGGATCTCGGCGTACTGGCAGGCAACCCTGAACACTTTGACCTGCCCCTGGACGTCGACTTGCTGATCAACGCGGCCGGCCTGCTCAGCGTCGACACCCAGGCCCTGAGCCTGGTCCAGGATCGTGGCGCGCGAGCGCTGTTCGACCAGGCCGCGCGCCGCGGCGTCCGGATCCTGCAGATTTCCGCGCTGGGCGCGAGTGCGCAATCGGACGTGCCGTTCCTGGCGAGCAAAGGCTTGGCCGACGAATATCTTTGTACGCTGGACAGCGTATCGGTGGTGCTGCGGCCGTCATTGGTGGTGGGACCAGGCGGCGCGAGCAGCGGCTGGATGGAAGGCCTTTCGCCGTGGCCATTGATTCCCTTGCTGAATCTTCAAGCGCGCATCCAGCCTGTACATGTCGATGATCTGGTGGGCGCGGTGCTCGCCCTGCTGCGGCAATGGCCGACCGAGTCGGTGGTGTTGCCGCTGGTAGGACCGGAGCCGATGACGCTGGCCCGACTCATCGATCATCTGCGCGCCGCCCAAGGTTGGGCGCCGGCCCGCTACACCAAGGCTCCTGCGCTGTTGACTGGACCGGGTAGCCGGCTGGGGGATCGGTTCGGCTGGCGGGCGTTGAACAGCCAAAGCCTGGCCTTGGCACAACGGGACAATCTGGCCGACCCCGCGGCACTCGCGTCAATCTGCGGGTATTACGTCGCCCCTGTACAAACCCGCTTGCAGAATTGGCCGAACGCAGCCCAGAGCAGCCTCAGAGCGATCCGCCCGCTGATGCTCGCGGTACTGGCGATCATCTGGCTGGGTACCGCCATCGTCTGCCTCGGCCCCGGCTATGATTGGGGCGTGCGTATCATGGCCGAAGCCGGTGTCCACGGCGCCTGGGCGAAGCTTGCGGTAATCGCCGGCGCGCTGTTTGACGGCGCGCTGGGCCTGGGCATGCTATTCAAGCGCTGGCGCCGCCAGGCATTGCGGTTGCAGTTGGGATTGATGCTCGGCTATACCCTGTGCATCAGTTTTATCCTGCCGCACTATTGGTTTGACCCTTATGCGGCTGTCGCCAAGAACCTGGTGCTGATAGTCGCCACTTTATGGCTGCTTTGGACTGAACCGCGCCGATGAGCATTTACCTGCTGCTGAAAACCCTGCACATCCTGTCTTCGACCATCCTCTTCGGCCTGGGCGCCGGGTCCGCCTACTATGCGCTGCGGGCCTGGCGCAGCGGCAAGCTTGAAGTCATTGCCGTCACCTTCAAGCATCTGGTCTTCGCCGATTGGGCGTTCACGGCCACCACGGCCGTGTTCCAGCCGCTGAGCGGCCTGGCCCTGATGCATGTGGCCGGCTGGCCCCTGCAACAGAGCTGGCTGATGTGGAGCATCGGCCTTTATTGCCTGGCGGGCGTCTGCTGGCTGCCGGTGGTCTGGTTGCAGATCCGCGTGCACAAAATGGCCGAGCAAGCCTTGCAGGACGGCACGCCCATGCCGCTCAAGGCCAGCACCTACATGCGCTGGTGGTTCGCGCTGGGCTGGCCGGCGTTCCTGGCGTTCATGGTGATCTTCTACCTGATGGTGGCAAAGCCTGCGTGACAGGTCAGTTGCGCAGGCTGATCACCGGCCAACCGCGTTTCTCGGCCTCGGCCCGCAGGTTCGGATCCGGATCGACCGCCACCGGGTGCGTCACTGCTTCCAACAGCGGCAAATCGTTCATCGAGTCGCTATAGAAGTAGCTGTCGTCCAGCGAATACCCGGTCTCCTCCAGCCAGCGGTTCAGCCGGGTCACCTTGCCCTCGCGGAAACAGGGGATGTCGGTGCTGCGCCCGCTGTAGCGACCGTCGATCATTTCGCATTCGGTGGCGATCAGGGTTTCGACGCCCAGACGCTCGGCAATCGGCGCGGTGACGAAGCGGTTGGTGGCGGTGATGATCACCAGCTTGTCGCCGGCATCACGATGTTTCTTCAGCAGCTCGATGGCTTGGGGCAACACGATCGGCTCGATGCAGTCGCGCATGTACTCGAGATGCCACTGCGCCAGCACCTTCATCTCGGTACGGCCGAGGATCTCCAGGCAGAAATTCAGGTACGCGGCGTTGTCCAGCTTGCCGGCCAGGTAGTCCTGGTAAAACTCATCGTTGCGCGCCTTGTAGGTGACGGCATCCAGAAACCCGCGCTCGCAGAGGTAATCGCCCCAGGCGTGGTCGCTGTCGCCGCCCAGCAGCGTGTTGTCCAAGTCGAATAAAGCCAGCCGCATTGCAGTTACTCGCTGAAATTTCTTGAGAAAGGCGCCCAGAATACGGACTTTTCACAAGAGTGCACATAAGGTGGGCAGCCTCGTTGCTGCTTTCACAACCTTTGTGGAACAATGCGGCGACATGCGTTTGCGAGGTTGTTGCCGTGATCGATCCCGATGGTTTCCGTCCCAATGTGGGGATCATTCTTACGAATGATGCCGGACAGGTGCTATGGGCTCGCCGTATCAATCAAGACGCCTGGCAGTTTCCACAGGGCGGGATCAACCCCCAGGAGACGCCGGAAGAGGCTTTGTACCGCGAGTTGAACGAAGAAGTGGGGCTGGAGCGAGAGGATGTCGAAATACTCGCCTGCACCCGAGGCTGGTTGCGCTATCGTTTGCCGCAACGCCTGGTCCGCACGCACAGCCAACCGCTGTGTATCGGCCAGAAGCAGAAATGGTTTCTCCTGCGCCTGATCTCGAACGAGCAGCGGGTGCGGATGGATTTGACCGGTAAACCGGAATTCGATGGCTGGCGCTGGGTCAGTTATTGGTATCCGTTGGGCCAGGTGGTGACATTCAAGCGCGAGGTGTATCGACGCGCTCTCAAAGAGCTTGCCCCGCGCCTGCTGACGCGCGACTGACGACGGAGTTCGACCCCGAGCCATGCTCAATACGCTGCGCAAGATCGTCCAGGAAGTTAACTCCGCCAAGGATCTCAAGGCGGCGTTGGGGATTATTGTATTGCGCGTCAAAGAGGCCATGGGCAGCCAGGTCTGCTCGGTCTATCTGCTGGACCCCGAGACCAACCGTTTTGTGCTGATGGCGACCGAGGGCCTGAACAAGCGCTCCATCGGCAAGGTCAGCATGGCGCCCAACGAAGGTCTGGTCGGCCTGGTCGGTACCCGGGAAGAACCCCTGAACCTGGAAAACGCCGCCGATCACCCGCGCTATCGCTACTTTGCCGAGACCGGCGAAGAGCGCTACGCATCGTTCCTCGGCGCGCCGATCATTCACCACCGCCGCGTCGTCGGCGTATTGGTCATCCAGCAAAAAGAGCGCCGCCAGTTCGACGAGGGCGAAGAAGCCTTCCTCGTGACCATGAGCGCGCAACTCGCCGGCGTTATCGCCCACGCCGAGGCCACCGGCTCGATCAGCGGCCTGGGCCGCCAGGGCAAGGGCATCCAGGAAGCCAAGTTCGTCGGCGTGCCGGGTTCACCGGGCGCGGCGGTGGGCACTGCGGTGGTCATGCTGCCGCCCGCCGACCTCGACGTGGTGCCGGACAAGACCATCGCCGACATCAATGCCGAACTGGGCTTGTTCAAGACCGCCATCGAAGGCGTGCGAGCCGACATGCGCGCCCTGTCCGCCAAGCTGGCGACGCAACTGCGGCCTGAAGAGCGCGCGCTGTTCGATGTCTACCTGATGATGCTTGACGATGCCTCCCTGGGCAGCGAAGTGACCACGGTCATCAAGACCGGCCAATGGGCCCAGGGCGCGTTGCGCCAGGTGGTGACCGACCACGTCAACCGTTTCGAACTGATGGACGACGCCTACCTGCGCGAGCGCGCCTCCGACGTCAAGGACCTCGGTCGCCGCCTGCTCGCCTATC
This sequence comes from Pseudomonas sp. FP198, assembly GCF_030687895.1. Classification (NCBI taxonomy): domain Bacteria; kingdom Pseudomonadati; phylum Pseudomonadota; class Gammaproteobacteria; order Pseudomonadales; family Pseudomonadaceae; genus Pseudomonas; species Pseudomonas sp. FP198. Next base: position 5,570,231 of record NZ_CP117452.1, read on the forward strand.
TGCAGCAAGAGCGTCAGCAGACCCTGGTCTACCCCGATAACACCATCCTGGTGAGCGAAGAGCTGACCCCGGCGATGCTCGGCGAAGTGCCGGAAGGCAAGCTGGCGGGCCTGGTCTCGGTACTGGGCTCGGGCAACTCCCACGTGGCGATCCTGGCCCGGGCCATGGGCATTCCCACCGTGATGGGCCTGGTGGACCTGCCGTATTCCAAGGTCGACGGCATCCAGATGATCGTCGACGGCTACCACGGCGAGGTCTACACCAACCCCAGCGACGTGTTGCGCAAGCAGTTCGCCGATGTGGTGGAGGAAGAGAAGCAACTCTCCCTGGGCCTGGATGCCCTGCGCGACCTGCCGTGCATAACCCTCGATGGCCATCGCATGCCCCTGTGGGTCAACACCGGCCTGCTGGCCGATGTGGCCCGGGCGCAGAAGCGTGGCGCCGAGGGCGTGGGCCTGTACCGCACCGAAGTGCCGTTCATGATCAACCAGCGCTTCCCCAGCGAAAAGGAACAGCTGGCGATCTACCGCGAACAATTGTCCGCGTTTCATCCGCAACCGGTGACCATGCGTAGCCTGGACATCGGCGGCGACAAATCGCTGTCCTACTTCCCGATCAAGGAAGACAACCCGTTCCTCGGCTGGCGCGGGATCCGCGTGACGCTCGACCATCCGGAAATCTTCCTGGTCCAGGCCCGCGCCATGCTCAAGGCCAGCGAAGGCCTGAACAACCTGCGCATCCTGTTGCCGATGATCTCTGGCACCCATGAGCTGGAAGAAGCCCTGCACCTGATCCACCGGGCCTGGGGCGAGGTGCGCGACGAAGGCACCGACGTACCCATGCCGCCGGTGGGCGTGATGATCGAGATTCCGGCAGCGGTGTACCAGACCAAGGAACTGGCGCGGCAGGTGGACTTCCTGTCGGTAGGCTCCAACGACCTGACCCAGTACCTGCTGGCCGTGGATCGCAACAACCCACGGGTGGCCGACCTCTACGACTACCTGCACCCGGCCGTGCTGCAAGCCTTGCAGAACGTCGTGCGCGACGCCCATGCCGAGGGCAAGCCGGTGAGCATCTGCGGCGAAATGGCTGGCGACCCGGCGGCGGCGGTGCTGTTGATGGCGATGGGCTTCGACAGCCTGTCGATGAACGCCACCAACCTGCCGAAAGTGAAATGGATGCTGCGCCAGATCAACCTCAGCAAGGCCCAGGAGCTGCTGGCGGAGCTGATGACCATCGACAATCCGCAGGTGATCCATAGCTCCTTGCAGTTGGCGCTGAAAAACCTCGGGCTGGCGCGGATGATCAACCCGGCTTCGAACAAGACCCTCTGAATCCTGCGGCGAGCATTTGTGGCGAGGGAGCTTGCTCCCGCTGGCGGGCGAAGCCCGCCCAAAAGCTTTGGGTCTACTTCGTAGCCCAGCGGGAGCAAGCTCCCTCGCCACGGGGTTATCGGCGGCATTAAACGAGCAGCTCCACCTCCCCCAAATGCCCCCCATGCGGCCCGAAACTGCGCTCGACCATCTGCCGCGTCCCGTCAGCATTAACGATCAGCGCCGTGCTCGCCCGCGTCCCGTAGGCCGGGCTGGCGATGAACACGCTCGACAGCAGCATTTCCGTGGACAGTCCCACGCCGGTGTCCGGCAGCTCGGCCACCGGGGCCGGTTGCGGATCGCTCAACAGCGCCAGCAGCGCTTGGGGTTGCGGGTCATGCAGCACCTCACTCAACGCCGTCCGGGCCTTGAGCAATTTCGGCCAGGGCGTGTTCAACCCGGCGTTGGACAATCCGTAGATCCCTTCGGCCAACGCCTGCGGGCGTGTATCGCGTGCGTTGTAGTGCCAGAGTTCGACGCCGTCGCCCAATAACAGGTTGAAGCCACCGTACTCGGCGGCGCGCGGCACGATTTCGCTCAGATAATCGACGATCGACAGATTCCCGGTCAGGAACCGCGCCACCAGTTCGCCGCGGGACTTGAACGCCGGGAGCTGGCCCGGGTCGCGGATGTTGGTCAGCGCGGCAAAGCGGCCCCCGGCGCCGACCCCGAGCCAGGTGCCGCCCGCTTCCAGGTCGCGACCGGCATGCACGTGCGGCGCGTCAGGCCATTGCGCCAGTGGCAGCGTCGGGCGCGCATAGAACTCGTCGCGGTTGGCCGCCACGATCAGCGGCTGGGCGTGGCCGGGCCGCCAGGCAAATACGATCAGGCACATCAGGTTGTCCTGTTAAAAATCCGAGCTCCGCTTTCGTGCCTACTCTACCCACACATCACCAACGCATCCATCGCCTTCAGTGGAGCCCAGGCCCCTCGATCCGTTACCATGCCGCTCTTGTTTGCGATGGTCGAGGCGACGCTGGTGGAATTTCTGCTTTATCTGCTGCTCGGCGCCTGTGCCGGTGTACTCGCCGGGCTATTTGGCGTCGGCGGCGGGATGATCATCGTCCCGGTGCTGGTGTTCAGTTTCACCTTGCAGGGTTTCGACCCGCAGGTGTTGACGCACCTGGCTGTCGGTACGTCCCTGGCATCGATCATCTTTACCTCGGTGAATGCCGTACGCGAGCATCACCGCAAAGGCGCGGTGCGCTGGCAGATCTTTACCTGGATGACCGTCGGGATCCTGATCGGTGCCGGTTTCGGCGCCATTACCGCCGAAGCGATCTCCGGCCCGCATCTGCAAAAAATCATCGGCGTATTCGCCATGCTCGTGGCCCTGCAACTGGCGCTGGATTTCAAGCCGAAGGCCAGCCGTACCGTGCCGGGCAAGGTCGGATTGGGCCTGGCCGGCACGGTTGTCGGCTGGGCCTCGGCGATTTTCGGTATCGGCGGCGGTTCGCTGACCGTACCGTTCCTGACCTGGCGCAGCGTGCCGATGCAACAAGCGGTGGCGACTTCGTCGGCCTGCGGGCTGCCCATCGCCCTGGTCAGTGCGTTAAGTTTCATGATTCTGGGGTGGCAGGATCCGCTGTTGCCGCCCCATAGTCTCGGTTTTGTATATTTGCCGGCACTGCTGGGCATCGCCCTGACGAGCATGATTTTCGCCCGTTTCGGCGCGCGACTGGCCCATCGCCTGTCGCCGCGCTTGCTCAAGCGGCTATTCGCCGCTTTGTTGTTCAGTGTGGGCTTGAGTTTCCTGCTCTGACGCAATCCTGGCTTAATCCCGAGGTGGCAGCTTCGCCCGGGTATTTTTGACGTTCACGAGGAATATCAATGCTGCCTTACCCGCAGATCGATCCGGTTGCCCTGGCCATCGGCCCGCTGAAAATCCACTGGTACGGTCTCATGTACCTGATCGGTATCGGTGGTGCCTGGTGGCTGGCCTCGCGCCGGCTCAACCGGTTTGACCCGACCTGGAACAGAGAGAAGCTCTCGGACCTGGTGTTCTGGCTGTCCATGGGCGTGATCGTTGGCGGACGCCTGGGTTATGTACTGTTCTACGATTTGAGCGCCTACCTGGCCAACCCGACGCTGATCTTTGAAGTCTGGAAGGGCGGCATGTCGTTCCACGGAGGCTTCATCGGCGTGATGCTGGCGGCGCTGTGGTTCGGCAAGCGCAACAACAAGTCGTTTTTCGAACTGATGGACTTCGTCGCACCGATGGTGCCGATCGGCCTGGGCGCCGGGCGCATCGGCAATTTCATCAACGCCGAGCTGTGGGGCAAGCCGACGGACGTGCCGTGGGCGATGGTCTTCCCGCCGTTCAGCGACCCGGCCCAACTGCCGCGCCACCCGTCGCAGCTGTACCAGTTCGCCCTGGAAGGCGTGGCACTGTTCCTGATTCTCTGGTTGTTCTCGCGCAAGCCGCGGCCGACCATGGCGGTGTCGGGCATGTTTGCGCTGTTCTACGGGATCTTCCGTTTCATCGTCGAGTTCGTCCGCGTACCGGACGCCCAGCTCGGCTATCTGGCGTGGAACTGGCTGACCATGGGCCAGGTGCTATGCCTGCCGATGATCATCGGTGGCCTGGCGCTGATCTGGCTGGCCTACAACCGTGCACCGGCTGCGGCGGCCAAGGTTTAAAATTCGGACCCCGGAGCGCTGGCCCCGGGTTCAAGGACACAGGTAACTCATGAAGCAATATCTCGACCTGGTGGCGCACGTCATCAAGAACGGCACCAAGCAAGCCAACCGCACCGGCGTTAACACCATCAGTTTCCCTGGCGCGATGCTGCGCTATGACCTGAAGGAAGGCTTTCCCGCCATCACTACGCGCAAGATGGCCTTCAAGTCGGCGATCGGCGAGATGTGCGGTTTCTTGCGTGGCGTGAACAACGCCGCCGAGTTCCGGGCACTGGGCTGCAAGGTCTGGGACCAGAACGCCAACGAAAACGCGCAATGGCTGGCCAACCCGTTCCGCCAGGGCGAGGACGACCTGGGCGAGATCTACGGCGTACAATGGCGCAAGTGGCCGGCCTACAAGCAGATCCCGCTGAGCAACCCGGCCGCCATCGAGCAGACGCTGGCCCAGGGCTACCGGCAGATCGCCGAAGGCGAAGAAAACGGCCAGGCCTACGTGGTGCTGTACAAGGCCATCGATCAGGTTCGCCAGTGCGTCGACACCATCATCAAGGACCCGGGCAGCCGGCGCATCCTGTTCCACGGCTGGAACTGCGCCCAGCTCGATGAAATGGCCCTGCCACCGTGCCACCTGCTGTATCAGTTCCATCCGAATGTCGAGACCCGGGAAATCTCCCTGACCCTCTACATCCGCTCTAACGACCTGGGCCTGGGCACGCCGTTCAACCTCACCGAAGGCGCCGCGCTGCTAAGCCTGATTGGTCGCCTGACCGGTTATACGCCGCGCTGGTTCACCTATTTCATCGGCGATGCCCACGTCTACGAAAACCACTTGGACATGCTCAATGAACAGCTCACGCGCGAGCCGTTCCCGATGCCCCGACTGGTGATTTCCGAGCGCGTGCCGGAGTTTGCCAAGACCGGCGTGTACCAGCCCGAGTGGCTGGAGCAGGTCGAACCGAGCGACTTCTCCCTCGAAGGCTACCAGCACCATGCGCCGATGACCGCGCCGATGGCGGTCTAGAAAACACCACCATCCCTCTGTGGGAGCGAGCCTGCTCGCGAAAGCGTCATCACATACGAATATTTATGTGACTGATCCACCGCTTTCGCGAGCAGGCTCGCTCCGACTTGGTTCTCCGTTATTTCAAAATCAGGTCAATGCCCATGACTCCTGCCCACATGTGAATGCTCCACCTCCGGCGCCACCGCCCCGCTCACCTCCAACCGTTGCAAGATCCCGCACTGCTCAAGATCCGGCCCTTCGCCACAGCGATGGCGCAGGTCAATCAGTTGCGCCTGCAAGGCCTGCAGGCCGTCGATGCGCGCCTTGACGTGGTGGATGTGTTCGTCGATCAGTGCGTTGACGCTCTCGCATTGGTCCTGGGGGCTGTCGCGCAGGGCCAGCAGGCTGCGGATTTCCTCCAGAGTCATATCCAGGGTCCGGCAGTTGCGGATGAACGTCAGCCGCTCGGCATGGGCTTGGGTGTAGACGCGGTAATTGCCCTCACTGCGGGCCGGTTCCGGCAGTAAACCCTCACGTTCGTAATAGCGGATGGTCTCGACCTGGCAGTCGGTGATTTTCGCCAGTTCGCCAATCTTCATCGGATGAACTCCAAATAGGTGCTTGACCCTATAGTGGCTACAGGGTCTTTACTGCGCAACAGGCACTTTTCACGGACGTAACCCGATGAACGATTCCATCCATACACCCCGACCCGCCCATGGCCATGAGCACGGGCACTCCTGCTGCTCATCCAAGGCAGCGCCGGCGGTAGTCACGCTCGACAAAACGCCGACGGACGGTGCGCGGCTGAGCAGTTTCCGCATCGAAGCCATGGACTGCCCCACCGAACAGACTCTGATCCAGAACAAGCTCGGCAAACTTGAAGGCGTGCAGCGACTGGAATTCAACCTGATCAACCGCGTGCTGGGCGTAACCCATGACCTGCCCAGCGACACGCCGATCATCAAGGCCATCGAATCCTTGGGAATGCAGGCGGAACCGTTGACGGCCGGCCAGGACAAACCGACTCACACCCCGCCCGCCCCAGTCAAACCATGGTGGCCGCTGGCGTTGTCCGGCGTCACGGCATTGGGCGCCGAGGTGATTCACTTCACCAACGCGGCGCCGAACTGGGTTGTCGCGTTGGTGGCGCTGGTGTCGATCCTCAGCGGTGGCCTCGCCACCTACAAGAAGGGCTGGATCGCCCTGAAGAACCTGAACCTGAACATCAACGCCCTGATGAGCATCGCCGTGACCGGCGCGGTGTTGATTGGCCAATGGCCGGAAGCGGCGATGGTGATGTTCCTGTTCACGGTCGCCGAACTGATCGAGGCCAAGTCCCTCGACCGCGCGCGCAACGCCATCAGCGGCCTGATGCAGATGGCGCCGGAACAGGCCACCGTGCAGCAGGCCGATGGCAGTTGGCAGGTCCAGGAAGTGAAGAGCATCGCCCTTGGCGCGCGGGTGCGGGTTCGCCCCGGTGAACGCGTCGGGCTGGATGGCGATGTGGTCGCAGGTCGCTCGACCATCGACCAGGCGCCGATCACCGGGGAAAGCCTGCCGGTGGACAAGACCGTGGGCGACAAAGTGTTCGCCGGCACCATCAACCAGGCCGGCGAACTGGAATACGCCGTGACCGCCGCGGCCGATCAATCCACCCTGGCGCGGATTATCCATGCCGTGGAGCAGGCCCAGGGCGCCCGGGCACCGACCCAGCGCTTCGTTGACCGGTTCTCGACAATCTACACCCCGGCGGTGTTTGCCCTGGCCTTGGCTGTGGCCGTCATCCCGCCGCTGTTCATGGGCGCAGTCTGGTTCGACTGGATCTATCGGGCGCTGGTCCTGCTGGTGGTCGCCTGCCCGTGTGCGCTGGTAATTTCCACTCCGGTGACTATCGTCAGCGGCCTGGCGGCAGCGGCGCGCAAAGGCATCCTGATCAAGGGCGGCGTGTACCTGGAGGGCGGCCACAAGCTCGATTACCTGGCCTTGGACAAGACCGGCACGATCACCCACGGCAAACCGGTGCAGACCGATTACCTGGCACTCGACCCGAGCGTGGAAACCACCGCACCGGCCCTGGCCGCCAGCCTCGCGGCGCGGTCGGACCATCCGGTGTCCCGGGCGATTGCCCACGCGGCTGTGGATAAACAACTGGCGCAGCAGGTTGTGGATAACTTCGCGGCACTTGCCGGGCGCGGCGTTCGCGGCGACATCGGCGGCCAGACCTATCACTTGGGCAACCATCGCCTCGTGGAAGACCTGGGCCTGTGCTCTCCCGAGCTGGAAGCGAAACTCTTCGCCCTGGAAAAACAAGGCAAGTCCGTCGTGCTGCTGCTCGACAGCACCAGGCCTCTGGCGCTGTTTGCCGTGGCCGACACCGTCAAGGACTCCAGCCGCGAAGCGATCCGGCAGTTGCATGACCTGGGCATCAAGACGCTGATGCTGACCGGCGACAACGCCCACACCGCCGAGGCGATTGCCGCACAGGTAGGCATGGACCGAGCCCACGGCGACCTGTTGCCGGAAGACAAGCTGCAAGTCATCGAGAAGCTCTATGCCGAAGGTCACCGGGTCGGCATGGTGGGCGACGGCATCAACGATGCCCCGGCCCTGGCCCGCTCGGAAATCGGCTTCGCCATGGCGGCGGCCGGCACCGACACCGCCATCGAGACCGCTGACGTCGCGCTGATGGACGACGACCTGCGCAAGATTCCCGCCTTCATCCGGCTGTCGCGGCAGACGTCGAGCATCCTCAAGCAGAACATTGCCCTGGCGTTGGTGATCAAGGCGATATTCCTTGGGGTGACCTTCGCCGGGTTCGCCACCATGTGGATGGCGGTGTTTGCCGACATGGGGGTGAGCTTGCTGGTGGTATTCAATGGGTTGCGGTTGTTGCGCAAGTAAAGATTGACGGTGACTGGAAGGGCCCTATCGCGAGCAAGCTCGCTCCCACAGTGGTTCTTTGTTGCTCATAGAATATGTGTTCACTAAAGATCCCTGTGGGAGCGAGCTTGCTCGCGATGGGCTGCGCAGCAGGCCTTATTGGGGCCGCTTCGCGGCCCAGCGGGAGCAAGCTCCCTCGCCACAAGGGCAGCGAAGGCTGCCGTGTCAATCACGCTTGGGCTCGCGGATCTTGTACCAGGCCACATACAGCGCTGGCAGGAACAGCAGCGTCAGCAGCGTGGCGACGATGATCCCGCCGATCATCGCGTAGGCCATCGGGCCCCAGAACACTTCCCGGGCGATCGGGATCATCCCCAGGCTCGCCGCCGCCGCCGTCAGCAGGATCGGCCGGCGCCGGTGCTCGGTCGCTTCCACCACCGCATCCCAGGGTTCATAGCCGTCACGTTCATATTCGTCGATCTGGGTCACCAGGATCACCGAGTTACGGATGATGATACCGATCAGCGCAAGGATCCCGAGGATCGCCACAAAGCCCATGGGCGTGCCCGTCGGCACCAGCGCCAGGACCACGCCGATCAAGCCCAGGGGCGCGACACTGGCCACCAGGAACAATTTCTGCACGCTGTGCAACTGGATCATCAGGAACGTCGCCATCAGGAACAGCATCAGCGGCACCACGCTGGCGATCGGCCCCTGGGCCTTGCTGCTTTCCTCCACCGTGCCGCCGGTGGCGACCTTGTAGCCTACCGGCAATTTGGCGGCGAACCTGTCGATGTCCGGTTGCAGTTGCCGCACCAGGTCCGTCGGCTGGATTTCATCGCGCACGGCAGCCTTGATGGTGATGGTCGGCTTGCGGTCGCGGCGCCACACCAGTGGTTGTTCCAGCTCGTAGCGCACCGTGGCAAACGCCAGCAGCGGGATCGAGGTCCCGCCCGGTGTGACGATCTGCAGGTTCTGCAAGGTTTCCGGCGAACCGCGCTCGGCGTCTTCGGCGCGACCCACCACGTCGATCAGGTAGATATCGTCGTTGACCTGGGTCACCGGCGAGCCGCTGACAATGCTGTTCATCAGCCGGGCCACGTCATCCGAAGACAATCCCAGTTGCCGCGCCTTGTCCTGGGCGATGTCGATGCGCAGTACTTTGCCCGGCTCGTTCCAGTCGTAGATGATCTCGCCAATGTGCGAGTTCTTGTCCAGTTCGGTGGCAAGCTCGATGGCATGCTTGCGCACCTGGTCGATGTCCTTGCCGCTGACCCGGTACTGGATCGGCCGGCCGACCGGCGGGCCCATTTCCAGCGCCTGCACGTAGCTGCCGATGCCGACGAAATCTTCACGCAGGCGCTTTTGCAGGCGTTCGCTGAGGGCCGCGCGTGACTCCAGATCCTTGCTGACGATCACCAGTTGCGCGTAGTACGGGTTCTGCAGTTGCTGGTCCAGCGGCAGGTAGAAGCGAATGGCGCCTTCGCCGATGTAAGTGCTCCAGCGCGCGATGTCCGGGTCGCCCTTGAGCGTAGCTTCCAGACGATCGACCGCCTTGCGCGTCTCGTCCATCGAGGCGTTTTGCGGCAGGTTGAGGTCCACGAGGATTTCCGGGCGGTCCGAGGATGGGAAGAACTGGTTCTGCACGAAGCGCATGCTGAATACCGCCAGCGCGAACAGCAGCACGGTGATGCCGATCGCCCACCAGCGATTGCGCATCGCCCACAGCAGGCCACCGTTGAACGCCCGTCCGACCCGTCCCGGCTCGTTGCTATGGGGCTTTACGTCGGCGCTGAGAATGTGCACGCCGATCACCGGGGCGAACAGCACCGCGACGATCCAGGACACCAGCATCGCCACGGCAATCACCGCGAACAGGGTGAAGGTGTATTCGCCGGCCGAACTGGCGTTCAGGCCGATGGGCACAAAACCGGCCACGGTCACCAGGGTTCCGGTGAGCATCGGAAAGGCGGTCGAGGTATAGGCGAACGTCGCGGCTTGATCCTTGGAATCGCCTTTTTCCAGGCGCGTGACCATCATTTCCACCGTGATCATGGCGTCGTCCACCAGCAGGCCGAGGGCGATGATCAATGCACCGAGGGAAATCCGCTGCATGGTGATGCCGCTGTATTCCATGAACACGAACACCATCGCCAGCACCAGCGGGATCGAGCAGGCCACCACCAGCCCGGCGCGGATGCCGAGGCTGATGAAACTGACCACCAGAACGATGATCACCGCCTCGAACAAGGCGCTGGTGAAGCCGCCGACGGCTTCCTCCACCACTTCGGCCTGGTCCGACACCGTATGCACGCCGACCCCCACCGGCAGGTCCGCGGTCAGTTCGTCCATACGCGCATGCAGCGCCTTGCCGAACTCCTGGATGTTGCCGCCCTTCTTCATGGCAATGGCAAGACCGATCGCCGGCGTGCCGTTGAAGCGGAACATCGGCGTGGCGGGATCGACGTAACCACGTCGGATGTCGGCGATATCGGCGAGGCGATAGAAACGATCGTTGAGGCGCAGGTTGACGTTGGCCAGGTCCTTTTCCGATTGGAACTGGCCGGACGTGCGCACGGAGATCCGCTCCGGCCCGGCGTCGATCACCCCGGCCGGGGTCACGGCGTTCTGCGACTGCAGGCTCTGCACCACCTGGCGCTGGTCGATGCCCAGTGCGGCGAGTTTGCGCGTGGAAAAATTCAGGTACAGCACTTCGTCCTGCTCGCCGACCATTTCCACCTTGCCCAGGCCGGGCACGTCGCGGATTTCGGCGCGCACCTGTTCGACATAATCGCGCAACTGACGCATCGACAGGCCGTCGCCGGTAAAGGCATACACCGAACCGTACACGTCGCCGAACTCATCATTGAACCCAGGGCCTTGCAAGCCTTCAGGGAAATCGCCACGAATGTCATTGATCTTCTTGCGGACCTGGTACCAGATCTCGGGGATTTCCTCGGCGCCGGTGGTATCACGCAGATACACGAACACCGTCGACTCCCCGGGCCGGGTGTAGCTCTTCACATAATCGAGGGAATCGAGCTCTTCGAGTTTTTTCTCGATGCGGTCGGTGACCTGCTTGAGGGTTTCCTCCTGGGTCGCGCCGGGCCAGCGGGTCTGGATGACCATGGTCTTGATGGTGAACGACGGGTCTTCTTCGCGGCCCAGGTTCATGTATGAGAACACGCCCATCAGCAATGCGACGAACATCAGGTACCACACGAAAGACTGATGCCGCAGGGCCCATTCGGATAAGTTGAAAGGCCCTTTCATCGTGCGTCCTCGTCGAGTTTCACTTTTTGCCCCGGCTGGAGACTGTTCACCCCGGCGCTGACCACGCGGTCGCCGGGCTTGATGCCGTTGGCGACCAGGACCGAACCGGCCGATCGCTCGATAATCTGTACTTCTCGTGGCGAGACTGTCTGGCTCTGCGGGTCGATCAGCCAGATTCGCGCCTTGCCGTCGACTTCCTGCAGCGCGCTGAGCGGCAGCTCGATGCGCGGTTCGATGGCCGAGCTCAGGGTCACGCTGATGGCGGTGCCCAGGCGAAAGCCCGGCGGCGTATCGGTCAGGGTCAGGCGCGCGCGGCGGGTACGGGTGGCGCTTTGCGCCTGAGGCTCGATCTCGCGCACGATGGCCGTGGTGCGGGTCGCCGGGTCGAGTTGCGCGGCGACTTCGAACACCACATCCTCGGGCAGGCGCTCGGCCAGCCCGGCGGGCAAGTCGATCACCGCTTCCTTGACGTCCGGGCGCGCCAGCGTCACTACTTGCTGGCCGGCGGTCACCACCTGCCCCGCCTCGGCCGTCCAGGCAGTGACGACCGCGTCATGGTCGGTATGCAGTTCGCTGTAGTTGAGCTGGTCGCGGGCCTGTTCCACCGTGGCCTTGGCCTGTTCCAGGGAGGCCGCGGTGGTCTTCAGGTCGGTCTGGGCGATGTCCAGTTGCGCCTGGGCACCGACGCCACGGTCGAACAATTGCTGCTGGCGACGGGCATTGGCCTGGGCATTGATGTACTGCGCCTCGATCCGCGCCAGGTCGCCCTGGGCGGCACGCAACTGGTTCTGCTGGTCGGTGGGGTCGAGGGTCGCGAGCAGGTCGCCCTTCTTCACTTCCGCGCCGACATCGACGTTGCGACTGGCGATGCGCCCCGGCACACGGAAACCCACGTTGGTCTCGTAGCGCGCCTGGATATTCCCGGCGAAGCGTCCCAGGGCCTGCTGGTCCAAGGCCCGGACCTCAATGGACAACACCGGCCGCACCGGCTCCGGCGGTGCTTCTTCTTTCGAGCAGGCGGCCAGCAGCAGGCCGGCCGCGACCATCCACAGGCGCTTCATGGCTGGGCTCCCGTCGGGTTTTTCTCATAGCTGTTTTCAGCGATCTCGACGCGCATGCCCGGATGAAGCAACTGCCCGCCGGCAATGATGACTTTTTCGCCGCCCTTGAGCCCGTCGCTGACAATGACCTTGCCGGTCAGGTAGCGGCTGACGGTGACGTTGTGCAATTGCGCCTTGCCCTCGCCGTCCACCAGCCACACGGCCGGATTACTGAGATTCTTGGTCAGTGCCGACCAGGGCAGTTCCACGGCGGTTTTTCCTGCGGATTTGGCGGTGGCGCTGACCACCGAACCCAGGCGCATGCCTTCGGGCAAGTCGTTGAGCGTGACCTTGACCTGCACGGTGCCGGTCTCGGCGGACACCGCCGGGGTGATCTCGCGCACCGTACCGGTAGTCTTGATGGCAGGGTTGTCGAGCAGGCTGATGACAATGTCCGGGGCCGATGGTGGTTCGCTCAGCAGCGACTCGTAGATGTTGAACACCGCGTCGCGCTCGCCGTCCCGGGCCAGGCTGAAGATCGGCTCCGTGGCCTGGACCACCTGGCCCACTTCGGCCTGGCGCGCGGTGATGATGCCCGGCGCCTCGGAGATCAGCGCGGTGTAGCTCAGCTGTTCGCGGGCATTGGCCAGTTGTGCCTGGGCCGCCGCCAGCGCGCTCTGGCTGCTGCGCAGTTGTGCCTGGGCCGCGTCGTATTCGCTCTGGCTGGTGTAGCCCTTGGGCAAGAGCTTCTGCTGGCGCACAAATGCCGCTGCACTCTGCTTGACCCGCGCCTGTTCGGCGGCCACCTGGGCCTCGGCGGAATCGACGTTGGTCTGCAGGTCCCGCGGGTCGAGCCGGGCCAGCACTTGCCGGGCCGAGACCCGGTCGCCAACGTCGACTTTGCGCTCGATGATCTTGCCGCCGACACGAAACGAAAGGTCAGCCTGCACTCGAGCCTGGACATCGCCGGTAAGCGTCACCGAGGCGGCGTATTCGGAAGGTATGGCCTGCTGCACGAAAACCCGTGGCAAGGCTTTTTCCTCGGGCTTCTTGTCACCGCACCCCGTCAACACCGCACACACGCCCAAGCCAACAATCAATTTGATTCCGGGACCAGCCATGCAGACTCCTTTGCGTTGTACGGACGTACCAGTGACGATACGACTGTGAGCTTAGAACAGGGTTCACCGAATGCACAGGAATCGGGCAGACTCGTCTGTGACATCCATGTACGAAGGGAATTCGCATGCTCACGACCCTGGCGGTGGCCAACTACCGGTCCATCAACAAACTGGTTATCCCGCTGGGCAGGCTGAACCTGATCACCGGGCCCAACGGCAGTGGCAAATCCAACCTGTATCGCGCCCTGCGCCTGCTGGCGGAGACGGCGCAGGGTGGCGTGGTCAATGCCCTGGCCCGTGAAGGTGGGCTGGGTTCGACCTTCTGGGCCGGTCCGGAAGAAGTCAGCCGTCGCATGCGTAACGGCGATGTGCCTGTCCAGGGAATTGTGCGTCAGGGCAGCATACGTCTGCGCCTTGGATTTGCCGGTGAAAATTTCAGCTATTCGATCGCCCTGGGCCCGCCGGAGCTCAGCAGTTCGGCGTTTTCACTGGACCCTGAAATCAAGCGCGAATGCATCTGGGCCGGGCCGGTGTACAGGCCTGCCAGCCTGCTGGTGGACCGCAACGGGCCGATGATTCGCGCCCGCGAACGCCGTTCCTGGGACGTCTTGGCCCAACACACCCCGACCTTCGATAGCCTGTTCGACCAGGTCGGCAGCCTGCGCGCTTCGCCCGAAGTCTTGCAGATGCGCGAGTTCATTCGTCGCTGGCGCTTCTACGACTACTTTCGCAGCGACGCCGACGCCCCGGTGCGCCAGCCGCAACTGGGCACTCGCACCCCGGTGTTGCACCACGACGGACGCGACCTGGCTGCAGCGCTGCAAACGATTCTGGAGATAGGCGACTTCGAAGCCCTGCACGCCGCCATTGGCGATGCGTTTCCCGGGGCCCGATTGCACATCGACAAATTGCAGGGCGGACGTTTCGCCATCGCGTTCCAGCAACACGGCCTGCTGCGACCGTTGTCGGCCGCCGAGCTGTCCGATGGAACCCTGCGCTACCTGCTGCTGGTAGCCGCCCTCCTCACGCCGCGCCCGCCCTCGCTGATGGTGCTCAACGAACCGGAAACCAGCCTGCACCCGGATCTGTTGCCGGCCTTGGCGCGCTTGATCATCCGCGCTTCGGCCAATTGCCAGGTCTGGGTCGTGTCCCATGCCACACGCCTGATCGCCGCGCTGGAGCAGAATGAAAACTGCAATTGCATCGTGCTGGAAAAAGACTTGGGACAGACCGCAATCGTCGGGCAGCGGATGCTGGATGAGCCGGCGTGGCATTGGCCTGAATAAGTAGTGACTGACAAACCGCTTTCGCGAGCGGGCTCGCTCCCACAGTGGGTCAAAATGTGGCTGCCCCCCCGTGGCGAGGGAGCTTGCTCCCGCTCGGCTGCGCAGCAGTCGCAAAACCGGCTGATGCGGTCTGCCTGCAAAAACGCTGGGGCCTGCTGCGCAGGCCAGCGGGAGCAAGCTCCCTCGCCACGGGTAAGCCGTGTCGCTACACGATATGTTGAGCACAAAAAAAACGCCGACGCTGTATCAGCCGTCGGCGTTTGTAACTGCGAAAAGGTCTACCGCGCCGATCAGAACGCCGGCAGTACCGCGCCGCTGTATTTCTTCTCGATGAACGCCTTCACTTCCGGGCTGGTCAGCGCCTTGGCCAGTTTCTGGATGGCCGGGCTGTCCTTGTTGTCCGGGCGGGCCACCAGGAAGTTCACGTAAGGCGAATCCGAACCCTCGATCACCAAGGCATCCTTGGCCGGGTTGAGACCTGCTTCGAGAGCGTAGTTGGTGTTGATCATGTCAAGGTCGACCTGATCCAGCACACGCGGCAGCATGGCTGATTCCAGTTCCTTGAACTTGAAGTTCTTCGGGTTCTCGGCGATGTCTTTCGGCGTCGCCAGGGCGTTTTTCGGGTCCTTGAGTTTGATCAGGCCAGCCTTCTGCAACAGGATCAGGGCACGACCGCTGTTGCTGCCTTCGTTAGGGATGGCGATGGTCGCGCCGTCCTTCAGCTCAGCCAGGCTTTTTACCTTTTTCGAGTAGCCGCCGAACGGTTCGACGTGGACGCCGATCACCGTCACCAGGTTGGTGCCTTTGCCTTCGTTGAAGCTCTTGAGGTAAGGCAGGGTCTGGAAGTAGTTGGCGTCCAGACGCTTCTGGTCAACCTGTACGTTGGGTTGTACGTAGTCGGTGAACACCTTGATCTGCAGATCCACGCCTTCTTTGGCCAGGGCCGGCTTGATCAGCTCGAGGATTTCAGCGTGGGGTACCGGTGTGGCGGCCACAACCAGTTTCTCCGCCGCCTGGGCCAGGCCCGAGGTCAGGGCTGCCGCCAATGCGGTGAACAACAGAACCTTTTTCATGCAGTGTCCTTATCGAATATCACTGTCGTCACGGACGACGGCCAAATGTGGGTGTGCCAGCGAAGTGCTATCTCTGGCGTGATGCGGAAGATACCGACATTTTTTATGCCTTAACAATATCTTTTATTCAAGTTCATATTCATTTTCCTCATATAGCGAAATCGCTCTTGTGGCGAGGGAGCTTGCTCCCGCTCGGTTGCGCAGCAATCGCAAAAATCTAGGATCCGCTGCGGGGCCCAGCGGGAGCAAGCTCCCTCGCCACAAATGGATATCCTGGTCTACAGCGTTTGGCCCAGGCGATCGAGCAGCGCCTTGAAGGCGGTGCGCTCAGCTTGCGAGCCCTGTGCAATAACCTGCTCCACCTGCCGTTCGACCAGTTCCAAGGCCGGCAGCTGGGACGGCAAATTCAGATGCTCCGGCAAAATCTCATCGCCGGCACTTACCAACAGCGCAAAATGAACGACGTTTTCCAATTCGCGGGTATTGCCCGGCCAATCGTGGCGTTCGAGCGTCCGTTGCGCCGCTTCGCTGATCAGCGGCACGGCCAGGCCAAGGCGTTGGCTGTAGATGCCCAGAAAGTATTCGGCGAGAGAAAGGACATCACCCACCCTTTCACGCAAGGCGGGTAATTCAAGCTGTCCCTCGCTCAGGTAGTGATAAAGCCGATCATGAAATTTTCCAGCGGCCACCGCTTGCGCCAGATCGATGCTGGTGGCCGCTACCAGGCGCACGTCCACCGGGCTCGGTTGTTGGGCGCCAACACGCGTGACCTCATGATTTTCCAGCGCCGCCAGCAATTTGATCTGGATCGGCAGTGGCAAGTCTCCGATTTCATCCAGGTAAAGCGTGCCGCCGTTGGCCGAGCCGAACCACCCGGCCCGGCTGCTGGCCGAACCGCTATAACTGCCGGCGGAATAACCGAACAATTCGGCATCGGCATAGGTCGGGCTGATAGCGCCGCAATTGACCGAAACAAACAGCCCACCGCGATTGCTCTCGCGATGGATGTGCCGTGCCAGCAACTCCTTGCCGGTGCCGGTTTCACCGCGGATCAGCACCGAAATCGCCCGTGGCGCCAGTTGTTCCAGCTCCTGGCGCAACTGCCGCGAACGCGGGTCGACGAATACCAGTGCCTTGGCACGGATACTCAGGGGGCTTTTTTCCGAGTCGGGAAAGGTCAGCAAGGGCTGACCGAAGGTTTCATGCAGGCTCATGGCAGGCTCCCGCCCCAAACCGCCGGCGAGACGGAGGGCATTAAAATTCAGGCGCGACGCAGGGCGTGATGCTCCATGCGGTTTTGCAGACGATAGAGATAAGCGAAACCCTGCTCCCAACGCTGGTGGCCGGACGTCACATTGATGTGCCCCGCCCCGGCCAGGATCCCGGCCTCGGCCCCCCAGTTTCGCGCCAGTTCCACGGCACGCGCGGCACTGATCGCCGCGTCGTTGTCGGAACTGACCACTTGGCTGGGAAACGGCAACAGGTCCGTGGGAATCGGCGCGAAGTTGCGCAGCGCCGGGGCACAGGCGGGGCGTTCGACATCCGCCGGAGCCACCAGCAACGCGCCACGCACCTGCCGCAGGAATGGCACCGGCGCGGTGGCGGCCCAATGGGCCACCGTGATGCAACCCAGGCTATGGGCGATCAGGATCACCGGTGTGCTGTCGCTGGCGATGGCTTCAGCCAGCGCGGCGACCCAGTCTTCACGCCGTGGCGTCAGCCAGTCAGCCTGCTCGACCCGGGCACTGTTGGGCAAACTGTTCTGCCAGTGGGTTTGCCAATGATTTTCCGGCGATCCTTGCCAGCCCGGCACAATCAGGTAGCGAATCGATTCGTTGCGCATGGGTGCTCTCCTGCGTGTCTGTTCCCGGACGAGTATAAGGAGGAGAGTTATATTATTTAAGGAATAAGAAGCTATTTGGTAATATTTAAATAGAATAAAAAGAATATCTCAGTGGGAGCGAGCCTGCTCGCGAATGGGACCATCAATCAACATAGGTGCGGCAGACATACCGCTTTCGCGAGCAGGCTCGCTCCCACAGTTCGCCACAGTTTTTTCACCGAGAGTCACTCGCTCCGGCCCTTGCGCAACAGCACGTCGAGTTGATCCACCACCACCGCCCAGTCGGCGTCTTCAAGGATTTCGTCGCGCAGCAACTGCCGCTGACCCTCGCTCCAGAAGAACGCATCGGACAGGTGCAGCTCGGGCTTGAGCGGCGAATGGCTGGCGATGAACTGATCGATGCTGACGGCGTCGTCAGGCAGGCCGAGTTGTTTGAACAGGGCGGGAAGTGTATGGATCGGGGTTTCCATGCGGGACTCCTGGGCATGAATGGATGGCTGGGCGCTATTCCTGCAGTCTAGCCCCTTGGAGCTGAGCACACCGTGGCGAGGGCGGGTTTGAATCCCGCTACGGAGGGAGTGAGTTCAACGCCTCATAGGGCTCCTGCGCCCAGCGCAGGAGCCGCTCACGCAACAGCGCCGAAGCCTCCCGGCGCTTGTCCTCGCTGTCGCCAACAAACACCTGCGCCGGCTGCTTGGCATGTTGCCCGACCGCTGCGAACATTTGTTTGCACTGCCCTTCATCGAGGCCGAAAAACGCCGCCAGCCTGCCCGTCATCGCCTCAGGCAGTTCGGTGTAGTTGACCGCCATTCCAGCCAATGCGTGGCAGTGTTCCAAGCCCGTCGCCAATAACCGTCCCACCCGGCGCGGAATGAAATCTTCCTGGCCGGCGAACGGCAATCCATCATCCAGGACCGTCGCCCCGATCATCCCCGGCACCATGTGCATGCCGGGACGGCGCAGGTGGGAGACCGAGATTTCCAAGGGGTCGCGGTACACGAACAACCAGGGCGTGTCGGGAAAGCACTCACGCAACAATGGCAGTTCACCGATGTTCCAGGCGTCGAGCTTGACCACCAGCCGTTGCTCCACGCCTCGGCGGCGCTGCCCATAGGCCGACATCAAGCCCTTGAGCGCCACGCACCGCTCGGGCAACGGCAAATCACTGCGCAGCAGCGTATCCAGGGGCGGTGGTTCCGAAATGACGATGTGATGGTCCAATTGGGCAAGCATCTGGCTGATCAATGTCGAGCCGCAACGGGAGGCATGGAAAATGAACGCAGTGGGCGCCAGGCCCGGGCTTTGTCGTTGCCACTGACCGAGCACCTCCAAGGGTGTCTGGCGGCGGAACGCCTGGTTGAAGGGCAGGCGCAGGGCGTCTTCCACCGCATCTCCAAAGAACGGCTGTGACAGTCGCATGTCGCCGAACCAGCACCAATCGACCCGCCACTGCCCGGCCTCTTGCCATACGCGGATCGGCAACCAGCCGTGCAGATTCAGGTCTTCCACTGGTTTCTCCACTGCTGGCGACCGGTGCGCATCGCAGCCCGCAATTCCTCCCGGGTGAAGTGAAGCCCTTGTTCGGCCCCCAGTGCCAGGGCGGAGTCAATGAAAGCGTCCAGCTCATGCAAGTTCTGCAAGGTTCGCGCGAGATGAGGATCGGTTTCCACGCGCTGCTGAAAACGGACAAAGTCGCTTGGCCCGACGCCCGCGGCGGGTGTGGTGGGTAGCCCATCGGCAATCTGCTGGGCCAGCCACGGCCCTGGGCGACAATCGAGCACCAGGTGAACCCGCGAATGAGCACTTCGATTCACAACGCGATGGGGCCGCGCCAGGTCGAGAAACCAGCACTCGCCGGCCGCCATCGGAATAATGTGTCCATCCAGGAAAAAAACCACGTCAGGTGGGCTGAGCAGCGGCACGTGCAGGCGCAGATCAGCATCCGGCCCGCCCAGATCATAGTCGCGATGCTCGTGGATGCGCCCACCGGGGCCCAACCGCAGCAGCCGGGCCGAGACAATCTCCAGGGGCCAGTCATGCAATGCCTCTTGCCAGCGACTGTCCGCTGTCCAAGGCGCGCGATGCACGGGCTGACCGTGCCCGGGCGACAGTTCGGTAACGGCATCGGCCGCCGATATCAGCGCCACGCCGCTCCAGTCGCCGCTGTGATAGGCACTGTTGAAGTGCCCCTGCCAACGTGCGTCGTCAATGGCCGCCAGTGCGTGCAACAGCAACGGCAGGTTCACCGCCACCGGCAGCCGGGAAAACGCCGGGCGCGTCATCATGGTTGCGCCCGGTTATTGAGTCACCGTGGCAGGCTTCGGCAGCGTGATATCACCCTGGGCCCAGGCCGCTTCGCGGTTGGCCAGCGCCGTGGCAATCGACTGGACCTCGGTCGATTGCACTTCGTTCGGCAGTGGATCGAGGCCGGCGCTGGCAAAGATCTGCCCGTAGGCGTTGCGCAAGTCGGCATAAGCCAAGTCCCGACGCAGGTCGGCCTGCAAGGTGTTCAGTTCACCCTGGATCAGGTCCAACTCGCCAATGCCGGCAGCCTGGTGACGGCTACGCAATTGACCGACAATCTGCCCATCGATGTCCGACAGTTGCTGGCTGGTCTTGAACTGGCGCAGGGCTTCACGATAGTTGGCATTGGCCACGTATAGCTGCGCCAGCACGGCGATTGACATCGCCTGACGCCGTGCCGACGCCACTTCTTCACCGGCCTTGGCCACGTCGATGGCCGCCGGGGCGGAGATCACGTTGAACAGGTTCCAGGTGACTTTCACGCCATAGTCGGCCCAGCCTTGTTCCACCAAAAACGAGTTGCTGTCGTAGTGCCCGCCGGCGGAAAACTCCAGCCCCGGCAGCAGGCGCAACATGGCCTTGCGGGTTTCGGCAGCGGTGATGCGAGTCTGGTAATCCTGCTCGCGCAATTCCGGACGACTGGCCAGGGCTTCCTGTTCGAGACGGGCCAGGTCGACCTTGAGTTCCGGGATGGTGTATTCATCCTGGGTCGCCAGGGTCAGCTCGGTGCCCAGGGGCAAGTTGATCAGCGTCGCCAGTTCGGTCTTGGCCAGGGACAGCGCCCGGCGTTGCTCTTCCAGTTGGCGGGTGGCCTGGATCAGCGAACGCTGGTAACCCAGGGCTTGCACCGGGTCGCCGATGCGCTGTTCACTCATGCTCTGGCTGTTGTCACGTGCCGCCTCGACCCGGACCACCAGGCTGTCGATCTGCTTGAGCAGGCGCTCGGCGGCCATGGCGCGCCAGTAGGCTGAACGCACGTCCTGGACGATGGTGTTGATCACCTTGCGCCGACGTTCCTGCACGATCAGCCGCTGGTCCCCGGCTTGCTTGGCACTGATGTAGCTGACACCGAAATCGAGCACGTTCCAGACCATGGTCAGGTCCGCCACTTCGCGGTCACGGTCTTGGGAGGTCGACGGCTCCAGGGACTGGGTACCGGTTTCCACGCTCTGGCTGCTGGAGGCACTGACGTTGTTACGGCCCACGTACCCGGCGTCCAGGGCCATGCGCGGCAGCATGTCGAAACTGGCCAGGTCCAGCTGACGCTTGGCCAGGGCTTCCTCCATGATCTTCAAGCGACCTTCGAGGTTGTACTTCACCGCCCGAGCCATGGCCTGGTGCAGGGTCAGTGGGCCGCTCAGCGGCTCCTGGTCCTTGTACATGTTCTGCAGGTCGGTTCGAGCACGCTGTTCGCTGACGCTACGCTCGATCGGATCGCTGGTGACCGCACATCCACTCACCACCAACGCCAGCACACTCATACCGAATAACTTCTGACTTCTGTTCATTCCCTGGATTGCCCCTGGCTGCCCAAATATTTTTAGAATTCAGGCCTGCACTTGGCTGATGCCGACCTGTCGTAACGCGGTTGCCAGGCTGTCGACCTGATGTTGTTCAGTGTCCTTGAGCTGTTGCAGTTGCTGACCCAGGGTGGGCGCCCCGAACACCCCGCGCACCCCTTGGGACACATCGCCGCCCTGCATCGACTGGCTGCCGAAGGCCTCCATCGATTCGCCCTCGGACGCGGAGTCCTGGCCGAACAGGGTTGAAAGCGTACTGCTGCCGAACACCCCGCCATCGCCCCCACCAAAGCCCAGGAACCCCTGGCCGCTACCGTCGCCGGCGGCGTCAGTGCTGAACACCTGGGCGATATAGCTCGGCGCCAAGGCGCCATGGTTGATGAAAATATCCCCGATCGGCCGCAGGCCCCCACCCACGTCCCGCTGCTCGAACAGCGGCGGGAAGCCCAGCGGCGAACCCAGGTTGCCGGTCGGCGGGGTAAAGACGATCGGTTGCAGCGGCACCTCGGACGGCGGGATCACCGTGACCGGGTCGGACGTCAGGAACTCCGGTGGCGGCCTCACGTCGTTGGGCACCACGGTGTCGATCGCATAGTTGTTGGACACCGCCACGCTGGCCCCGGCGTTGCCCGTCAGGTCGCTGACGTTGCTGGTGTCCAGGGCGATGAAGTTGCTCGGGTCGGTGAGGTTCACCGTTGGCGTGAATGTCGCCGTCCAGGTCTTGCCGCCGTCGCTGGTGGTCAGGTTGGCCAGTTCACCGTTGGTGACGCTGAGGTCCGACAGGTCGAAATCCGTCACCGCTTCGCTGAAGGTGAAGGTCACTTGGGTCGTCTCGCCCACCGTCAGGTCCGGATCGGCGACGACGATGGTCGCCGTCGGCCGGGTGGCGTCGAGTGCATAGTTGCTGGAAATCGCGATGCCCACCCCGGCGTTGCCGGCCAGGTCCTGCACAGTGCTGGCGTCGAGCAGAATCAGGTTGGTGGCATCGTTGACGCCCGCAGTTGGCGTCAGTGTTGCCGTCCAGGTCAGGCCGCCGTTACTGCTGGCGAGGTTGGACAACACGCCATTGGCGACGCTGAGGTCCGACAAGTCGAAACCGGACACCGCCTCGCTGAAGCTGATGGTCACGGTGGTGCTCTGGCCAATGCCCAAGGTGGTATCGCCGACGGTGATGGTCGCGCCTGGACGAACCGTGTCGATCGCGTAGTTGTTGGAGTTCACCACGTCGACACCACTGTTGCCCGAGGCGTTGACCACGCCGCTGGTGTCCAGGCTGATCAGGTTGCTGGTGTCGGTGATGCTGGTGGTCGGGGTGAAGGTGGCCGTCCAGGTGACGCCGCCGTCGGAAGAGGAAACGTTGCTCAGCGTGCCGTTGCTGATGGTCAGGTCGCTGTTGTCGAAACCGCTGACCGCTTCCGAGAAGGTGATGGTGACCTGCGAGGTTTCCCCTATCCGCAGCGCACTGTCGGCCACCACGATGGTGGCCGTCGGGACGCGTGTCTCGACCGCATAGTTGGCCGAATCGGTCGTGCCTGTCCCGATGTTGCCGGCCGCATCGCTCACACCGGTATTGTCCAGGGTGATCAGGTTGCTGGCGTCGGTCACGCCCAGGGTCGGCGTGAACGTCGCGGTCCAGGTCAGGCCGCCGTCGCTGCTGCTGACGGCACTCAGGGTGCCGTTGGCCACGCTCAGGTCAGCGTTGCTGAAACCCGTCACCGCCTCGCTGAAGGTGATGGTCACCTGGGCGGTTTCGCCCGGTTTCAACACCGAATCGCTCAGCACGATGGTGGCGGTCGGACGCTGGCTATCGACGCTGTAGCTGTTCGAATCGGTGGTGCCGCTGCCGGCGTTGCCCGCCAGGTCGGCGACGCCGCCGTTGGCGAGAGTGATGAGATTGCTGGTGTCGGTGATGCCAGCAGCAGGCGTGAAGGTCGCGGTCCAGGTGATGCCGCCGTCGCTGCTGCTCAGCCCGCTGAGCGTACCGTTGGCGACGCTCAGGTCGGCGTCGGTGAAGCCCGTCACGGCCTCATTGAAGGTGATGGTCACCAGCGAAGTCTCGCCGGCGGCAATGGCGGTGTCGGCCACGACGATGGTCGCGGTCGGACGCACCGTGTCGACCGCGTAGTTGTTCGAGTCGGTAGTGCCCACACCGGCATTGCCCGCGCCGTTGATCAAGCCAGTGTTGTCCAGGGTAATGACGTTGCTGGTATCGGAAATGCTCGCGCTCGGCGTGAACGTGGCCGTCCAGGTGACGCCGCCGTCGGTGCTGCTCATGGTGCTCAGGCTGCCGTTGCTGACGGTCAGGTCCGCATTGTCGAACCCGCTGACCGCCGAGTTGAAGGTCACGGTGACCACGGTGGTTTCACCGATGCTCAGGGACGAATCGGCCACCACCACGGTCGCCGTCGGCACGTTGGTGTCGATGGCGTAGTTGTTGGAACTGGTCGTGCCGGTGCCGGTGTTGCCCGCCCCATCGTTGATCCCGGTGTTGTTCAGGACAATGAGGTTGGAGACGTCGGTGACCCCGAGGCTGGGCGTGAGCGTCGCGGTCCAGGTGATGCCGCCATCGCTGCTGCTGACCGCACTCAGCGTGCCGTTGGCTACGCTCAGGTCCGAATTGTCGAAACCTGTGACCGCCTCGCTGAAGGTAATGGTCACCAGCGACGTTTCGCCGACGCTCAGCGCCGTGTCGGCCACCACGATGGTAGCGGTCGGACGCTGGGTATCGACGGCGTAGTTGTTGGAGTCGGTGGTGCCGCTGCCGGTATTGCCCGCGCCGTCCACCACCCCCGTGTTATTGAGGGTGATCAGGTTGGAGGCATCGCTGACGCCCGCGCTCGGCGTAAAAATCGCGGTGTAGGTAATGTTGTCGCTGGTGCTCAGGCCGCTCAGGCTGCCGTTGGTGACACTCAGGTCTGCCAGGGTGAAACCGGTCACCGCCTCGCTGAAGGTGATGGTCACCACCGAGGTTTCGCCCACGGCGATGGCCGTGTCGGCGACCACGACGGTGGCGGTCGGACGCGCGGTGTCGACGGCGTAGTTGTTGGAATCGGTGGTGCCGCTGCCGGCATTGCCTGCCGCGTCGCTCACGCCGGTGTTATCCAGGGTGATGAGGTTGCTGGTGTCGCTGGTGCTGGCGCTTGGCGTGAGCGTCCCGGTCCAGGTAATGCCGCCGTCGCCGCTGCTCAGGCCGGTGACCGTGCCGTTGGCGACCGTCAGGTCGGCGGTGGTAAAGCCGGCCACCGCCTCGTTGAAGGTGATGGTCACCAGGGAGGTTTCGCCGACGCTCAGGGAGGTGTCGCTCACGACGATACTGGCGGTTGGGCGCTGTGTGTCGACGGCGTAGTTGTTGGAACTGGTGGTGCCGCTGCCGGCGTTCCCGGCCGCGTCCGCCACACCGGTATTGGCCAGGATGACCAGGTTGGTGGCATCGCTGATGCTGGCGTTCGGGGTGAGCGTCGCGGTCCAGGTGATGCCGCCGTCACCGCTGCTCAGACCGCTCAAGGAGCCGTTGGCCACGGTCATGTCCGCCAGGGTGAAACCCGTGACGGCCTCGCTGAAGGTGATCGTGACCAGGGACGTTTGGCCGATGTTCAGCGCGTTATCGGCCACCACGATGGTGGCGGTCGGACGCAACGTGTCGACGGCGTAATTGTTGGAGTCGGTGGTCCCGCTGCCGGCGTTGCCGGACAAGTCGGCAATGCCGGTGTTATCCAGGGTGATCAGGTTGCTGGTGTCGCTGACGCTGGCACTGGGTGTGAGCGTCCCGGTCCAAGTGATACCACCGTCGCTGCTGCTCAGGCCGGTGACCGTGCCATTGGCGACCGTCAGGTCGGCGGTGGTGAAACCACTCACGGCCTCGGTGAAGGTGATGGTCACCACGGAGGTTTCACCGATGCGCAGCGCGGTGTCAGACACCACGATGGTGGCCGTCGGGCGTTGCGTGTCAATGGCGTAGTTGTTGGAGTTGGTCGTTCCCACGCCGGCGTTGCCATTGAGGTCCGCCACGCCCGTGTTGTTCAGGACAATGAGATTGGAGGTATCGGTGACAGTCGCATCCGGCGTCAGCGTGGCCGTCCAGGTGATGCCGCCGTCGCTGGTGCTCAGGCCGCTGATCGAGCCGTTGGCGACGGTCAGGTCGGCCGTGGTGAAGCCGGAGACGGCCTCGGAGAACGTGATGGTGACCGTCGAGGTCTCGCCAATCCTGAGGGCCGTGTCACTCACCACGATGGACGCCGTAGGCGCCACGGTGTCGTTGACGATGTAATTGTTCGAATCGGTGGTGCCCACCCCGGCGTTGCCGGCCAGGTCGGCCACGCCGGTGTTGTTCAGGGTGATGATGTTGGTGGTGTCGGCGATGTTGCTGGCCGCGGTCAACGTACCGGTCCAGGTGATGCCACCGTTGCTGCTGGTCAAGGTGCCGACGGTGCCGTTCTGCACCGTCAGGTCCGCTGCGGTGAGGCCGGTCACGGCTTCGGAGAAGGTGATGGTCACCGTCGACGTGCCACCGGAGTTCAGGTTGGTATTGGTCACCACGACGGTCGCGGTGGGCGGCGTCTCGTCCGGCACATAGTTGGTGTTGATGGTGCCGCCATCGCCGTAGACGTTGGCCACCGACGCTGGCGAAACACCTGCGGTGCCCGCGCTCGTCCCACCTACGCCGCTGCCGCCGACGTTACCGGCCAGGGCGGCGAAGTTGGCGGCAGTGATCAGGATCGAGCCTTTGTTCCAGATGGCACCGACACCGACACCGCCCGCGCCACCTGCCTGGAGATAGCTACCGCCCGCCCCGCCGCCACCACCGCCACCGCCGGCGCCGACGTTGTTGGAAATGGTCGAGTTGCCGATGATCCGCAGGGTCGCGCCGGTATCGTTGTAGATCCCGCCCACCGCGCCACCGCCGTCGCCGCCGAAGTTGTCGTACCCGTCACCGCCGCCGCCACCGCCAATGGACAAGCCACCGCTGGAGGCCGTGCCGCCGGCCGAACCGGTGCTGTATCCCGGGTAAGCCGCACCGCCGGCGCCACCCATGGTGGAACCGCCACGCCCGCCAATGTTGAAGAAGCCACCACCCGCGCCGCCCTGCCCGGCCGAGCCATTGGAACCCGTGGCGTTGAGCGTGTCGCCGCCCTTGCCGCCGATACCGCTTCCGACCGCACCACCGCCACCACCGCCGCCACCGGCGTAATTCGGTGTCACTCCGCCGCCGCCACCACCGCCCGAAGCGGCGTTCGCGGTGACCGTAACGTTGCGCAGGGTCAAGGTGCCGGCGTTGTAGATGCCGCCGCCCTGGGACACCAGCGCATCGTCGCCGCCATTACCACCGTTGCCTGCCACCATGCCCCGGGTGATCACCAGGCCATCGAGGGTGGCCGTGGTGCCGGACGTCACTTGCATGATCTGGGTGCGGTTCTGGCCGTCGAGGGTCACGTCGGCGACGTTGTCATTGTTCAGGTCACCATCGATGGTGACGTTCCTGTTGACCACCAGCACCTGGGTCAGGGCGACGGTCATGCTGGTATTGAACGTGACAATGTCGCCGCTCTGCGCGGACGCCAGGGCGGCGCGCAGGGAGCCCACGCCGCTATTGAGGTTGTTGGTGGCGGTCCAGGTGGCCAGGCCCCACTGGTATTCGCTCATGGCATTGGCCGAGAGCACGTTGGCGCTTTCGATGGTGCCGGTGGCGATTTCCAGGTTCCAGTCGCCACCCAGGCCGGTGCGGTCGTTGGACGCCGCCACATCGCGGCCGGTCAACTGCGCCAATGAATCCACCAGGCTCAAACCACGCTCGCCTTCGGCGGTGTAGCAGCCATAGATCAGGATATCGCCGCCAGCGTTCATGTCCTGGCCGATCTGCGCCAGCACTTCGCTGCGGGCCTGGACGTTATCCGCCGACAGGTAGCTGTTGCCCAGCCACAAATCACCGGCGTTGCCGTGGGCGATGATCTGCACCGAGCTGACGCCCTGGTGGGTGTCCAGGTAATCGGCGATCTGCTGCAAGCCGTCCTTGGTGGTGTCCAGCTGCACGACCTGGGTACCGGGCGCCACGCCTTCGAGCAGGCTGGCGGAATCCTTGACCCGGGAATCGACAAACACCACGGATTTGCCCGGCACGGCGGCCTGGGTGGCATCGACCTGGCCCTGGGGCGCATGGGTGTCGGTCGGCTGGTCCGCCGTTGGCGTCTTGGCCGCCTCGGCAGTGGGCTGGGCGTCCGGCTGCGCGGCATCGGCCACGGTGGCCGCCACCGCGCCGTCGAACAGCATTCGCGGCTCCAGGGACATCATCATTGGCGATGCCAGGGCCTGTGTGCCCTCGGTTACCCGCGATTTGCCTTTGCTCCACCACATGACGATCACCTGGACTCGAACTTTCTGAAACGCAAATGAAAAAAACCGCAGTCAGCTGACGGCGGCGTCGGTTTTCATACGAATGACATTGGCGGCGCTTGCTGACCCATCGCGCCAGAACGACAACTCGGCATACTTTTCAAACAGATCCGGCGGCAACAAGGTCCGCCGGGCTTGCGGCGCGACCTTGGGCTTGACCTTATGCAGGCCGGCCACGCCCAGGGCCTGGTCGAAGGCCGGTGCGTCGTAGGTCAAGTGATTGAAATCGTGTTCGAACCAGGGCTCGCCGATGAATTCGTACACCAGGCGCATCACTCGCTCCGGGGCCTGGCTCAACAAATCGTAGTCAACGATCAGCAGCGACTCGGCGTTCTCGCCGTAATAGGCCTCTTTGAGCGCCGTCCAGGCGAACCCCACCAGGCGGTTGCGCTGGGCCAGGGTTTCACAGCGGCTGTAGACGGTGTTGCGCTCATCATCGTCATTGAACAGCTTGGTGTTCTCGAACGGGTTGGCGCGGTAGAGCCGCTCCAGGCTGTCCAGCACCCAAGCCACGTTGCGCACGCAAGCGATGGTCTTGGCTTGGGGGAACAGGTCCTGCAGGGCTGGCAGGCGGGCACACCATTGGCGATTGGTGTCGAAGATGACTGGCTTGTCGGCTTTGTCGGCGTAGTAGGAATCGAAGAGGCCGCGCAAGAGGCGGCGGCGCAGGTCGGTGTCGATCACCGAGCCGAACTCGCTGCCGGCGCTGCATTGCTGCAGGACGCTGCTGAACAGCGTACCGACGGGACTGGTCATGCCGGCATGAAAGCGCGGGTTCTGCAACAAAATGGCAGAGAGCAGGGTCGAGCCAGAGCGCGGCAAACCGGAAATAAAGTGAAACTGCGGCAATCCATTCACCTTTGTTTGTAGTCCCTTTGTACCGCCAAGCGTAGCCGAGGAAATAATCTTCGCCTAGTAGTACTTTGATATCAGATTCATCCCAAGCCGTAAAAAGGATAGACGGTAGCGTCGCTGGGGAACCTGAATCGATTAAGCCGTGTCGCGGCATTTTTCCGCCCGCTTCGCCCGGCAAAATCAAACATCCCGGTCTACGCTCAGCCGTGCGTGACCAGGCCAGGGAATCAAGGAGTCGGGCTGATCGCACTCTTGTCCTTCACGTCCGGGCACTGCAAGAACCAATCACCTGAAGGATGAGGAATCTATGGAAGTATTCATCGGCACTATCCAGTCGTTCGCCTTTAACTTTGCACCCAGGGATTGGGCGCTGTGCAACGGGCAGACGCTCGCCCTTTCCCAGTACCAGACCCTGTTCGCCCTGATCGGCGTGACCTACGGAGGCAACGGCCAGACCACCTTCATGCTGCCCAACCTGCAAGGTCGCCTGCCCTTGGGCCAAGGCAGTGGCCTGGGCCTGACCCCGCGGGTCATCGGTGAAATCTCCGGCACCGAAAACGTCACGGCAACGCTCAACAACCTGCCCAACCACACCCACGCCCTCACCGGCATTACCGCTTCCACTACCCTGCAGTTGGCCAACCCGGCCAGCAACCCGGTGAATACGCCCACGGCCACCAACTCGTTCATCGGCACCTCGGGCACCGGGCCGGGCTCGGCGGCGATCTATTCCGACCAGATAGGCGCTTCGCCAGTGCCGCTGCAAGGCGTCACCACCACGGTCAACGGCACGGTCGCCCCCACCGGCGGCAACACGCCGATGACGGTCATGAACCCGTTCCTGGCCATCAACTTCAGCATCGCCCTTCAAGGTTACTTCCCGTCCCGTAACTGACGAACCGCCGGAGGGCTGCGGTCCTCCGGCCTTTTGGAGTGTCGACATGCTGCAACAGGTTCATAGCCGCCATTTCCAACCGCTGCTGGGCCAGACCGGCAGCCTGACCCTCCCCGACGGCAGCTGCCTGCCGGTGCGCTTCGAAACCCTTGAAGAAAGCCCACGGGCGAAGATGCCGAACACCGCGCGGATGCCGTTCAGTGTGGAATTCAACAGCCTGGAAGGTACTGAATTCGTTGACGGACTCTGCGCTCTGGAAGTGCCGGAACTGGGCAAGATCGAGGGGGTGTTCGTATCACGGATACCACCCATGGGGCGGGATCCGACGCTGGGGTATTTCTACATCGCGTTTAACTGATCACACAAAACCCGAGTTCAAAACAAACCTATTGTGGGAGCAACTGTGTGGGAGCAAAGCTTGCTCGCGATCCAGGCGCTGCGGTCCTCAAGAGACTGCGGCGCTTTCATCGCGGGCAAGCCTTGCTCCCACACAGCCGGCTTCCACAGGGTTCATAGTGTTTGCATAATTTTGTCAGTTGCCTTTCGGATACCAGACCAACCTCTCCGCCGCCGGGTTGCGCTCTTGCACTTCGAAGCCCAGCGCCAGGTAGTGCCGACGGGCGTGGGGGTTGCTGGCCCAGACCACGGTCGCCACCGGGCAACGGATCTGTTGCGCGGCTTTCTGCACCCCTTGCAACACCGCCCGGCCATACCCCTGCCCACGCGCCTGGGGGATGAAGGCCAGGTACAGCACGCGAATCTCATTGGGGCCGAAATCCGTGCTCAAGGCGCCAATTGCAGTGCCGAGTTTTTCCACGACGTAATGCATGGCGTTGGGGAAGTTCTCGCCGAACCCTTGCTCCTGCACCTGGAACTGCTGGGCAATCACCTGCTGTACCTGTTCATGCTCGCCGTCGATCCATTGCAGGTCCGGCCGCGCCGCCTGGTACAGGCCCTGCAGGAACGGGCCATCGCTGACCCGCGATGGACGCACCACCAACCCCTCTGCCGCCACCGAATCCATGCTTGCCCCCTAGGCCTAGAACCCGCTTTCCCTGACACCCAACGCCGCCAACCGACGCCAGGCCGCTCCCAACACCGACTCGCCCTCGCCCTGCAACACCGCCACGCCACGCAGCGGTTGCACCGGAGCGGACGTGGCGTCCACCGTACTCAGGCGCACGCCGTATTGCGCCTGCACCGGCTCGGCCCGTTGCTGCGAGTCGCGGCGCACCGCAATCGGCCCGTGATGGTCGGACGTCAACGCTTGCTGTTCGACCCAGGCCACGCCGTTGGTGTCGATTTCATTCAACCGCACGGCCATCGATGTGTGCATCGGATCGTCAGCGATGAACCGGCCCGTGGCACCCGGCCCGACCCGCCAAAGCTCGGCTTCGGTGAGGTAGCCGCGCAACCGCGAATCGGTCTGCACCACCCGCGCCAGCGCCTGTGTGGGAGACAACCAGCGCCCTATCGACAGTTGCGGCAACACATCGCGCACCTGGCCGGCATGGGGCGCACGCAACAACAGCCGTTCGCGCTGGGCCACCAGCCCGCGGTAATCGGCCACCGCTTCGGCCAGTTGCTGTTCGACGATGCCGGCATCGGCGGCGGTTTCGCTGCGCCCGGCCTGACGGCGCATCTGCAACTGCTGGATCTCGATTTCTCGGCGCACGATAGCCAGGCGCGACGCCATGTCTGGCGACTCCAACTCAATCAGCACATCGCCCTGGGCCACGGTCTGGCCGTCGTGCACATTCACCTGCTTGACCCGCGCCGCCACCGGCGCATGCAAGGCACTGGCGCGCCCGGCCTCGAGCATGGCCGGCACTTCCACCGCGCTGCGCCAGGGGAGCAGCAACACCAACAGGAGTGCCAGCAACACCAGGCCACTCAGGAGCATCCGCCCGCCGTGGGCTTGCTCACGACGACTCCACCATTGCCGCCACTCATTCACGATGGGCATGAAAATGAACCACACCAATTCCACCATCATCAGAAAAATGCCCAGCACCTTGAAGAACAGGTGGTAGACCGCCAAGGCAATCCCGAAAAACAACAATGCCCGCCACAGCCACGAGCCATAACCCCACACCAGCAAACGCCGACGCATCTTCGGCGACCACGGTTCCGGCGCTGCCGCGCCATACCCGAACAAGGCTTCGCGCAGGCGCCACCGACACAGGGCAAACGCCCGCCCCTGAAGGTTATCCACCGCCCAGAAATCACTGAGCAGGAAATACCCGTCGAAGCGCATGAAGGGGTTCAGGTTGATGATCAACGTGGTGATCCAGGTCGCGCTGGCCAACATGAACGCCGCGGTACGTGCCGGCCCATCGGGCAACAACGACCAGGCCAGCAGCGCGATGCACGCCAGCAGCAATTCGGCCAGCACCCCACCGGCACCGATCAGCAACCGTGCGCGGCGATCCCTGATCCGCCAGGCGTCGCTGACGTCGGTATAGAACATCGGCAACAGCACCATGAACGCCACGCCCATGCTCTGTACCCGGCAACCGGCGCGCTTGGCCATGAAGGCATGGCCGAACTCGTGGCACAGCTTGGCGAAGAGCAACGCCGCCCCGAACGCCAGCGCACCGCCCAGGCTGAACAGGTGTGGAAACGTCGCGACGAATCGCTGCCAGTCCCGCGACACCAGGAAGATGCCGAGACCCAGGGTCAGCGGCAGGCCATAACGCAGGATCCCGGGGCCGAACCGCGCCAACCAGGGCCAGGCCCGATTGAGAAAGGCGTCCGGGCGCCACAGCGGAATGCGAAAAAACAGATATTGGTGCAGCAGGATCTGCCACACGCTCTGGCGTTGCGCGGCGGTCTTGAACAGATAACTGTCACGCTGTTGCGGGTCCATCGCGCTGATCAGGTCATGACCACGCAAGAAGCCCAGCAACTGCTCCAGCGATTCCCCATTGAGCGGTAGGCCCGGCTCGCGGTTCGCGGCCTGCAGTACCTGTTCCGGATCGCCCAGGGACCAGTGCCGCAACATGCGCATCGCCGCCGCGCCCAGCTTGAAATAGCGTCCGCGCACCGGATCGGCCAAGGTCCACTGCGGCGAACCGTCCGGGTCTGAGGCCGCCGGGGACAGTTGCAGGTCCGGCCGCAGGCTTGGCAAGTCCATGCTACAGGCCTACGCTCTGGCGCAGGCCGGCCAGCGGCCGCCGCAGCAGGTACAACGCCAGCGGGGCACGGTCGCCGAAGACCTTCGCCGTGCCTCGCAGGCCAATGCGCGGCGCCGTGGCATCGAAACGCGCATCCAATCGATACGCCAGTTGGCCGGCGGCGGTAGGCTGCGCTTCATAGGCCGAACGTTCGAGCCGGGCCAGGTGCCGCTGCAACGGGTCGCTGTCGAGAAACAACGCCACTTGCGCACCGGGCTCCAGGGCAATCGCGTCACCCACCGCCAATTCAATGCGTAACTCGGCCTGGTTTGGATCGGCGATTTCCATCAGCCGCTCGCCGGTCTGCACGGGCTTGCCGAGCCAGCGCTCAGCGTCGGCAAACACCGCGATGCCATCCCGCTCGGCGCGCACTTCGCTGCGCTTGAGCAGTTCAAGTGCGTAGTTGCGCTCGGCGCGCTTCTGCTCGACGCGGGCCGCCAGCAGGTCAATCTTGGAGCTGGATTCAGCGTCGGCAAACGAGCGCTGGGAATTGGCCTTGAGTTCGGCCTCGGCCACGCCCAACGCCCGCTCGGCCACATCGGCCTGGGCCTTGAGGCTGGTACTTTCGAAACGCAACAACAGGTCGCCGTTCTTGACGCTCTGGTTGGGCTTGACCAGGAACTCGGCGATCACCCCGTCCAACGGCGCCGCCACCACTTGCCCGCCCAGCGGTACCACTTCGGCCGGGGCCAAAACGGACTGGCGCACCGGGATCAGCAAGCCCAGCAGCAACAGCGCCACCAGCGCAACCTGGCGCTTGGGTGTCCAGCGCAGGCGCCATGGCTTGCGCGGTTGCAACGCCAACCACGCATGACTGTAGGTGTCGCCCAGTTGCGACAGCAACACTTGCTCCGGCGGCGTCCATGGCAGGTCGCGGGCCAACCACAAACCGCCGAACACCTGGCCCTGATGATCGATCAACGGCAGCCAGAACACTTGCCCGGCCGACAGGCTGCGCCAGTCTGCCCGGATGGATTCGCTCACCCCATCGGCGGCGATCACCCGGGCCTGGTTCAACAGGCCCTGTTTGAACAACTGCGCCACCGCCTGCTCGACAAACGCCACGAACGGCGCATTCGGCTCCACGGTACTGACGCCGGTCACGGCCTGGACCTTGCCGGCGATCAACAACGCGGCGTGGCGAAAGCCGAACAGCGCCTGGCCGTCGTTGACCAGGCTGTAACTCAATTGCTCCGATGTACGCGCAGCCCTCGTCTGGCGCTCCAGATCGAGGAAGCGGGCGAACACCTGCTCGGTACTGCCCGTCACTGGCGCGTTCACTTCGACTCCGAGAAACGCGCCGTGCCGCTCATGCCGGACAGCAGGCCGCTGGCATCCGGCACGTTCGCCACCAGCAGCAGCGTCTGGCTGCCCTCGTCGATGCGCGCGCCCAGGCGCTTGACCGTCGCTTGCAACGGCTTGCCGGTTTCATCGGGGACGAAGGTAAAGGGCTGGCCGGGCTTGAGCCTGTCCATCCAGCGTGAAGGCACCAGCAGGTGAATCTCCAGGGTGCGGTTATCGACCACATCCAGCAATGGCGCGCCGGCCGCGACGCTTTCATAACGCTGGACCTTGCGCGCCACCACCTGTCCATCGAACGGCGCGATCACGCTGCAACGCTTGACCTGCACCTGGTACACCTGGGATTGCGCCTGGGCCTCGCTGAGCCGCGCCTCGGCCCGCGACACTTCGAAACGCCCGACGGATTTCAACGCCGCCAGTTGCCGGTTATGGGCCAGTTCTTCACCGGCACCACGGCTGGCCGCCTGAGCCGCATTGAGCTGGGCCTGATAGGCCGAACAATCGAAACGCGCCAGGGTGTCACCCTTCTTGAACGACTCGCCCTCGCTGAACGGCAACTCGACAATCCGCCCGGCCAACTCACTGGCCAACACCGCCTGATCCCGCGCCCGAAGCACCCCTCGCGCCTCGTTTCCCGACACACTGGCCGAGGCGTTGCTCTCCAGCAACGGATCGTCGGAAGCCGGCGTTTGCGCCTGGACCCCGCACGTTATGAAGGTCAATCCCACAACCCAACTGCTCAAACGTCGCATGACCGTTACTCCCTGACGGATGGGCGGAGTCTACGACAGCGGTGGGGGGCGTCAAGGGAGTAGCGGTGAAGAGAGGGAAATCTCTGTGGCAACGGTAGTGTTGACCTCGTGATTTCTTCAACTTAGGATGGCCCCACTCAACCCCGTACGCAGAGATTAAATTCTCTGGCCGTTGGGGTGAAAACACCGGCTTCGGCCGGTTTTTTCGTTTTAGGGATTGAGAACAACTCCAGAGTTGAACGCACTCCTTGTGGCGAGGGAGCTTGCTCCCGCTGGACTGCGCAGCAGTCCTAAACCCTAACGCCTCGGTGTATCAGGCAGATCGCATTCAAATTGCTTGGGGTTGCTGCGCAACCCAGCGGGAGCAAGCTCTCTCGCACAGGTTATGTGGTTGGCAGACATCGCGCAGCCTAATCCACCAACCTCAACACCCCATCGCAATACACCACCTCACGCCCCAACCAAGCCACATCCACCTGAGGCAATACCGCCGAAGGCTTGCGCAATTCACGCAGCAGCGTCGAGCCGTGGGACAAGCGGCCGCCCATGCGCGCGATCACCGCACGGGCGCTTTGATAGTGGGCGTGGCGACCAGGGTCCAGGGTGTCCTCCAACAGGATGTCCTCGCCCAAAATACCTTGAGCCTGCCCCGGGTAAATCAAGAAACCACTCGCCTGCTCGGTGCCTTCACGACCGTCCTGCCAGAAGCTGCCGTCGCGGCTGCGGATGTCCGGGTGCGGGGCGAACCAATGGGCCCGGTCCACCGCCGGCATGGCGTGATGCAAGCGAAAGAAAATCCGCATCAGGTTGTCGCGATACCATTCGCGCACTTGCAAGTAATAACCGCGCAGCCCCGGCAGGCCGGCGCCATGGGCCAGGCGAATCGCCAACGGCCATCGTGGAAATGCTTGCAATGGCAGCTCCGTCGGCACCGGACGCGCAGTGGCCGGGTCGGTCTCCCACGGCAGCCGATGAGGGCTGTGTTCAAGGTTGTCATAAGCCGTCGGTGGCCGCCCCAGCCAGTCGCCGCCACTGCTGGCCAAGGCGCTGGCGATGCACAGGTTGCCCTGCACCACGAATACGTAGAAGCGGGTAAACCAGTCGGCCAATTGCTGGCCGTCCGCGCCTTGTACGGTCAGTTCGTGCAGCTCTCGGTCGAAGCGTCGCAAACCGTTTTCCAGCGTCAACAGATGGCCACGAGCGATACGTTGCATGCGCAAAAACAACGGCAGCGACCGCAGCAGGCGCAGCGGTCGCCAAGGCAAGTGCGGCGTTGCCCCACCGACCTCGCCGGCATAGCTGCTGGCGCTGATGCCCCAGTCGGCCAGCCGGGCGAGAAAGAGGTCGTTGTTGATATACGAGGCGCCGCCAAACACCGCGGTGAAAGGCTCGTTGTCCTGCAAAATCCGTGAATCCCAACGCGCCATGATCGCCGGAATGCTTGCCGCCGCGCGACGCTGGGCGTACTCCACCAGAACGCTGGGTTGTGGCGGCAGGATCTCGGCGATGTTGGCGGCGGTCAGGTGGCGGCGCCAGCCGTAGTCGCTGATCGGCCGGTATTGCAGCAGCCAGAGTTGCTTGCCGTCCCAGGCCCATTCGACATCACCGGGCACGTAGTGGAAGACCCGCAGCACGCCTTGGAGAAACTGCCACAGCGCTTCGGCGGTCAGGCCATGGGCCGGCGTGAATGCGCCGCTGTTCCAAGATTCGCCGAGACGGGAAATGATCGCTCGCTCAGGGCTCACCTTGCCATCGGCCAACGACTCCAGATGGCCTTCGACCCATTCCAGCTCAACCGAAAGGTGACGCACAAAGGCGATCCCGGACAGCCGTGGGGTGATGAAACGCTGCACCACCACTTCCTCGACACCCGCCGCGCTCAGCTCGGCAATGCGTGTCGGCACATTGTGTGTCGGCTCGCGCAAGTAGGTGGTACTCAAGCCCGCATTGGCCGCATCGGCCTGATCCTCCCCATAACTGGAGGAACGCACGGCCCAGACAGCATCCGGCTGGCTGCGCAGAAAGTCTGGCAAGCGTGGATCACCACAGTCATTGATTGACAGCGCCGCTGGCACTGGCTGCCCGGCCAGCTCCGCCAGGCGCAAGCGGCCACCCTTGGTGTGCGCGACGAACCCGCGCTCGCCGGACTCCAGCCAGGCGGCGAATTGCGCGGGTGAATCGATCCATGGATAGTGGCCCCAGCCGGGTTTGAGGCTGATGGTCAAGTCGGCACGGGCAAGAATGGCCGACCATGCCGCCGCTTGCGCGACGCCGAGTATCTTGTCTTGATCGCCCCAGACCAGCTCGACCGGGTCGCTGATCCACTCCAGCAACGGCAGCGCGGTATCGGCGCGGACCAGATCCCAATGCGGGACAAAGGCCCGGCAGCGGGCATAGCCGGCGCCCATGCGCTGGTACTGCGCGGGCGTCCATTGCTGGCGGGAGAACTTGTCGGCAAACAGCCTTGGCTTGTTCGCCAGCAGCCAGTGGATGGTCTTGCGAATCGGCAGCGGCGACATCAATGCCGGCAATCGTCGCTGCCACAAGAACGCACCCACCGGCGCCAGCAATACG
This sequence comes from Pseudomonas sp. FP198, assembly GCF_030687895.1. Classification (NCBI taxonomy): domain Bacteria; kingdom Pseudomonadati; phylum Pseudomonadota; class Gammaproteobacteria; order Pseudomonadales; family Pseudomonadaceae; genus Pseudomonas; species Pseudomonas sp. FP198. The sequence goes on from NZ_CP117452.1 coordinate 5,607,531, forward strand.
CTGCGGCAGAAGTGTCCGGGCTGGCGTTGCAAGGCGTGCAGCACCAGCAAGGCGTTCGCCCCGACCGCCATGATCGCGCTGCCCTTGACCGTTGCCGCGAGCAACGCCTGGGCGTAGGCCGCAAGGTCTTCGCAAGGAGCCTGGGGGTTGTTGCCGAAGCCGGGCAGCTCCAGCGGCACCACGTCGTAGCGCTTGAAGTGCGGCAACGCGTCGTCCCACCAATCGGCAGCGCTACCGTTGCCGGCCAGCAGGTACATCCTCGGCTTGCTCATGGACAGTCCTCAGGCCAGGTCGCGCAGGGCAGCGTCGAGTGTCGGGTAACGGAACGTATAACCGGCCTGAACGAGACGATCGGGTACTACGCGCTGGCCGTCGAAAAACAGCTGGGCCATCTCTCCAGCCAGGGCGCGCACCGGCGCGGCCGGGATGTGGAACCACACCGGGCGCTTGAGCGCCTGGCCGACGCGTTCGGCGAACAGCGCCTGACTGACCGTTTCCGGCGCTACCAGGTTGTAGGTGCCGCTCAGGCTTTCGTCCTCGAAGGCACGGGCGATCACCTGGATCACATCGTCGCGGTGCACCCAACTCATGATTTGCCGACCATCGCCCATCCGGCCGCCGAACCCCAGGCGAAACGGAATCAGCAATGGCAGCAACGCACCGCCCGGACCGAACACCACCCCCAGGCGCATCACCACCTGTCGCACACCCAACTCGGTTGCGGGCCGCGCTGAGGCTTCCCAGCGCGAACAAAGTTCGGCCATGAAACCATCGCCCTGGCTGGCGCTTTCATCGAGGCTTTCGCTGGCGTCGCGCACGCCATAAAAACCGATGGCCGACGCTTGAACCCACAACGCCGGTTTGTGCCGGGCGTTCTTCAACCATGTCATCAAGGCTTCGGTGGTATCGACCCGGCTGGCGATGAGTTGCGCCTGGCGCCTGGAACTCCAGCGGGGCCCGGCTACCGGCGCGCCCGCCAGGTTGATCAGTACATCGAAGGTTTCGTCATGGCCCAGCTTGCCCAGCGAACGCAGGCAGCGGGCGCGGCCGTCAAACAGATAGGCCGCCCTCAATGGATCGCGGGCCAACACGCTGACCGTATGCCCGGCGTCGAGCAACTGGTTGACCAGGGCCTCGCCGATAAACCCGGTGCCACCCGTGACCAGCACGCGCTTGTAGGCACCACCGGCAAACGGGTTGCCCGGCTTGCCCTGGCGCTGCATGCGCAAGGCGGCCAAGCCGTCGCGAATGCCCGAGGCCGTGACGCCGATGGCGAACAGGGTCAGCAGCCAGCCGCGCCAGCCCAGGTCGATGGCGCTCAGGCCGCTCGGCAGACTCGCCCACTGCGCCAGTTGCACGCCGTACAGCGCGAAGAAAGCCCCCCCGTTGACCGCCAGCACCGTGTGCATGATGCGCTCGATGGGCGGCAGTTTGCGGCTACGGTCCTCGACCACGAAATCCCACAGCGTCAGGCCGATCTCCAGGACGAACAGCAGCGCGATGACGATCGCCCATGTCCCTTCGAAGGCCAGATGCGCGATACCCAGGAAGAGGATCCCGTAGAAACACGAGCGCAAGGAGTGGATGGAGAGTTCCAGCCGCGCACTGTGGCGATAGGGCAAGGCGACGGTGAGTTCGTGGTGATACAAGGTATCCAGCGCACCGAGGATGGCCTGGGCGATCAGCAGGGCAACGGCCCAGTCCAGCGGTGAAAAATCAGGCATGGTTCGACTCACTCGATGTGGTGTCGGTCAGGGCGGTGCGGCGATCATGGCGATAAAGCCAGAACAGCGGCGGCAGTAGAACAAGTAGTGCAAAGCTGTCGAACCACAGGTGCGACCAGACCCGCGCCTGGGCGGAAACCAGCATGTCCTGAGGCGCCCAGAGCAGGATGCCGACGATCAGCCAGCCCCAGGGCACGGCACTTTTCAGGCGATCACCGAGATGGACCAGGGCGAGCATGTACAACGCATAGCTTTGCAACGTGGCGCCGAACAGCGCCAGCCACCAGACTTGTTGCGTGCGGACGGTAACCGGCACGATGTCCGCCCCCCAGAACGCCTGCTCGATGGTGTTCAGGTAATCATCGAGCAAGCCGGAGTGACCGGCCCAGGTCAGCACGAGGCCGGCGAGCAGATGCATCAGGGCCGCAGCGTACAGCCAAACGACCAAGGCGTTGCGAAGGGGGCTGGGAGGGACTGGCATTCCGTGTCCTGAAGGCTTGCTTGGAGGCGGCAAGTCTAATGGAAAAGGAAGGCGTTTTATTTGGCTAATGGGCCGGACAGCGATAAATAAAATTCGCTGCCTGGAGCGCTTGAACCTGAGCCGAACACCGTTGTGGCGAGGGGATCGGCTTGAGGTTGCTCTTCATGAGGCCTGTGCTGAATTGAAGCCCGCTTTCGCGAGCAGGCTCGCTCCCACATTGGGTCAGTGTCGGCTGAAATATCCACGACGACGCCAAGCACCCTGTGGGAGCGAGCCCGCTCGCGAAGGCGCCAGCCCAGACAACCCAAAACCCCGTGGCGAGGGAGCTTGCTCCCGCTGGCCTGCACAGCAGGCCCCAGCATTCCTTCAGGCACCGCATTGCCTGATTTTACGACTGCTGCGCAGCCGAGCGGGAGCAAGCTCCCTCGCCACGGAATGGCTTACCTTTGCATCCCCCAACGCTTCACCGTCACCCGCTCCAGGCTGTCGAATACCAGGTTCTCCACCAGCAGCCCGATGAGGATTACCACCGCCAGCCCGGCAAAGACCTTGTCGGTGTACAGCTCGTTGCGGTTCTGGAAAATGTACCAGCCCAGGCCGCCCTTGCCGCTGGTGGCGCCGAATACCAGTTCGGCGGCGATCAGGGTGCGCCAGGCGAAGGCCCAGCCGATTTTCAGCCCGGCGAGGATCGACGGCAGCGCCGCCGGGATCAGGATGAACAGTACAAAACGCAGGCCCTTGAGCCCGTAGTTGCGCCCGGCCATGCGCAGCGTTTCCGAGACGCCGAGAAACCCCGCATACATGTTCAACGCCAGCGCCCACAGCACCGAATGCACCAATACAAAAATCAGGCTGTTCTGCCCCAGGCCGAACCACAACAGCGCCAACGGCAACAGCGCGATGGCCGGCAACGGGTTGAACATCGACGTCAGGGTGCTGAGCAGGTCACGCCCCAACTGCGTCGACACCGCCAGGGTCGTCAAGCCAAACGCCAGGACGATGCCGAGCAAATAACCCTTGAGCAGCACCACCAGGGAAATCCACACCTTGCCCAGCAACTCGCCACTGAGCAAACCGTCATACAGCGCGCTGGCAGTCTGCAAAAAGCTCGGCAGCAACAGGTCGTTGTTCTGGTAACGCGCCACGCCCTCCCACACCAGCGCCAGCACCACCAGGATCAAGCATTTACGCAACCAACCCTGCTGCCAAAGGCGCTGGCCCAGGGGCAACTCCCGCTCCAGCGGTACGTGGGTCAGCGGTTGCAGATCGACTTCGTATTCTTCGCGCGCAGGCGATAACTGGCTCATGAAACGCTCTCCTCAGTACGCGATACGAATGTCGGCAAAACCCAGCTCGCGTTCGGCATCCGGCGACTGGCCTTGTTCGAACAGCAGCGAATGAATCCGCCGCGCCGTGTGCTGGAACCCGACACCGCCAAGGCTGTGCAGATCATATTGATGGCTGTGGATTTCCGCCCGGACCCGCCCTGGGTGCGGTGAGAGCAGCAGGATGCGATTGCCCACCACCAGCGCTTCTTCGATGGAATGGGTAACGAACAGCAGCGTGAAGCGCACCTCTTCCCAGAGCAGCAGCAATTCCTCCTGCATCTTGCGGCGGGTCAGCGCATCCAGCGCCGCAAAGGGCTCGTCCATCAGCAGGATCTTCGGTTGCATCGCCAGCGCCCGGGCAATCGCGACACGGGCCTTCATGCCACCGGACAAGGTATGCGGATAAGCATCGGCAAACGCTGCCAACCCGACTTTATCGAGGTAGTGCAGCGCCCGCTCCTCGGCCTCGCGACGTTTGAGCGTGCCCGACGCCAGCAGCGCGAACATCACGTTCTGCTTGACGGTCTTCCACGGCGGCAGTTGATCGAACTCTTGGAACACCACGATCCGGTCCGGCCCTGGCGCGTTGACGGTTTGGCCTTGCAGGCGAATCTCGCCCTCGCACGGCGATATGAAACCACCAATGGCCTTGAGCAACGTGGACTTGCCGCACCCGGACGGGCCGAGCAATACAAAGCGGTCCGCCGGATCGACTTCGAAACTCACCTGATGGGTGGCCCGCACCACTCTTTGCGGGGTGCGGTATTCCAGGCTGACGTTATCCACCGACAACAGCGCGGTGTCGGTGCGGGTGGCGTTGCTGGCCGCGTGGCCTTGCAATGGCGCGTTCATGACAATCAGCTCCCCTGCAGCGGTTTGGCGTCCTGGAAGAAATAGTCTTCCCAGGAGGCCGGCTTGTTCTTGATGGCGCCGACGCGGTAGAGGAATTCGGCGAGCGGGTAGGTGTTTTTTGGCGTGACGGTGAATTCGATCTGTGGGTTCTCGATGATCTTCAGCAGAGTCGCCCGGTCGATCTTGGCCTTGGTCACCCGCAGGTAAATGTCCGCCGCCGCGCCTTTGTCCTTCTGGGCGAACTCGGCCGCTTCAGTCAGCGCCTCGACGAAAGCTTTGTAGGTCTTCGGGTTTTCATCGCGAAATTTCTCGGTGGCGAACAACACCGTGGGCGAATTCGGCCCGAGCACGTCATAGGAATTGAGCACCACATGCACGTTGGGGTTTTGCAGGGCCTGGTCCTGGAACGGCGGGTTGGAAAAATGCCCGGTCAACTCGGTGCCGCCGGCAATCAACGCGGCCGTGGCGTCCGGGTGCGGGACGGCCAGGGTGTACTTGTCGAGGCGATTGAACGCCTTGTCGCCCCACTGCTTCGCGGCGGCGTACTGCAGGAAACGCGACTGCACCGACACGCCCACCGCCGGCACCGCGATGCGGTCCTTCTCGGTGAAGTCGGCGATGGTCTTGACGTTCGGGTTGTTGCTCAACAGGTAATAGGGAAAGTTGCCGAGGGAGGCCACGGCCTTGACGTTCTGCTTGCCACGGGTACGGTCCCAGACCGTCAGCAACGGCCCGACGCCGGCCCCAGCAATGTCGATGGAGCCCGACAGCAACGCATCGTTGACCGCCGCACCGCCGGACAGCTGGGTCCAGTCGACCTTGATGTCGATGCCGTCCTCCTTGCCGTGCTTCTCGATCAATTGCTGGTCGCGGACCACGTTCAGCAGCAGGTAGACGATGCCGAACTGCTCGGCGATGCGAATCTCGCCCTCGGCCTGGGCGCTGGCCGGCGCGACCAGGCTGCCGGCGAGCAAGCTGAACCCCAGGCCGATAGCCGCAGCCAGCGGTGCAAAAGCAATGCGTTTGGACATGGTGATTCTCCGGGCTCTTTGCGCGTTGCGCAGCCGATCAGAAAGGGGCGTCGCCCTGGATAGTGGTGCGATACAGCTTGCGGCGCAGATGGCTAGGGCAACCGGCGGCGAGGTGGATCAGCGAGCGGTTGTCCCAGAACACCAGGTCGTGGGGCTGCCATTGATGGCGATAGATGTTCTGGGGCAGCACGCTGTGGGCATACAGCTCGGCCAGGATGGCTTGGCTTTCATCCTCCGGCAGGCCGACGATGCGGGTGGTGAAGCCTTCGCTGACGAACAACGCCTTGCGCCCGGTTTCCGGGTGGGTGCGGACGATCGGGTGCACGACTTCGGCGACCTGCGCCAACTGTTCAGGCGTCAGCGTCGGGCGCCAGTTGCCTTCGAATTTGGTTTCGCTGTAGCGCGCGGTGTAGGAATGCGCAGCCGAACGGCCCTCGATCGCTTTACGCAGTGCTTCGGGCAAACCGTCCCAGGCCTTGTGCATGTCGGCGAACAGCGTGTCGCCGCCCTCGCTCGGCAGCTCCTGGGCGTGGAGCATCGAGCCGAGGCTCGGCAGTTCCTTATAGGAAAGGTCCGAATGCCAGAACTTGCCAGCGTCTCCCAGGCCGATGGACTGGCCGTTCTCGATGATGTTGGAGACGATGAGAATTTCCGGATGCCCGGCCAGCAGGAATTGCTTGAGGACATGGATTTGCAGCACGCCAAAACGGCGGCTGAAAGCGATGTGCTGCTCGGGGGTAATGCGCTGATCGCGGAACACCACGACGTGATAGTCCAGGTGCGCGCGGTGGATGCGCGCGAAATCCTCATCGTTGATCGGCAGGGACAGATCCAGCCCGACGATCTCGGCACCTACGGCACCGCTGAATGGGCGTACTTCGAATGATTGCGGCGCGATGTCCGCGGCATTTGAATCTGCAGAAAAAGAGACGGCTGGCATACATCACTCCCACGCACGGCGCGCTTGAATGGGCGCGCAGTCGATCAAAAACTCACGGGGTCACCGTGTCGGTTTGTGTCGTGCGGCGCGCCGATTGGTCGGCAGGTACGCAGGGGGATGACTTTAAGGGTATAAGAAGGTTAATTTAAATACTAAAAATGCATAACCATATGGCAGAAGCTGTGGGAGCAACACGGTCCTGTGGCGATGGAGCTTGCTCCCGCTGGACTGCGGAGCAGGCCCCGGCATTTCTCCAGGCGGATCGCGTTGTCCGGTTTGGCGACTGCTGCGCAGCCGAGCGGGAGCAAGCTCCCTCGCCACAAAAGCCACGAGCACTGAGCCTAGGGCTTACCGCTCATGCAACGCCTCGGCCCGGGCCTTGATGATGGGCTTGAGCAGGTAGCTCAGCACGGTCTTCTTGCCGGTAATGATATCCACCGACGCCACCATCCCGGGGATGATCAGCAAGGGCTTTTCAGGCGTGCCCAGGTGGCTGCGTTCGGTGCGCAGCTTGATGATGTAGTACGTGGTTTTTTTGTCTTCGTCGGTGATGGTGTCGGCGCCGATCTGTTCCAGCTTGGCTTTCATCCCACCGTAGATGGTGTAGTCGTAGGCGGTGAATTTCACCGTGGCGTCCTGGCCGGGGTGCAGGAAAGCGATGTCCTGGGGACGGATCTTCGCTTCCACTAGGATAGTGTCGTCCAGGGGCACGATTTCCACCAGGTCGCTGCCGGGCTGGATTACGCCGCCGATGGTGTTGACCAGCAGTTTGTTGACAATGCCGCGCACCGGCGATGTCACCAGGGTACGGCTCACCCGGTCCTCCAGAGCCTTGCCGGTGGCCTGAGCCTTGTTCAGGTCGGTGCGCGCCTCATTGAGCTGGGTCAGTGCCTCGCTGCGGAACTTGCCGCGAGTCTCGTCGATCTTGCGCTGCACTTCCTTGATCGCCGACTCGGCGCGAGGGATTGCCAGCGTCGTCGCGTCCAGTTGCCCACGGGTCTCGACTTCGGCACGCTTGAGCCGCAGCACTTCCACCGGCGATACCGCGCCCTGGGCAACCAGCGGCTCGGACATGTTGATTTCCTGGCGTTGCAGCGCCAGGCCGGAGCGGTATTGCGCCTGCTTGGAGACGAACTCGCGCAATTCCTGCTGACGCTGGATCAGCTGCTCCTGCAAGCCGCCGATTTCATCGTGCAACTGCTGGCGGCGGCTGATGTACAGCGACTCTTCGCTGGCAGCCTGACCCGGTACGGCCTTGAGTACGTCGGCCGGGAAATTCAGCGGTCGGTCATCGACCTCGGCACTCAGGCGCTCGACCCGCAACAGCATGGACAGGCGATCCGCCTCGGTTTCACCGACGTTGGAGACAAACCGCGTGTCGTCCAGGCGAATCAACGACGCACCGGCGTCGACGATCTGCCCTTCCTTTACAAACAGTTCGGCGACGATACCGCCTTCCAGGTTCTGGATTTTCTGGATCTTGGACGAGGGGATCGCTTTGCCGTCGCCCTTGGTCACTTCGTCGATCTCGGCGAAGTTGGCCCACAGCACCAGGAACACGAAAAAACCGATGATCCCCCAGATCGTCAGGCGCACCACGCGGGGGGCGTCTTCGATCAGCGCCTTGTTGACCTCGGGCAGCGGTTGGCCATGCAGCGAGTCGGAACCTTTGAAGTAACGACCCACAGCGCCCTTGAAACCGGATTTAAGCAACACTGATCTGCCCCTTCTTCAACGCTTCCATGACGGCGGCTTTCGGGCCGTCGGCGAGAATCTGTCCACGGTCGATCACCAGCAGGCGGTCCACCAGCGACAGCAAGGAGGCCCGGTGCGTCACCAGCAACACGGTCTTGTTTTCCACCACGGCGGCGAGGCGTTGTTTCAGGCGCTCTTCACCGGTGTTGTCCATCGCGCTGGTAGGTTCGTCCAAGAGCAGGATCGGTGGATTGAGCAGCAACGCGCGAGCCAGGGCGACGTTCTGGCGCTGGCCGCCGGACAGGTTCTGCCCGCGCTCACCGACTTGCAGTTCATAGCCTTGCGGATGCAAGCGGGCGAACTCGTGTACGCCTGCCAGCTCCGCGGCCTGAAGCACCAATTCATCCTCGACGTAGCGGGCTCCTGAAGTGAGGTTGTCGCGCAGGGTTCCGGACAGCAGCTGGATGTCCTGGGGCACGTAGCCGATGTTGTAGCGCAGCTCGCTGACGTCGATCTGGCGGATGTCCACGCCGTCCACCAGCAACGCGCCGTCATCCGGCTGGTAAAGCCCCACCAGCAATTTTGCCAGGGAGCTTTTGCCCGAACCACTGCGGCCAATGATGCCGATTTTTTCGCCCGGCTTGATCACCAGGTTGATGTTCTTCAGCGCGGCGTTCTGCTGGTTCGGATAGGTAAAGTTCAACTGGCGGCATTCAATGGCGCCCTGCAGGACTTTGCGGCTGAGCGGGCGCTCGTCGAAATTGCGTTCCTGGGGCAACTCCATCATCTGGTCGACGGAAGTCATGGTTACCCGTGCCTGCTGATAGCGGGTCAGCAGGCCCGACAACGAGGCCAATGGGCTCAGGGCTCGACCGCTGAGCATGTAGCAGGCGATCAGCCCACCCATGCTCAGGTTGCCGGCGATGATCTGGTAGACACCGAAGACGATCATGATCACCCCGGCCAGTTGCTGGATCAGCAAGGTGATGTTCATCGCCAGGCCGGACAGCATCTTCACGCGCAGCTCGAGGCGGCTGAGGGTGCCGATGGTCTGTTCCCATTGGTACTGCCGTTCACTTTCGGCGTTGTTGACCTTCACCGCATCCAGGCCGGCCAGGGTTTCGATCAGGCTGGACTGGCGCTCGGCGCCCAGGGCCATGGTTCGTTCCATGGTCGCTACCAATGGCTTCTGCAAGGCATAGCCAATCAGCAAGGCGATCGGGAACGCCAGCACCGGAATCCACACCAGGTGCCCGCCCAGGATCGCGATGACCATGAAGATCAGCAGCGTGAACGGCAAGTCGATCAGGCTGGTCAGGGTTAGCGAGGCAAGGAAGTCCCGCAGGCTCTGGAACTCGTGGATGTTCTGGGCAAAGCTGCCGACCCGCGCCGGGCGATATTTCATCGCCATGCCGACGATGCGCTCGAACAGCGTCGCCGAAATGATCAGGTCGGTTTTCTTGCCCGCCAGGTCCAGGCACAGACTGCGCAGCATCTTCAGGATCAGGTCGAAGATGTAGGCGCCGGTAATGCCGACCGCCAGTACCCACAGGGTTGATTCGGCCTGGTTCGGCACCACGCGGTCGTAGACGTTCATCACGAACAGCGGCGCGGCCATGGCGATGATGTTGATCAGTAGGCTGGCCGCGATTGCATCGGCGTACAGCCAGCGGGAGCGTTTGAGGGTGTCGCGAAACCAGGAACGCGCCCGTGGGATCAGCGTGCCGTGGTTGACGTCAAATTTATGCTGCGGTTGGGCGAAGAAAACCTTGCCACTGTAGTCATCGGCCAGCAGCTCGCGGCTGACGGTGACCTCTCCGCCATCGCTTTCGCTGAGCAGCAAGCGCGCCTGGTCGTCACCGGCCCAGCCCAGCAGCACGGCGCTGCGGCCTTCTTTGAGCAGCAGCAGAGCCGGCATGGCGATGGCCGGGATCTGTTCGAGCTTGCGTTGCAACACCCGGCCTTGCAGACCGGCACGGGCCGCCGCGCGCGACAATAAGTCGACGCTCAAGCGTTGCTTGGGCAACGGCAGGCCGGTGGTCAGCATCGCCGCGCTGGCAGGTTTCTGGTGCAGCATGCAGAGCGCCAGCAAACCATCCAGCAGCGGGTCATCGTGCAGCGTGCGCGGGTCGTGAACTAGTTCGACTGGACTGACTTCTGATTCCACGCTCGGCACTCTTTCGCTGAAAAACGGATGGATGGCTTAATTCATCCCAGGCAACTGGACCTTGGGTTTCACGTCGGTCTGCACAACCGATGCCAACGGCGCGACCACGCCTTGGCTTTTCAGCAACTGGCCCATGGTCGCCTTGATCCGGTACTGGCTGAACAGCTGCACGTTCTTGATTTCCGCCAGACGGCGGGAGGCGCTGAACAGCTCGTTTTCACTGTCGAGCAAGTCGAGCAGGGTCCGCTCGCCGAGGCTGAACTGCTTCTGGTAGGCGGTGCGCACGTTGGCACTGCGATCCACGTATTGCTGGGCGATCGGCACCTGGGCGTTGGCGTTGTTCAGGGCGTTCCACGCCAGGCCCAGCTCTTCGTTCAATTGGCGTAGCGCGTTGTTGCGGATATCCAGCGCCTGGTTGGAGAGGTAGGACTTGGATTCCAGGTCGGCCTTGTTGCTGCCACCGGCGTACAGGTTGAAGCGCATGCGCAGCATGGCCTGCCATTCATTGTTGTGGCCGTTCTGGCCGTCCAGGTCGTTGTCGGCGGTGCGTCCCAGTTCCGCGTCGAAGCGAGGGTAGAAGCTCGACTTGGCGGCCTCGTACTGCTTCTCGGCGGCGGCAATGTCGGCTTCGGCCGAGCGCAGCACCGGGCTGTTTTCCAGCATCTGGGCACGGGCTTCGGTCAGGTTCGCCGGCAGCAACGCCAGAAAGTCGGCGGGGCGCTCCAATTGGTCAGGCAATTGGCCGACGGCGCTGAGGTAGTTGGTCTCGGCATCGGCCAGGTTGGTCTGCTCGGTGATCAGGTTGTTGCGGGCCTGGGCCATGCGCGCCTCGGCCTGGTCCAGGTCGGCGCCGCTACCTACGCCCCGGGAAGTGCGCAGCTTGATCTGATCGAAAATGCGCTCATGACTCTTGAGGTTTTCCTCGGCCAGGCGCACGAACTCACGGCGGGTCAGTACGTCCAGGTACACCTGGGCGACGGTCAGCCCGGTGCGCTCGGAGGCATCGAGCAAGGAATAGGCGCGAGCACTGACGTTGGCTTGTTGACGCCCGACTTCGCTGGACGTCGCAAAACCGTCAAAAACCATTTGCGACAGGCGCAGGCTCGATTCGCTGCGGTTCAGGGTTTCCCAATGATTGTTACTCCCCGAACGGGTCGTCACGCTGTCGGTGCCTTCACGGCCGTAACCGGCTGCGAGGTCCACTCTAGGCAGGTAGCCGCCCTTGGCCGCCTTCAGCTGATAGTCCGCCGCCAGGCGGCTGTTCACGCCTGCCTGAATTTCCGGATGAACATCCAATGCTTGTTGCATGGCCTGCGGCAAGGTTTGTGCTTGTACGAAACTGGCGGCCAGGGCGAAGGGTAAAGCCTTGAACAGGTGCGAAAGCATGGTTGGAAAATTCCCGAAACTCTTGTCTTGAATCACAGCGAAACGTGTCGCTGCATCGGATGATGGCAACCGGAATGACCGTATGTCGGAAAGTTCAAAACAGGGGCAGGAACACGCACCGAAAGAACAGGTCGCCGCTTAAATATCAATGTGACATTACAGGGGCGATTGTTTAGGATGGCCAGCATAAGGTCAATAGTTTGGCAGAAACAAAATAACCTGAACTAGCTGTCAAAATATCGTCATATTTCCAGCGTCAAAACATTATCCCTTTGTGCGCATGAACGTCCAGACCGCTATGGCCAACGAGGCTGTCGGGTCCATGGAAGTCTACTGAACGTGGTACCCGGAGAGTCTTCAATGAGCAGTGTTATTGCCGTTGTCAAAAGCATTGTTGGTCAGGTTTTCGTCGTTTCCCCCGAGGGCATTCGGCGCGTACTCATTGAAGGCGATCGCCTTAACGTAGGCGATCAGTTGGACACCGGCCCTGCCGGCGCCGTCACGTTGGAACTGGCTGATGGCCGCACGCTCGACCTGGGCCGCGATACCCAGTGGAGCGCCAGTGCGCCGGACTCTTCCACCGACCTCGAACAGGCCACTGCCCAAGCCGCGCCTTCAGTAGAAGAGCTGCAGCAAGCCATCGCCGCCGGTGTCGACCCGACCACCGCCCTGGAAGCCACCGCGGCCGGCGCCACCGCTGCCGGTACAGGCGGAGCCGTGGGCGGCGGTCATAGCTTCGTCGTGCTGGATGCCACGGCCGGCAGCGTCGACCCTACCATCGGCTTCCCGACCGAGGGCCTCGCTGCGGCCGCGGCAACCGATGACAACATCCTGGGTGGTGACGACAACGCCGATACCACCGCCAACGCCGTGCTCAATGCGACAATGACCTTGAGCGCCACCCCGACCCTGACCGAGGCCGGGGGCGTGCTGGTCTACACCGCGACCGTGACCCAGGCGCCGCAAACCAACCTGACCGTAACCCTGTCCAACGGCGCGGTGATCGTGATCCCGGCCGGGCAGCTGACCGGTAGCGTCAACGTGCCCCTGGCACCGAACGACACGGTCTACAACGATCCCAGCCAAGTCAGCGTGACCGTCACCGGCACCTCTGGCGGCACCGGCATCGCCGTGACCTTGCCGACCACGCCAGCCGTGACGCAGATCACCGATACCGTCGACACCACCACCGTCACCCTGAGCGCCGGCAATACTGTCACCGAAGGCGGCCAGATCACCTACACCGCGACGCTGACCAACCCGGCTCAAACGCCGGTGACCGTGACCTTGAGCAATGGCTCGGTCATCACGATTGCCGCTGGCCAGACCACCGGTACCGTGGCTGTTGATACTCCGGCTAACGATGCCTATAACAACGGCAGCACCGTCAGCACTACGATTACCGGCGCCACTGGCGGTAACTTCGAAAATCTGGTGCCGAGCACTACGCCTGCGGTTACTACGATCACTGATTCGGCTGACGCCACTGGCCTGACTTTGACCGCCAGCGAAACCATCACCGAAGGCGGCCAGATCACCTACACCGCCACGTTGACCAATCCGGCCCAGACGCCAGTGACCGTGACCTTGAGCAATGGCTCGGTCATTACCATCGCCGCCGGACAAACCACCGGTACCGTGGCGGTCAATACTCCGGTTAACGACGTCTACAACAATGGCAGCACTGTCAGCACTACGATTACTGGCGCAACCGGCGGTAATTTCGAGAATCTGGTGCCCAACACTACGCCTGCGGTCACCACGATCTCTGACTCGGCTGATACGACTGGCCTGACGCTCAGCGCCAGCGAAACCATCACCGAAGGCGGTCAGATCACTTACACCGCGACGCTGACCAATCCGGCTCAGACGCCAGTGACTGTCACGTTGAGCAATGGCTCGGTCATTACCATTGCCGCTGGCCAGACCACCGGTACCGTTGCCGTGGATACCCCGGTCAACGACGTCTACAACAACGGCAGTACCGTCAGCACCACGATCACTGGCGCAACCGGCGGCAACTTCGAAAACCTGGTGCCGAGCACGACGCCTGCGGTTACTACGATCACTGATTCGGCTGACGCCACTGGCCTGACTTTGACCGCCAGCGAAACCATCACCGAAGGCGGCCAGATCACCTACACCGCCACGTTGACCAATCCGGCCCAGACGCCGGTGACCGTGACGTTGAGCAATGGCTCGGTGATCACTATCGCCGCCGGCCAGACCACCGGTACCGTGGCTGTCGATACCCCGGCTAACGACGTCTACAACAATGGCAGCACTGTCAGTACTACGATTACTGGCGCAACCGGCGGTAACTTCGAGAATCTGGTGCCGAGCACTACGCCTGCGGTTACTACGATCACTGATTCGGCTGATACTACCGGCTTGACCTTGTCCGCAACCGACACCGTAGCGGAAGGAGGCTCGATTGTTTACACCGCGACCCTGACCAACGCTGCCGGCTCGCCGGTGACCATCACCCTGAGCAACGGTGCGGTGATCAACATCGCGGCTGGTGCTACCACTGGGACCGTGACTGTCGACGCACCGAAGGACGACGTCTACAAAGACGCTGGCAAAGTTGAAGTCAGCATCGACACGGCAGTTGGCGGTAACTTTGAGGACCTGGTGCCTAGCACTGCACCCGTCGTCACCGACGTGACCGACACCCTCGACACCAGCACTGTTTCGCTTACCGCGACTTCGACTGTTGGCGAAGGCGGCACCGTGGTTTACACCGCTTCGGTGAATGCTCCGGTCACCGGCGCTCCGCTCGTAGTGACCTTGAGCAACGGCCAGTCCATCACCATCCCAGTCGGCGCAAGCTCCGGCTCGGTGAACTTCACCGCACCAAACGATGCGTTGGCGGGCGGTAGCAACCTGAGCGTCAAGATCGACGACGCCAAGGGCGGCAATTACGAAAATCTGGAAATTGATGGTAAGCCTGCGGACACCGCAGTGACCGATACCCAGGACACTACCGGTCTGACGCTTTCTGCAACCGACACCGTGGCCGAAGGCGGCTCCATCGTCTACACCGCGACCTTGACCAACGCTGCCGGCTCGCCGGTCACCATCACCCTGAGCAACGGCGCGGTCATCAACATCGCCGCCGGTGCTACCACTGGCACCGTGACTGTTGATGCTCCGAAGGACGACGTCTACAAAGACGCCGGCAAAGTTGAAGTCAGCATCGACACGGCAGTTGGCGGTAACTTTGAGAATCTGGTGCCTAGCACTGCACCCGTCGTCACCGACGTGACCGATACCCTCGACACCAGCACCGTTTCGCTCACCGCGACTTCGACGGTTGGCGAGGGCGGCACTGTGGTTTACACCGCTTCGGTGAACGCTCCAGTCACCGGCGCCCCGCTGGTCGTCACGCTGTCGAATGGTCAAAGCATCACCATTCCGGTTGGTTCGAGTTCCGGGTCGGTGAATTTCACCGCACCTAACGATGCGTTGGCGGGCGGTAGCAACCTGAGCGTCAAGATCGACGACGCCAAGGGCGGCAACTACGAAAACCTCGAAATCGATGGCAAGCCTGCGGACACCTCAGTCACCGACTCGACTGACACGACGGGCCTGACCCTGTCCGCAACCGACACCGTAGCGGAAGGCGGTTCGATTGTTTACACCGCGACCCTGACCAACGCAGCGGGCTCGCCGGTCACCATCACTTTGAGCAACGGCGCGGTCATCAACATCGCGGCTGGCGCTACCACTGGGACCGTGACTGTTGATGCTCCGAAGGACGACGTCTACAAAGACGCTGGCAAAGTTGAAGTCAGCATCGACACGGCTACCGGTGGCAACTTCGAAAACCTGGTGCCTAACACTGCACCAGCGGTGACCGACGTCACCGATACGCTCGACACCTCGACTGTCAGCCTGACGGCTTCCCCTTCCGTGGGCGAAGGCGGCACTGTGGTTTACACCGCTTCGGTGAACGCTCCAGTCACCGGCGCCCCGCTGGTCGTCACGCTGTCGAATGGTCAAAGCATCACCATTCCGGTTGGTTCGAGTTCCGGGTCGGTGAATTTCACCGCACCTAACGATGCATTGGCGGGTGGCAGCAACCTCAGCGTCAAGATCGACGACGCCAAGGGCGGCAATTACGAAAACCTGGAAATCGACGGCAAGCCTGCAGATACCGCAGTAACTGATGCCCAAGACACTACCGGTCTGACACTGTCTGCAACCGACACCGTCGCCGAAGGCGGCTCCATCGTCTACACCGCTACCCTGACTAACGCAGCCGGCTCGCCTGTCACCATCACTTTGACCAACGGCGCGGTGATCAATATCGCCGCCGGCGCCAAGACCGGCACCGTGACCGTCGACGCGCCGAAAGATGACGTCTACAAAGACGCTGGCAAAGTTGAAGTCAGCATCGATAAAGCCACCGGTGGCAACTTCGAAAATCTGGTGCCAAGCACTGCTCAAGCCGTGACGGACGTCACCGATACCCTAGACACTTCGACTGTCAGCTTGACCGCTTCCCCTTCCGTGGGCGAAGGCGGCACTGTGGTTTACACCGCTTCGGTGAACGCTCCAGTCACTGGCGCCCCGTTGGTCGTCACCCTGAACAACGGCCAATCCATCACCATCCCAGTTGGCGCAAGCTCTGGCTCAGTGAACTTCACCGCGCCTAACGATGCATTGGCCGGCGGCAGCAACCTGAGCGTCAAGATCGACGACGCCAAAGGCGGCAACTACGAAAACCTGGAAATCGACGGCAAGCCTGCAGACACCGCAGTAACTGATGCCCAAGACACTACCGGTCTGACACTGTCTGCAACCGACACCGTCGCCGAAGGCGGCTCCATCGTCTACACCGCGACCTTGACCAACGCTGCCGGCTCGCCGGTGACCATCACCCTGAGCAACGGCGCGGTGATCAACATCGCCGCCGGCGCTACCACTGGGACCGTGACTGTCGACGCACCGAAAGATGACGTCTACAAAGACGCCGGCAAAGTTGAAGTCAGCATCGACACGGCAGTTGGCGGTAACTTTGAGAATTTGGTGTCTAACACTGCACCCGTCGTCACTGACGTGACCGATACCCTCGACACCAGCACCGTTTCGCTCACCGCGACTTCGACGGTTGGCGAGGGCGGCGTAGTGATCTACACCGCTTCGGTGAACGCTCCAGTCACCGGCGCTCCGCTGGTCGTCACGCTGTCGAATGGCCAAAGCATCACTATCCCAGTCGGCGCAAGCTCCGGCTCGGTGAACTTCACCGCACCAAACGATGCGTTGGCGGGTGGCAGCAACCTCAGCGTCAAGATCGACGACGCGAAAGGTGGCAACTACGAAAACCTGGAAATTGATGGTAAGCCTGCGGACACCGCAGTCACCGATTCGACTGATGCCACGGACTTGACCCTTTCCGCAACCGACACCGTCGTCGAGGGCGGTTCGATTGTTTACACCGCGACCCTGACCAACGCCGCCGGTTCGCCTGTCACCATCACCCTGAGCAACGGCGCGGTGATCAACATCGCCGCCGGCGCCAAGACCGGCACCGTAACCGTCGACGCGCCGAAAGACGACGTCTACAAAGACGCCGGAAAAGTGGAAGTCGGCATCGATAAGGCCGTTGGCGGTAATTTCGAAAACCTCGTGCCAAGCACCACGCCAGCCGTGACCGACGTCACCGACACCCTCGACACCAGCACCGTTTCGCTCACCGCGACTTCGACGGTTGGCGAGGGCGGCGTTGTGGTCTACACCGCTTCGGTGAATGCTCCAGTCACCGGCGCCCCGTTGGTCGTCACCCTGTCGAATGGTCAAAGCATCACCATCCCGGTCGGCGCAAGCTCCGGCTCTGTGAATTTCACCGCACCTAACGATGCGTTGGCGGGCGGTAGCAACCTGAGCGTCAAGATCGACGACGCCAAGGGCGGCAACTACGAAAACCTCGAAATCGATGGCAAGCCTGCGGACACCTCAGTCACCGACTCGACTGACACGACGGGCCTGACCCTGTCCGCAACCGACACCGTCGCCGAGGGCGGTTCGATTGTTTACACCGCGACCCTGACCAACGCCGCCGGTTCGCCTGTCACCATCACCCTGAGCAACGGCGCGGTGATCAACATCGCCGCCGGCGCCAAGACCGGCACCGTAACCGTCGACGCGCCGAAAGACGACGTCTACAAAGACGCCGGAAAAGTGGAAGTCGGCATCGACAAGGCTACCGGTGGCAACTTCGAAAACCTGATCCCGAATACTGCACCTGCCGTGACCGACGTCACCGATACGCTCGACACTTCGACTGTCAGCCTGACGGCTTCCCCTTCCGTGGGCGAAGGCGGCACTGTGGTTTACACCGCTTCGGTGAACGCTCCAGTCACCGGCGCCCCGCTGGTCGTCACGCTGTCGAATGGTCAAAGCATCACCATTCCGGTTGGTTCGAGTTCCGGGTCGGTGAATTTCACCGCACCTAACGATGCATTGGCGGGTGGCAGCAACCTCAGCGTCAAGATCGACGACGCCAAGGGCGGCAATTACGAAAACCTGGAAATCGACGGCAAGCCTGCAGATACCGCAGTAACTGATGCCCAAGACACTACCGGTCTGACACTGTCTGCAACCGACACCGTCGCCGAAGGCGGCTCCATCGTCTACACCGCTACCCTGACTAACGCAGCCGGCTCGCCTGTCACCATCACTTTGAGCAACGGCGCGGTGATCAATATCGCCGCCGGCGCCAAGACCGGCACCGTGACCGTCGACGCGCCGAAAGATGACGTCTACAAAGACGCTGGCAAAGTTGAAGTCAGCATCGATAAAGCCACCGGTGGCAACTTCGAAAATCTGGTGCCAAGCACTGCTCAAGCCGTGACGGACGTCACCGATACCCTAGACACTTCGACTGTCAGCTTGACCGCTTCCCCTTCCGTGGGCGAAGGCGGCATTGTGGTTTACACCGCTTCGGTGAACGCTCCAGTCAGCGGCGCCCCGTTGGTCGTCACCCTGTCGAATGGTCAAAGCATCACCATCCCGGTCGGCGCAAGCTCCGGCTCGGTGAATTTCACCGCACCTAACGATGCGTTGGCGGGCGGTAGCAACCTCAGCGTCAAGATCGACGACGCCAAGGGCGGCAACTACGAAAACCTGGAAATTGATGGTAAGCCTGCGGACACGACCGTTACGGACGTTCAAGACCCTACCGGCCTGAGCTTGTCCGCGACCGACACCGTAGCGGAAGGTGGTTCGATTGTTTACACCGCGACCCTGACTAACGCCGCCGGTTCGCCTGTCACCATCACCCTGAGCAACGGAGCCGTGATCAATATCGCGGCTGGCGCCACCACTGGCACCGTGACTGTTGAGGCTCCGAAAGACGACGTCTACAAAGACGCCGGCAAGGTCGAAGTCAGCATCGATAAAGCTACTGGCGGCAACTTCGAAAACCTGGTGCCCAACACCGCACCAGCCGTGACCGATGTGACCGACACACTCGACACCAGCACCGTTTCGCTCACCGCGACTTCGACGGTTGGCGAGGGCGGCGTAGTGATCTACACCGCTTCGGTGAACGCTCCAGTCACCGGCGCTCCGCTGGTCGTCACGCTGTCGAATGGCCAAAGCATCACTATCCCAGTCGGCGCAAGCTCCGGCTCGGTGAACTTCACCGCACCAAACGATGCGTTGGCGGGCGGCAGCAACCTCAGCGTCAAGATCGACGACGCCAAGGGCGGCAACTACGAAAACCTGGAAATCGACGGTAAGCCTGCGGACACCGCAGTGACCGATACCCAGGACACTACCGGTCTGACGCTGTCTGCAACCGACACCGTGGCCGAAGGCGGCTCCATCGTCTACACCGCGACCTTGACCAACGCTGCCGGCTCGCCTGTCACCATCACCCTGAGCAACGGCGCGGTGATCAGCATCGCCGCCGGCGCCAAGACCGGCACCGTAACCGTCGATGCGCCAAAGGACGACGTCTACAAGGATGCCGGCAAGGTTGAAGTCAGCATCGATAAAGCTACGGGCGGCAACTTCGAAAACCTGGTCCCGAACACAGCACCGGCCGTGACCGATGTGACCGACACCCTCGACACCTCAACTGTCAGCCTGACGGCTTCCCCTTCCGTGGGCGAAGGCGGCACTGTGGTTTACACCGCCTCGGTGAACGCTCCAGTCACCGGTGCCCCGCTCGTAGTGACCTTGAGCAACGGCCAATCTATCACCATCCCAGTTGGCGCAAGCTCTGGCTCAGTGAACTTCACCGCGCCTAACGATGCGTTGGCGGGCGGAAGCAACCTGAGCGTCAAGATCGACGACGCCAAGGGCGGCAACTACGAAAACCTCGAAATCGATGGCAAGCCTGCGGACACGACCGTTACGGACGTTCAAGACACTACCGGTCTGACCCTGTCCGCGACTGATACTGTCGCTGAAGGCGGCTCCATCGTTTACACCGCCACCCTGACCAACGCAGCAGGTTCGCCGGTCACCATCACTTTGAGCAACGGCGCGGTCATCAACATCGCCGCTGGCGCCACCACTGGCACCGTGACTGTTGATGCTCCGAAGGACGACGTCTACAAAGACGCTGGCAAAGTTGAAGTCAGCATCGACAAGGCTGTCGGTGGCAACTTCGAAAACCTGGTGCCTAACACCGCACCAGCGGTGACCGACGTCACCGACACACTCGACACCAGCACCGTTTCGCTCACCGCGACTTCGACTGTTGGCGAAGGCGGCACTGTGGTTTACACAGCATCCGTAAACGCTCCAGTCACTGGCGCTCCGCTCGTAGTGACCTTGAGCAACGGCCAGTCCATCACCATTCCGGTTGGTTCGAGTTCCGGGTCGGTGAATTTCACCGCACCTAACGATGCATTGGCGGGCGGCAGCAACCTGAGCGTCAAGATCGACGACGCGAAAGGTGGCAACTACGAAAACCTGGAAATTGACGGTAAGCCTGCGGACACGACCGTTACGGACGTTCAAGACACTACCGGTCTGACGCTGTCCGCAACCGGCACCGTAGCAGAAGGTGGTTCGATTGTTTACACCGCCACTTTGACCAACGCCGCCGGTTCGCCGGTGACCATCACCCTGAACAACGGCGCGGTGATCAACATCGCCGCCGGCGCCAAGACCGGCACCGTGACTGTCGATGCACCGAAAGACGACGTCTACAAGGATGCCGGCAAGGTTGAAGTCAGCATCGATAAAGCTGTCGGTGGCAACTTCGAAAACCTGGTGCCGAGCACTGCACCAGCCGTGACCGACGTCACCGATACGCTCGACACTTCGACTGTCAGCCTGACGGCCACGCCTTCCGTGGGTGAAGGCGGCGTTGTGGTCTACACCGCTTCGGTGAACGCCCCAGTCACCGGCGCTCCGCTGGTCGTCACGCTGTCGAATGGTCAAAGCATCACCATCCCAGTTGGCTCCAGCTCTGGCTCGGTGAATTTCACCGCACCTAACGATGCATTGGCGGGCGGCAGCAACCTCAGCGTCAAGATCGACGACGCCAAGGGCGGCAACTACGAAAACATGGAAATTGATGGTAAGCCTGCCGGCACCACCGTCACCGATGTCCAGGACACCACCGGCCTGAGCCTGAGCGCCACCAACTCGGTTGCCGAGGGCGGCCAGATCACCTATACCGCGACCCTCACCAACGCCGCTGGTTCGCCAGTGACCGTGACCCTGAGCAACGGCGCGGTGATCAACATCGCCGCCGGCGCCAAGACCGGCACCGTAACCGTCGATGCGCCAAAGGACGACGTCTACAAAGACGCCGGCAACGTCGAAGCAACGATCAAGACGGCCACCGGGGGTAATTTCGAGCACCTGGTGCCGAGCACCACGCCAGCCGTGACCGCCGTGACCGACACGCCTGACAACACCACCGTCAGCATCACCGGCAGCAGTTCGGTCACCGAAGGCCAGGCCGCCACGTATACGGTCAACCTGACAAACCCGGCGCAAACCGAGGTAACGGTCAAGATCGTCTACAGCGGTACCGCCGCCGATGGCTCGGACTTCACCGGTGTCTACACCGTGAAGATCCCGGCCAACGCCACCAGCGCCAGCTTCAACGTGGCGACCCTGGACGACAAGATCACCGAAGGCACTGAGAACTTCGTGGTCAAGATCGACTCGGCCACCGGCGGCAACTTCGAGAACCTGGCAGTCAGCGGCACCAACGGCAGCGTCAGCACTTCGATCATCGACAACGATGCGGCGCCGGTACTCGATCTGGATGCCAACAATTCCAGCGGCAAGACCGGCGCCGATTACCAGGTGACCTTCACCGAAGGCACCGCGGGCCCAGGCGTATCGATCGGCGACACTGACCTGAAAATCACCGACCCGGACAGCACGATGCTGACCGGCGCCACTGTCGTGCTGACCAACCGTCAGCCCGGCGATGCGCTGAATCTGGGCAACAGCGTCAATGGCATCAGCATCAACGCCAACAGCACCGACGGCACCGTGACGCTGACCTTGACCGGCAATGCGACGCTGGCCGACTACATGCAGCAGATCAAGAACATCAGCTTCATCAACAACAGCGACGACCCGAGCACCGTGCCGCGCATCATCACCGTGAAAGTGACCGATGGCGTCAGCTACTCCAATACCGCCACCACCACGGTCAACGTGGTCGGTGTCAATGATGCTCCGGTTGCCTCCGGCGGCTCCGTGACCGGCACCGAGGACACCTCGCTGATCCTCGGCTGGTCGAGCTTCGGCGTCAGCGATGTGGACAGTTCCGCCGCCAGCCAGGGCGTGAAAATCACCGGGCTGCCAGGCGATGGCAAGTTGCAGTACCTGGACGGGGCGACGTGGAAGGACGTGGCCAACAACCAGACCTTCACCAAGGCCGACATCGACGCCGGCAAGCTGCGCTTCACACCCGATGCCAACGAATCCGGGGCCGATGGCTACGGCGGCAGCGGCGTGGGCAACAAGCAGGCTGACTACGCGCAGATCAAGTTCCAGCCAACCGACGGCCAGGCTCTGGGCAACACCGGCACCGTGAAGATCGACATCACGCCAACCGCCGACGCGCCGACCCTCAACGTCGCCGGCAACAACGTGACCTCCACCGGCCTGATCAAGGAAGTCTGGACCGGCCTGTCGGGCCTGGGCACCGATGGCAACGGCGCGCCGGCCGGCACGCTCAAGTCGGTGATCGATGCCGCCGGCACGCCGAACAGCAGCACCAATGTGAGCAACGTTCAGAACGACGGCAACGTCAACCCGGGCACCGCGTCGAAGACCTCGGGCCTGATTTTCCTCGAAGCCGGCAAGACCTACACCTTCAGCGGCACCGGCGACGACAGTCTGCTGGTGACCATCGGTGGCAAGACCGCCGCGGCCATCACTTGGGGTGCGGGCGGCCAGTTGAACGGTTCGTTCACGCCGACCACCAGCGGCTACTACACCCTGGACATCTACCACCACAACCAGACCGGCCCAGGCAGTTATGACGTGAACCTGTCGGTCAACGGCAGCACGCCGGTGGACCTGAGCAGCGCAGGCGTACCGCTGTATACCGGCGTGGCTGACCTGGTGAATGCCGGGGTTTCCGTTTCCGACCTGCACGGCACCAATGGCGAAGGCTACTACGACGGCTACAAGCTCAACGAAGGTGCTGAAGGCGGCAGCGTGAAGCTGTCGAAGATCACCACCGCCCTGACCGACACCGACGGCTCCGAAAGCCTGAGCGTGAAAATCGGTGGCATGCCGGAAGGCAGTGTGCTGAGCGATGGCGCGGGACACACCGCAACCGTCGGCGCCAACGGCGAAGCTTCGCTCACCGGCTGGAACCTGGGCAGCCTCAACCTGACGCCACCGACCTACTTCAGCGGCCAGATCAACCTGACCGTAACGTCGACCTCCACCGAATCCCTCGGCGGGTCGGCAGTGACGACCGCGCAGATCCCGGTCACCGTTTACCCGGCGACCTATAACGCTGTCACCGCCACCTCCGGCAGCGACAATGTCACCGGTACCGACGGCAACGACATCGTGATCGCCGACATCGGCGGCCTGACCGTGGTACCGGGCGTCAACTACAACATCGCGTTCATGGTCGACAGCTCCGGCAGCATGAGTTCGTCGTCCGTTACAGCCGCGAAGAACTCGCTGACCCAGGTGTTCAACACGCTCAAGCAGAGCCTGGGCAGCAACTCCGGGACGGTGAACATCTTCCTGGCGGACTTCGACAACCAGGTCAACAAGAACGTTGCGGTCAACCTCAACGATCCGAACGCGCTGACACTGCTCAAGAGCGTGCTCGACTCGATGGTGTCCGGCGGCAATACCAACTATGAAGACGTGTTCAAGACCACCGCGAACTTCTTCAACAGCACCCAGGCCCTGAGCAATACCGGTGCGAAGAACCTGACGTACTTCATCACCGACGGTGAGCCAACGCGCTACCAGTCCGGCGAACAGACGAACCCGACGCTGTACGGTACCGTCAAGCTCGACGACGTACTGAGTGCGTCCAACTATACCGTTGGCAAGTACTACACCCAGACGATCGACAGCACACACAAATTCACCATCGAAGAAAATGGCGACATGTACCTGTCGACCAAGAGCGGCAAGAACTGGAATGACAGTTACGTCGGCACGGTGCGTGCCGAGGGCAACGGCACGTTCGAGTTCTCTACCCTGGACGGCGGCGGGTGGGGCGACGTCTCAGCAGCAACCGGCTCAGCGGCCAGCTTCACTCTGCTCAAGGGCTTGAGCAACGTTGAAGCCATCGGCCTGAACAACGGCGTGACCCTGGACGATCTCAAGCCGTACGACTCCGATGGCAAGCCGCAAACCAACATCGACCCCAAGGACCTGGCCAACTCGATCATCGGCCATACCGAAGCGACGTTGCCGGGTGCCGACACGGTCAATGGCGGCGACGGCAACGACATCCTGTTCGGCGACCTGGTGAGCTTCAACGGCATCGCCGGCGAGGGTTACCAGGCGATCCAGTCGTTCGTGGCCCAGCAAAGCGGCGTCGACGTCAGCAAAGTCACCACCAGCAACGTGCACCAGTACATCACCGAGCACTACACCGCGTTCGATGTGTCCGGTGCCCACGATGGCAACGACACCCTGTTGGGCGGTGCCGGCAACGACATTCTCTTCGGCCAGGGCGGCAACGATTTGCTCGACGGCGGCAAGGGCAATGACATCCTGCTCGGTGGCAGCGGCAGTGACACCCTGATCGGCGGCAAGGGCAACGACACGCTCATCGGTGGCCTGGGCGGCGATACCTTCGTCTGGAAATCCGGCGACACCGGTACCGATGTGATCAAGGACTTCAAGGCCGGCGACGGTGACCGGATCGACCTGCGGGATCTGTTGCAGGGCGAAACCGGCAGCACCATCGACCACTTCCTGAAGATCAGCACGGTCGATGGCGTGTCTTCCCTGCAAGTCAGCACTACCGGTCAATTCAACGCGGCCAACACTGCGGCGACGCCGGACGTGACGATCAAGCTGGAAGGCAACAACTGGTCGAACATCAACCTGAACTCGCTCATCGCCGGCAGTGACCCGACCATCAAGATCGATCACAACAACAGCTGAACCTGACACGGACTCTGTGGCGAGGGAGCATGCTCCCTCGCCACAGGATAAGTGTTCATACTCCCCACAGTTGGCCTATGCTGCCCAGCATGACGCCGCTTCATACATGAGGGATGCCCGATGTTTTATGTGCAACGCGATGCGCAAGGCCTGCTGGTGCGCGTCGAAGCCGCCGCTTATGCCGAGGCCACCGAGACCTTGCCGGCCGACAACCATGAGATCCAGGACTGGTTCGCCAACCAGGCGGTAGAGAACAGCCTCAAGCAACTCAAGCAGAGCGACCTGGAGATGATCCGGGTACTCGACGACCTGATTCAGGTACTCACCAGCAAAGGCGTGATCCGCGTCACCGACCTGCCACCAGCGGCCCAGGCCAAGCTGATGGACCGCAACCAGGCACGGGAAGCGCTGGGCGGGTTGAGTCGGTTGATCGATGACGATGAGAAGGGGTTGATCTGATTCACCGCTGACCGTGGCGAGGGAGCTTGCTCCCACTGGGCTGCGAAGCAGGCCCCTGCATTTCTCCAGGCGGATCGTGTTGTCCGGTTTGGCGACTGCTGCGCAGCCGAGCGGGAGCAAGCTCCCTCGCCACGGTTTGTGCGGTGTCCGGGCTGACGCCATCGCGAGCAGGCTCGCTCTCACAGTGGATGGGGATAGATTTCAAACTTCAGCCCAACAAAAAACCATGTGGGAGCGAGCCTGCTCGCGAAGGCTCACTGACAGACAACGCAGCACTCACCCCCAACGCTTAGGCTCGCCCACCAACTGCCCTTGCACCCCAAACAACCCCATCTCGCGAATCATCGCCAGTTCCCCTTCCGTCTCAACCCGCTCGGCAATCAGCGGCAGGTCGATGCTGTGGGCGGCGCGCTGGATGGCTTCGATGAACAGGCGCTTGTCGCTCTCCTGGTCGATGGCGCGAATATAACTGCCGTCGATCTTCAGATACGCCAGCCCCAGCCGCGACAAATTGCCGATCATGCTGAACCGTCCGCCGAAACGCTGCAGGCTCAGGGAGAAACCAAGCTCGCGCAACTGCCGGGTCAACTGCTCCAGCACCGCTTGCTCAGGTAATTGCTCCTCACCGATCTCCAGGGTCAGGCGCGGCCCGAGATTGCCGTGAGCCCGCAGGATTTCAAAGACCTTGTTCAACGCCTGTGGGTCGGCCAGCGTGGCAGAGGACAGGTTGAGCGCCAGGGATTGCTCGTGCCCGGCCATTTGCTTGAGCACCTGTTCGAGCATCAGGCGGTCTAGGCGCGCAGTCCAGCCGAAGCGCTCCAGCCATGGCAGGAAACGCCCGGCGGGAATGCTCTGGCCCTGATCGTCGAGCAGCCGCGAGAGCACTTTGTAATGCAGCACCACCTGGGTTTCCTGAGCGGCCACCACCGGCTGGAAATACAGCTCGAAACGCTGGTTGCTCAGCGCCTGGTCAAGCAGGTTGTGCCAGGCATGGTGATCATCGCCAACGCTGGCCGACGCGCTGTGATCCAGGCAGGCCCAGCCCGGTTCACCCTGGGTTTCGGCCTGGGCCAGCGCCTGGTCGCCGAGCTGGAGCACCGCTTGCGGTGAGTCGCCGTGGACGAACGGCGCCAGCCCGATGGAGGCCACCGACGCCACGTCCGTCGCGCCGGTGGCGTGCAGGCTCGCCAACGCGCCTTCGAGATTCTGCGCCAGTTGCAAGGCTTCCTCGCGCACCAGCCCGGGCGCCAACACGGCGAACTCTCCGCCGCGGATGCGCGTCACCAGGTTATGGGTTTCCGGATAACGCGCGCATTCACGCAGCAATTGCTCGCCCACGGCCTTGAGCAACTGGTCGGTGCGCTGCCCGCCCAGCCGCTGGTTCAACCCGGCCAGGTCCCTGACCCGCAACAACAGCAGATAACCGGAACTGGCCTGCTCGGGATTGCTCACCCGGGCATGCAGCTGCATTTCGAAGTAACGTCGGTTGGCCAGGCCCGTGAGGTTGTCCTGATAGGACTCGACCCGCAGCTTTTCGCTGCGCTCGGCCTGCTCCTGGAACAGCGCCTTGAGCTTTTCGACCATCTGGTTCATCGCCTGCACCACCCGGCGCAGCTCAGGGGTACGCGGCAGCTCCGGCAAGCTGAGGAACTCCCGGCGGGCGATGGCATGGGACTGGTGCACCATGTAATCCAGCGGCTTGAGCTGACGGCGCAGCAACAAGGCCCCCAACACCGCGCTCACAGCGCCGCACAGCAACAGCCAGCCCAGGCTGCCCAGCGCGCTCTGCCACAGCTTGGCGAGGGCGAACATAGGGTGGCTGACCACTTCGACCCGTGCCGCCTGCTCCCAGCCCCGACTGACGAGCGCATCGCCACCGGCCGGCTCCAGGCCAATGAGCTTGATGAACCACTGCGGCACGTTGCCGGCGTCCGGAATGCCGGTGCGTTCGACGATGGTGCTGTCGTTCTTCACGTCGACCACGCGGATGCTCGCGTAGTAGCCACTGTCGAAGATCGAGCTGACCATCAGCTCGACCATTGCCGGGTCGTCGATATTCGGCGTCAGCGACAAGGCCAGCGCCGTGGCCGCATCCTGCGCATGCGAGCGCAATTGATTGACGTACTGGGTCCGCGAGCTTTCCAGGCTGACCATGAAGCTGCCGCTGAAGGCAACCACCAGGAACAGACAGATAGCGATCAACAGCTGTTTGAACAAGGACATCTGAGCGCGCGCTCCTAGTTAGTCGTCTCGACCGGAAAACCTTCGGCCTGCATTTTTTTCAACACATCCTGCCAGCGGGACAGGCGCTTGGTATCACCCACTTTCCTGTTGCCCTTGGCGCCCGGCAGCCACAGCCCTTCGGCATTGAAAGAGTAGACCGGCAGCAGATCGGTTCGCTGGCTGGCCGGCTGGATACCGTCGATCAGGCTGTCGAGTACCAAAGGCATGGCATCGGGCGTGGCGTAGTAGGTCAGCACCATGTGCGCCCGGTTCTGCCGCAAGGCCTTGACGTAGGTGATGCGCAGTTTGTCACTGGACACCCCGAGCCGGCGCAGGCTGAAATATTTGGCGATGGCGTAGTCCTCGCAATCACCTGCGCCCTTCCATAAGGCCTGGATAGGGGTTTCCCAGTAATCAACCTCACGCCACAGGTCGATGTCTTCGACGTAGCGCACCTGCTTGTTGAAAAACAGATTCACTACCTTGAGTTGTTCCAGTTCCGGAATCTGCTTCTGGGTCGCCAACAGTTGCTGCCACGCGTCGATCCGTTGCTGCCCTTCGCCCAAAGGCCCATATAACGCTTGCGCCCGGCGGCTGATCTGCGCAAAGTCCCAATCGGCCCGCAGGCCGCCCAGCAGCAGGCCGGCCAGCAACAATGCCGAACACAGCCAACGCATGGACCTGAGGACAGGAAAAGGTGCAGCCAAGGGGAATACGTCCGAAAAGGGCCGTTGGAAAATTCGTTGGATGGTGAAGCCTGGCCGGGCAAAAGACAATGGCAGGATGCAATCACCGCAAGCAGTCTAAACTTTAGTTCAGGAACCGGCGCCGCGAGACTTTGACGGCTTGGCAATCTGTAACTAATGTTGGCTTGGATCCAATTTCGTTACTACCAGTCAGGGTGTTGTCGTGACAAAGAAGCCCAACCCGTTAAGCACTATCCAGGTCAACGGCCCCATTCCCGCCTCCCAGGCCCGCGCCATCATCGAGAGCTCCCTGCGTGAAGCCATTCTTGATGGTCGCCTGCCCAGTGGCACCGCGCTACGCCAACAGGAACTGGCCGATCTGTTCGGCGTCAGCCGCATGCCGGTACGCGAGGCATTACGCCAACTCGAGGCGCAGTCATTGCTCAACGTGGTACAGCACAAGGGCGCCGTGGTGGCTCCGCTGATCACCAGCAATGCGATCGAGACCTATGCCTTGCGTTCGGTCCTGGAAAGCTTCGCCCTGCGCCTGTCCGTTCCGCTGCTCAACGATAACGACCTGGCGATGGCCGCCCAGTACATCGAGCAACTCGAAGCGCAAACCGACTACGCCGAGATCGCCAGGCTCAACCGCCTGTTTCATATGTCGCTTTACCACAGGGCACCCAACGCCAAGCTGCTTGACCTGGTCGAGCACGAGCTCAATGAGGAAGAGCGTTTCCTGCGCTTTCACATGTCATCGATGGGCCTGGGCACGCTGACCCAGGACGACCACCGCGCGATGCTCGCAGCCGCAGTGGCGAAGGATGTCGACAGCGCGGTCGCCTTGCTGGAGCAGCACCTGGAAAAAGCCTCCGTCACCATGCGCCGATACCTCAACCAATAAGCGCAACCCCATCTCTGCGCCGGCGACGCGGCCGGCGTAGCACTTTCTTACACATCCTTCCCAGACCCCCCATGGCCCTGCCCGGCGCGGTCTGACTGCGCCCGCGTTCCATCGCGACGTCAGTCCGATGGAACTGCCATCCATTTGGGCTCACTCTTGCGTTTATCGATTCAAAAAAGACCTGAAGAAGTCAGCGCCTGGCTGTGGCCCAGGCGAATCGAAGCCATCACGCAAGGAGCGTCGTCCGAACGGCGAGATGACCCGCAAGTCTGGTCGGTCTCCCGCCCACAAAACATCACTTACTTGATTCCCGTTCTCTGAAGTGCTCCGGGTGAGGCATTCACTCGTACCATTCGATTCTGATACTTATAAATCGGAAGGAGCAACTTCGACCCAATAAAACTTGTATGAAAAGTTTTAACAGCCCTCTTCACGCCCAAGAAATACGTCAACTTAAATATATAAAAAATAACTTGCAGAGCCTTTGTTACATGCACTAACTTTTTCTACGTCGAGTTGCCTTCGATCCCAGAACTCATGACAGAAAGGCCTCCAACAGGCCTTTCAGCCCTGAGCAAAGATAAAACATCTGTATCAAGAAAACATGGACTCCGGTTCACGCACTCGCTCGCACCGAAAAAACTGGCGAAGCAACTTCCGGACAAAAATCATTGATGAGGACGTTCCAATGCAGCCAACCAAAGAGCAACTATTCCTGAAGAAACTCGCACTTGGTGAACACCCGGTTTTTTCTGAAATAACATCAATCGACCTGTTGCGCCGCTTTATGGAAAGTCATGTTTTTGCCGTATGGGATTTCATGTCCCTGACCAAGCGCCTGCAGCGCGAGCTGACCTGTATCCAGTTGCCGTGGCTGCCTCCGGCCGACCCGCACGCAGCACGGCTGATCAATGAAATCGTCTTGGGGGAAGAGTCCGATGACCGTCCCGGAGCGGGCTATTGCAGCCATTTCGAGCTGTACCTCGACGCCATGCGCGAGGTCGGCGCGGATACCCGGGCCATTGAGCAATTCATTGCCCTGCAACAGGAAGGCGTCAGCCCCGAGACCGCGCTGGACAGCGTCGAGGTAGACCCGGCTGCAGCGCGCTTCGTACGCCAGACTTTGCACACTGCCTTGCACGCCCCGGCTCACAGCGTGGCTGCCGCGTTCGTGCACGGTCGCGAAAGCGTCATCCCGCAGATGTTCCAACGCATGCTGGATGCCTGGGGCATCGGCCTGGACCAGGCACCGACGTTTCGTTATTACCTGCAACGGCATATCGAAGTGGACTCCGAAGACCACGGCCCGGCTGCGGAAAAATTGCTCGCACGGCTGATCGATGGCGACCCGCAGCGCGAGCGCGAAGTCCTTGCCGCCGCCCTCGCCGCCGTCCATAGCCGCGCGGCGTTGTGGGATGGCTTGCGCCAGAGCATGGCCCTGCCCGTTGCGCAGGTGACGCCATGAACGCCATTTCATACCAGTCCTTCGCCGACACCTGGGAAAGCCGCGCCACCATCCGTACCCGACCACGGCGCCGGGTCGAGGATGACGACAAGCTGATCTTCCCCATGAGCCGTCAGCCTCTTGTGCACAGCCAGACCTTTCTCAGCCACTGCCCGCAGTTGCGCGATTTTGTCCTGGTGCAGAGCCTCTACAAATTCATCAATGACGTGGTGATTTTCGAGACTGAGCTGGTGGACCACACCGCGCGGCGCATCGCCAAGAACCGCTTCGGCATCGAGTTTCCGTTCGCCTGTCGCTACGACGCGATGACTGTGGTGGTGGATGAGGACTATCACGCGCTGGTGGCCATGGACTTCATGCAACAGACCATCGACATGACCGGCATCGAGCCGATCCCGCTGCCCGACCAGATCGAACTCAGCCGCGCGGTCCCGGCCACGCTGGCGCGGGCACCGGAGCGCTTGCTCAGTGCCGTGGAGCTGATCTGCATCGCCATTGCCGAGAACACGGTGACCAACGAAGTGGCGGCCTTTGCCCGGGATGACTCGGTCAAGGCCTCGATCAAGGGCTTGATGGCGGACCACTTGCAGGATGAGGGCCGACACTCCGGTTTCTGGACACGGCTGGTGCAGATTTACTGGCGCGCCGCACCGGAAGAAGACCGCCAAGCCATCGCGCAACTGATGCCCGGCTTCATTGCCGAGTACCTGGCGAGCGACCTGCAACAACAGTTCGATTTCGAGCTGATCGCCCATCTGCCCGTCGATGAATCGGTACGTCAGTCGCTGCGGGATGACGCCAGTGCGTTGGCGTACCCGATCAATCACTTTCACCCGCTAGTGGGCAACATCACACGCTTTTTTCGCACCAGCTCGATGCTCGCATCACCATGCGTGCGCGAAGCCCTGGCCGACTACCTGACACCATGAGGAGCTTTCGATGAAACGCCTCGAAATTGCGCTATCCGGCACCAGCCAGGCCATGGCCGAACTGGCCCGGGAACTTGAACTTCACGGTCACTCGGTCAGGGATTCTCGATCGCCAACCGGCCACGGCGCGGTCGACCTGTCGATCGATGACGGTACGCTGCCGTGTGCCACGCAGGCGCGCTTTCGACTTGATGTGCGCGTGGCGCTCCAGGCGGTGCCAGGCCAGGCATTGCCGCAACCGGTGGTGGTTTTCCGCGACGCTGCACAGCGCCTGTTATCCGAGGCCGTGATTGCCCCGCCAAGCCGGGGCAACGGTCAGTCATTGCGCCTCTGCGCTGTGGCGGCGGTGGTCGAGCACGGCGCCCGGCTGGTCAGCCAGCTCTCGCGGGACGAGACCCGCTTCGACACCTGGCCGATGCTGGAAACCGCCGTTGCAGACGAGCCCCTGCACGGCCTCGATGCGCTGGAGCCGCTGGCTTTCGAACATCGCCTCAACCGCGCCCCGGTGCCCTGGCTCCTGGCCGCCGCCCAAGTGCCGGTGATGCACAGAATCGAACAACGCATGCTTGATCAGCCGACGCAACCGGCCCTGTGGGTCGACGGTCAGCTCATCGACTACCGATCCTTGCGCGACCTGACGCTCAGGTTGCAACAATCGATGCTGGAAATCCTGCCGGGCGCGGCTGATCGCCCGAAGGTGATCGGCGTGTGCCTGCCCAAATCCGCGCCGCTGTATGCAGCGATCCTGGCGGTCCTGGGATGCGGAGCGGTGTATCTGCCGCTGGACCCGCAACACCCGGCGCAGCGGCGACGCTTCATCCTGGAAAATGCCCGGGCCGATCTGCTGCTGCATGACCTGCAAAGCGATCTGGACGACTGCGCAATACCCAGGCTGGACGTCCATCGACTGCCCTCTTCGAAACCGGCCATCCCGCTCTCGACAATCCGGCGCGTGACGGGCATCGACGAGCCGGCCGTGGCGATCTACACCTCCGGTACCACCGGCCAGCCCAAAGGCGTGTTGCTCAGCCAGCGCAACCTCAGCCATTTCTGCGCGTGGTACTGCGACCATGTCGAGTTGAAGCGCGACAGTCGCGCACTGCAGTTTTCCACCATCAACTTCGACGCGTCGCTGCTGGACATCCTGCCGACGTTCATCCAGGGCGGATTGTTGGTCGTGCCCAGCGAAGACCAGCGCCGCGACCCGCAGCAACTGGTCGCGTTGCTTCGCGCACAACGCATCAGCCACGCCTTCCTGCCACCAGCACTGTTGAGCGTACTGCCGCTGGACGCGCCGCTGGGGCTGGAACACCTGGTCACCGGAGGGGATGTCTGCGAGCCGTATGTGATCGAGCAACTGGCGCCACAGTGCCGCTTCCACAACATCTATGGCCCGACCGAAACCACGGTGCTGGCGACCACGCGGCAGTTCGACAGCGGCGACAACAACCGCAACCTTGGCAGCCCGATCGCCAATGGCCGAGTGCTGATTCTGGACGAGCAACGGCAACCGGTGCCCGACGGCACGCCCGGTGAGCTTTACATCGCCGGGCCGGGCGTCGGCCTGGGATACCTGAACGCCCCGGGGCTGACCGCCGAGCGCTACCTCAACCTGACGCTGCCCACCGGGCAGACGCTGCGGGCCTATCGCACCGGTGATATCGGCCAGTGGACGGACGCTGGGATCGAGCTGTGTGGACGTCGCGATAACCAGGTGAAGATCCGTGGCTTTCGGGTCGAGCCCGAGGAGATCGAACATTGCTTGCGCGACAGCCAGTTGTTTCGTCAGGTGGCGGTGGGGGTGGATGAACGACGGCGGATCCTGGCGTTCCTGGTGAACCCTGTGCAAGAACTTCCCGGCGCGGCTCTTCAGGCATTGCGCGAACATGTGCAGGACAGGTTGCCCAGCTACATGCACCCGACGGCCTACATCGAGCTGCCCAGCCTGCCTTACACCAGCAATGGCAAGGTTGATCGCCGCGCGTTGCTTGCCTCGACGGGGCCGGTCCAGGCCGGAGGCCAGGGACGCCAGCCGCAGAACGCCTTGGAAAACCAGCTGCAAGCGCTTTGGGCCGAGCTGCTGGAACTGCCGGCCGAGGACATCGCCACCGACGAGAGCTTCTTCAACCTCGGGGGGCATTCGATTCTGTTGTCGCAATTGCTGCTGAGCATCCGCCAGTCGTTCGGCCGTAGCCTGTCGATCAATCGCTTCATCGAAGCGCCGACGCTGATCACCCTGGCGAAGCTGCTCGACGACTCCGAACAGAGCGGTACGTCAACGCTGAGCCCGCAGGCTTTCATTGACGCCGAGGCGGAGCTCAACCTTGATCCACTGCCCATCAGCCAGAGCGGTGACGTACACAAAGTGTTGGTGACCGGTGCCAACAGCTTCCTCGGCGTGCACATCGTCGAGGCGTTGCTGGCGTGGGGCGCCACCGAGGTTGCGTGCCTGGTGCGTGAGTCCGGCGGGCAAAGCGCGGCCGAACGGTTCGCCCAGGCCCTGCGGGACAATCGCCTGGAGCACCTGGACCTGAGTCGCGTCAGCGTCTACGCCGCCGACATTACTCAACCGCAACTGGGCCTGCCGGACGACGTTTACCAGCGCATCGACAGCACCTTCGGCGCGCTGGTGCACAACGCGGCCCACGTCAACCACGTGCTCGACTACGAGTCCCTGGCGCGGGACAACGTAGAGCCGATCTTCGAATGCCTGCGCCTGTGCGAAGGTCGGCGCAAGAAAATCTTCAACTTCGTCTCGACGCTTTCGGCTTCCAGTGCCCTGGACGCCGATGGCCAGGTGTTGGAGCAACCCGCGGCGCAGACACCGCCGATCTACATCAAGAACGGCTACAACCTGTCCAAATGGGTCGGCGAGCGGATCCTGCAGCGGGCCCGTGACCTTGGCGTGCGGGTGAATCTGTTCCGTCCAGGCAACATCAGCTTCAACAGCCAGACGGGGGTCTGCCAACCCCACAAGAACCGGTTGATGCTGATGCTCAAGGGCTCGATCCAGCTTGGCCAGGTGCCGGCCCTGTCGCTCAACTTCGACCTGATGCCGGTGGACTTCCTGGCCCGTTTCATCGCCTTCCACGCCAGCCGCTACCAACCGAACCAGGCCGTGTTCAACCTGCACAACCCCGAACCGCTGAGCTGGGACGCCTACGTGGCGTCGTTCCGTGACAGCGGCCGGGCGTTTTCCCTGGTGAGCGTCGCCGACTGGCAACGGCAATTGGCGCGGGTCGATGCCGACAACGCGTTGTTCGGCGTGCTGGGTTTCTATCTGAACGGCTTCGAGGAGGACATCGGCGACATCTCGCTGATCCGCCATGACAACGCCCGGTCCGGCGTGCGGCAGATGGGTGCGCGCTACCCGGAAAAATCCCCGGCCCTGCTACGTCGTGGCGCGGACTACCTCAAGGCCATTGATTTCATCTGAACCATCCCACCCCAAAGCAAGGAGCAAGACCATGACGACATTTCAACCCGACACACTGATCAAGAATCCTCAAGCCTGCCACGTTGAAACCTCGGTGCAAGTGTCCGCCGACGCGGCGCGAGTCTGGGAAGTGGTCGGCGATTTTGGCGGGTTCAACCGCTTTATCCCCGCGCTTGAGCGCATCGAAATGACCGGCGAAGGGGTGAGATCCCTGCGCAAGAAATTCTTCGTCGACGGACAGAACCTGGTGGTGGAACAGCTCAACAGCCGTGACGACCAGGCCATGCACATGACCTGGACGCTGATTTACAACACCCTGGGCATCGACAACCTCTGGGCGGCCATGCGCGTGGAGCCCCTGACGGAAAACCGCTGCCGCGCCACCTGGACCATCATTGCCGACCACACCGACGCCCATGCCCCGTCGGGCTTCAGGGATTTCCTGCAAGGGTTCGCCGATGAAGCGATGGAGAATGTGGTGAAGATGTTCACCTGACCACCATCCCTGTGGGAGCGAGCCTGCTCGCGAAAGCGTCAGCCCATACACCCCAAACCCTCATGGGCAACCCAAACCCCGTGGCGAGGGAGCTTGCTCCCGCTCGGCTGCGCAGCAGTCGCCAAACCGGCTGATGCGGTCCGCCTGGAGAAATGCCAGGGCCCGCTTCGCAGGCCAGCGGGAGCAAGCTCCCTCGCCACAAGGAATCCCGTGCAAAACCGTGCTTAGCCATCGCGAGCAGGCTCGCTCCCACATGGGCCTTGGGTGGACGCAAAATCCGCAACCACCATCAATCCCCTGGTGGGAGCGAGCCTGCTCGCGAAGGCGTCAGCCCATACACCCCGAACCCTCATGGGCAACCCAAACCCCGTGGCGAGGGAGCTTGCTCCCGCTCGGCTGCGCAGCAGTCGCCAAACCGGCTGACGCGGTCCGCCTGGAGAAATGCCAGGGCCCGCTTCGCAGGCCAGCGGGAGCAAGCTCCCTCGCCACAAGGAATCCCATGGAAATCCGTGCTTAGCCTGCTCGCGAAGGCGTCAGCCCATACACCCCGAACCCTCATGGGCAACCCAAACCCCGTGGCGAGGGAGCTTGCTCCCGCTCGGCTGCGCAGCAGTCGCCAAACCGGCTGATGCGGTCCGCCTGGAGAAATGCCAGGGCCCGCTTCGCAGGCCAGCGGGAGCAAGCTCCCTCGCCACAAGGAATCCCATGGAAAACCGTGCTTAGCCTGCTCGCGATGGCGCTGGTTCGGCTGGATCAGATCTTGAAGCTGTCCACCAGTTGCTTCAACCGATTGGCCTGTTGGGACAAGGCATCGCAATCCTTCAGCGTTTCGTTGAGGTTGGCGACGCTCTGCTGGTTCAGCAGGTTGATGTGGCTGACGTCCATGTTGAGGGTTTCCACCACGGCGGTCTGTTCTTCGGTCGCGGCGGCCACCGACTGGTTCATGCCATCAATTTCACCAATGCGCTGGGTCACGCTGACCAGGCGCAGGCCGGCCTGGTTGGCCACCTCCACGCTCTCTTCGCTGGAAGCCTGGCTGGCGTTCATGGTGGTCACCGCTTCACGAGAACCGACCTGCAACGAAGTGATCATCTTGTGGATCTCCTCGGCCGACTCCTGCGTGCGGTGCGCCAGGTTGCGCACCTCATCGGCCACCACCGCAAAGCCACGCCCGGCTTCACCGGCACGGGCCGCTTCGATGGCGGCGTTCAAGGCCAGCAGGTTGGTTTGCTGGGAGATGCCCTTGATCACATCGAGGATGTGCCCGATGTTGTCGGTGCTGGCGTTCAGGGTTTCGATCTGGGTGCACGACAGGCTGATCTTCTGCGACAGCTCGGTCATCGCCTGGATGGTTTTTTCCACCACCTGGCGCCCGTCGTCGGCTTGCTCGCTGGCGCCGCTGGCCTGTTGCGAAGCATCGGCGGCATTGCGCGCGATTTCCTGGGTCGCGGCGCCCAGCTGATTGATCGCGGCGGCCACGCTGTTGGTGCGGGCGCTCTGCTCATCCGAACCGACAAGCGAGGCGTTGGACGATGTCATCACCCGTTGCGACAAATCGTGCACCTGCCGCGTAGCCGAAGACACTTCGGCTATCGATGCATGGATGCGCTCCACGAACTGGTTGAACGAGCCACCCAGCACAGCGAACTCATCCTTGCCCTGCACGACGAGGCGGCGGGTCAGGTCGCCTTCGCCCTGGGCAATGTCCTGCATGGCGCGGCCCATGGTGGTCAACGGACGCATCAAGACCTGGATCAGCAGGCTCAGCAGCAACGCAATCGCCGCCACCGCGACGAACATCGCAATCAACGCAGACGTACGGAAATGGCTCAGCGGCGCGTAGGCCTTGGCTTTGTCGATCGACAGGCCGATATACCACTCGGCGTTCGGCAAGCCTGCCACCGGGGTAAACGAAAGGATGCGATCCTCCCCGTTCAGCTCGACTTCCTGGATACCTTTGCCGATGCGCACCGGGGTGCCCGGGTAGATGTCCTTGAGATTCTTCATCACATGGTCTTTGTCCGGGCTGACGATCACCTGACCGTCGCCGCTGACCAGAAATGCATGGCCGATGCCACCGAAATCCACGGAATTGATGATTTTCACCAGTGTTTCCAGGCTCAGGTCGCCACCCACCACGCCGAGCAGCTCACCGTTGTGCTTGACCGGCAGGGCGATAGTCACCACCAGACCGCCAACGGCCGCCATGTAAGGCGGCGTCAGCATGGTTTTATCGGCCGCGACCGCCTGCTTGTACCAAGGGCGCTGACGCGGGTCATAGCCGTCGGGCATCTTGGCGTCAGGCCGCTGAGTGAAAACGCCGGTGTTCTGGCCGACATAGGTGAACTGGAAATTCGAGGTCAAGGCCGGCTGGTCGACGAGCCCCGGCAAATCGGCCCCGGCGCCCTGGTGTGCGATGTTCTGCGCCAGGTTCTCCAACACCAGCACACGGCCACTCATCCAGTTCTGGACGCTGCTGGCTGTCAGGTCGCCGGATTGCTCGATGGACGACTCCAGGCTTCGACCGATGGTGTTGCGCTGCAGGTAATCGTTGTAGAGCGTGAACAGGGCAAAAGCCAGGACCACCACACCAGAGGCGGCCAGGAGGATTTTGTGACTGAACTTGAGATTCATGGGTGGGCTTCTTATGCAGGAAGTGGAGTGCAACTGCCATGTAACCGGTGGGCGCGATATTGGATCCGCTCCATTTTGGTGCACCTATATCACTCTGTCGGCCAATGCCTACAAAAAATTAGGCCGCTGTTCGATTGTCCGACGGAACGGCTTGGTCAGCATCCCATGACGTCCGCAGGCGAATGAATGGTGGTTGCAAAATTGACCCGCGCTGATGACAATGCGACCTATTATCATTTGTGACTCCAGGCCGTCGCGTTCATGTCATCCCCCCAGTTTGCAGTACAGGCGCTCTACAGCAGCCATCACGGCTGGCTCCACACATGGCTGCGCAACCGCTTGGGCAATGCCGCGGATGCGGCGGACCTGGCCCAGGACACCTTCGTGCGCCTGCTGCAACGCACCGAACGCCTGGAACTCAAGGCGCCACGCGCCTTTCTGCGCACCATCGCCCAAGGCCTGGTGATCGACCATTGGCGTCGAGAGGAAATCGAACGCGCCTAC
The DNA here is from genome assembly GCF_030687895.1 of Pseudomonas sp. FP198. Classification (NCBI taxonomy): domain Bacteria; kingdom Pseudomonadati; phylum Pseudomonadota; class Gammaproteobacteria; order Pseudomonadales; family Pseudomonadaceae; genus Pseudomonas; species Pseudomonas sp. FP198. The sequence goes on from NZ_CP117452.1 coordinate 5,646,458, forward strand.
CTTGAGACCATCGCGCACCTGCCGGAAGCGCAAACGCCCGGCGCCGAAGCCCAGGCATTGATCCTGGAGCTGCTGGAGGCCATCGCCCGGATGCTCGAAGGCCTCAAGCCCAAAGTGCGCAAGGCGTTCCTGCTGGCCCAGTGCGAAGGTCTCACCTACAAGCAGATTGCCGAACAGATGGGCATTTCCCTGCGCTCGGTAGAACGCTACGTTGCCGACGCGTTGTACCACTGCTATGTGCTGCGCTATGAAGATTGAACCGATGGAGCAGCCTTCGGGCCGGGGCCCATCACAGCAGGTGGTCAAGCAAGCGATCCATTGGTTGCTGCGCCTGCGCAACCATACCGCCAACCCGGCGCTGCGCCAACAGTGCGAGGCCTGGCGCATCGCTCACCATGACCACGAACTGGCTTGGCAACGGGTGCAATCGCTGCACAGCGAACTGACTTCCAGCCTGCGGGCGGTACCTGGCGCCCGGACTGCCCTCGATACCCTGGAGACCAGCGCCCAGCGCCTCGGCCGGCGCCAGGCCCTGAAGCTGTTGTCAGGCGTGGCGGTGATGGGCTGCGCCGCCTGGCTGGGCAAGGACCCGGGCTGGCAGCCGTGGAGCGCCGATTTTGCGACCGCCACCGGCGAACGACGTGGCTTCCAACTGCCAGACGGCACGCGACTGGAGCTCAATACCAACAGCGCGGCCGACCTTGACTACACGGCTTCGCGACGCCTGATCACGTTGACGCGCGGCGAAATCATGCTCACCTGCGGCCGCGATCCCGAACGCCCATTACTGGTAAAAAGCCGACACGGCTTGTTCGAGGGGCTGGAGGGCCGCTTCGTCGTGCGCCAGGACAACGATTGCACGCGCCTGAGTGTCACCAGCGGACACGTCGCCATCCGCTCGCATGTCGGCAGCGACGGCGCCCCGATCCAGGTGGAAGCCGGACAGAGCTATCTGATCAGCGCATCCACCGCGACGCTCGCGCCACCCCTGGACATGGACGCCGGCGCCTGGGCGGACGGCTTGATCGTCACGCGCAACATGCGCCTGGAAGACTTCCTCAACGAAGTGGGACGTTACCGTCGGGGCTACCTGAAATGCGCCGCCTCGATCGCCGATTTGCGCTTGTCAGGCGTCTTCCGTCTGGCAGACACCGACAAGCTGCTGGCCGTCCTGCCGCACACGCTCCCCGTGCAAATACACTACCGAACCCGCTGGTGGATCACGGTAGAGCGTACGGCCTGATTTTTTTGGCGGGTTTTGCGCGGGCGTCCGGCTAGGACAGTAAGCAACGCTTATCTGCCTCCAGCGACTCCAACGGAAACCTACAATGACTGAGCGCGTGACTCTCAAGACTTCCCTCGGCTGTTCCTCGCCCACCGGCCTGCTGCGCCAGGCCATCCGCGCCGCGCTGTTGAGCGCCGCGCTCGGTGTCGGCGCCCTACCGATGTCCGCTGTCGCGGCGCAGGATGGCACGATCGCCGGCCGCCAGAGCTACAACATAGCCGCCGGCCCGTTGAGCGAGGTGCTCAACCAGTTCGCCCGTCAGGCCGGCATCACCCTGGCAAGTACTCCCGGGCAAACCAGCGGCGTCCAGTCACCGGGCCTGAAAGGCGAATATTCGGCGGACCAGGCCCTGCAGCAGTTGCTCAGCGGCTCCGGGCTGGTTGCCGTCAGCCAGGATAGCGCCAGCTATGTGCTGCAAACCGTGGCCCCCGAAAGCACGTTGGCGTTGCCGACCACCGACGTCAAAGGCTTCGCCTTGGGTAACGCGCTCGGCAGCATGGATGGCTACAACGCCACCCACAGCCAGGTGGCGACCAAGACCAGTACCGCCCTGCGGGAAACGTCGCAAAGCGTATCGGTGGTCACACGCGAGCAAATGGACGACCAGGGCGCGCAAACCGTGTCCCAGGCCATGCGCTACACCCCTGGCGTGCTGACCAATCCCTATGGCGCGACGCACCGCTACGACTACGTGGCGATGCGCGGCTTCAACGATGGCTCGGTGGACAACATCTACCTGGACGGTCTGAAGTCGATGGGTGACAGCGGCACCTACAGTTCGATTCAGGTCGATCCGTATTTCCTCGAGCGGGTCGACATTCTCAAGGGCCCGTCCTCCGTACTCTATGGCCGTAGCTCGCCGGGTGGCCTGGTGGCGCTCACCAGCAAGAAACCGCTGTACGAGGCCTATCACCAGATCCAGGCCACGGTCGGTACCCAAGGCCAACGCGGCATGGGTTTCGACTTCAGCGGCCCGGTGGATGACGACAAGCGCATCGCCTACCGCCTGGTCGGCCTGGCCGATACGTCCGACACGCAATTCGACCACAACAAGGAAAAGCGCTTCGCCCTCGCGCCCACGGTGAGCATCGACTTTAGCGAAGATACCTCGCTGACTTTGCAAGCCTACCTGCAGCATGACCCCGACGGCGGTTACCACGGCGGCATGCCGGCGAACGGCACCTTGCACAAGCGCAACGGCCGGCGGATTTCGGAGAACTTCTTCGAAGGCGAGCCTGGCGTCGACGGCTACGAACGTGACCAGCAGTCGTTCGGCTATCAGTTCGAGCACCGCTTCAACGACGTCTTCACCGCCCGGCAGAACTTCCGCTACCTGGATTCGGACGTCAGCAACGACCAGGTCTATGCCTATGACTGGACCACGCCGACCAGCAACGAGCTGAACCGCTATTACACCGGCGCTGAAGAAAAGCTCCACGCCTTCATCGTCGACAACATGCTCCAGGCGGAATTCTTCACCGGCGCCACCAAACACACCGTGCTGATGGGCGCCGACTATCAGCGGCGCAAGACCGTGGTCGACTGGACCAGCGGCAGCCTCGCGCCGATCAACGCCTTCGACCCGGTCTATGGCAACTCGGCGATCAGCTACTTCAGCCCAACCAGCTACCTGCGGCGCCTGGAGCAGACTGGCGTCTATCTGCAAGACCTGATCGAAATGGACAAGTGGCGCTTTTCCCTGGGCCTGCGCCAGGATTGGGTCGAGACCTCGGACGAGAACCGCATCGCCGAATTCGGTCGCCCGGAAGGCACCGAGATCAACGACAAGCGCACCAAACTCACCGGCCGCGTCGGGGCGCTGTACCTGTTCGACAACGGCCTGGCGCCGTACATCAGCTACTCGGAGTCGTTCAACCCCAACTCCTACGCCGACAGCGCCGGCAACCCGCTGCCGCCCACCGATGGCAAGCAGTGGGAACTGGGCCTGAAATACCAGCCGCCGGGCACCGACGACTTGTACACTGCCTCGCTGTTCCGCATCGACCAGGAGAACCTGGCGACCAAGCTGCCCCAGGAAAACTTCTACCGCGCCGTTGGCGCTGTGCGCTCCCAAGGCCTGGAACTGGAAGCGCACATGCAGTTGACCGAGCAGTTCAAGGTGCTGGGCAGTTACACCTTCACCGACATCGAATACTCGAAATCGATGGTCAGCACCTTGAGCACGCCCACCGACATCATCGAAAACAAAGGCAACTCTCCGACCCAGGCCCCACGCCACATGGCATCGGTGTGGGCCGACTACAAATTTGACAGCGGCACGCTCGATGGCCTGCGGCTGGGCGGCGGCGTGCGGTATGTCGGCTACAGCTGGGCCGACGCGGAAAACACCATGAAGGTGCCGTCGTACACGCTGTTCGATGCCTCGGTGGGGTATGACCTGGGCAAGGTCGGCTTGAAGGGCGTGGATGTTCGCCTGAACGCGAACAACCTGACCAACGAGACCTACATCGCGTCATGCGCCAGCCTGAGCTATTGCTACATGGGCGAGGAGCGCAACGTGGCGGCTACGGTGAGTTATCAGTTCTGATCCATTCTTCAGGCCAGACGCATTTGTCTGGCCTGAAGAATGGTTACTGTGGCGAGGGGATTTATCCCCGCTGGGCGCGAAGCGGCCCTAAAAACTTGGGCTGCTGCGCAACCCAGCGGGGATAAATCCCCTCGCCACAAAGCTATATCTCTGCCCTAGGCCTGGATCGCCTTCGCCTCCTCCCGCGTCGATCCCTCCTCCCGTGCAAACCGATTCGCCCGCCCAAACGTGCCGAAATCATTGAAGCGCACGCCCATCTCCCGCATCACCTTGTGCGCCACCGGCACCGTCATCTGGCGAATGTAGAACGGCTCCTTCACCACGAAATGATGGATGCCGTGGCTGCTGCCGAAATTGAAGCAGAACGCCTGCAACGGCCACAGCCACCAAGGGTTCAACACCTGGGTCTGCTGGATGACGTTGCCTGGCTCGATGTCGCCGTAGTAATGCATGTTCGAGCTGATGAAGTGCAGGCAAAAGGTGCGCAGTACATTCGGGCCGATGATCACCACCGCCGCGATGTCGATGACGTGCAGGGTTGCCAGAGTGCTGGTCGACCAGTCGATGGAAGTGCCGAGCAGCCCGGCAACCGCGTTGGCGCCATGGAAACCGAGGAACACGTACCACGCGCCCCAATGCAACAGCGCCAACGGGAAATACACCTTCAGCGTGCGCTTGAGGATGCTGCGCTTGTGCGCCCAGGTCCTGGCTCGCAGCAGGCGAATGAACGCCGACATGACGTTGTCACCAACCATCAGCAAGCGCGCCAATCCCCACGGCTCGCCGTTGGTGATAGCGCGCTCCTCCAGGTCCGCCTCGCTGCCGGAAACCTTGTGATGATTGAGGTGCAGGTGGCGGCGAATCCACGGATTGATGGTGCTCGGCCGCGCCAGCCAGACCAGGCCCATCATCAGGTTGTGCGGCACGCGCTGCTTGCGAAAATACATACTGTGGATCAGGTCGTGTTCCAGCTCGTGGGTCAGGGACGCAAAAAAGGCGTTGAGCAGCAGGCACGCCCAGCCGGCCAGATAGCCGTTGATGTAGAGCAGCGCCGAGCCGGTCATCCCCGCCAGGGCGAACGCCAGGATGCCCGCGCCCAGCGCATCCTGGTGCCGCAGGATCGGATAGCGCTCGCGCAATTCTTCGCCCCGGGCCAGGACCACTTGGCGAATATGGGCGGAGCGCTGCTGTGCATTCAATCGCTCGGGGCTTGCGCAAGTGCCGTGCATGGCTTAATCCTCTGTTATCGATGAGCTAATCCTGCCGGGCCTTGCCTCACAGGGTGATAGCCGCAGACGCCAACCTGTTGACCGCAAGCGCCAATTGCCATGACGGAACCCACCTCCCTCGCCAGCTGGACCCGCGCCCTGCGCAAACAGCTCGATGCACTGGGCCTGGACAGCCATGCCTTGTGCCTGGAGGCGGGCCTGGACCCACAATGGATGGATGACCCGAACGCCCGTTATCCGCTCTCGGCCACCACGCGCCTGTGGGCGCTCGCGGTGCAGGCCAGCGGCGATCCGGCGCTCGGCCTGCGGGTGTCGCGCTTTGTCAGCCCCACCACCTTTCATGCGCTGGGTTATGCCCTGGTAGCCAGCGGCAGCCTGCGGGAAGTGTTCGAGCGGATCGTGCGTTACCACCCGGTGGTAAGCGATGCGCTGACGCTGCAACTGAGCCGTGGCGAGGATCGCTACCGCTTCAGTCTCGACGTACCGGCGGGACGTCCGGCGCCGGCCCTGGAAGCCATCGACGCATTCGCCGCGATCTACGTGCGCACCTGCCGTAACCGCCTCGGCCGCGATTACGCCCCGCTGGCGGTTTATCTGCGGCGACCGGAGCCGGCAGACCCCTCCCCTTGGCACAAAGTGTTCCGTTCACCGGTGCACTTCGATGCCGGACACGATTGCCTGGAGTTCAGCCTCGCCGATTTCGACAGTCACCTGGACGACGCCAACCCGGAGCTGGCCGAACACAACGAAACCGTGCTCAAGCGCACCCTCGCCCAGCTGCAGCCGTTGACCTGGGAGCGCAAGGTCCGCGCCGCCATCGAAGCACAACTGCCCGAAGGCGAACCCAGCGCCGAACGCATCGCCCAGACCATGCACCTGAGTCTGCGCAGTCTGCAGCGGCATCTGGCCGACGAAGGCTGCCGCTTCGACGCGCTGCTCAATGAATGCCGGGAAAACCTGGCCTTGCTGCATCTGCGCGATCCGCAATGCTCATTGAGCGAGGTCAGTTATCTGCTGGGTTTTGCTGATACCAGCAGCTTCAGCCGCGCCTTCAAGCGCTGGACCGGTATGACGCCGGGGCAGTTTCGGGATGGGTTGCGTTAGGGATCTACAGTACCTGGGCCGGCCTCATCGCGAGCAAGCTCGCTCCCACATCTGATCTGCGGCGCCCATAAAACCTGTGGGAGCGAGCCTGCTTGCGATGGCCCAGCTCAGCCGTTGTCAGGTTTGAGGCTGCGTGCAAGCCCAGCCTTCCACGCCTCGCCCATTGCCTCGCCAGTTGCTCTGAACGTTTGATTAGCGTCCATGTAGCGACGCATCTCGGCCAACGCAAGGTCCATCCCATACGCGTCAGGCGCATAAGTGAACACTGAATCGCTGCGCTGTTGGCCTCGCCCAAGGATGCCGATCGCCGCTTCGCTGACGGTGACTTGCAACCTGTCCAGACCTTGTTCATCAGTCATGGAAAGAGTCCTTTTTCAGTGTGTCGAGCGTCGGGCGCTTCGTCGGACGGGCAATCGCTGTCAACTCATAGCCGAAACCGTTGAGAATAGCTTCGACCTTACGAATGCCGACTTCAGCAATAGTATTGTTTTCAATCCCCGAAATCGTCGCGCGGCTCATGCCGTACTGCGCAGCCAATGCCTGCTGGGAAAGACGGTGTTCCTTACGCAATCGCCTGATCAACGCACCGAGGGTTTCCATACGCCAACTCCGCATCGTATACAGTGCAAAAATGATCAGAAAAAACAAAATGCACTATATTTAATTCAATTTAGCCGAGTGTAGCGCAATCAAGATCCGTAGAAGTGGTCGGCTCAAGTAGAAGCCAGCCGCCGCAACCCTTCCATATCGAGGATTTCGATCTCGCCATAACCAAGCTGAAGAATGCCCTGCCCCTGCAGATCCTTGAGAATCTGGTTGGTGGTCTGGCGCGACAGGGAAAGCATCAACGCCAGTTGGTCCTGGGGCAGTTGCAGAACCCGGCGTGCCGGTTCGATTTCACCGTAGCCTTCGGCAATCATCAGCAAGCGATGGACCACGCGGGCCGGAGCAGGCATCAGGCTCAGGTGTTCGAGGTTGACGAAGGTCAGGCGCAACTTGTGGCTCATCAGCAAGGCCAGCTGCCGCCAATAACCCGGTTGTTCTTCGAGAAAAGCCAACAGCCCGGCCTGAGGCACATGCAACAACGTGCATTGCCCGACCCCCTGCGCGTCATGGGTACGTGGCTGGCCATCGAACAGGCTGATTTCGCCGAACCAATAGGGTGGCTCCACGACGCTCAGCAGCGCCTCCTTGCCCTGCTCACTGACGGCGCCGATCCGCACAGCCCCTTCGAGCACCGCGTACACGCCGCACGGCGGATCGCCGCGCTTGAACAACCGCTGACCGGGCGACAGGCGACGCAGCCGCGACATCTCCAGCAGACTATTCTGTAACTCGGCGGGCAGATGGCTGTACCAGTGGCCGGTCATCAAGTGCGCATGCCAGGTATGGGTATTCATGGAAACTCCGGGACAAGTGTCGGCTAGCTGACAGAGCGCCTGGTGGAACCTGGGCATCATGCGGGCATCACCTCAGGAGGAACAACAATGAAAAGCCTCGTCGATCATCTCAGTCAATACGCGGCCTATCACCGCGACCCACGCAACATCGCCAGCCACTTCATCGGTATTCCGCTGATTTTCGTCGCCGTCGCGGTGCTGTTGTCACGGCCGGGATGGCCGGTTGGCGCGATTTTGATTTCGCCCGCGCTGCTGGTGGCAGTGGCCAGTGCCTGGTTCTACCTGCGCCTGGAATTGCGCCTGGGTGTGCTGATGACCGTGCTGTTGGGGCTTGCCGTCTGGCTGGGCCAGGCGCTCGCCGCGCAAAGCACCGCGACATGGCTGGCCAGCGGCCTGGGCATGTTTGTGGTGGGCTGGGTGATCCAGTTCGTCGGCCACTATTACGAAGGGCGCAAACCGGCGTTCGTCGATGACCTCACCGGGTTGATTGTCGGGCCGTTGTTCGTCGTGGTCGAAGCTGGTTTTCTGTTGGGACTCAGAGACGATCTGAAGCGGGCGATCGAGGAGCGCGCAGGTCCGGTGGCGCTGCGCAACCCACGCTCAACCGCTTGAAAAACCGGGCGGCAACGATCACGCACCGTTGCCGCCCGGGTATCACACCGTACCGAACTCGATCCGAACCGTCAGTGCGCCGATGTTGTCGGTCAGGCCGGCGCCGTGCTGCCCCGTCAAGTCATCATTGATGCACAGCTGTAACTCGCCCGGTTCGCTCACCGGAAGCTGTGCCAGATCGCCGATCAGGAAGGGTGTCCCGCCGTCGCCCACGCGCCCGATCAAGGCGCCTTCAGCGGCGTTGGGCAACGTATAGCTGGAATAGGCGATGTGCCGCGAACCACCGTTTCCATCGACCATGCCCCCTTCCCGGCTGGCCTGCCATTTTCCACTGACGTAACGAACCAGCCGGGGAACCTGGGCGTTGAGTTGCACACCGGTACCCTGCCAGGCGACGTTGGACTGGACCTGCATCGTCACCGCCCGCAGGTCGTTGGCCAGCGTATCCCCGGCCTGGAATGACAGCGCGGCGATTGTCAGGCTCGGGTTCGAGGTACCGGTACTCGGGAAGACACCATCGCCCACCAGGAACAGGTTCTTGTGATCCCAACTGCGCTGGTATTTGTCCACCACCGATTTGGCGGGGTCGTCGCCCATGCGGTAAGTCCCCATCAGGTGACCGGCGCCTTGGAAGCTGTAATGCTCCTTCTCGTAATCGAAGTATCCCGGTCCAATCGTGTGCGTCAGTTCCTGCGCGCCTAGCAAGTCCTTGATGATATGGCTGGCTAGCATCTTCGCCTTTTGGAACCCTTTCTTGGTGTAATCGGAAAGGTCGTAGTGGATTTCCGGCCGGGGAATGCCGAGTCGGTCGTTGAATTCAGTCGATGGCTTGATGAAGCAATCGGCATTGTCGGGATCGTCCTCGACCTGCTCGACCAGGAACCCGATTCGGAACTGACGGACAAAGACGTCGTTGAGCTTGCGCACCAGCGCCGTTCCGGACAGCAACGTATTGCTCGGGTTGGCGCCACCGTTGTTCACCCCATCGATAAAGTCGGCCACAGTGGCGTATGGATCGCCGACCGGCCAGTTCCAACCCTCGTTGCCGATTTCTATACGCCACGCTGCCCGATCGCTGCGAAAGGCCCCGTCGCGCAAGCTCTCGATGCCGGCGGTGGACACCGGACCCCGATAGGGGAAGATCGTCTTGCCCTCAGGCATCAGCCCCCAAGCCAGATAAATGGGATGGTCAGCCAGACTGCGCCCCACTTGCCCGCTGCTGTTGGCCACGCCTGAATTCAATAACAGTTTCGGCGTCTCGATCGCATGGGCGGCAATCACGTAACGCTGTGCGACGGCCACGCCTGTTCCAGTCTTGGGACCGTCCCCCAACTGATACTGCATGAACTCGATACCATTGACGTTGCTGTCGGCGCCAACGGTTACCTTGCTGGCCACGGTCCGATAGAGCACTCGGACCTTGCCCGTGGCCAAGGCTTTGTTCATGGTCACAGTGGCGTCGTACTTGGCCTGGATCGGACAGATCGGCGTACAGTTGGTGTTACCGGCGCAGACCCGGCGGCCGGCATAAGGCTGGGAGTTGCGCCCGGCCGGCGTCGGGCTGACTACCAGCGGCAAGCTATCGAACGTCTTCCCCGTGACGGCAGTGACAAAGCTTCCATCGACCAGAGATAACGGAATGCTGTGCATCGGGAAGGCATAACCTTCAGGGAAGGTCATGCCCAGATAGGCTTGATCGGAAACGTTGGCCGATACGCCGATCTCAGCCTCGGCCCGGCAGTAGGCGCTCTGCAGGTCATCGTAGCCGATAGGCCAGTCCACACCGACGCCGTACAAAGTCTTCAGGCGGAAATCGTTCGGCACCATGCGCAGGCATGTTCCCACCCAATGCCAGGTCGTGCCGCCGCCTACGCGTTCATAGGTGCTGGTAAATGGCAGTGGCCCCTTTTGCACCAGATAGCTGATCTTCGGGTCGTCCCAGCCAAGGATCAAGTCGGCGATGGTGGCTCGCGGCGCGTTCTGGCCGGCCGGCTCACGTCTCGGATCCAGGCTGGTCACCGGGGGGTAGGGAGATTCCGGGGTTTTCAAGGTCGACGTGTAGAAGCGCTCCAGGTACTGCGAACGATTGGCCGGTATCTCCGGCCCCGACTCGAGTACCAGCACGTCGATTCCAGCCATGCCCAACTGATAAGCGATGATGCTACCGGCTAAACCTGCGCCAACAATCACCACTTCTGCTTGTTCGCTACTCATGACAACGCTCCTTGCTGTCCATTGGCAGATACGCCGGTCAACTCTTCAAGGCTGGGGGGCGTGCTGTTCCAGTAACCGAAGAACGATTCGCTGTAGCCCATCGGATGAGCCTGGGCAATTTTCCAGGCCCAGCTATAGATATAGGCTTGGTCAGACACCACCGCCGAACCGTCGAACTTCGGCCCTCCAAAAGGCGGATACCAAACGCCCAACAGCCACAGCTTCATGATCGAACGCGCAACCAGCACAGCGTCTGGAACCTTCTGCTGCGCGGGAACGGCCAGCACTTGACGGGCGATTTCGTCCGGCGGTACATGGTCCGCCGCCAGGGTGGCGTATTGGGACAACAACGCGTTGAGCGCCTCGGGAGGGACTCGCGCGCAGACATAGTCGAGAAAGATCGGCGGCAAACCGACCGGGTCGATCGTCGGTGCCAGATGCTCGGTCGAGATACCAATCAGGGCCGACGACAGGCCTACGAAATTAACCAGATCAGTGCTCATTGCTTGGCTCCTTGTCCACTCGTGGACTGTGCGCGTTCGAGCAAATAGGTGAAGTCCGCGAAGCTGGTGCGCGGGGACTCGGTGACATGGGTCGCCGCGTTGCCATGACACGCCATGCAACTGGAGGACGCCTGGGGCACGGTGCCCTGGATATAGGTTTCCAGCGTGGCGTTGGCCAGGAACGAAGGCGCGGGGCTGCCTAGCGGGTTCGCCGCCGAAATTTTGCAATCCTGCTGCGCGTCGGTCGGCCATTGGGTGCTGATCAACTGATAGTTCGCCCAGACGCTCTGCGGATTGGCCGTGCGCAACAGCGCTTGATAGGTCGCGTTGAGTTTCCTGGTTGCATCGGTCAACGGCTCTTCGCGCACGATCTGCGACGGGGTCGCCTTGACCGCCGGATTCCAGGGACGGACTGGAGGCTGGTTGATCTCGCTTTTGCTGGCGGCGTCATAGAACAGGTAAGGGCCGACACGCTCGCCGGGCGGCGTGGTTTTTTCAGGGACGTTGGCAACGTGCTCGAAGGTCGACCATACCCACTGGGGCGCGCTGTTGGTTTTGTGAACAATGTGCAATCCCACCAGCCCGACCGACTCGGCCACGCACGTATCCTCGACAATGGCGCCCTTGCCCGGGTCGCTGTTGCCAGGCGTGTAAACCAGGGCATCGACGGTATGAAAACTCTCCGGTTTGTCGTTGGGGCCCAGCACTTTCCACGAGGCTTTCACCATCACCGCACCGACCTCTTTCTTGTCGGCGGAGCTACAGCTGAAAGCCACGGTGTTGCTGGGATTAGAGGCAAAAAACTTCTGCTGGCCTTCGATGCTATACAAGCCGTTACCGACGATCCCATCGAACATCGATTGGTTGACCACAATTTCGTTGCGCGTATAGACGCCGTTCTGATCCACCAGCGGACCGCTCTCGAAGGGCTGGATAAACTCGTCCAGCACATCGGGCACCTTGCCCATCTGTTGCAGCAAGCGGCCCGGCTTGAGCGCTTTACAGGCTTCTGGCAGGGTTGCCGGTGCATCCCATGGCAGCGGCGTTTGACCCTTCGCTCGGAAAATCTGGTAGCTCTCTTTCCAGCTCTCCCACACCGTCGCACCATCCTGCTTGCCGATGGTGACGCCGGTATTCGGCTTGCCATCGTCCAGCGCCGGCCAGTTCAGCGCGATGAACGTCTGCCATGACAGCTCATCGAAATTGGCTTGCAGGCTGGACAGGGTAGCCGGTTCGGTAAAGGTGGCATCGAAGGGGATCTGAGGGGACAGCGAGGGGGTGGCGCTGACGTGCGGGCTCAACAAGACGCTTAACAATGCACAGCCCAACGGGCCGCGCCGACTGACTTCCATTCTCATGCTTTCTCTCCTTGGCATCAGGGCGCCAGGAGAAATAACACCGGTCCTTCATGGACTCTCACTTGCCTCCTGGCTTGTCAGAGTCTAGGTAGTGTTCAGGACCACAAAGACCTTTCAGTAGAACGAATCGAAGCAAGGCCAAGCGGGTGTTATTCAGATTCAGGCCGGGCTGTCCGTGAGGAGGCCTTCGCGAGCAGGCTCGCTCCCACAGTTGATCTGCGCCATACACAAATCCCCTGTGGGAGCGAGCTTGCTCGCGATGTTCTTGATCTTAAAGATTGGCGACTTTCTGCCAGACCTTCGGCTTGAAGAACAGTGTCTCGCCCTTCGCCAACCCAACCAGGCTGTCATGGTCCTTCACTACTTCGGCCTCGATCAGTTCGCTCTGGCCTTCGACCTTCAACGTCACCCGCGTGGTCGCGCCAAGCGGGCGAATGTCGCGCACTTCGGCGGCGTGGTGGTCTTCCAGTTCCGAGCGCGACAGCGACACTTCATGCGGACGGAACAGCACATGCCGGTCCTCCCCGAGATGCAGGCGGTTCGAGTCGCCCAGGAAGTGATAGACAAAATCACTGGCCGGGTTCTCGTACACATCGCCCGGTGAGCCGATCTGCTCGATCACGCCCTTGTTCATCACCACGATCCGGTCGGCCACTTCCATGGCCTCCTCCTGGTCGTGGGTCACGAATACCGAGGTCAGGTTGATGTCCTCGTGCAGCCGCGCCAGCCAGCGGCGCAGTTCCTTGCGGACCTTGGCGTCGAGGGCGCCGAACGGTTCGTCCAGCAGCAACACCTTGGGCTCCACCGCCAAGGCGCGAGCCAGGGCGATACGCTGGCGCTGACCACCGGACAACTGCTCCGGATAACGGTCGGCGAGCCAGTCCAGCTGCACCATGTTCAGCAGTTCATGGACCTTGGTCGCGATCTGGCTTTCGCTCGGGCGCTGGCCCTTGGGCTTCATGCGCAGGCCGAAGGCGACGTTGTCGAACACCGTCATGTGGCGGAACAGGGCGTAGTGCTGGAACACAAAACCGACGTTGCGATCACGCACGTCGTGGCCGGATACGTCTTCACCATGGAACACGATGTTGCCCTGGTCCGGCGTCTCGAGGCCGGCAATGATCCGCAGCAGGGTCGTCTTGCCACAGCCCGACGGGCCGAGCAGCGCCACCAGCTCGCCGCTCTGGATGTCCAGGCTGATATCGTCGAGGGCCTTGAAGGCGTTGAAATTCTTGCTGACGTTACGGACTTCGATCGACATGACTTATTCCTCCGCGGCGCTGGCGCGCAGGCGGTTGATTCGGTTTTCGCTCCACTGCTTGAGCAGCAGGATGAAGAGCGCCAGGATCAGCAACAGGCTCGCCACGGCGAACGCGGCCACGTGGTTGTATTCGTTGTAGAGGATCTCGACGTGCAGCGGCAGGGTGTTGGTCACCCCGCGAATGTGCCCGGAAACCACCGACACCGCGCCGAACTCGCCCATGGCCCGGGCGGTACACAGCACCACGCCATAGATCAGGCCCCACTTGATGTTCGGCACGGTGACATGCCAGAACATCTGCCAGCCGTTGGCGCCCAGCAGGCGCGCGGCTTCTTCTTCCTGGGTGCCCTGCTCCTGCATCAGCGGGATCAGTTCACGGGCCACGAACGGCACGGTGACAAAGATCGTCGCCAGGACGATGCCCGGGAGCGCGAACACGATCTGGATGTCGTGATCCGACAGCCACGGCCCGAACAGGCCTTGGGCGCCAAACATCAACACGTAGACCAGGCCAGCGATTACCGGCGATACCGAGAACGGCAGGTCGATCAGCGTCACCAACATGCTTTTGCCACGGAACGAATACTTGCTCACGCACCATGCGGCGCTGACGCCGAACACCAGGTTCAACGGCACCGAGATCAACACGGCAAACACGGTGAGCTTGAGCGCCGACAACGCATCGGGCTCGAAGATCGCCGCGAAGAAAGTACCCAGGCCCGACTTCAGGCCCTGGGATACCACGATGAACAGCGGCAAGAGCAGAAACAGTGCAAAAACCAGCCAGCCGAGACCGATCAGGATGCGCCGCGAAACCGCGCTGCCGCGGCGGGCAGCGTTGGTGGAGGCGGCGGAAATAGACGATTGGGACATGGTTCGCGCCTCCTTATGGGGTTTCGATGCGCCGCTGCAACAAGTTGATCAGCAGCAGCAGGACGAAGGAAACCACCAGCATCAGCACGCCGATGGAGGTGGCGCCGGTGTAGTCGTATTGGTCGAGCTTGACCATGATCAGCAACGGCAGGATCTCGGTTTTCATCGGCATGTTGCCGGCGATGAAAATCACCGAACCGTACTCGCCCACGCCACGGGCAAAAGCCAGGGCGAAGCCGGTCAACCAGGCCGGCAACAACGCCGGCACGAGGATGTGGCGGAACACCTGCCATGGCTTGGCACCGAGGCATGCGGCGGCTTCTTCGACTTCACGGGGAATGTCGGCGAGCACCGGCTGCACCGTGCGCACCACGAACGGCAGCGTCACGAAGGTCAGCGCCAGGGTGATGCCCAGCGGGGTGTAGGCGATCTTGAATCCGAGATCGGTGGCGAACTGGCCGACCAGACCGGTCGGCGCGTACAACGCCGTCAGGGCGATACCGGCCACGGCGGTGGGCAAGGCGAACGGCAAATCGATCATCGCGTCGATGATCTTGCGCCCCGGGAAGGTGTAGCGCACCAGCACCCAGGCCAGCAGCGTGCCAATCACGCCATTGATGATCGCAGCGTACAGCGCGGTGCCGAAACTGAGCTTCAAGGCTGCCAGCACCCGCGGCGCCGAAATGATCGCCCAGAACTGTTCCCAGGTGAGTTGGGCGGCATGCACGAACATCGCCGCCAGGGGTATGAGCACAATCAGACTGAGGTACACCAGGGTGTAGCCCAGCGTCAGCCCGAAGCCGGGTATGACGGGGGATATGCGACGCGACATAAAGGTCCTTGGTTGAGAACGCACTTACCGTGGCGAGGGAGCTTGCTCCCGCTGGGCTACGAAGTAGCCCCAGAAATTCTGGGAGCGCTTCGCACTCCAGCGGGAGCAAGCTCCCTCGCCACAATGAATTACGGCCTGGATCCGACTAGCCCAGCTTACTGCGCCTGATAGATCTGGTCGAACACACCGCCATCGTTGAAGAATTTAGGCTGTGCTGTTTTCCAGCCGCCGAAGTCCTTGTCGATGGTCACCAGCTCAAGTTTCGGGAACTGCCGGGCGTATTTGGCGGCGACGTCCTTGTCACGCGGGCGATAGAAGTTTTTCGCCGCGATTTCCTGACCGGCCGGGCTGTACAGGTGCTTGAGGTACGCTTCGGCGATCTCGGCATTACCCTTTTTCTCGGCATTCTTGTCCACCACCGCCACCGGCGGTTCGGCGAGGATCGACAGCGACGGCACGACGATGTCGAACTTGTCCGCGCCACCGTCCTCTTTCAGGGCCAGGAACGCTTCGTTTTCCCAGGCCAGCAACACATCGCCCTGACCGTTGTTGACGAACGTGATGGTCGAGCCACGGGCACCGGTGTCGAGGATCGGCACGTGCTTGAACAGCGCCTGCACGTATTCCTTGGCCTTGGCTTCGTCGCCACCGTTGGCTTTCAGGCCGTAGGCCCAGGCGGCGAGGAAATTCCAGCGGGCACCGCCGGAGGTCTTCGGGTTTGGCGTGATGACCGAGACATCATCCTTGATCAGGTCGCCCCAATCCTTGATGGCCTTCGGATTGCCCTTGCGCACCAGGAACACAATGGTCGAGGTGTAAGGGGTGCTGGCATCCGGCAGGCGTTTTTGCCAGTCCGTCGGCAGCGACTTGCCCAATTTGGCAATTTCGTCGATGTCGCCGGCCAGGGCCAGGGTCACGACGTCGGCCCGCAGGCCGTCAATTACTGCTCGGCCTTGCTTGCCCGAACCACCATGGGACTGCTGGATTTTCACGGTGTCGTCCGGATGGGCTTTTTTCCAGAAGCTGGCAAATTCGGCGTTGTAATCCTGATACAGCTCGCGGGTCGGGTCGTAGGACACGTTGAGCAACTCATAGTCCTTGGCAACCGCGGAACCTGCAAAAACAGCGCTGGCCAGGGCGGCCAAGGCATAACGGCGAATCGACGACATGGTGAAAGCTCCTGGAATTCTGGTTTTTATGGCTTCTGAAATCGTTTGTCCGGTAACCGGAATCGCAGCCTGCGGCAGCTCCTGCATCAAGCCCCCCGGCAGGAACTGGCGAAGGCTGTGATCCTTCAACTCGGTTTATGACTCGGTTGCTGCAAGCGGAATTTTTCCTTGCGCTCGATCTGGACCACCTGGGCGTTGTGCACAGTGATCTCCACCGCGCCAAAGCGCAGGTCACGCAAGGCACTCTGGATCTCGCGCAAGATGGTTGCTTCGTCCTGGCCGTCAACGCTACGTAGGGATGCGCTCATGCTGCTGCTCCTTTGAATGAATGCCTGGCAGTGGGCGGCACTGCTTGCGGCGTGGGAGCAATACTAGATAAGTGCAGATATTCTTAAAAAGACTATTTAAGAATTTTTATATAACCAAACTGAAATTCCGTTATCGGGCGATCGTCGGCGCCCGATCCCAATCCAGCTGCTGCGCCGCCACTGGCCGTCCAAACCAATATCCCTGCCCCAGCTCACACGCCTGTTCAAGCAGAAACGCCGCCTGCTCTCGCTGCTCGATACCCTCAGCGTGGACCTGCATGCCCATGCTGCGGGCCAGGGCAATGATTACCCGGACGATCGCCGCGTCGTCTTCATCCCAGGGCAACCCGGCGACAAAACCCTGGTCGATCTTGAGTTTCTGCACGGGTAGACGCTTGAGCCGCAGCAGCGACGAATAACCTGTGCCGAAATCATCGATGGCCAACCGCACGCCCAACTCCCGCAGACGGTGCATTTGTTCCAGCGCCACCTCCGGATCATCCATGACCGCACTTTCGGTCACCTCCAGCTCAAGGAAGGCCGGATCGAGGCCCGTGTCGTGAAGTACGCGAGCGACCTGCTCATACAATTCGCGGCGAGCAAACAAACGGCTGGAGACGTTGACCGCAACGAATGACAAAACCACACCGGCCTGTCGCCAAAGACACATTTGCCGACACGCCTGGTCCATGACCCAGGCATCGATCTGGGCGATCAACCCCGTGCGCTCGGCGATGGGAATGAACTCGGCCGGCGAAACCAACCCGCGCACGGGGTGTTCCCAACGCACCAGCGCCTCGACGCCGACCAGCCGGCTGGTGGCCAGGTCGTGCACCGGTTGGTAATGCACCCGTAGCTCCTGCTGCTGGAGCGCGCGACGCAGTTCGAAGGCGATCTCGACCCTTTGCTGGGCATGAGCAGTGAGTTCCTCGGTATATAAGGCGTAGCCGTCACGTCCGCTGTTCTTGGCCTTGAACAGTGCCGAGTCGGCGTTGCGCAGCAGTTGCCCGGCGCTGAGGGCGTCACCGGGAAACAGGCTGATGCCGATGCTGGCGTTGATAAACAGCGATTGCTCGCCGAGCTGCAACGGGGCTTTCAAGGCATCGAGGATACGCCGGGCCAAAGCCGCGGCCTGACCCGGCTGCGAGCAGTTTTCCACCAGCACCGCGAATTCGTCACCGCCTAGCCGCGCCAGGGTGATACCGGGCGCAAACAGCCCGAGGAAACGTTCGGCCACGCCTTTGAGCAGCTCGTCACCGACGTTGTGCCCGAGGCTGTCGTTGATGTTCTTGAAATGATCCAGGTCCAGCAGCAGCAACGCGCACCCACGCTTGTGCAGTTGCGCCGACGCCACCGCCTGCTCGGCGCGATCGGAAAACAGCAGGCGATTGGGCAGGCCGGTCAGCGGATCATGATGGGCCAGATGCGCCAGCTCATGCTCCGAGTCCTTGATCGCACTGATGTCGGAAAACACCGCGACGTATTGGCTGACTTCGCCGGTGTCATCGACGACGGCGCGGATGGTCTGCCATTGCGGGTAGATTTCACCGCTCTTGCGGCGGTTCCAGATTTCGCCACTCCATTCGCCGCGGCTGGATAGCGCTGCGAACATCTCTCGATAGAAAGCCGGGCCATGCCGGCCGGACTTGAACAGATTCGGTTGCCGACCCAACACTTCGTCGCGGGCATACCCGGTGATTGCCATGAATGCCCGGTTCACATGCACGATCAAACCACGGCGGTCCGTGACCAGGACACCTTCGCGGGTGCAGTCGAACACCGCGGCGGCTTGGCGTAACCGTTCACGGTCGACATTGCCCGCGGCCTTCTCGAAAAAGCGTGTTATCCGCACCCGTGCGATGAAAATCAATCCGGCACTGACGAGTACCCAGGCATAACCGTTGATCAGTTGCCAACGCAGCCGATCGGCCGAATGATCGAAGAAACTGCTCAATAAATAACCAACCAGCTGCAGCCAGGCGACTGACAGCACCAGATAAAGCAGTGCCCCACGCATGGCAGCGCGGTGATAGACGGTCATGCGGTCATCCATGTCCCTGTAATGTGAGGGGATTATAGAGGAAGAAACATTCTGCCACTCTTATCTGAAAGGCCGACTGGTTTTATCGCCGGGGCCAGGGATAATGCAACGGCAGTTTTCATCTTTATCGAGGGCCCTACAGCCTATGTGGTACGAAGGTTTTCTTGGCTTGTCGGCCTGGTCGCTGGTGGCAGTCACCCTGCTGATGACTCACGTGACGATCATCAGCGTCACGGTCTACTTGCACCGGTATTCGGCTCACCGCTCCCTGGAACTCAACGCCGGTCTCAAACATTTCTTCCGCTTCTGGCTGTGGCTGACCACGGCACAGAATACGCGCGAGTGGACCGCCATCCACCGCAAGCACCACGCCAAATGCGAAACCGAGGACGACCCCCACAGCCCGGTGATCAAAGGCCTGTCTACGGTGCTGCGCAAGGGCGCCGAGCTGTACCGCGCCGAAGCGGAAAATCCGGAAACCTTGCGCATCTACGGCAAGAACTGCCCCGAGGACTGGATCGAACGCAACCTGTACAGCCGCTTCCCCCTCCTGGGCGTGGCGATCATGGGTGTCATCGACCTGCTGCTGTTCGGCACCATCGGCATCACTATCTGGGCCATCCAGATGATGTGGATCCCGGTCTGGGCCGCGGGCGTGGTCAATGGCCTGGGGCATGCCGTGGGCTACCGCAATTTCGAATGCCGTGACGCGGCCACCAACCTGGTGCCTTGGGGCATCCTCATTGGTGGCGAAGAACTGCACAACAACCACCACACCTATCCCAATTCGGCCAAGCTGTCGGTGCGCAAGTGGGAATTCGACCTGGGCTGGGCCTGGATCAAGGTCTTCAGTTTCCTGCGCCTGGCCAAGGTCCAGCGGGTCGCGCCGATCGCCCACCGGGTCGAAGGCAAGGGCCACCTGGACATGGACACCGCCATGGCGATCCTCAACAACCGTTTCCAGATCATGGCCCAGTACCGCAGGCTGGTCATCGCGCCCCTGGTCAAGCAGGAGCTGGAAAAAGTCGATCACTCGGTCCGACATCAGTTTCATCGGGCCAAACGCCTGTTGTCCCGTGAAACCAGCCTGCTCGACGAGCGCCATCATGTGCGCATCCAGAACATGCTGGAGCACAGCCAGGCGCTGAAGGTGATCTACGAAAAACGCCTGGCCTTGCAGCAGATCTGGGTCAAGACCAGCAGCAACGGCCACGACATGCTCGCGGCTATCAAGGAATGGGTCCACGAAGCCGAGGCCAGCGGCATCCAGTCACTGCGCGATTTTGCCGACCAGCTCAAGACTTATTCCTTGCGGCCGGCCACCGCCTGATCCCCTGTGGCGAGGGAGCTTGCTCCCGCTGGGCCGCGAAGCGGCCCCAAAACCTGCCGAATACGGAGCACGACGCATACCGCACCCGCCGGTTCACGACTGCTTCGCAGCCGAGCGGGAGCAAGCTCCCTCGCCACGAGTTCATTCCCACATGTTCGAACCGAAGCCCCCGCCCTTCGTCGCCTGAAAAGGAACTTCGCCCACAATCCCCTATCTCAAGAGCACTTCGCCATCCTGGCGGGCTTTGGAGTGAGCGCGTGCAAATCCATAGCAATGCACGTTCCTTGAGATTTGTGCCGATGGTCGACAAGAACCTACAGGATTCATCCCAGCCACATTGGCCCGAAGCGGCCCAGACACTCATGGCGCTGATGCACGCCCAAGGGGAAGTGGCGCGCCTGAGCGAGCGGGAGCAGTTGTTCAGTTCGTTGCTGGTCAGCGTCAACGCGGTGCTGTGGGCGTTCAATTGGGAAACCCGGCAAGTGCTGTACGTCAGCCCCGCCTACGAGCGGATTTTCGGCCGCCCCGCCGGCCTCGTGCTGGCTGACTACAACGAATGGCGTGACGCAATCTACCCGGACGATCTGGATTACGCCGAGCGCAGCCTGGCCGAGGTGTTGGTCAAAGGCGCCGTGGAAGATCGGGAATACCGCATCATCGCCGCCGACGGCCAGATCCGCTGGCTCAGCGATAAATGTTTCATCAATCGTCAGGCCGATCCGGGGCAACCGGTGATTGTGGTCGGCATCGCCGAAGACATTACCGAAAAGAAGCTGCTCGAAAGCGAACTGCAGCGGCTGGCGACCACCGACGTGCTCACCCAGAGCAGCAACCGCCGTCATTTCTTCGAGTGCGCCCATCGGGAATTCGAGCAGGCAAGGCTGCAAGGCACGCCGATGGCATTCCTGTTGCTGGACATCGATGACTTCAAACTGATCAACGACACTTACGGCCACCAGGAAGGCGATACGGTATTGCAAAAGATCGCCGAGAGCGGGCGGAGCGTGCTCAGGCGCGGTGACCTCTTCGGTCGGATCGGTGGTGAAGAGTTTGCCGCTGTTTTCCCCGGCTGTGCCCCGGACATGGCATTGCAGGTCGCCGAGCGCTTGCAGCGGGAAATCCAGCGCCTGGCGTTTCGCTGCGGGGAGCATGACTTCGGCATCACCGTCAGCCAGGGCCTGACTGGGATCAGCGCCGAAGACCAGACCCTCGACAACCTGTTCGCCCGTGCTGACGCGGCGATGTACGAGGCCAAGCGCCAGGGCAAGAACCGCATCATCGCGGCCTGAGTGTCTCACCATCAATCAACTGTAGGAGCGAGCCTGCTCGCGAATACGGTGTGTCAGTCGACTTATCCGTTACTGACACACTGCTTTCGCGAGCAGGCTCGCTCCCACAGGGGTCAGTGGTGAATTTACTGGCGGCGCAACCGCATCAACTCCGGCAGCCCGATCTTCAGCAAGCGCGCCGTGCGTCCCCGGGCCAGTTCTTCAAGCCCTTCGTGCGCGGGTAAATGAGCCATCTGCGCCGCCATGTTCATCACCAGCGCCTCGCGGGAATAAACCCCGCCACCGAGACCGTAGACCGCCGCGATCAACTCGCGCAGCTCCAGCGGCAAGCGCCAGCGGGTGCGCAGCGCCGAGCCAAAACCGGCGCCGAACTGTTCGAGCGAATCGCCGATTTCCTCCGGTTCGTCCAGCTCGCCGCCGGCCTGCTTCCATTCTTCCATGCAGCGCAGCAGTGCCAGGTCGCCCAAGCGATGCAACAGGCCGGCGCAATAACAGCGCTCCTGTTCCAGATCAAGCATGCGCGCCATCATCCGGGCGTACTCGGCGGTGTGCAGCGACAATTCCCAATAACGTTCGGCATAGTCCGCCAGCCAAGGCACGTTCAACCGGGCACAGCGCTTGAGGGTCAAGCCCAGGATCAGGTTCATGCTTTGCCCGGTGCCTAGCTGATGCAGCGCCTGGGCCACGGTCTGCACCGGACCGCCGCCCTGATGTTGCGCGGCGCTGTTGGCCGCGGCAATCAGCACGGCGGTGATCTGCGGGTCAGTACGGAGCTCTTCTTCCAGCAGTTTCAGATCCAGCCCACCAGGATTGAGACTGCGTTTGATCGCGACCTGCACATCGGTCATCAACGGCGCGCCTTCGGCCATGTCCCGTCGACGCTCCAGGAACGTCGCCAATGTGAGGCCCGGTCCTGGAATTGGCGCGGCGTTGGATGTGTCCTCGCTACTGAGAAGTAACCCCTGCAGACGCTGGGTCAGGTTTTCCCGGTTCAAGGGCGTGGTCAGATAGGCCGTCGGCGCCAGGGGCAAGACCTCGCGCACGCTGGCGCTGTCGTTGCGCCGGCTCACCAGGATGAACGGCAACACGGGCGTGCGGTGGTGTTGGCGCAAGCCACGCAAGATACTCAGGCCATCGACACCCGGCAGTTCCCAATCGGCGATCACCAGGTCGTAAGAATTATGCGCCAGCAGCTCCAAGGCCTGCCGTCCCTCGCCACAAGTGTCTATCCGCGCATCGCAACGCACTCC
The DNA here is from genome assembly GCF_030687895.1 of Pseudomonas sp. FP198. Lineage (NCBI taxonomy): Bacteria > Pseudomonadati > Pseudomonadota > Gammaproteobacteria > Pseudomonadales > Pseudomonadaceae > Pseudomonas > Pseudomonas sp. FP198. Next base: position 5,669,064 of record NZ_CP117452.1, read on the forward strand.
GGACAGCACCTGCTCAAGCAGCTCCCTGGACGCCGGATCGGCCTCGGCAATCAACACACGCGGTACAGCGGGTAAATCCACAGCAGTCATGCCGCATCGCTCCCTTGCAATACATGCACCTTAGACAATAACGGCCATTCCAGACAGGTCGAAACCACCGTGGATCTGTAGCCGAATATGAAAAAACCCGCCGAAGCGGGTTTCTTGTGGATCAGCACACAGCTCAGAGCTCAGAGCTCAGAGCTCGTAAATATCAAAGCTCGGAGAAACACTCTTCGATGATTGCCAGGCCTTTGTCCAGTTGCTCATCCGGCGAAGTCAGCGGCACCAGCACGCGCAGGACGTTGCCATAGGTCCCGCAGGACAGCAGGATCAAGCCCTTGTCGCGCGCCTTGGCCACTACTTGCGCAACGGCGGCAGCGTTCGGCTTGTGGGTGTCGCCATCTTCGAACAGCTCCACGGCGATCATGGCGCCCAAGGCACGGACTTCACCGATGACCGGGTATTTCTTCTGGATAGCCTTGAGGCCAGTCACCAGGCGCTCGCCAACGGCCTTGCAACGATCCAGCAGGTGTTCTTCTTCGAACACGTCCATCACCGCCAGCGCAGCGGCGCAGGCAATCGGGCTGCCGGCGTAGGTGCCGCCGAGGCCGCCTGGCGCAATGGCATCCATGTATTCGGCCTTGCCGCACACGCCGGCCAGCGGGAAACCGCCGGCAATGGATTTGGCAAAGGTGGTCAGGTCGGCGGCGACGCCCATCTGCTCCATGGCGAAGAACGTACCGGTACGACCGGCGCCGGTTTGCACTTCGTCGGCAATCAGCAGGATCCCGTGCTGGTCGCACAGGGCGCGCAGGCGCTGCATGAAGGCCTTCGGCGCCACATAGAAGCCACCCTCGCCCTGGACCGGCTCGATGATGATGGCGGCGATGTCGCGTGGCTCGGCGTCGTTCTTGAAGATGCGTTCGATGCTGGCGATGGAGTCGTCAACGCTCACGCCATGCAGCTCGTTCGGGTACAGCGCGCGGAAAATGCCGCCAGGCATCAGGCCCATGCCGGCCGAGTAAGGCACGACCTTACCGGTCAGGCCCAGGGTCATCATGGTACGACCGTGGTAAGCGCCGGTGAAGGCGATCACACCGGCACGGCCAGTGGCGGCACGGGCGATCTTCACGGCGTTTTCCACCGCTTCGGAACCGGTGGTCACCAGCAGGGTTTTCTTGGCGAAATCACCCGGGACCTTGGCGTTGATTTTTTCGCACAGCTCCACGTACGGCTCGTAGGCCAGGACCTGGAAGCAAGTGTGGGTCAGCTTGTTCAGCTGTTCGGTGACGGCGGCGATGATGTTCGGGTGCACGTGGCCGGTGTTCAGTACGGCGATACCACCGGCGAAGTCGATGAATTCACGACCTTCAACGTCGGTAACCGTGGCGTTCTTCGCCGATTCGGCAAAGATCGGGTGAATCTGGCCGACACCGCGGGGAACAGCGGCGGTACGGCGGGCCATCAGGTCTGCGTTGGTCTTGCTCATTAAAAATGTCCTCATTCGCCGCTCATCGGTCGGCGTGGCTCAAGGAATACATGGCGGGGAGGCAGCTGCGACAGCATGCGATGATCGACTGCCGCAGCGTTCCGGCCACAAGAAACAGAACGGGGTAAAACGCGCAAAGGGACAGCGCTCTCGTGCCCTTTGCGCTTGTAGCAGATCAGATACCCAGGCAGAGGTATTTGATTTCCAGGTAATCCTCGATGCCGTACTTGGAGCCCTCACGGCCCAGGCCCGAAGCCTTGATGCCGCCAAACGGCGCGACTTCGTTGGAGATCAAACCGGTGTTGACGCCGACCATGCCGTATTCGAGGGCTTCGGCCACACGGAACACACGGCCCAGGTCGCGGGCATAGAAGTACGAAGCCAGGCCGAACTCGGTGTCGTTGGACATCGCGATCACTTCGGCTTCGTCTTTGAAGCGGAACAGCGGCGCCAATGGGCCGAAGGTTTCTTCCTTCGCCACGGCGGCATTTTTCGGCACGTTGGTCAGGATGGTCGGCTCGAAGAAATTGCCTTCCATCGGCTTGCCGCCCGACAGCACGGTCGCGCCTTTGCTGACCGCATCGGCGATATGTTCCTGTACCTTGGCAACCGCTTTTTCGTCGATCAACGGACCGGTAGTGATGCCGTCTTCCAGACCGTTGCCGATCTTGAGCTTGGCCACCGCTGCCTTGAGTTTCTCGGCGAAGGCGTCGTACACCGAATCCTGGACGTACAGGCGGTTGGCGCAGACGCAGGTCTGGCCATTGTTACGGTATTTGGAAATGATCGCGCCTTCGACGGCCTTGTCCAGGTCCGCGTCGTCGAACACGATGAACGGCGCGTTGCCGCCCAGTTCCAGGGAAACCTTCTTGATGTCCTTGGCGCATTCGGCCATCAACTGGCGACCGATCTCGGTCGAACCGGTGAAGGACAGCTTGCGCACGATCGGGTTGCTGGTCAGCTCGCCACCGATGTCGCCGGCACTGCCGGTGACCACGCTCAACACGCCTTGCGGGATGCCGGCACGGTGCGCCAGCTCCACCAGGGCCAGCGCCGAGAACGGCGTCTGCGAAGCCGGCTTGATGACCATGGTGCAACCGGCGGCCAGGGCCGGACCGGCCTTGCGGGTGATCATCGCGGCCGGGAAGTTCCACGGCGTAATCGCGGCGGTCACACCGATTGGTTGCTTGATCACGATCAGGCGCTTGTCCGGCTGGTGGCCGGGAATCACATCACCGTAGATGCGCTTGGCTTCTTCGGCGAACCATTCGATAAAGGAGGCGGCGTAGACGATCTCGCCCTTGGCTTCGGCCAGCGGCTTGCCCTGCTCCAGGGTCATCAGGCGACCGAGGTCGTCCTGGTTTTCGATCAGCAATTCATACCAGCGACGCAGCTTGTTGGCGCGCTCCTTGGCGGTCAACCCACGCCAGGCCGGCAGCGCCTTGTCGGCGGCTTCGATCGCGCGACGGGTTTCGGCAGCGCCCATCTTCGGCACTGTGCCCAATACTTCGCCCGTTGCCGGGTTGGTGACCTTGATCGTCTGACCATTGTCCGCATCGACCCAAGCGCCATCGATAAAGGCTTGCTGGCGGAACAACTGGGTGTCTTTAAGCTGCATGTCGGCTTTCCTTAACAGCACCGCGCGCACGCGGAGCGAATTAGAGTTGTAGAAAGGCGCCTCATGGGCTGCCGTCAGGGAAATCATCCACCGGGCTGAAGCACAGAAATAACGCACATAAGCACAGACGTGCGGTTCAGCACCCAGACAAGAGCGTTTGAAATCTCAAACGAATCCTAGGGCCGATGGGGTTGGAGGACAATAGGCTGTTCGAAAAAAAGAACGAAAAAGCTGCATTTGCCTGTTTTTTCTGATCAGCGTAGCCAACAGCCGCCGAGCGAGGCGAAAACAAACGGCAAATCAGCAGCATGGACGCCCGCCATGCTTATGAGTATCATGGCGCCCGCGTTGCACCAGTAGCTCAGCTGGATAGAGTACTGCCCTCCGAAGGCAGGGGTCGTGGGTTCGAATCCCGCCTGGTGCACCAGACATGAAAAATCAAAAGCCCCAGTCCTCACGGATTGGGGCTTTTTTGTGGCGCTGTCCTTACCCGATTCTGAACTGGGTAGTTTTGGGGCTGCTGCGCAGCCCAGCGGGAGCAAGCTCCCTCGCCACGCGCACTCTCTCTCATCGCTTGCGCAACGCCTCCAACCGCGCCGGCAGGTCTTCCTTGGGAAAGCGCTTGTGCAGCGCCAGCAGTTTTTCATCAGCGGCCTTGCTATCCCCCGCCTCGCGCAATCGCAGCACCTCAAGCAGCTCCTGCTCAAGTGTTGGCACTGCGGCGGGCGCGGCGTTGCTCATTTTCGCCGCGGGCTTATCCGCCAACGCTTGTATCGGGCTGGCCGGAGCTCGGGCCAGTTCGCCCTGGGGCGCCATGCGAGTGACCGGTGCGGGGGCCGGCAGCGGCGTAGCGGCAACCGAGGGCTGTTGCCGATCAGCGGAAAACTCCATCGAGGCGGGTGAAGCCAGTTGCTCCTCGGTCGACGTACGCAGCACCAGGCCGATCATCAGCGCCACACCGGCAACGGTGGCGAATGCCATTTGCCAACGGGGTCGCTGACAAGCCTGCAGCCAGCGCTGCCACAGGCTCGGCGCCGGCGTCGGGGCTTCACGGCGGGCGGTGGCCAGGATGAAGGCGTCCATGGAGGCCGGCGGCTCGCCGCTGGCGTGTTGGCGGAAATGCTCGACCAGCGTTTCGTCGATGGAATCCGGCGTCTGTTTGGGGTCGATCATGCGGGTACCTCCTCGGCCAACAGGCGATGCAGTTTCTGTTGGGCGTAACGCAAGCGGCTCTTGACCGTTTCCAGCGGAACGCCGGTCAGGGCAGCGATCTGTGGCAGTTCGAGATCACCGTGCAGGCGCAGCAGGAACACTTCCCGCTGATCCTCGGGCAAGGCCTGCAATGCGGCGTCCAGACGGGCCTGGTCGCGACTCAGGCTCAACTGTTGCTCAGGGTTGCCGGTGTCGTCGGGCTGGACATGAAGCTGCTCGTCATAGCTGTCGTGCAGCGGATTGTGGACGCCGTGCTTGCGCCAGTGGTCGATCAAGCGGTTACGGGCAATCTGGAACAACCATGTACGAAAACTCGCCCGGCCTTGTGGCTGAGTGGTGCTGCGGATCAGGCTGAGCCAGGTGTCCTGGAAAATTTCCTCGGCCAGTTCGGCCTTGTTGCTCAAGGACACCAGAAAACGATAAAGCCCTTGCCGATGGCGGGCGTACAGGGCTTCGAAACAAGCCCCGTCGCCTTCGCGATAGCGGGCCAGCAGCGATTCGTCGCTGGGAGAATCAAGCGCAGCGGGCATTTCGATGACGAACTCCTTTGTCATTGCAACACGGTCCTGGCGACGACAGGGGAAGCCTGTGGGAGCGAGCTTGCTCGCGATAGTGTCGGTCCAGTCGGCATTGATGTGACTGGTACACCGCCATCGCGAGCTCGCTCCCACAGTTGATCCCCATTGTGGCCGGGATCAGCGTTTGGCCGCAGGTTCGAGGCTCTGGGCCAGCTCCACCAGTTGCACGAACTCGGCACGCAGCCCGAACGGATCGTCACCGCGGGCCGAGCGCGCCAACTGCGCGGTATCCTTCAAGGTCATCTGCCCAGTGTAGCGTCCATCGCCCTTGAGCTGTTGGGCGAAGGCCGCCACGGCGGCGGAGAAACGCAGGTCATCGCTGGGCTTGTCATTGCGCGGTAAGAGGGCAATAGGATGTTCGATCAACCGGCTGCTACCGCCTTCCGCCGGTTTGTAGCGTACGCGCAACATCGCCAGTTCGCCGGACTTGCCGTCCGCCTTGGGCGCGTTCCCATAACGCAGCGGCTCCAACCAGCCCTCCTCTCCTTTCGGGACAATTTCATACAGCGCGGTCACGGTATGCCCAGCGCCGATCTCGCCTGCGTCGACCTTGTCGTTGCTGAAATCCTCACGTTTCAACGCGCGGTTCTCATAACCCAGCAGTCGATATTCGCTGACCTGGGCGGGGTTGAACTCCACCTGCAACTTCACGTCTCGCGCTACCACCGCCAGGGTGGAGCTGAGCTGGTCCACCAGGACCTTGCGCGCTTCGAGCAGGTTGTCGATGTACGCGTAGTTACCGTCACCGGCGTCAGCCAGTTGCTCCATCAGGTGTTCGTTGTAGTTATCCACACCGAAGCCCAGTGTCGTCAGGGAAACGCCGCTTTTGCGCTGATCCACGGCCATCTGCTTGAGGCTGTCGAAATCACTGATGCCGACGTTGAAGTCACCATCGGTGGCCAGCAGGATGCGGTTGATGCCTTTGTCGATAAAACTTTCCCGAGCCATCTGGTAGGCCAGCTCGATGCCCGAGGCGCCGGCAGTGGAACCGCCTGCACTCAGTTGATCGATGGCGTTGCGGATCTTCACCTTGTCGCTACCCGAGGTAGGCTTGAGCACTACCCGCGACTCACCGGCATAGACCACCAGGGACACCCGGTCCTGATCGCGCAATTGGTCCACCAGCAATTTCAGCGTGCTCTTGACCAGCGGCAGGCCTTCGCGACGGTTCATCGAGCCGGACACATCCACCAGAAATACCAGGTTGGCCGGGGCCAGGTCTGAGACGGCGCGGTCAGACGCCTTGATGCCAACGCGTAACAAACGGGTGTGGGGATTCCAGGGCGATGGCGCGATTTCGGTGGTCACGCCAAAGGGCGAACCGTCGGTGGGCAACGCGTAGTGGTAAGGAAAGTAGTTGACCATTTCCTCCAATCGCACAGCGCCCTCGGGTGGCAAGTTGCCTTGGTTGAGGAAACGTCGCACGTTGGCATAGCTGCCGGTATCGACATCCACACTGAAGGTCGAGACCGGTGTCTCGGCGACGCTGTGGACAGGATTTTCCGGCAGCTTCTCGTACTGTTCGCGCGGCTCGCTGCGGTAATCATTGGAAATAACATCGCCCATCGGCGCAGGCATTGAGGCCGGAGCGGCCATGCGCTTGGCCACAGGCTGGCGCACGTAGGCGATCTCCCCTTGCGGCGCGACGATGGGCGCCGCCGCCACCGGTTCCGCCGACTTGGCAGCCTCACGGGACGAAGACATCCCACAGCCGGCCAAAGCCACCAGCAGGGTGACGGCAAAGCCCTGGGTGGCAGGACGTATATACGAAAGCGGACGGGACATGGGCTGAACCTCGTGAGTGGATGATCCGTTCACAAGGTCAGACGCAAGAGATCAGTGGTTCGGGTTAACGACCAGAAAATTTTCTAGGCACTTGTCCTCTCAGCGGCGGCAATTAGCCTCAGCGAGACGGAATGGCCCGCAGGTCATCGGCGATGAAACGGCTCAACTGGCTGGTGTAGTACTCCTCGACATCGGAATTGCCTCGTTTCGTGAGGGCACCAGCGATGCCTTTCATGGCGTGGAACTGCCCGATCGCGCCAGCCGGCATCAGCCCTTCGCGAGCCTGGGCAAAATGCAGCACCTCGGCGCCGGCCTTCTTCACCTGGACTTGGTAGCTAAAATCGACACTGGCAAGGTACGTACCGTCGGCAACGATACTGTTCATCAAGCCACCCTGGGTGTCCTGGATACGGCGGGCGTAGACGGCGTTGATATCCAGCAGGTAGTCAGCGCTTTCCTTGCTGGAGGCGTAGCGATTGCCGTCGAGCAAGCGCACGATCAGGTCGGTGTGCAGCTTGTCACGGACTTTTTCGTCGGGCAGGAAACGTTCGTTCTTGCCGGCGACCTCGACGTTGAACGTGTCGATCCAGTATGTGGCGGTTTTGGGGATAGCCACTGGCGCAGGAGAAATGTAGTAATCCGGCTTGGAGGCGCAGCCCGCCATAAGGAAGAGGGCCAGGAGGGTGGCAAAAACGCGCATGAGATTCGTCCCTGAAAGAAGTGATGCCAAAATGGTGGCGCCATTTTAAGGGCGACGGTGGGATTCTCAAGCGTTTTTTCTTGTTCGCGCGGTGCAGGATCAGGACTCACAGGCCAAAGAGGGCCGCAGGATTTTTGCATGCCTTCCCGGAAAATAAGCCGCCGCCCCCACGCCCACCGCGCCCATCACCACGCAATACGCCACGCAAACCCACGGGCTCCACGGCACCAGCGCAATCAACAACAACGGCGTCATGCTGGCCCAGAGTGCATAAGCGATGTTGTAGGTGAAGGAGATACCGGACACGCGAATCTTTGGCGGGAACAGGCTGACCATCACCGAAGGCACCGCGCCGACCACGCCGCAACCCAGGCCGGCCACGGCGTAGGCCAGGCCCAGCCAGTCGCTCCCGCTGATCAGGCTGGCATAGAGCACGGCGATGCCCAGCGGCAACAGCAGGCTGTAGAGCAAGACGGTGCGCCAGGCGCCGATGCGGTCGACGACGAGGCCGGCCAGGACGCAGCCGATGTTCAGGAAAACGATGCCGAGGCTGCTCAGGGCAAATGTGTGGCTGGGGGTCAGGCCGAAGCTTTTTTGCATGACGGTCGGGGTGATGACCACAAAGACCACCACGGCGGAAGTCAGTACGCAGGTCAGAATGGCGGCGGGCAGCAAGGCATGCCGATAGTCGCGCAGCACCGTGCGTAGCGGCAGTTCCGCCGCGCCTTCGCGATTGGCTTGCAGGGCCATGAAGATCGGCGTTTCGCTCAACCAGCGGCGCAGCCAGACGCCGATCACGCCGAAGACCCCGCCCAGCAGGAACGGCAAGCGCCACGCGTAGTCGAGGATTTCGGTCGGGGTGAAGATCCGCGCCAGCGCCGTGGCGGTCAAGGCGCCGAGCAAGTAGCCGAAGGTCAAGCCCGCCTGGAGAAAGCCCAAGGCATAGCCGCGATGCCGCAACGGCGCGTGTTCGGCCACGAACACCCAGGCACTCGGCACCTCCCCGCCCACCGCCGCGCCTTGCAGGATGCGCAACGCCAACAACAGCAATGGGGCGAAATAGCCGATTTGCGCGTAGGTCGGCATCACGCCGATGAGCAGACACGGCAACGCCATCATCAGGATGCTCAGGCTGAACACCCGTTTGCGCCCCAGCCGGTCGGCAAAGTGCGCCATGAGTATCCCGCCCAGGGGACGCGCCAGATAGCCGGTGGCAAAAATCCCGAAGCTCTGCAGCAGGCGCAGCCACTCAGGCATTTCCGGCGGGAAGAACAGTTGGCTGAGGGTCAGGGCGAAAAAAACGAAAATGATGAAGTCGTAGATTTCCAGCGCGCCGCCGAGGGCGGCGAGGCCCAGGGTCTTGTAGTCGGAGCGGCTGAGCCGTGCGCCTGGCAGATGATGGGTGGCAGTCATAGGCATGTTTGGAGAAATGGTTGGAAGAAAGCGCCGGTTCAGACAGCGGGACCCTTGTCCACGGGCTGCGCCGACGGTTGGCCTGGCTGGGCGTCTACGGCCTCGTCAGCAGGCAGAAAATCCTTGCGGCTCTGGGCGATGGCCCGGCGTATTTCGTCGCCCTTGGTGGGGCAGTTCTTGAGGCGGGCGATGCCGTCGGTTTTCTGCGTCATCGCCATCCTCCGGTATGAGTGAACAGGCGCCGATAGTGCTCGCTTTTGGCGCTCGATGCCAACTTACGTGACGATTGGGGCGGCCGCTCAGCGGTGGTAGCGGCGCACCACGCTGCTGTTGCGCAGTACGTGGCCTTTGAGTTTTTCCATCAACTGGGCGCGTGTGAGGCCGGCGGGCAATGCGTCGGGTGGCAGGTCCAGGGCGAATATCTGGATCAGGTAGTGATGAGCGCTGTCGCCAACGGGTGGGCACGGACCGATGTAGCCGTGAGTGTTCTTGCTGTTGATGCCGCTCATGCCTTCCAGGGTGGATTTGGTGCCCGCGCCCGCCGGGATCTGTCGGGTGCTGGCCTTGATCCCGTAATGGACCCAGTGGTCGACGCCCTGCCCGCGCTGGCCGTCGGGATCGAGCATGACGATGGCATAGCTGAGGGTGCCAGGCGGGCCAGCGTTCCAGCTCAGCGCCGGAGAAATATTCTTGCCGCCGCAGGTGTTCGCGTCACTCGCGGCGGCGGCAGTGAAGAGGCGGTCGTCCGACACACCGGGAATGCTCAGGGTGAAACGCTCTTCGGCCTGGACAACCCCTTGCGCGCACAGCACGAGGGTGACGGCCGCGAGCCAGGAGGAAAGGGAGGTCAATCGAGTCATACCGGGCACCTTAATTCGATTCAGGCCATGGACGGCCTGCGAACTATAGCCGCAGCGCCAGCCCGGTTGCAGTGACAATTATGCTGAACCTCGTTGCACTCCCCTGACTCGAACGGGAAACGCCTGTCGGAGAACGACCATGCCCATGCATCAAGTCGCCCGCCTCGCTGATGTGCGAGAGGACCGCGGCCTCGAAGTGACCCTCAACGAAACACCCATCCTGCTGCTGCGGGCTGGCGGACAGGTCCGAGCCTTCCAAGGCAAATGCCCGCATGCCGGGGCGCCGCTGGCCGAGGGCGCGGTATGCCACGGCAGGCTGATCTGCCCGTGGCACAAGGCCGCGTTCCGTGCCGAAGACGGCGCCCTGTGCGAGCCGCCGGCCCTCGACAGCCTGCAGCGTTATCACGTCGAGGTGCGAGGCGATGAAGTATGGGTCGATGAGCAACCACTGCCAGCCGAAAAAATCCCTCCCGCCGATGACCCGCGCACCTTTGTCATCGTCGGCGCCGGAGCGGCCGGCACGGCTTGCGCGGCGGCGCTGCGCGAGAAGGGTTTCGGTGGCCGGATCCAGATGATCGACCGCGAAGCCGAGGCCGGTTATGACCGCACCGTACTGAGCAAATACGTATTGGCCGGCGACATGGCCGCGGAAAAGACGCCGCCCTTGCGCGATGAAACCTATTTCATCCGGCAACGCATCGAAAGGCGCAACGGCGAAGTGGCCGGGCTCGACATCAGCGCGCGCCAGATTCATCTCGCCGACGGTCAACGCCTGGACTATGACGCACTGCTCATCGCCACCGGTGGAGTGCCCAGGACGCCAGACATGCCGGGCCTCGACTTGCCCAATGTGTTCACCCTGCGCTCTTTGGCCGATACCCGGCAGATCCTCGACCGTGCCCAGCCGGGGCAGCGAGCGGTGATTATCGGCGACAGCTTCATCGCCATGGAAGTCGCCTCGTCCCTGCGCAAGCGTGAACTGAGCGTGACCGTCCTGGCCCGCCACCCGGTCCCGTTCGCTGCGCAGTTTGGCGACAGCATCGGCAAGGCGATCCTGGCCCGACACAGGGCCAATGGTGTGGTCTATCACAGCGAGGGCGAAGCGGCGCGGATCGAAGGTGCGGAAAAAGTCGAAGCCGTGGTGCTGGATAACGGTCAGCGTTTCGCGGCGGACCTGGTCATCATCGGTGTCGGCGTGCGCCCGGCGACCGAGCCGTTCGCCGATCTGCCGCAGGAAAAAGATCAATCATTGATCGCTGACGACGGCATGCGCGTGGCCGATCACGTCTGGGCCGTTGGCGATATCGCCACCTTTCCCCTCAACGGCCAGCCCCGGCGCATCGAACATTGGCGCCTGGCCCAGCAACAGGCACGCATCGCCGCGACGAACATGCTCGGCGGTGAAGAACACTACCTGGATGTGCCGTTCTTCTGGACGTACCACTTCGGCAAACGCTACGACTACCTCGGTCATGCCGAGGAATGGGACGAGGTGCAATTCAAGGGCACGCCTGAGCATCCTCCGTTCATCGCTCTGCTCGGCAAGGACGGTCTCGTTGCCGCAGTCGTGGCCTGCGATGAAGGCCGGGCCATGGCGGCGCTGGCCCAGCGCATGAAACAACCGCTGCCGGTGGATGAGGCCTGGCGGTTGGTCCGGGATTTTTCGGTGTAGCGTCTCTAATTAAAGACAATAGAAAACCTGTGGGAGCGAGCTTGCTCGCGATGGCGCCCGATCAGTCGGCACCACTGTTGCCTGACATGCCGCTATCGCGAGCAAGCTCGCTCCCACAAGTGTCTTGCGTTGACTACGCAGAATGATCAGCCGGCAGATGAATCACCTGCGGCCGGTCCAGCGGTGCCAGGGGCGGCGGTTGCAAATCCGGGCTCAGCAGATGGAAGTGCGGCACTACGTGGCTGATGTCGCCATCCGGATTGTTATGAATGATTTTCGAGCCAGGCTGGCGCAGCGTTTCCAGTCGCTCGTCAGTCAGCTTGAAACTTGCGCTCAGGCCTTGGTCATCCACCGCAGGCCTCGGCAGCCGACGCTGGGCGAAGCTGCGGCTCTTGCGCTGTTGATATCGCGCCCAGGTAATCAGGATGATGGCGTTGACCAGCGCGATCCAGCCATAGATCTGCAAGGTTCCCAGGGTATCGAACAGCGAACCGCCCAGGCGCGGGCCAGCATGGCTGTCGAACAACGGCCAGAGCCCGTTGACCAGCAGATACAACAGCCCGACCCACGCCAGCACGGTAAAAAGCACATCGATGACCACCAGAAAAGGCCGCTGCCGGGTCCTGATAATTTTCATCGGATCACTTCCTCTTCTTCGTCATCGAACGGCTTGATCCCGCGATCCGGGCTGACCCAGCGCGCACGTTTCTGATGCTGCCCGAACAGCACCTTGGGGAAACTCACCAGGGTGGTGAACAGGCTGATCAACCAGAACACCAACGGGTACCAGACCACCCAGAACATGATGTGCCACAGGCCTTTTTCGTAGCGACGGTCGATCAGGATGCTCACCGCGAATTGCATCAGGCACACCACCGCCAGCAACAGCCCGGTGAAGGCCGGCGGCATGAGGTGGTCCACCGCGATGGCGGCGGGCATCTCGATGAATTTGCCGGCGCCCCAGAAAATCACCGACAGCAGGAAGGTGAACGCCCAACCGGTGGACAAGCAGTATTCGAACAGCAGCGGCCACAGGTAACGGTGGCGGTATTGCCAGATGCCGCGGATGTTCTTGAACAGCACTTCGGCACCGCCCTGGGCCCAGCGCAGCCGTTGCCGCCACAGGCCGCGCAAGGTTTCGGGCATGAGGATCCAGCACAACGCACGGGGTTCGTAGAAGATGCTCCAGTGGTCCAGTTGCAGCTTCCAGCTGATGTCGATGTCTTCGGTGATCATGTCCGGGCTCCAATAACCGACCCGGTGCAGCGCCGTGCGACGGAAGGCGACGATCACGCCGGACACGGTGAAGATCCGTCCGAAGACCCGCTGGGTACGCTTGATCAAGCCGATGATCGAGGAAAACTCACCGACCTGGACCCGACCCACCAAGGTTGAACGGGTGCGAATGCGCGGGTTGCCTGTCACCGCGCCGAGGCGGGCGTTGTCGAGCATCGGCGCCACCAGATAGGCGCAGGTATTCGGTGCCAGCAGCGCGTCGCCGTCAATGCACACCAGGTATTCGCTGCGCGCGGCGATGGCGCCCATGCGCAGGGCCACGGCCTTGCCCTGGTTTTCCGCCAGGTGCAGCACACGCAAGCGCGGGTCTTCGGCGGCCAGTCGGTCCAGCACCTCGGCGGTGTTGTCCTTGGAGCCGTCGTTGATGGCGATCACCTCGATGTTCGGGTAGTGCTGGCCCAGCGCTGCGTGAATCGTGTCGGCAACGTTGTCGCCTTCGTTGAAGCACGGGATCAGGATGCTGATCAGCGGTTCGCCGGCCAGGGGCGGCGGCAAGGTGTCGTCTTTCCACGGCCAGTGACGCTCCCAGTGCAGCCAGAAATACAGGCCACCGGCGATCCACAGTCCGGACATGAACAACGGGTAGAAGAACACGAAGTCCATCAGGAATTGCCCGGTGACCAGGAAGATCAGGCCCAGGGGCACCCCAAGGACGATCGCCAGCACCAGGACGGCGAGCAGTCTGTCGAGCATGTCAACGATTCCATTTGTTGGAGAGCGCAGGCCGCACGGCTTTCACGGCGGGCTGGTCTTCGATGAAGTTGTCCGGGTAGTAGCCGAAACTGGTCACGCCCTGGCGCTTGAGACGCCCCATCCAGTCGGCCAGTTGTTCGCCTTCGATATCGGCCACCGGCTTGCTGTGCCAGTCGCGCGCTTGCAGTTCGAATACCGTGCGCTTGAGCGCACCGGGGCGAGCCTTGACGGTTTCCACCAGCCGTTCGAGCCAGGGCCCGGATTGCTCGCGGGTCTGCTTTTCCATCAATGGCATGGCCATCGGAGCCGTCCAATCGTAGGCGCCGAGGAAGTCATCGAGGTTCTGGGCGAACCAGGCCTCGCTCTGCGGGTTGAGCATCGGCTCGGCAAAGATATTGCGCGCCGTGCGCACCTCCGGACCACGAATTGCCCGAACCTTGGCCGTGAGTTCAGCGGTGAAGTCGATCAGGTAGCGGCTCTTGAAACGGGTCCAGCGCTGCATGGCCGCCGGGTCGTCGCGCAGGGCGGCGATGGAGGTTGGCAAGCCGTTGGCCGCATAGACTTTCATCGCGGCTGGGCCGGCATCCTCGAAGTCGGAGAACACCGCGTCGTCATGGTACAGAACGCCGTCCACCGAGCTCATCCGCGCCAGGTCTTGGTAGATTTCGCCGATGACCTTGCGCACGTTGGGGTCGAAGGGCGACAGGCGTACGTACTGGTCCGGGGCGACGCCAATCTTGCCGGTTTCAGGATCCCAGCGCTGTACACGCGGCAACTTCGGGTCCAGGGCAAAACTGAGCACCGGCATCCAGGCATACACCTTCACGTTGGCCCGGGTGCGCAATTGCCATGCGACCCGATCGAACAGATCGGCGCGTACCGGCAGGTGCCGATTGGGGAAGTACAGCGAATGGACCAGGCCATCGCCCTTCGGGTCGGCAAAAGCTTGCAGGAAGACGGTGTTGGCGCCCAGATCGTAGACACGCTGGACCAGCTTGCCGACGTTGGCCTCCTGCTGCACAGGGTCAGGATCGTAGACGTAATCCAGGTCGACGTGGACCACCCGCATCGGGTCCATGGTCTGCACCGATACGATGCTTTCGGCGAAGTGAGCGCCGTCCGGATCGGAGGCTACCAGGAAGCGCGGGCCGCTCATCAGGTTATCGAGGCTGTCGAGACCATCTTCCAGGGTCAGGGCCATCTGGTAGCCCTGGCTGCCAATCACCTGCAACGCTGTACCATCCGCCTCGCCGTATGGCCAGACCCAGACGCGCGGACTGTAGCCGGTAACCTTGCGGATCTTCTCGGAGATGGCCGTCACGTCTTTGCGCAGACGCGCCTGGAAATCGGCCTCGGCTTCATAACGACCGGTAGCCGGATCGTAGCGCCGCGTGGTCGCCGCCGGCTGCTGGTTGCCTTGCGGGTTGGCGAGTACGCCTTTGTGATTGGCATCGGTGTGGGCGGCGATTTCCACCAGGCCCGATTTCGATACCTCGCGAATCTGCTCCCAGGTCAGGAACTCGGAACGCTTGCGCGGCACGCCGGCAAAATCCACCGGTTGATTCAGCGGCGTATCGATCCAGCTGCCAACCGGGGCGAGGATGGCCGGCCAGTTATAGGCGCGCAGGATGGGCATGACGCGGGTGTAGAAACTGGAGTAGCCGTCGTCGAAACTCAGCATTACCGCACGCGGTGGCAGTTCTGGGCCGCCGTTGCGGGCAGCGATGATCTGGTCGATCGTGACCGGCTGGTAATTGTTTTCCCGCAGCCAGGCCAATTGCTCGATCAGGCGCTCGGTGCGCACGGCCACCAAGGCTTGGTCGGGGTCGCGGTCTTCGACGTCGTGGTAGGCGATACCCAGCACGTGGTTTTTCGGCCATGGCGCATCGTTGGCCATCAGCGGCCGTTGCGAAGGCGGGGCAAATGCCGGGGCCTGCTGGGCACAAGCGCTGATCAGCAAGACTCCCAGCAGAAGGATGAATCGCGAAATGACGGGCATTTTCAAACTCTTCTAGAAGCGGTAGGTGAGGTCTACAAGCAGGCGCAGATCGCTTTCACGATCGCCGTCGTAAGGGCGGTTGAGCCAGCTCAGCGCGGCCCCGGCTTCAAGCACATCGTTCCAGAGCAGACGCTGGCCGTAGCTGAGCAACCCCATGGCGCCGGTGCTGTAGTCACTCTGGCTGTAAGTGCCGGCACCGGCCTGGAATTGCTGGCTCCAGGTGGTTTCGTAGCGGCGATACAGCACATGATTGGCGCTCACGGTCGGCATGACGCTGAAGTCCGATTTCGGGTTGAAGTACGGCACTTCATTGGAGCCGCTGTTACGACTGGCACCGACTTCCAGGCCCAGCTCCACTTGTAGCCTCGGAGCGCTGTAGATGCCTTCGCGGCCAGTCAGCAAGGTCTCGAGGCGGTTGTTGCCATCGCTGAAGTGGGACGGGCTGACAGCCAGCCGCCACTCGCGGCTTTCATTGGCACGCCAGCGGACGAAACCGCTTCCACCATTGGCGCGAATCCCGCTGTTGAGAGCCCGCAACGGAGTGTTGGCCGAGAGGTAGTCCAGGCTGCCGCCGTACTGCCAGTGATCATTGATGTCCCGGGCCACGGCAACTCGCGCGCCCTGTTTGTCACCGGAACCATACGAATGGTTGGAGATTTCCGCCTCCAGAGTCATGTCGCGGGTACGCCGCTCCACTCCCAGGCGCTGCCAGCGATGGTGGCCGGTGCCTTCCTCGAAGTCGCCGGTTGCGTATCCGGCACCGCCGAACAGCCGCCAGTCTTCATCGATGGGCGGGCTGTAGAGCAAGGTCTCGATACCAAAATCGCGGCTGCCGGTCACCGCGCCAGCGTCGCCATTGCCGCCACCGTAGCTCTTGCCGGTGTAGGCTTCGATGCGCAGTTCAGCCATGTCATGGACGTCACGCTGGCGTTGCAGGCGCTTGACGTGAGCGTTCTCGGGATAGCGGGCGACGACGTCATCGGTAAGCGCATCCATTTGCCGCCATTCCTGCAGATCCATGGCGGCGCGGGCCTGGGCGACTTCCAAGTCGCGATTGCGCGGCGTCGTGGCCTCGACTTCCTTGAGCAGGCTTTCCGAACGTCGCGGCCATTCACGTGCCTGGTACAAATCGGCCTGGGCCA
Organism: Pseudomonas sp. FP198; assembly: GCF_030687895.1. Lineage (NCBI taxonomy): Bacteria > Pseudomonadati > Pseudomonadota > Gammaproteobacteria > Pseudomonadales > Pseudomonadaceae > Pseudomonas > Pseudomonas sp. FP198. The sequence goes on from NZ_CP117452.1 coordinate 5,685,563, forward strand.
GGCGCAAGCCGATATTGCCGGGCCCGTGGTAGACCAGAGCGTCCAGGCGCGCCTCGGCGGTAGGCAGATCGGCGCCGTAGGTACCTGCTTGAGCGGCCAGAAGCTGCGCGTCCATCCACTCGTCGTTGGGATTGCCGATCGGCAGCCCCTTGAGTTCCACGCGGGCCGGCTGTGCTTTCGCCAGGTCTTCGGCCAGTGCGCGGGCTTCCTCGGATTTTTCGCTTTCCAGCAAGGCGTAGTAGAGCGCAGTGCTGTCTTCGAAGCGGTCCGCAGGATCTGCATCTGGTGCAATCAGCACGCGGCGATACAGATCGACGGCAATCTCCGGTTCACGTTGCTCCAGATAGGAAGACGCCACCCAGCGCAACGCGTAGGTTGGAATGCTGACCCCTTCAGCGACCAGCTTCTGGTACTCGGCGATCACCTCGGCCCGGCGAGCCCGGGCGTTGAGGGCGCCCATGCGGTCGATCCGCCAGCGCAAGACATCATCGTGGGCCTCGGCCACCGGAGTCCAGGTGGCGAGCAGTTTGTCGTAGTCCGCCAGTGCGCGATCGGCAATGACAAAACGTTCTGTTTCGCTGCGACTGGCCATATCCGCCAGACGCACCCGCTCGGCCGCCACATCGCCTTCGAGCCTGCGCTGCACGCCACGCTCGATCAGGCCGGGCTGAAGCCGGGCCAGGCGCAGGGCCGGCTCAGGCAAACGGGCGCGTTGCAGGGCGTAGACGTACTCGCGGGCGACTTCACGCTTGTTGCTGCCGGCACGGGTGAACGCCTGGTCGTATTCGAAAAGCGCTTCGTGGGGATTGTCCGCACGCGTCAGCGCATAGCCCAAGGCCAACCGGCGCATCGGATCTTCTGGCTTGGCGGCAACGAGGGCCCTCGCGCGGCTGACGGCTTCATCTGGCTTGCCGGCATCGGCCTGGGTCAAGGCCAGGCCTAGTTGCAGATCGGGATTTTGCGGATCGATCGCCAACGCCCGGCGATGCAACTCGACCGCCGGATCCCAGCGCTTGAGGTTGCGATAGGAGCGAGCAGCTGCGGTCAGCGCCTGAACCGGAAGGTCGCGGAAGCGGCCCTGGGTTTCGTAGACCTTCACCACCTCGGCATCAAGACCGGCCCAACTGGCGATCTGCAGATGGTCACTGATCTGTGCGGTGCTGGCCTGGCCAACCGGCACCTGGCGCAATACGGACAACGCGGGCGTATAGTGCCCCGCGCGGGCGTCGAGCACCATCTGGTCATAAGCGGTATCGGCAAACGCCGCCACCGACCAGCACAATTGGCCGCACAGCGCGACGCGAAACAACGGGCGCAAACCGAATTGAATAAGAGGACCCACAGTACGCGGCATTCGTCAGCATCCTTACATGGCCAGCCGGGTCGCAGTGCCCCCTTGCCCATCAAACAGAAGGCCGGATCAAAGGAACCCAGCCAAGCTCTAACGGGCCTAGTTTTGCACTCCGTGGCGGGTCATCTTCCAGATCGCCATAATTCTTCAGAATCCATGCAGATTTCAGCGCGGCATTTTCAACGGACAAAAAAAACCGGCCCGTGCACAGGGCACGGACCGGTTTTCAGATGTTGCCTGGGACGGGTTACTGAATAGCGACGCCGCCGCCCAGCTTGTTCATCACAAACGCGGTGAACTGTTCAACGGTCATCTTCTGGCCGTTGAAATCGACCTGATTGTTGGCGTAGTGCAGATTGGTGACCACATCATTGCCTTCAAGCTTCGCCAACTCCGTGCCTACAGCCATGGCGCTGAACATATCGCTGGTGGCAGTCGCCTGGTCGGCGATCAGTTTTTCGTCGGTCTGGCCTTCCATCTGCGCTTGCACGGTCAGGAGATCCACCAGCATTGGCTTGGAAACCTTCACCTTGAAGTCCAGCAGAGCGAGCAACTGGCGGCCCAGCTCATCGGGTGGCAGGTCCATGGATTGCGGCTTGGCCAGATCGACAACCAGGCTGGCGCGGCTTTCGCCGTTAGCGGTATTGAACGAGAGGTTCTCCAGTGCCACTTGCGGGGCGCCAGCCAGGAGTTTTTCCAGGTCGGCTTTGACCTGCGCTTCTTCTGCCTCGGTGAGGTTCAGCTCTGGAGCCGGCTCGCCCGCTTCAGCGGCCTCGGCAGCTGCCTTTTCGTAGGGTTGCAGCTTGGCCTGGTAGACCTGCATCAGCGACATGGTGGCAGGGATGTCCAGGTTCTTCAGGCTGACCGCCATCTGTGCAGAACCGATGACCTTGTCGTTGAACGACAACTCGCCGATCTTGTAATCAGCGCGTCCCGAAGCACTGGTGCCGTTCTCAGAGCTGTTGTTCTTCATCTCGAAGTTTTTCAGGCCCAATACCGATTTCGGCTCGCCGAAGGTGGTCTTGCTGTTGCTCAGCAACAGGGTGTTGTCGCCCTTGTAGTACCCATAGGTGCTCTTGGTCAGGTTGCTGGCCAATGTCAGGCCACTGAACTCTACCTGAACCGGCGTCTGATCTTCGGCGACGGTGGTCAACTTGAAGCTGTCCATATAGCCGTCGGCCTTGATCTTCTCAGCCTGGGCGCTGGCGGCTACATCGATTTTCAGGCCGGAGAAGATCAGTTGGGATTGGTCATCCAGCTTGGTATCCAGAGGCAGCAGTTCGAACGTGCCGTTGGTGGATTGATCGTAACCGAGATTGAAGACGCCTTTGAGAGGCGATTTATCCTTGGCGGCAACGAACCACTTTTCGGTCAGCGGAGTCCGCTCCAGTTCGGTGTGGCTGGTGGCCATGACCGGCAACCATTTGAGCGTCATCAGGCGCGAGAATGGCAGTGGACCGTGTTCGATGTTGTCGACGAACAGCAGCTCGACCGGTTCGCCGCCGAACATTTCGCCTTCACCCTTGAGACGATAACGGGCGGTACTGCTGAAGGTGCCACGGTCCAGGGAGACCAGTTCAATCGAAGCGGTGCCATTGGAACCCGCCAAAGCCGTTTGCAGTTGCTTGTTGCTGTCGGCAATAGCGGTTTGCAGTACGCCTTCAAGCTTGGTGCCGGTATACCAGGCGCCACCCGCACTGATTGCACCCACAACCACAACGATTCCCAGAAGTACGCTTGCTGATTTGTTCATGAGTGATCCGATCGTGTTCCATGGTTGAAAAGAGTCGTCTTCCTTGACCCGCAAAGGGCTGTGGTACGACGCGATAAAAGTGGTGGGGAGATTAGCATCAGGCAAGTCAGCAAGCCCAATGTTTAAAGGGGAAAAAGCGTGTTCTTGAGAAATGGTCTACGAATATTCGACTTCGATCTCGTCAAGTTGATGATCGAAGGTCTTGAGGCGTGCTGTCCAGGTGTAGACCAACACTTCGAAATCCCGATTGATTACTGCCGCACCCGATGAGTCGTCACGCCCATCGTAGAAGTCCAATTGATAGCGCTCCCGAGCCATCGCGTTGGCCACATTGCACAGCTCGCGGGCATTGTTGAGCCAATGCCAGTCGTCTTGCGCGACTTGTTTGTCCAAGGCGGCGCATTGAGTTTTCAGGGCCTCGAGGCTTTTCTCCAGCGGAGTACCGGTGAGCTCACCCATGACTTCCTGAAACGTGCGTCCAGGCTGCCAATAGCTGCCCCAGAAATAACGGTCGAATACCGTTTCAACCCGGCGCAGCGCAACCTTGGTATCCCAGATCAAGACCAGTGTCTTGCCCTGCACAAGCTGCTTCTTCTTGATGCGCTGGCCTTGGAGAGACGCCCAGGCGACGATTGCGACAGAAATGACACCGATCAGCGCAGCCGCGCTATCCAGGAAAATCAGTGCCTTGTCGATATGGTGAGTCAGCATGACGCCATAGAAGTAGGTGGCCGAAAGCAGCACCAAGGCCGCGACAGCGCACCAGAAGCCGGGAGCATAAGGGTTTTTCATTATTGGAATCCCCATGACCAGTCACGTCGCGGGCTGTTGCTGCCAACGGCCCGACAACCAAAGCATAGCAACGGCCTGGGGGTTTGCCGGGGGGTGGCGTCAATTAGGACGGCGATCCGATTATCGGCTCCAAAAACGACAAAACCCCTGTCTGCGTTGGCAGACAGGGGTTCTGGAATTCAATCTTGACGATGACCTACTCTCACATGGGGAAACCCCACACTACCATCGGCGATGCATCGTTTCACTTCTGAGTTCGGGATGGGATCAGGTGGTTCCAATGCTCTATGGTCGTCAAGAAATTCGGTAACCAACCCGTTCAGGAACAACGTGTCGGTGAAAATCGAAGACTTCTACTAAAAACAAAACCCCTACCTGCATCAGCAGATAGGGGTTTCGGAATTTAATCTTGACGATGACCTACTCTCACATGGGGAAACCCCACACTACCATCGGCGATGCATCGTTTCACTTCTGAGTTCGGGATGGGATCAGGTGGTTCCAATGCTCTATGGTCGTCAAGAAATTCGGTAGCCAGCGCGTGCCTTACGGTCACGTTCCAGCGAATGGGTATGCGATAGTTTGTGGGTTTGACTCGAACTTTCGGTTCATTTCGTCTTCACACACCGCAATCTGGCCTCTTTCGAGTCTACAGATTGCTTGGGTGTTATATGGTCAAGCCTCACGGGCAATTAGTACAGGTTAGCTCAACGCCTCACAGCGCTTACACACCCTGCCTATCAACGTCGTAGTCTTCGACGGCCCTTCAGGGGACTCAAGGTCCCAGTGAGATCTCATCTTGAGGCAAGTTTCCCGCTTAGATGCTTTCAGCGGTTATCTTTTCCGAACATAGCTACCCGGCAATGCCACTGGCGTGACAACCGGAACACCAGAGGTTCGTCCACCCGGTCCTCTCGTACTAGGAGCAGCCCCTCTCAAATCTCAAACGTCCACGGCAGATAGGGACCGAACTGTCTCACGACGTTCTAAACCCAGCTCGCGTACCACTTTAAATGGCGAACAGCCATACCCTTGGGACCGGCTTCAGCCCCAGGATGTGATGAGCCGACATCGAGGTGCCAAACACCGCCGTCGATATGAACTCTTGGGCGGTATCAGCCTGTTATCCCCGGAGTACCTTTTATCCGTTGAGCGATGGCCCTTCCATACAGAACCACCGGATCACTAAGACCTACTTTCGTACCTGCTCGACGTGTCTGTCTCGCAGTCAAGCGCGCTTTTGCCTTTATACTCTACGACCGATTTCCGACCGGTCTGAGCGCACCTTCGTACTCCTCCGTTACTCTTTAGGAGGAGACCGCCCCAGTCAAACTACCCACCATACACTGTCCTCGATCCGGATAACGGACCTGAGTTAGAACCTCAAAGTTGCCAGGGTGGTATTTCAAGGATGGCTCCACGCAGACTGGCGTCCACGCTTCAAAGCCTCCCACCTATCCTACACAAGCAAATTCAAAGTCCAGTGCAAAGCTATAGTAAAGGTTCACGGGGTCTTTCCGTCTAGCCGCGGATACACTGCATCTTCACAGCGATTTCAATTTCACTGAGTCTCGGGTGGAGACAGCGCCGCCATCGTTACGCCATTCGTGCAGGTCGGAACTTACCCGACAAGGAATTTCGCTACCTTAGGACCGTTATAGTTACGGCCGCCGTTTACCGGGGCTTCGATCAAGAGCTTCGCGTTAGCTAACCCCATCAATTAACCTTCCGGCACCGGGCAGGCGTCACACCCTATACGTCCACTTTCGTGTTTGCAGAGTGCTGTGTTTTTAATAAACAGTCGCAGCGGCCTGGTATCTTCGACCGGCGTGGGCTTACGCAGCAAGTGCTTCACCCTCACCGGCGCACCTTCTCCCGAAGTTACGGTGCCATTTTGCCTAGTTCCTTCACCCGAGTTCTCTCAAGCGCCTTGGTATTCTCTACCCAACCACCTGTGTCGGTTTGGGGTACGGTTCCTGGTTACCTGAAGCTTAGAAGCTTTTCTTGGAAGCATGGCATCAACCACTTCGTCACCCAAAGGGTAACTCGTCATCAGCTCTCGGCCTTAAGATCCCGGATTTACCTAAGATCTCAGCCTACCACCTTAAACTTGGACAACCAACGCCAAGCTGGCCTAGCCTTCTCCGTCCCTCCATCGCAATAACCAGAAGTACAGGAATATTAACCTGTTTTCCATCGACTACGCTTTTCAGCCTCGCCTTAGGGACCGACTAACCCTGCGTCGATTAACGTTGCGCAGGAAACCTTGGTCTTTCGGCGTGGGTGTTTTTCACACCCATTGTCGTTACTCATGTCAGCATTCGCACTTCTGATACCTCCAGCAAGCTTCTCAACTCACCTTCACAGGCTTACAGAACGCTCCTCTACCGCATCACTTACGTGATACCCGTAGCTTCGGTGTATGGTTTGAGCCCCGTTACATCTTCCGCGCAGGCCGACTCGACTAGTGAGCTATTACGCTTTCTTTAAAGGGTGGCTGCTTCTAAGCCAACCTCCTAGCTGTCTAAGCCTTCCCACATCGTTTCCCACTTAACCATAACTTTGGGACCTTAGCTGACGGTCTGGGTTGTTTCCCTTTTCACGACGGACGTTAGCACCCGCCGTGTGTCTCCCATGCTCGGCACTTGTAGGTATTCGGAGTTTGCATCGGTTTGGTAAGTCGGGATGACCCCCTAGCCGAAACAGTGCTCTACCCCCTACAGTGATACATGAGGCGCTACCTAAATAGCTTTCGAGGAGAACCAGCTATCTCCGAGCTTGATTAGCCTTTCACTCCGATCCACAGGTCATCCGCTAACTTTTCAACGGTAGTCGGTTCGGTCCTCCAGTCAGTGTTACCTAACCTTCAACCTGCCCATGGATAGATCGCCCGGTTTCGGGTCTATTCCCAGCGACTAGACGCCCTATTAAGACTCGCTTTCGCTACGCCTCCCCTATTCGGTTAAGCTCGCCACTGAAAATAAGTCGCTGACCCATTATACAAAAGGTACGCAGTCACCCAACAAAGTGGGCTCCCACTGC